>CAYJDG010000017.1:0-42049 GCA_964368875.1 uncultured Pseudobdellovibrionaceae bacterium
AAATAATGGTCTCTCGCATCCGCACTGTCGCCTTCATGGGCATCGACGTTCTCGACATTGATGTCGAGGTGCAGCTCGCTTCGGGACTTCCTGCTTTTACAATTGTTGGCTTGCCCGATAAGGCGATTGCGGAAAGCAAGGAACGCGTGCGCGCGGCGCTGCATGCGATGGGTCTCGCGTTACCGCCGAAGCGATTGACAGTCAACTTGGCGCCGGCCGACGTGATGAAAGAGGGCTCGCATTATGATCTGCCGATTGCGCTCGGGCTTCTTTCGGCGATGGAAGTGTTGCCCTCCGATGCGCTCGAGAATTATATCGCGCTGGGTGAGCTCGGGCTTGATGCGTCGTTGCGCTCGGTCGCGGGTGTGCTCCCTGCGGCGATGCAGGCGCAGACGCAGAATAAAGGTCTGATCTGTCCGCAGGCCGCAGGTCCGGAAGCGGCGTGGGCGGGTGATCTTGAAATTCTCGCCGCGGGCCATTTGCTTCAACTGATCAATCATCTGAAGGGCGTGCAATTGATGCAGCGGCCAGTGGCTGCGTTGCCGGATGTGGCGCTTGAGACCGCGCGCAACCTCGCCGATGTCAAAGGACAGGAAGCTGCGAAACGCGCGCTCGAAATCACGGCGGCTGGCGGGCATAATCTGTTGATGATCGGCGCGCCGGGTTCGGGCAAATCTTTGCTCGCCTCGTGCCTGCCCGGAATTCTGCCACCGCTTACACCGCGCGAAGCGCTCGAAACATCCATCGTTCATTCGCTCGCGGGTACATTGCCCGATGGTGGCTTGCTGCGCCAAAGGCCGTTCCGCGATCCGCATCACTCGGCATCACAACCCGCATTAATTGGTGGCGGCACGCGGGCCAAACCCGGAGAAATTTCGCTCGCGCATAACGGCGTGCTGTTTCTCGATGAGTTGCCTGAGTTCGCGCGCGGCACGCTCGAGAGTTTACGCCAGCCGCTGGAGACGGGTGATACGCTGGTCGCACGGGTGAATTACCACGTGCATTATCCTGCGCGGTTTCAGTTGATCGCCGCGATGAACCCGTGCCGCTGCGGGTATTTCGGGCAGGGTGATCAGGAATGCACCAAGGCCCCGCGCTGTGCGGAGGATTATCAGGGCAAATTGTCAGGCCCCCTTCTTGATCGGATCGATCTGCAGGTTGACGTGCCGCCTGTCTCGATTGCCAACCTGCATGAAACGGCGAGTGGTGAGAATTCTGCGGCAGTGGCTGCCCGTGTCGCCCAGGCTCGCGCCCGGCAGGCGGCACGCTTCGCCGCGCTTGGGTCTGATCTCCGCGTGAATGCCCATGCCGAGGGCAGCGTGCTGGAGGCGATGACGCAGCTCGAGGCCGATGCCAAGGCCATGCTGATGGCGGCGGCTGACAAGCTGAAACTCTCCGCCCGGGCGTGGCACCGGACGCTGCGGGTGGCCCGGACGATTGCCGATCTTGAGGGCGAAGACGAGACGCTCAAAAAGCATCAAATCGCCGAAGCGCTCAGTTATCGCCGCCTGCGGCTGGCCGACCTCTAGAAAAATCTTAATGAAATCTTACCTTTAGCTAAAGATTTATGAATCTTTAGACTCCTTTAACTGGCTATGTCATAATATGAGGAAGCAAGAATAAAAGGATCTCACTTTGGGTGTAGAGACCAAAAACTACGAAAATCTCCCCGTCATCGATGCTTTGGCATCGGCAACCAATAACTTCGTCGGCGTTCAGGCAGGCCCCGGTGTAGCAGCGGCCTCCGCCGATATGAAACCCGGCGCGATTATCAGTAGCATTCAGGACGCGGGCTCAAAGCTTGATACAATCGGTCGTCTGCGCGACATGGCGGTCACGGCCCTCAATGAAGGCCCCGGCCAGTCGAGCGCGCCTCTCAATTCACCGCAAGGCATGCGCCAGATGGTCACGCAAAGCCTGATCAAACTCGGGATTGCCGCAAGCGTTGCCGCTGCCGTACCCGCTGCGGGTGCCGCGATGGCTGTTGGCGCTGCGATTGGCGATGGCATGAGTGCCGGAATGAACGGACATGCGGCCCTTGGTGGCGCGCCGTCTTCGTTTAAAGTTTCCTCATCTGAAGGTGCAAGCAAGTCCAAGAGCTATATGCCGGATGACGGCGCATGGCAGTATGGCGCGACTCCGTCAGTCAGCCCTGTAATGCAGGCAAAAAATCCAAACATGACTCCGTCGCAGCTTGAAGCAGAGCAGCAGGTCGTCAGCCGCGTGATTGCTTCACGCGACCAGAAGAGTGTGGTGCAGGAACTGGGCGCGATCTCGGTCGCTGAACAGAAACTGGTCAAACAGGTCAATACGGCCCGCGAAGTGGCCTTCAAGGAATATGGTATCGACTCTCCCGATCTCCTCGTCCAGCGCGGCGGCCCAGAGGGCGATCCACGCATGGCGCAAGGCATGAAACCTGCGCTCGCAGTTGCTCCGCCACAAGTGGCCGGACCAAAAGCCCTTGGCGGCATCTTCGGCTAATTCAAATTTTTATCTGAGATATTTATGCGCCATGACGACGCGGGCTCCGCTCGTCAGCAGGCAGGCGATGCCGTAGAAAATCGCGATCACCGGAAAATAAACTGGCAGCAAACAGATCAGTATAAGGACGAGAGTGGTCTCCGTCTGGCTGGCGATGCCATCCAGAATGAATAGGCTTTTGCGGGTGATGATTTCCTCAGGCAGCTGCTGAGCAACGGCTGCATCAGTAAACGCACGGGCGCAGGTTGCGGACACCAGCCACGTAAACAGCAGAAACAAAGCTGGCAATGCATATTCCTGCCGTCCGCCGAGCACCAGCATGAAGATCACGCCGCTGTAAAGAAAGATATCGGCAAAGGTATCGAGAAACGCGCCGAATGCTGTGGCGCGGTTCTGCAACCGGGCGACCATCCCGTCCAGTCCATCACATACGCGGTTGAGCAGGATGAACGGCAGGGCCAGCCAGAATATCTGTAAACCTACGCACGCAAGCGCGATCACGGTCATACAGAAACCGACAAAAGTAATGAGATGCGGACTAATAGACCGCGCAGCCAGTTTGTCAGCCAGCGGTTCCAGCAGTTTTGCAAAACGGGCGCTGACCGGATCCTGGCTCATGGTTAAATAACCGTCTTATCGGGATCAATCGGATGATCGTCAGGTTCGCCCAGCGGATCGAACGGGGTGATGCCAAAGGCCAGCGAGGATAAATTCTCAGGGTGGGCCTGATACTCGCGCTCTTTGCGGCGATAGCGCGCAAAGACGATCGGCATGGTTGCGACATAGACAATCGAGATCAGCGACAGCATCAGGAACGGCACATGGATCACGGCTGCGATCAATGCGCCGATCAGCGCCATCAGCGGCACCGTCATCTTGGATGGCACGAGGATTTTCTTGAACGAGAAGGTCGGGATGCGGCTGACCATCAGGGCGGCCACGATCAACTCCCACACGGCGATCATCGGGGTGGCGAATGAGAACTCATGGAAGCTGTCTGAGAACATCAGCGAGAAATAAACCGGAAACAGTGCGAGTCCGGCCGCGGCAGGCGCTGGCACACCTGAGAAATAGGCGCGTTTCCACATGGGCAGTTCATCGACCTTTTTGGCCATGACGTTAAAGCGCGCAAGGCGCAGCGCCGCCGCCATTGGCAAAACGATGGTGGCAATCCAGCCAAGCCGTCCGGCTTCATCGAGCACCCAGACATAAAGAAGAAGTGAGGGGGCAACACCGAAGGCAAGGAAGTCGGAGAGACTATCAAGCTGTGCGCCGAATTCGCTCGATGAGTGCAGCGCTCGCGCGACCGCACCGTCGATGGTGTCGAGGATCGCTGCAGCCAGCAGCATCAGGACCGCTGTTTCAAAATTTCCGTTGATGGCTTTCTGAATGCTGGTCACCCCGGCAATCAACGCCATCAGGGTGATCATGTTCGGGATCATTTTCTGCAGGCCAACCATATGCAGATGACGCTGTTCCGGGTTTTGCGGACCGGGGGGAAGATGGTGGAGATTGTCCTGCTGCGTCATGGTCGGTACTCCTGAAAAAAATTAAATCAGCGCCGCCTCGCGGGCTGGCTCGCGGCTGGTCAGATCGGCGAGAACTGTCTCGCCGCCGATGGTGCGCTGGCCGACGCAGACCTGCGGGGCAATGCCTTTTGGCAGGTAAATATCGACGCGGCTGCCAAAACGGATCAGGCCATAGCGTTCACCGCTTTTCACATCCTGACCTTCCTGAAGATCGCAGATGATACGGCGGGCGATCAGGCCGGCAATCTGAACCACGCCCAGCTGCTGACCATCGGGGCGAACGATCAACGCGGCACAGCGCTCGTTCTCCATGCTGGCCAGATCATTCCCGGCGTTGAGAAAAATGCCGGGGCGGTAGACGACTTTTTTGACGAGGCCGGTGATCGGGTTACGCTGGATATGCACATCGAAGACGGACAGAAAAATACTGATGCGGGTGTAGTCTCCATCTTCCTCTTCGTGCAGGCTGTCTTCGGGCGGCAGAAGCTCTTTCGGCAAGGTGACGGCTTCGGCGATCTGCGTGATGCGGCCATCTGCCGGGGCGAGGACCAGTCCATCGCGCTGCGGCACGGAGCGCACGGGATCACGGAAGAAATAAAGGCACCATAAGGTCAGAACCAGCCCGATAAAGCCCAGCTCTTCAGAGACCAGCGCGAGCAGGATCGAAACCACCGCAAACCCGATGATGAAGGGCCAGCCCGCCTTGTGCGGCGAGACAAACAGCGTCTGCTGGATCGTGGCTTTGAGGTCGTGGATGGTTTTCTCGAAACCTTTATCAGTGGTCATGGTTGCTTTGGCATTCTTCGGGTAAACAGAGTTGCGTTATGGGGGCAAAGTCTGTACACATTTGGCTCTGGACGCAACCCCGGAATTGGGGAATCAACCCCGTCCTGGTAATGATGATGCACCAAATAAAATCAGTTTGCGTCTATTGCGGGTCGTCGACGACCTCCGATCCGAAATTCGATGCACCGGCTCGGGAACTCGGCGTCGCACTCGCCAAGGCGGGTATTACCACTGTCTATGGCGGCGGCAGCCCCGGACTGATGGGCAAGATCGCTGACGCGACCATGGGCGCAGGCGGTAAGGTCATCGGCATCATTCCTGATCACATCCTTAAACTTGAAATCAAACACAGTAATCTTACGGAAATGCACGTTGTTCCGAACATGCATACACGCAAGCAGATGATGGCGGAGCGAGCAGATGCGTTCGTCGTCCTTCCGGGCGGCATCGGCACGCTGGATGAGACCTTCGAAATCCTGACCTGGAAATATCTGGGTCTGCATGACAAGCCTGTGCTGATTGCCAATATCGACGGGTATTGGGACCCGTTTCAGGGCATTTTCGATCATATGAAAACGTACGGCTTCGTACGTGAGGCCCATTGCAATACGTACCAAATGGTCAATACAATTTCAGAAGTTATGGATATATTAACGCATACCGGGACAACCGAAACCCGGGTGCAAACAGAAAAAATTTAATCGTCTTCATCTCTATGAGGACTTTAAGACGTTCTTAGGGTTTAATACCCATGATGAGTTTTGTCGCCGCCCTATTCTGGGCCGCACTGAAGTTTTGATAAGGAATTCCACCTTGAGTTTTATTACAGACAAGGAAAAAGAGCGTACGATCGAGATCTCCGAACTCGCGCTGGCCTGCATCCGCAGAGAACAGCTGATCCCCACGCCGGAAATCTACGAATTATGGTTCACCTATTTTGGCCGCGCCAGCACCGATGTGGTCAAGGCCATCGACCAGCTGATCGACAGTGGTGAAAAAATTACGGACTCGCAATGTCAGGATATCTATCAAAGATTCCTGAGTGACATGCGTAATGAAGAAGTCGTGCGCCGCGCCGGCGAACAAATTCAGACAACCATTCAGGACGTTGCTGGCGTGGTCAGCGAAGTCAAATCCGTGACCAATGATTACGGTGTCACCCTGACGGATGTCAGCGACAGAATTACGCATGCCAAATCGCCTGAAGAGATCAAACAGGTCTTGCAGGTGGCGTCCTCAAAAACCAAGAAAATGCTCGAGCAGAACCTCCTGCTCGAAGGCCAGCTTGCCCGCTCTACGCAACTGATGGATGATCTCAAGCGGGATCTTGAATATGTCCGCCGCGAAGCCATGACTGACGGTTTGACGGGACTTGCCAATCGCAAGTCCTTCGACACGGAAATGGAAAAAGAGCTCAATGACAGCCGCGCCAATCATCGCATCTTTACCCTGCTGATGGTCGACATCGACCACTTTAAAAGCTTCAATGATAATTTCGGCCATCAGGTCGGCGACCAGGTTTTGCGCCTCGTTGCCCGTACCCTAAAGGATGGCTTGAAAGGTCGCGACTTCGCTGCCCGCTACGGCGGAGAAGAATTCGCCATCATCCTCCCTGAAACCGATCTCGCCTCAGGCGTAACGGTCGGCAATTCGCTGCGTAAGGCGGTTGCCACCAAAGACGTCATCAACCGCAATACGGGCGAAGTCCTTGGTCGCATCACGATGTCGGTCGGGGTCGCTGAATTTGCTGGCGACAAGACGATGGAAGATCTGATCGAGCGTGCCGACAGTGCCCTCTACACGGCCAAGCACAATGGCCGCAATCAGGTCGCTGCCGCACCCACACCCGGTCGCGTTGGCCGCGACTAGAGCTCTCTCCCTTAGCAGCGTTTTTTAGGCTATAATACCAGATATGAGGATGGAACCGCCGATCACGCCCAATTGGCGCAAGATCGTGACCCCCTACCGTGTGTTGCAGGATCCCTACCGTTTCGGCTTTGTCATCGAAGCGGTCGGAACCCTGCCGGATGCCCCGCGTCTGTGGGTCGAGGGTGATGCCGCGATCATGCACCATTCGCCCCAGTGTTTCGTCGTCCTGCCTCATTTATCCAGTGAACTGGTCGAAGAAATTTGCGAATGCGACTACCTGTTTATCGAGGAGCGGTACCGTTTCCGCCATACCGAGACACACGTGCCATGGGGCTTTGACCGGATCGACCGGAACAGCCAGATCTATACAGTGCCAGTCATCCATACCGAGAAAATCGGGGATATCCGCAAAATTTTCAACGCCCTGCCTGACCCCGGCCCGGATGGCAAAGGCTCCAGCGATGCGCCTGCATATCCCCCATGGCGAATGTCGACTGATTGAGCTAAAGTAAAGCGGTCTTGATTTAGCGAAGAGTCCCCTGCCCATGCGCCAGTCCATTATCCTTCTGATTGTCCTCCTGATCGCTGTGGTTCTTTACACCGCCTACGGCCTCATGACCTTCGAGCCTGATCCGGCCACTCCGTTCACCTTTGCCGAGCCGGTGATCCCGCCTGAAATACTGGCTGCGAATGCGGCAGAGGCCGCAGGTAAAACCCCTGTTGGCGACGCCCAGCAGCAACAGACCGATGCTGCCATGACGCAGATGACTCAAGCCATCACCCTGTATCAGTCTTACGAACAAGGTGCCTCGCCTCAGGCCGTCTCCACCTTCAGCATTCTCAACGCGGCGGTCTTCAATGGCCGTCTGCCGGCGTATCTTTTGTCGCAAAGCAAAAATGCCAGTCAGGTGCGCGAGTTTGAACTGATTACGCTCGATCCGCGTAAAGTCAGCGCAATCCGCTCTGGCGAAACCACCCTGACCTGTGGTCTCGGTGCGAACGCTGTCGATATCATGGTCGGCGATAACGGCGACAACCGGATCGTCTGTGATCTTGATGAAACGGCCGCAGCGCATGACCGTATTTTCCTTGGCGGTCCCGGCAACGATGAAATGATCAGCGCCCATGGCAACCGTATTATCAATGCTGGTACTGGCGACGATAAAATCACCGCAGGCCCGGGCCGAACCATCATCATGCTCGATGATGCATGGGGCAAGGATACCCTCACGGTTGATTGTACCGGAGCCAAGGTCGCCATTCCCGGCGAACTGCCGCCTAATTTCCCGATCCCGTGGGTTCAGCCATATACCAACTTCATTCTGCTCAGCCCACGCATTAATACGACCGATGTTGAGTGGAACGGGCTTGTGCTGACCAATAAAACCACGGGTGACACGCTCTCGGTCAACGAGAAGTGTTTCAACCTGATCAGCGCCGGACAGTCTTCGACCCAATAGGATATCTTCGGTCTGCAGGACTTGCGTTTGACCGTCTGAACCCCTTATGGTGCGCGGATGATCCCGCAAACCAACGCCTCGCAACCTCCCTATCTAGCACAGCTCAACGACGTGCAACGCCGCGCCGTCGAAACACTCGACGGCCCCGTGCTGGTGCTCGCTGGTGCGGGGACTGGTAAGACGAGGGTTCTCACGACCCGGCTTGCGCATCTCTTGATGCAGGGCAAAGCCATGCCGGGGCAGATCCTCTCGGTTACGTTTACCAACAAGGCTGCGCATGAAATGCGCGAACGTGTCTCGCATCTGCTCGGCGGCCAGCCTGTCGAAGGCTGGTGGCTTGGGACGTTTCATGCTCTCTGCGCCCGCATGCTGCGCCGTCACGCCGAACTGGTCGGCCTGACCTCCAATTTCACCATCATCGATCCCGATGACCAGCTGCGGCTGATGAAGCAAATCTGCGAAGCAGAAAATCTCGATGCTAAGAAATCACCCCCCAAGCAGATGATCGCGCTGATCGACCGCTGGAAGGATCGCGGGCTTGCGCCGGACGATCTCGGTGCAAATGATGCGGGTGACGTTGCGGGCGGTCGTTTGCCGCAGCTCTACCGCCTCTATCAATCACGCTTAAAGACGATGAATGCCTGTGACTTCGGCGACCTGCTGCTGCATATGATCCGTATCCTGCGCGATACGCAGAACGGTGTCCTCGCCGATTATCACCGCCGCTTCAAATACATCATGGTCGATGAATATCAGGATACGAACGTTGCGCAGTATCTGTGGCTACGCCTGCTGGCTCAGGGGTCTAACAATATCTGCTGCGTCGGCGACGATGACCAGTCGATCTATGGCTGGCGCGGCGCCGAGGTCGGCAACATCCTGCGCTTTGAAAAAGATTTTCCCGGCGCAACCATCATCCGGCTTGAACAGAACTACCGCTCGACCGGAACCATCCTCGCTGCCGCTGGGGGTATGATCGCGCAGAACCAGGGCCGCCTCGGCAAAACCCTGTGGTCGGCGGGTGAAATGGGCGACAAGGTCGCCGTGCGCGGCCTGTGGGATGGCGAAGCCGAGGCCCGCTATATCGCTGAAGAAATCGAGCAGCTGCAGAATAAAAAATGGCGTCTGCGCCAGATGGCCGTGCTGGTCCGTGCCGGATTCCAGATGCGCGAATTTGAAGAACGCTTTATTCAGCTGGGTCTGCCCTACCGAGTTTTCGGCGGTCCGCGTTTCTATGAGCGTCAGGAAATTCGCGATGCGCTCGCTTATCTGCGCGTGGTTGCGCAACCTGCCGACGATCTCGCCTTCGAACGCATCATCAACACGCCCAAGCGCGGCATCGGCGATGCGACCATCCAGATTCTTTATACTGTTGCCCGCGCGCAGGGCATCAGCCTCTATCACGCGACAGAAAAAATCTGTGAAACGGAAGAGCTCAAACCGAAAGTGCGCGCGACCTTATCGCTGCTGTTAAAGGATTTTGACCGCTGGCGCTCACTGGTCGGCATCACCGCGCATCCAGCGCTTGCCGGACAAATTCTTGATGAAAGCGGCTACACGGCGATGTGGCAGGCGGATAAATCACCCGATGCGCCGGGCCGCCTTGAGAACCTCAAGGAGCTCGTCGCCGGTATGGAAGAATTCGAAAGCATGGCGAGCTTTCTGGAGCATGTCGCGCTGGTGCTTGAAAGCCAGAATGTCGGCCTCGCCGATGACTACGTCTCGCTCATGACCCTGCACGGAGCAAAGGGGTTGGAATTTGATGCGGTCTTTCTGCCGGGTTGGGAAGAGGGTCTGTTTCCCTCGCAACGAACCATGGACGAGAACGGCAACAACGGTCTCGAAGAAGAACGCCGCCTCGCCTATGTTGGGCTGACGCGCGCACGTAAACGGGCCTATGTGTCCTATGTCGGCAACCGCCGCATGTACGGCAACTGGGTCAACGCCATCCCGTCGCGTTTTGTTGATGAGTTACCACCGGACACCGTTGAAACCCAATCCGAAAGCGGCATGTATAATCCCGGCAGATCACAGCACTGGGACTCGAAAGGCTTCCAGCCGATGGCCCAGAAATCTGTCCGCACCGCATCTGCCAGCACTTACAAACACGGCGATGAAGTCTACCATGACAGCTTCGGGCAGGGCCGGGTCATCTTTGTCGATGGCCACAAACTCGATATCCTGTTCGAGGATGGCGAACAGCGGCGGGTCATGGACAGCTTTGTCGCCCGGGTCTGAAAAATCGCCGCTTCATAAAAAAACCTTGCGCCGCCAGCAAAAAGTCGGCTAGCGTCCCTCCCATGACCACCATGAGCACCTCAGTTGCCCTGCTTCTCCGACGCCGACGCTAAGCTTATTCAGCGCGGCGGGACTGGTATTCCGCCTGTTTTTCTGCAACAGATACGGCACTTACGGAGACCGTCATGACCTCTAAAACACCCTTGCCGCCACGGCACTTTATCAACCTCGACCAGCTTCCTCCGGAAACGCTGCGCGGCATTCTGCGCCATGCGCATGCGCTGAAGAAAAAGAAATTCGCCCC
This sequence comes from uncultured Pseudobdellovibrionaceae bacterium, assembly GCA_964368875.1. GTDB lineage: Bacteria > Pseudomonadota > Alphaproteobacteria > Micavibrionales > Micavibrionaceae > CAYJDG01. The sequence continues at coordinate 10,668 of CAYJDG010000017.1, forward strand.
GCCACAGCTCTTTGCCGGACTGTCGCTCGCCATGGTCTTCGATAAGAAATCCACGCGCACACGGCTCTCATTCGAAGTCGCGATGAAACAGCTCGGCGGTCACTGCGTCGTCATGACTAAAGATGAAATGCAGCTGGGTGTGAATGAAAGCATCGAAGACACGGCCAAGGTTCTGTCGCGCTTCGTCGACGGTGTGATGATCCGCTTAAGCGATCATGCGGTGGTTGAGGAGCTCGCTTCCTATGCGACCATTCCGGTCGTCAATGCACTGACCAATGCCTCGCATCCGTGCCAGATCATGGCCGACCTCATGACCATCGAAGAGAAATTCGGCGGCGTGCAGGGCCTGAAAATTGCGTGGTTCGGCGATTACAACAATGTCGCCAAAACCTTCGTGCAGGCCGCACCGAAATTCGGCTTCGAACTCGCGCTCGCGGTCCCACCGTCGCTACAGCCGCAGGGCTTCAAGGCTGATGGCGTGACTCTGACCGATGACGCTGTTGCCGCGGCCAAAAATGCCGATGTCATCGTCACCGATACGTGGGTATCGATGGGCGAAGAAGGCAAAGCGGTCGAGATTTTCACGCCCTACAAAGTGACCAAAGACCTGATGGCCCAGGCCAAAGAAAAGGCGATCTTCATGCACTGTATGCCGATCCATCGTGGCGAGGAAGTCACTGACGAAGTGCTCGATACTTCAGCAAGCGTCATCTACGACGAAGCGGAAAACCGTCTGCATGCGCAAAAAGCAATTCTGGCGTGGTGCTTTGAAAACGCTGGCGTAAAAATTTAAACAGTTGAAAAGAGAAAAGGAAAAAATCATGGCTAAAGAAAAAGTAGTACTCGCTTATTCGGGCGGTCTCGACACCTCCGTCATCCTCAAATGGCTCCTGGAAAAAGGCTACGAGGTCATCGCCTACATCGCCGATATCGGGCAGGACGAAGACATGGAGGCCGCGAAAGAAAAAGCCCTCAAAGTAGGGGCCAGCAAGGTCTATGTCGAAGACATGAAAGAAGAATTCGTCACTGACTACATCTTCCCGGCGTTCAAGGCCAACGCGCTGTATGAAGGCCGTTACTTGCTCGGCACCTCGGTCGCCCGTCCCCTGATCGCCAAGCGTCAGGTTGAAATCGCCGAAAAAGAAGGCGCGCAATATGTGTCCCACGGCGCAACTGGCAAAGGCAACGATCAGGTCCGGTTCGAGCTTTCGGCTTATGCCCTCAAGCCCGATATCAAAATCATCGCCCCGTGGAAGTCGCCCGAGTTTCTGGCGAAATTCAAAGGCCGCTCCGATATGCTCGCCTACGCCGCCGAACACGGCATCCCCGTCAAGGCGACCTCGAAGAAGCCGTATTCAGAAGATGATAATCTTCTGCACATCAGCCATGAAGCCGGCATCCTCGAAGACCCGAACGCGATCTGCGCCGAAGACGTCTATTCGCGCACGTCAAGCATCGCCAACGCCCCTGACACGGCTGACATCGTTGCGATCACCTTCAAGGACGGTCTCCCGGTCAAGGTTGAATGCAATGGCCGGGTCGAGACCAAGGCCCTGCCGTTGTTCATGTTCCTCAATGAACTCGGTTCCAAACACGGCATCGGCCGTCTCGATATGGTTGAAAACCGCTTCGTCGGTATCAAGTCGCGCGGTGTCTATGAAACGCCGGGCGGTGCAATCCTGCACAACGCGCACCGTGATATCGAAGGTCTCGTCATGGACCGCGAAGTCATGAAGATCCGCGATGTCCTGTCGCTGAAAGTCGCCGAACTGATTTATAACGGCTTCTGGTTCGCGCCTGAATTCGACTTCCTGATGGAATGTATCGACGCCTCCCAGCGCGGCATCGACGGCACCGTGCAGGTGCAACTGCTGAAAGGCGTGGCCTACCCGGTCGCCCGTTCATCGCCAGTGGCCCTGTATGATCCGAAAATGTCGTCGATGGACGAAGAAGGCGGTTACAACCAGCAGGACGCCGAAGGCTTCATCAAGATCAACGCCGTGCGCCTCAAAAACTACACGCTGATCACGAAAGCGGCAGCGAAGAAGCAGAGCAAAGCGGCTTAATTCATTTGGTTTAAAAGCCCTCTGGCCCAGTGCCGGAGGGCTTTTTATTTGCGCTCGAACTTTGTACACGCGAACGTCGTCTCGTTTGTTTTCTTTAGACACATAATCTGCGGATCATGAAACGGTACGTTTGCGGCTGCTCTGGTGATGCTGTCCATCAGATCCATCAGGCGGGTGCGGTCGACATGTTCGGCGGAGCTCATCGTGACCGGGGTTTTATATTCGGCGAGTCTGTCGTGATAGGACAGATGTCTGGTCGAGGCATCATCGCGGTAAGACGCGTAATATGGTGTCATCGAATAGGTCCATGCCGTTTTTAGTGTCGAAGCGACACGTTCAACCATGTCGCTTTGATTGCGGGTGCGATCATAGATGGTCTCGGAGATCGTGGCCCCCGGCACCAGCTCGATGGTCATTTCTTTGTCGCTCGGATATCCGGTCCCCGGGTAAGAAAATTCGATAGGTGCGTGCGGCGGAATCGGCTCAGGCTCCTGCATCTGGGACGACTGGGTGATAAACAGGCCGGTTAAGGCAAGACTGACGATGCTGGATCTATTCATTGGGCCCTCTGCCCGGAATTTAAGCAAAAAAGCCCCGGCGGCGCGAGAAAATAATATGAAAATAATGAATTTGCGGCCTCTCCCATAGAGTTAATGCCCCCGGCATGGCATAAATCGAGGAAGATTTAAGGGAATTCGCACCATGACACATTCATCCTCCATCTGGGGTGGCCGCTTTGAAACCGCCGTCGACGACGTCATGGAGCAGATCAATGCCTCCATCGATATCGACAAACGTCTCTACAAACAGGACATCGCGGGATCAAAAGCGCATGCGGCGATGCTGGTCACGACCGGGATTTTGAATGCCGAAGACGGAGCGGTGATTCAGGGCGGGCTCGATCAGATCCTCGGCGAAATCGAGAGCGGTAAATTTCAGTTTAAGCGCGAACTGGAAGACATCCATATGAATGTGGAGACGCGCCTGAAAGAACTGATTGGTGAAGCGGCGGGGCGGCTCCATACGGCGCGCTCGCGCAACGATCAGGTCGCGACCGATTTCAGATTATGGGTACGCGAAGCCTGCGATGCGATGCAGGAAGAAATCAGCAAGCTGCAGATTATTTTTGCGAAGCTGATCAAGGATCATCAATTCACCATTATGCCGGGCTTCACGCATTTGCAGGTCGCCCAGCCTGTAACGCTCGGCCTGCATCTTGGGGCCTATCAGGATATGCTTGGCCGCGATGCGGCCCGCTTTGCCGATTGCCGCAAACGCCTGAATTTATCGCCGCTCGGCGCTGCGGCGCTGGCCGGAACCTCTTATCCGATCGACCGCATCCAGACCGCACTGGCACTGGGCTTTGATGGGCCGCAGCCCAACACGATGGACGCCGTTGCATCACGTGATTTCGCCACCGAATTCTTATTCTGCGCGGCGCAAACCGGCATTCACCTGTCACGCCTCGCCGAAGAAATCATTCTCTGGTCGACCACCCAGTTCGGCTTTATGCGCCTGGCTGACGCATGGTCAACCGGATCTTCGATCATGCCGCAGAAAAAAAATGCCGATGCCGCCGAACTCGTGCGCGGCAAATCTGCGTTGCTGACCTCGAATCTTTTGCAATTGCTGATGATTCTGAAAGCGTTGCCGCTGACCTATAACAAGGATCTGCAAGACGATAAGCCGCCCGTCTTCGAAAGCTTCGATACGCTCACGCTGTGCCTGCGCGCTATCGGTGGAATGCTCTCGACGGCCACGTGGAATAAAGACGTCATGAAAGATGCGGCGGAAAGCGGGTACGCGACCGCGACCGAACTGGCCGACTGGCTGGTCCGCGCGCTCGGATTGCCGTTCCGCGACGCGCACCACATCACTGGCAAGATCGTCAAGCTGGCTGAGTCGCGCGGCGTGAAACTGACCGAACTCTCACTTGCTGAGCTCAAGAAAATCGAGCCGCGCATCACGGACGACGTTTTCTGGTCACTTTCTGCCGAAGCCGCACTGAAGGCCAGAAGCCTGATTTAGTTATATAATCGAGCTTTTTCTTGAATTTCTATAATACTCATTTTATACCGGGTGCATGTTTTCACGCTTTTTACGCCCTGATTTTACCGCGGCCACAACGCCGTATGCGCAGCAGCTTTTGCCAGCCCTCAAAGAAGGCGATATTCGCTCTGTCCGCCACTATTGGAACAAGCATCGCGGCCACAGCCATCTCTACGCCGATCTGTGGAATGCCTTCGAAGCGATTTGCGCGTCGCCCAACAGCTTTGGCAATCTCGATGAAGGTGTAGATAATTTGCTCGAAGAGGGCATCTCGCCCGTGCGGGTTTTTCAATCGGCTGCGGCCCGCTATGGCGAAGAGTATACCGAACGCGCTTTCTGGCTGTCATATGCTCTGAGTAAGGAGCCATCGCAACAGCGCGGCTATGCGGTTCTGCTTGCAGAATATTTGCGCTACCGTCTTGGCATAGAGAGCGAACCTTACAAAGTCTCACCGAGCAATCTTCTCTACGGACAGGACGTAGAAAGTCAGGGGGCAGGGATCATGCGCGGGGCAGGGCTGGTCGCCTTCAAGACGGTGCAACATGCGCTGGTAGCGTATGTCAACGAAGTCGGCCCAAATCTGCCACTGACGCGCGGGGCTGCCTTGCTTGATCAACTGCGCGACATTCCGGGAGCGGAATTGTGGACGAAAAAAATTGCCTCGATTGAGGAAAACCGGGTCTGCCAGCCACACTCAGACCGCAGACATACCAATATCATTCACTACGAAAAAACCTATATTTAATTGAAGTAAATGCGGTATTCGCCAGCGGCCCGGATCGGTCCGCCGCGCACCTCCTGCGCGATGGCGACGACACCGTGCAGGTGACCCGCAGGCAAAGTATGAGCTTTAATCACACGCACTTCCTTTTTCCCCTGCCACGGCGCCAGTCGGATAATACCTGAGACCGCATGCGCATAGGTGACCGTCTCGCCATCATTCTCGCCTGCCTTAATCGCCACAGTCTGGTTGGTCATGTAGGTTAAGATGTTAAGCTCATGCGGAATCTGCTGACCTGCGGGAAGCTCGGGCAGTTCGAGTGTGTACCCATCCTCATCCGGGTTAATCTTGATGGGGACAACCGGATCATCTTGTTCGCGCGCTTTGCGCAAGGCGACATCCAGTTCGAATTCGCGTGAACCGATAAAACTCTGGCGGCCATTGACGACCATGTTCGGGGTATACGAGCGATGTTGCTCAAGCGGCCCGGCATAATCACGCTGGCGTTCGGTGCATTCCGGCAGCGAGAGCGTGTCCTTCCAGCGCAGATGATCCCAATAGGTCACATGGCAGCCCAGCACGATTAGGCCGTTATCGGCATTATGGGCAATTTTGGCCAGAATCGCATCGGCGGGCGGGCAGGATGAACAGCTTTGCGATGAAAAGAGTTCCACCACAATCGGGGCTTTTACGTCCGCGGCATGGGCTGCGGACGCAAAGAGCAGGGGGATCGCAAAAAGCAGCAGGCGCATCATCAGTATTCGCATTTCGTCATGAAAAGTTACTTTTGAAAAACCCTTCAAACTCATTATAGTCGAACTTCGATTGAAGGAGAATGAATCGATGAACCTGCAGGGTAAAACCGCCACCGTTTTCGGCGCCACCGGATTTGTCGGACGCTATGTCGTCGCCCGCTTGGCCAAGGCCGGGGCGACGGTCCGCGTGATCACGCGTCACCGCCAGAGTGCGTACTTCCTGCGCACCAATGGTGTCGTTGGCCAGATCGTTCCGGTGTCTTCAACCTATCGAAGCGCCGCCGAGATCGAACGTGATGTCGCGGGCTCTGATCTTGTTGTGAACTGTCTGGGCATTCTGGCTGAAGGTCGCGGCGCGAAATTCACGCATGTGCACACAAGCATTCCAGAATGGATCGCACAGGCTTGCACTGCTCATGCGATCAAATCTTTTGTTCATGTCTCTGCGCTTGGTGCGGATACAGCAAAATCAAACTATGCCAAAAGCAAACTCGCTGGCGAACAGGCCGTGCTGCGCGCATATCCCGCTGCCACCATCCTGCGCCCGAGCGTAATCTTTGGCCCGGAAGACAACTTCTTTAATATGTTTGCTGGCATGGCCCGGTTTGCCCCTGCGCTGCCGTTGATTGGCGGCGGCAAAACGAAATTCCAGCCCGTCTATGTCGGCGATGTTGCGACCGCCGTGGTTGCAGCGCTGACAGACACGCAGGCCCGCGGTAAAATTTTTGAACTGGGCGGCCCGGAAATTCTGACCTTCAAAGAAATCTATCAGCGCCTGTTTGCGCAGACGCGCGCGAAACGCAGCCTTGTCGCGTTGCCGTGGGGTCTTGCCAAATTTGTTGCATCCCTGCCTCTGGTGCCGCTTACCGCCGATCAGGTGACCAGCCTGAAGACGGACAATGTCGTACATGGCGGCGCACTCACGCTTGCTGATCTCGGCGTACAGCCCACCGCGCTCGATGCAATTCTCCCAAGCTATCTCGATAAATACCGCTCCGGCGGACGTTTTGCTGACAAGAAAAGAGCCTGATATGCGCACTATTCTCCTCTCCTTGCTGGCCTTAGGCCTGATCCATGCAGCGACCCCGGCGCTTGCCGCCGGAAAAGAAGGCATCGCCGTGATCGTCAATCAGGACGCCATCACCAATTCGGATGTGAACGACCGCATGTCGCTCATCGCTGCGTCGACCGGCATGCCGTCTGCGCCAGAACTCATGGCCAAATTGCGTCCGCAGGTTATCGATATGCTGGTGGAAGAGCAGATCAAGATGCAGGAAGCGCGCCGCCTTAAGCTTGAAGTGAGCAAGGAAGAAGTCGAAGGTGGCTTCAATCAGATCGCCGAACAAAACAAAATCCCCGTCGCAGATTTCAAAAAAATGCTGACTGGACGCAAGATCAGGCTAGGCACGATGGAAGACCAGATCCGCGCCCAGATTGCGTGGGGCAAGGTCATCCAGAAAAAACTGCGCCCGCAGGTTGATATCAGCGAAGCCGATATCGACAGCGAACTTGAGATGCTGCGCAGTAAGATCGGCAAGACCCAGTACCTGCTTGGCGATATTTTCTTACCCACGGACGAACAAAAGAAAGACAGCGAAGTCAGCGCACTTGCGAAAAAAATTGTCGCCCAACTGCGCGAAAAGCCTGAACTGTTCCCGCGTATCGCCCAGCAGTTTTCGCAAGCCCCCGGTGCCGCGCAAGGCGGCGGCTTGGGCTGGATCAGCGAAGGGCAGCTCTCTCAGGAAATTGATACCGTTCTGCCTGGCCTGCAGGCTGGTGTCGCAACCGATCCGGTCAAAACCCTTGGCGGGTATCATATCCTGATGCTGCGTGAAAAACGCCAGATCACCGAAGAAACCCTGCCGAAGCGCGAGGACATCACCCAACGCCTCGGCACCGAGCGTCTGGATCGCTTGCAACGCCGCTACCTTTTGGATTTGCGCAGCTCCGCCTATATCGAAAACCGTGCCTGATTTAAGCGCCCTGCCACCTCTGCGCGAGGTGATCCGCCTGCATAACCTGCGCGCGGACAAGGCGCTTGGGCAGAATTTTCTCCTCGACCAAAATTTGACCGACAAGATAGCTCGCCTTGCGGAAATCAAAGACGGCGCGACCGTCATCGAAATCGGCCCCGGCCCCGGCGGCCTGACGCGTAGCCTGGTCGGCAGTCCCGCCAAAGCTGTGATTGCAATTGAATATGATGACCGTGCCGTCGCCGCGCTTCAGGATTTGCAGGAGGCTGCTGCCGGAAAACTGACGATTCTCAAAGGCGATGCACTGGCCACCAACCTGCTCGATCTCGCTCCGGCTCCACGCGCGATCGTGGCCAATCTGCCCTATAATATCAGCACCGTTTTGCTCGCGAACTGGCTGTCGCAAATCCGGGCGGATGGAAATTCCTACACCTCCATGACCCTGATGTTCCAGAAGGAAGTGGCCGACCGCATTGTCGCCGGGTCAGGGAATAAAATCTATGGCCGCCTCAGTGTGCTGACGCAGTGGCTGTGCAAGGTGAAGCGCGTGTTGGAGCTGCCGCCCGAAGCTTTTACGCCCCCGCCGAAAATCAATTCGACCGTTCTGCATTTCATGCCGCGTGCTCTGCCCGCGGACGCGCCGTCGTTCGCATCTATTGAAAAAATTCTCCATACCGCGTTTCAGCAGCGCCGTAAAATGATCCGCTCTTCGCTGAAAAGTTATGCAGCCGCCATTGAGGCCACCGGAATCGATCCAACCCTGCGGGCAGAAGATTTAACGGTTGAAAATTACCTGCAACTCGCCTCAGTCAGCAAATAAAGCCACCAGATCGTCGGCGCTTAAAACGCGGTATTCACCGGGTTGCAGCGTGCCAAGGTGCAGGCCGCCGATGCGCAGGCGGTGCAGGGTGATAACTTCGTTGCCCAACGCTTCGAACATGCGCCTGATCTGGTGATACCGCCCTTCCTGCAACGACATGAAGCCGCTGGTCGGGCTTTCCACGATCCAGTGCGCCGGTTTCAGGGGCACATGATCATTGGCAAAGGTGAAGGTGCCAGTTTTAAAAAGTTCGGTCTCTGTCCCTTTCAGCGGATCGCGCAAGGTGACGTGATACTGCTTCCAGACATGATGCTTCGGCGAAATGATTTTATGCAGCAGGTCACCGTCATCGGTGATCAGCACAAGCCCAGTTGAATCCTTATCGAGCCGCCCTGCCGTTGACAGAGTCGGGCTGCGCCTTTGCCAGCGCGGCGGCAACAGGTCATAGACGATCAGCCCCGCTTCGTCATGGCTGCAGGTATAATGGCGCGGCTTGTGCAGCAGAAGGGAGAGGGGTGAAACAGGGTCAAGCGGCTCGCCGTCCAGTGCGGCTCCGGCGGCATCTGCCGGGATCAGGTGAGACGGATCGGTGATCACTTTATCATTCAGCGAAAAGGCACCAGCCTTGACGGCATACCCTACATCCTTGCGGGAGCCGTACCCAAGATTGGCAAGCAGTTTGTCGATGCGGATCTTCTTCATGGATTATCATTAAAGGCTCGCGCCCGTTCAGACAACAGGTCACCTTTTTTTCAGGGGCGGTTTGTGGCACACTGGCCGCATGTTAGGCATTACTACACCGCTCGAATGGTTCGAACTGATGAGCTACATTGCCACCATCGTGGGTATCCCGCTGGTGCTGATCACGTTTATCTATCAGGAACGCAAAGAGCGGCAGAATGAACAAGAAGAAATCTACGACAAGCTGATGGCGCACTATACCGAGATTCAGGAGAAGCTGTTTCTCTATCCGGAAATCGATACCCATACGCATCCCAGCACGGACCCTGAAACCGCCCGGCGGCAATATATTCTTTATGAAATGCTGACGGCCCTGTTTGAGAGAAGCTTCATTCTGCTCGCCTCAGAAACCAGTCCTGCCTATCGGCGCATGTGGAATTCGTGGGTCGATTATATTCGCCAGTGGCTGGAGAAACCGAATTTCGTCGCAGCGCTGCCGCTGCTGATGAAGGGCGAGGATCCGGATTTTGTGGCCTATATCGCCAAACTTTCAGGCCTAGATCTGAAGCCGTAGAGGCTACTTCACTGCTTCGATGATTTTGTAACCGTTTTCCGAACTGACCAAGCGGTGCAGGCTGAAATGCTGATGCAGCAGGCTTTCATAAGGCAGGTGGACATTGGCCACCAGCACCAGCATGCCGCCCGGCTTCAGATGCGCCGCGGCGCTCGTGATAAAATTCTGGCCCAAAAGATTGGCATCGGCTTTGCCCTCGTGAAACGGCGGGTTCATGACGATAAAATCAAGTAGCGGCAGCTGCGGCAGCTTGCGCACATCGGCCCACATGAAATCGCACCGGGCCTGCCACTGCTCAAGGTTTTTGCGGCAGCAAGCAATTGCGCGGCTATCATTGTCGATGCAGTAAAGTTTTGTGATGGCGCTGTAGCGCTGCAGCAGACGCTGGCCGAGCACACCAATGCCGCAGCCGAAATCGGCCCCTATTCCCGCAAGCGAGAACGGCAGATGATGAAGCAGGGCGTCCGTGCCCTTATCGGTGCGGTTCCAGCTGAACAATCCCGGCTGAGTGGTCAGACCGTCTGCGCGCTCTTGCGGCGCACCTGCGCCGACTGCGCGGGCAATCGCCATCGGATCAACCGTGTGCGGCGCATTGGTCCACACCACACGGCATTTATGTTTGGACTGGTTCGCGGATTCTGCACCCAGTTGCGCAAAAAGTTTCGGCAGGCTTTGGCCACCCGAGAGATTGTCGGCTGCGGCAATCAGCGTGCCCCCGTCTTTAAGCATACCCAGCCCCTGCGCAATCAGATACAGGCTTTCATCTTTCTGACGCGGGCAGAAAATAATCACGCTTTGAAACTCACGGTCACCGCCGAGATCGCTTAAAACCGGATGGGCGCGATGCGACCATTGCGACGTTTGATCGGCTTGCGGATGCCAGATGGTTGCGCCAGGAAAATGTGCCGACAGCTTGGTGTCCGCGCCCATGATGATAAGGACGGGCGCTGCGGGGGTGATCCCCGCCTGCTCAAGCGTAAAGAGAATGGCGTCCGCGACTTGGCTCATGGGATGACATAAAGCCATGGATTGCGGATAAAATCAGCAAAAAATTTAATCTAGACGGAGACCGGCGTGTCGACCACCAGATTGCCATGACCGACGAGATCGGCAAGGCTTGCGCCACCTACTCCACCGGCGATCAGAGCAATCGTGGTAAACGCCCCCCCAACATCCCCATCAGCGTTGACACGAACCTCCGTCCCGCCGCTGACCGATGCAAGGTGCACGAAATCGTTGATATTGTCACCGGAATCGAAGCCCTGCAGCAGAGCTGCGAGATTCAGCGTGTCGTGGCCGGTGCCAGTTTCAAATCCAAAAATTGTGTCGACCAATGTATCAAGGACATCATAGGCAATGATATCGTTGCCGCTGCCGCCATAAATCTGATCAGCGCCAAGACCTACGACCAGAATATCGTTCCCGGCCTCTCCATAGAGCGTATCGTTGCCCGCGCCGCCAATCAGCACATCATTGCCAACCTCGCTTGGATCGGTATAGCCGGGATTCACATTGAAATCGAACAGAACATCTTCGTAGTCGGCGTCCCCGGTGCACGGCAGGTCTTCGAAGCCGATGCGCAACACATCATCATTACCGACGCTGGCCAGGCCAGACACCACATGGGTTTTATCATCCCAGTTCAGCGACGGGTCATCACCGCGGCCTGTTGTATGATAGTCGTACCCGCCAAGAACCTGTGTCGTTACGCCGTCATTGTAAACGATCGAGATATGACCCGCATCGTCGGCGACGTTGGCGGCCCGCTGCGTGACCTGACCGAAATCATAAATAAAGCTGACTACGCCGTTCCCGGTGATATTCAAGCCGCTGTAATGATTGTTGACGTTATCGCCGTCAGCGATAATGAAGAACCCTAGTTGCGCATGGGTGGCGTCGGTCGGCAGGTCGACGGTATGCGCGACATTTATGCCCGCCGTCTTGACATTCGCCCAAAGAATCGACGCGCTTTGGATCGTGCCGTCCGCGGCAATCGCGTAAACGCCCAGTGTATTGTTATAGCCGGCAAAGCCCTGACGGAAGGTGATGGTCGCGGTGCTGTCAAAGCCGATATCAAGATTACCGTCGGCAATCCCGAGCGAAGGGTCGCCTGGGGGTAAAAGGTTCACGAGATTGGTGCCCTCGATCAGGCCCGGAAACGTGATGTCATCTGCGAAGTCCTTATCAATCGTAATCAGGGCATCGTGGTTGCCGCCGTAAATCACATCGTTGCCTGCGCCGCCCACCAGATAATCATTTCCGGTGCCGCCATACAGCGTATCGTTGCCGCTGCCGCTGCGCAGCCAATCATTGCCGGACTCGCCGCGCAGGATCACATCGCCATAGGCATAATTCGCACTCAGCAGATCGACGACATCATGGCCGCCGCCCATATCCATTTCCTCGACGCTGGTGACGCGTGCGCCGCTGCTCGAAGGGTGCCGTATCGAAAGAGCATCATCAAGAACCAGAACATCATTGCCAGACGTACCGATCACGAAGTCAATGCCATCGCCGCCGCTGAACGTGTCGTAAGAGGCGCTCTGAGAGCCATTAAAGACAAACGAAGTCGCACCGCTGCCAACAGCGATAAGCCCGCCATTGACGGACAAACCGAAGCCGCTGCCCCAACCGGCATCGACGGAATACATCAGACGGTCCATCCCGGCTTCACCATTCAGCAGGTCCGCCCCGGAGGCCCCGTTGATGGTGTCGTTGTCATTGCCGCCATTCAGGAAATCATTGCCGCCACCGCCGTTGATATTATCGTCGCCGTCGCTGCCGTTGACTCGGTCGTTGCCATTGTTGGCCCACAGTACGTCATTGCCCAAACCGCCATCGATGGTGATATTGCCAAGCGTATGGGTTGCGCTGGACAGGATCAGCGCATCACCGCCGTCCCCTGCGAAAAAGGATTCAATATTTCTGACCGTCTGCGTACCGCTCGTCCCATCCAGAAAAAGCGCATCGCCAAAGTCCGTCATCAGCAGCGTGTCATTGCCGTTAAGACCATCATATGTCGTGGTGTTGATATTATAGATATCGTTGAGAAGGATAACTTCGCCAGTATAGGGGTTGGTAATGCTCATGACCAGGTTGCCGAGTGTGCCTTGGAAAAAAAGCACATCATTTCCGTTAGTCCCTGTTGGCATCGTATTCCCCCTGCAGGCCTTGATAGGGCCTAAGTTATCTTATTGTTTTTATTGTCTTTTTATTTTTGTGAGACTGTTTGTAGCCCACCCCATCCTTTCAGAATACCGAAGATTGGTAAGTATTATGTTAAATTAAGGGCTTATCTGTGACGAATTTAAGAATAAATGGAAAGACGGCAAAGGCCGCCTGCCCGGAGCTTACTGGCAACCGGGGATGACATTTTCTGCCAGCTATGACACAAACAAATTACTTATATACCCACACCTGACAGGCCCGGAATTGACAATGATCAATGATACCTACGCACAGCCGAAAAAACGCCCGTTCCGCAAATGGGCAAAAAGAATAGCTCTCGCTTTGGTTGTATTAGCCCTAGTCGGCGGCACTGGATTTGTGCTGACCATGAAAATCAAATTTGCCGATTTCCAGCCACCGATGTCGGCGCCGGGTGTGGTGGTAGCTCAGGCAACCATGCGGACTTTTGCAGACCAGATCGAAGCGATTGGCACGGCGCAGGCCAACCAGTCGGCGATGCTGATGCCGACCGTGACCGAAACGGTCAAAAGCATCAACGTCAATGAAGGCGAATTCGTCAAAGCTGGAACTGTCATCGTTGAGCTGAACAGCGACGAAGAACAGGCGACCCTCAACGAAGCTGCCAAAGCCTTTGGTCGGTATGATCAGTTGGCACGCAGCCGTATCGGCTCCGAAGCCCGCCGCGATGAAGAAGAGGCGCGCATGAACGTTGCCAAGGCCCAGCTGGAAAAACGCACTGTGGTCGCGCCCTTCGATGGCGTTCTCGGCATCCGTAAGGTCAGCGTCGGCGATATGGTCGGGCCAACCACCATGATCACGACAATCGATGAACTCGATCCGATCAAACTGCAATTCTCGGTTCCTGAAAGTTATTTGGCTGTGCTTAAACCCGGCCTCGAAATTCGGGCGACGACCGAAGCCTATCCCGGTGAAATTTTTACCGGCAAGATCTCGGCAATCGACTCGCGGATCAACACCATGACCCGCGCCGTCATGATCAATGCCATCGTCCCCAATGCGGATACGCGCTTGCGCCCGGGCCTCTTGATGAAAGCCAATATCGTCAAGAGTTCACGCGAGTCTCTCGCTATTCCCGAAGAGGCGATTGTCTCGGCTGGCGACAAGAAAACTGTGCTGAGCGTCGGTGCTGATAATAAGGTCGTTGAAAAAACCGTGACCACAGGCAACCGTCAGGCTGGCTACGTGGAAGTTCTGAGCGGTTTGAACGCTGGTGATAAAGTGATCATCGAAGGTCTGCAGAAAGCTCAGAATGGCGCGGAAGTGAAAATCGTCGGTGAAAAGAATATCGAACAGACGATTAAAGAAGCGGTTGAATATTCCAATGAGCGCAAACAGGAAAGTTTCCCGGTTGCCCCCGCAACCACGCCGGAGACGACACTGGAAGCCGCGCCTCCGGTAGAAGAGCCTGCCGCTTTTGCGCCAGCTGTGGAGCCACCAGCTGAAAATACAACTGAAACTCCAGCGGCTGAACAGCCGCCAGCTGAACAACCAACTGAGTCTGTGCCCCCGCAATAGAACGTTACAGGTAAATTCCGATGTTTCTTTCAGATGTCTCCATCCGCAGACCAGTCTTTGCGAGTGTGCTCAACCTGCTGATCATCATCGTTGGCATTATTGCCTTCGGTAAACTGGCAGTGCGCGAATATCCGGATATCGATCCGCCAGTCGTCTCGGTTGAAACAGCCTATATCGGCGCCTCAGCCGACGTCATCGAAACGCGTATCACGCAGATTCTTGAAGACAGCATCTCGGGGATTGAGGGAGTCAAGACTATCGACTCCAAATCTCAGGACGGTCTGTCGACGATCACGGTTGAGTTCGAGCTGAACCGCAACGTCGACGAAGCCGCCAACGATGTCCGCGACCGGGTTGGCCGCGTCACCGCTCAGCTACCTGATGAAGTCGATGCACCTCAGGTTTCGAAAAGCGATACCGATGCCCAGCCGATTTTCTGGATTGCTCTGCAATCCAAGACCCGTGACGGTCTTGAGCTGACCGACTATGCCGACCGCTATCTGGTCGATCGCCTTGCGATTGTTGACGGTGTTTCCGCCGTGCAGATCGGCGGCCAGCGTAAATACGCCATGCGTATCTGGCTCGACCGCAAGGAAATGGCCGCCCGTAATGTAACTGCCGCTGATATCGAAGCGGCCCTGCGCCGTGAAAACGTCGAACTTCCTGCAGGCCGTATTGAATCCCTCGACCGCGAATTCAGTGTCCGCATCAACCGCGTCTATAACAATCTCGATGATTTCAAGAATATGGTCATCCGGCGCGGTGAAGATGGCTACCTCGTGCGTGTCAGCGATGTTGCCAAGGTCGAGAAAGGTGCACTCGATGAGCGGACCGAACTTAAATATAACGGCCGCGCCTCGATTGGTCTTGGGATTGCCAAGCAGTCGAATGCCAATACGTTGGATGTGATTCGCGGCGTCAAAGCTGAGATGGCTAAAATCATCCCGACGCTGCCCAAAGACGTCATCATGGAAACTGCCTTCGACTCAGGCGTTTATATTGAGGCATCGATCCATGAAGTTTACCTGACCATCGGCCTGACCATGCTGCTGGTTATCTTCATCATCTGGGTCTTTCTCGGCGACCTGCGCGCAACGATTATTCCAGCGCTCGCGATTCCCGTCTCGCTGGTGGGTGCTTTTATCGTGCTCTGGGTGCTCGGCTTCTCGATCAACCTTTTGACCTTGCTGGCTCTGGTGCTGGCCATCGGCCTCGTCGTCGATGACTCGATTGTGGTGCTCGAGAACGTCTATAAACGCATCGAAGCGGGCGAACCGCCGCTGGCCTCCGCCTACATCGGCACCAATCAGGTCGCCTTTGCCGTCATTGCGACCACACTCGTTCTGGTCGCCGTGTTTATGCCAGTATCCCTGATCCCCGGCGATGCCGGAAAACTCTTCACCGAATTTGCCTGGGCCATTATTGGTGCGATTCTTTTTTCTGGTGTGACGGCGCTTTCCCTGACCCCTATGCTCTGTTCGCAGATTCTCAAGAAACCTAAAGATCATCACCACAAAAACTTCATCACCGACCGCGTCAATACCTGGCTGGACCGCGCCACAGTCAGATATCATGGCTTCCTTGATAAATGTTTCCGCCACCCGGCCCGCATCGTCGGCTTCATGGTGCTGGTTCTGGCCTTTGGCGTGTTCCTCGCCCAGTATATCCAGACCGAATATGCCCCGAAAGAAGACCGCGGCTATTTCCTCGCGATCATGAGCGCCCCGGAAGGCGCGTCGCTCGAATATTCCAAACGCCACATGGCGATGATGGAAGAGAAAATGCTCAAGCTCCTGTCGCCCAAAGATGGTGGGCCAGAGAACGGCACTGGCGAAGCCAATGGCGTGGTCTCGATTGTCCCGGCCGGCTTTTCAACAACCGGCGCGGTCAATGGCGGTTTTGTCTTTATCCTGCTCAAACCATGGGCAGAGCGCGACCGCAAAACCAGCGAGATCATCTGGGGTGACTTCATGGCGGGGACACCCGGCCTGTTCCAGGATTTCATGTCGATCCCCGGCGTTTTCGCCTTCCCGATTGAACCAGGCTCGCTCGGCCAAAGCGGCTTCTCGACCCCGGTGCAATTCGTGATTGGCGGCAATTCTTACGAAGAGCTCGCCAAATGGCGCGATCTGATGCTGCCAAAAATTCGTGAAAACGCCCTGCTGCGCAACGTCGACTATGATTACAAGGAAACCAAACCGCAGCTGCGCTTAAATATCGACCGCGACCGGGCTGCCGATCTCGGCGTCTCCGTGCAGGACATCGGCAACACGATGCAGACTTTCTACGGCTCGCGCAGCGTCACCACCTATATGGATGATGGCGAAGAATATGATGTGGTTTTGCAGGGGCAGGATAAAGACCGTCTCCGCCCTGACGACTCCACCAATATCTATGTCCGCTCTTCGACCTCGGGCGAACTGATTCCGCTCTCCAACCTCGTGCAGTTAAAAGAATCTGCCGATGCCGGATCGCTCAACCGCTTCAACCGCGTGCGCTCGGTGACAATATCTGCGTCACTTGCACCCGGTTACTCGCTCGGCGATGCGCTCAAATTCTTACAGAATACTGCCAAAGAGGTTCTCCCTGAAGAAGCCCGGATCGATTACAAAGGCGAATCCCGCACGCTGCAAGAAACCGGCACGGGCATTTATGTGATCTTCGTCCTCGCTCTGGTTGCCGTGTACCTCTTCCTCGCAGCGCAGTTCGAAAACTGGATCCACCCTTTCATCATTATGATGACGGTGCCGCTGGCGATTGTCGGTGCACTCTGGGGTCTGTTCCTTTCGGGGGCGACGCTGAATATCTTTACCGAAATCGGCCTGATCATGCTGGTCGGTCTTGCGGCGAAGAACGGGATTCTGATCGTTGAATTCGCCAACCAGCTGCGCGATGAAGGCATGGAATTCGTCGAAGCGATCAAGACAGCCGCCGAGCAGCGTCTGCGCCCAATCGTCATGACCTCGATTGCGATGGTCGCGGGTGCGGTGCCTCTGGTGCTGGCAACAGGTGCTGGCGCGGAAAGCCGCTTCCCAATTGGTGTCGTGATCGTCGGCGGGATTTGCTTCTCGACCTTCTTCACGCTCTTTATTGTGCCGACTTTCTACTGGATGATGGCCAAGAACACGATGCCGCCAGAGACGACAGGCCGGAAACTGGATGCTGAACTGAAGTCTCTTGGTTAATCGCCGCAACCTCTATATAAGGTCGCCATGAGCGCGTACTCAAACAAAGGCGACCTGACGACCGGGAATATTCGGTCGCACCTCCTCCGTCTCTCTATTCCGATGATGTGGGGCATTTTTGCTATTATCAGCTTCCAGCTGGTCAATACGCTGTATGTGTCCTTCCTCGGCACCGACAGCCTTGCCGCGATCAGCTTCACCTTCCCGATCACGTTCATCATCTTCGCCGTCTTTATGGGCTTTGGGATCGCCATGTCGTCGGTGGTCTCGCGCTTGATCGGCGAGAAGAAAACCGAAGACATCCGCCGCGTCACCACGCACGGGCTGGTGATGGTTGTCATTGCGACCCTCCTGGTCACCTGCCTAGGCATCTTCCTGATGAACCCTCTGTTCCGGGCGATGGGCGCTGACGAAGCGATGATCGACCGCATCGATGATTATATGAGCATCTACTTTCTCGGCACGGTATTCATCTGCCTGCCGATTGTCGGCAACGCCGCGCTGCGTGCGTCCGGCGATACGATGACCCCGGCGATGATCATGACGACCGCCGCCGTCGCCAATGCGATCCTTGATCCGCTGTTGATCTTTGGTTTGCTGGGCTTTCCGCGCCTGGAACTTCAGGGCGCAGCGATCAGCACCGTTTTTGCCAACGCCTGCGCGATGCTGGCGGGACTTTATGTCCTGCGCAAAAAGAACATGATCTGTCTGTCCTATCTCAAAGATCTGTCACGCTTCGGGGATTCGGCCAAACGTCTGCTGTTCATTGCCATCCCTGCGGGGCTGACCTCAGCCTTGCCGTCGATTTTGAACTCAGTGATCATCAGCCTGCTTTCGAAAACCGGCGCGGCATCCGTCGCGGCCTTCGGTGTGGTAACCCGCGTTGAAGCCTTCGTTTTTATTGTGATGATGGCGCTTTCGGTTGGTATGGGGCCTATCATCGGGCAGAACTGGGGCGCAGGCCGGTATGACCGGGTACGTGACACGCTGAAACAGGCATTGGCCTTCTGCGTCATCTGGTCGGTGTTCGTCGCTGTGGTTTTGGGCATTGGTGGTGGGTTGATCGCCAAGGGCTTTTCAGATGATCCCGCGGTCCGCAGTCTGATCGTGCTGTATTTTATTCTGGTGCCGTTTTCTTATCCGTTTGCAAATATCGTCAGTGGCTGGGGGTCGGCGTTCAATGCTATGGGCCGCCCGCAATATTCGGCCGGAATGATCTTCCTGAAGATGATCGTGGTTTTGATCCCGGCGGTTCATCTCGGCTATTACATAGATGGCGTGACCGGTATTTTTGCAGCGATCGCCATCGTCAATGTTATCACCGGTATCGCCTTCCATGCTTTCGGTTGGACCCTGACCACGCGTAAGGCGCAAACGGTGCCTTCACTCCCGGTCTGACCGCGATGCAGCTTCCTGCCTCCTTGCGTGCGCGTATGGAAGACTTGCTCGAAGGGGTTTCGACGCACGACCTCTCCCGTCATTATCAGCTCCTCTCGGACCGCTACCGCCGCCAGTCAGAAGCCGCGTCGCTGCAAATCCGTAATGAACAGGAGGCTCTGGCCTACATGGCCTCACGCCTGCCTGCAACCTATGGGGCGGTTGCCGATGTCTGCAGACGCCTGCGCGCGCTTTGGCCAGACTTCCAGCCGCACCATCTGCTCGATCTCGGTGCCGGTCCCGGCACGGCAACTCTTGCCGCACTTGAAATTTGGCCAAGCCTGCAAAACCTGACGCTGGTTGAACCAAATCCGTATCTGCGCAAAATTGCCGAAGACCTGATCCCTGAAAAAATTATGGTTGAACCTGCGGCGCTCGCAACGCGCACTCCGCATAGAGCGGATCTGGTCCTTCTGTCATATGTGCTGAACGAGCTGCCCCCTGTTGAGATCACAGCCGAGATTGAGCGTATCTGGCCGGATGTCACGACGGCGCTGGTTGTAATTGAACCGGGTACACCGCTTGGCTTTCAAACCATTCATGCGGTACGGGAAAAACTGTTACAGCTTGGTGCTGAGCTGGCGGCACCTTGCCCGCACATGCTGGCCTGTCCGCTGAAAGATTCGGATCGCTGGTGTCACTTCTCGGTACGGATAGATCGTCCGTCCTTTCACCGCCGGGTGAAAGGGGATGCCTCATTGGGTCATGAGGACGAAAAATTTTCTTATGTGGTGGCAACCCGCACATCTTTGCCCAAACCTGCGGCGCGCATCATCGGCCATCCCCATGGCAGCAAACTGATCGAGCTTGAAGTATGCGAAAAAGACGGCCACGCCGCGACCCGGGTTTTTTCCAAACGCGATCCGCTCTATAAGACGGCCAAGAAATCCGCGTGGGGGGATGGCTTATAGGGCTTAACTCTGGGCCGGCCCCTGCAGGCCGCCGATCATAATAGCTGCCAGGATTTCACACAGCAGCGCCCCCATACCGATCATCGCCGCAACTACCCAGTGGACGTTCAAGGCATGACGCGCGGTGAAGGTCGTCATCGCGATGAAAAATCCGATCAGAAACAGCAGGAACGTGCCCAATTGCTCGGGAGTAAACGTGCCGGTCATAATCAGAATAAAATAAGGCAGCAGCAGAACATAACCCGTCAGCCCGATCCAGTTTGAAGCCGTCGCGAAGCGATAGAATCGATCCTTGCGCTCCATTGGCCAGGTCAGCAGCCAGACACCGCCAAGAAAGAATGCAGTCGAAACAATCACACGGTAAGACAAAATAACCAAAATTGTCAGGAACGCATACTGGGCCAGCTCTGGGTCGCTCCCCGCGACAGGCAATTGCAACGGAATTAAAATCAAGGGTATCAGCAGGGATTGCAGGAAAGCGCTGCGCGTATTTTCAAATCGTTCAATTCCTTCTTTCAGGAAAAGCGGAATTTCGTAGCAACCGCGCAGGGAGTCTTTCAAAGATTGAGTCATATTTATTTCCTCATGCGTTGCTCGATGCGCTTGGCCTGACGATAGAGCCCAAGATGAGCATAAAAATAAATCAGATGCAGCCAAGTGAATATTACCATACTCAAGGGGCGGTCGGCGCGCCTGATTTTTAAAAACCATGGCAGGCACCCCGCCGCCGCCCAGGCCCGCCGCCACACGGTCCTGTAATATTCGGTCAGTTTATCGTCGGGGTACCGCTCTTCACGGTTGGTCTCATGGCGTTTATGAAAGAGTTGTTCCGGCGCAATCGCAATCGATCCGCGCAGAAGCATGGCAAAAATCAGTGAAAGTTCGGCAAGAACGCTGCGCGTATAAACAGCCTCTGCGGCAGAAAATATTTTCCGCCACTCGCTATGGCGGATCAGGCCATGGATGGTGGCGTTATAGTTGCCAATACTGCCCGGCAGGATGACCGGACTGAAGATTTTTCGCGCGGCTGCGTATGAGCGGGCCTCGAGAGGCAGAAGTCGCTGCAGGACGCGTGGGGCATCCGGTGTCGGTCCATCCTCATCAATATAACTCTGCGCGACAACGGCGTCGGAATTATTCAACAAGGTCGCGCGCAAAACCTCCAGATAGGTCGGCGACCAGATATCATCCGGACAGGCCCACATACAAAATCGTGCATTCGGGCACTGCTCATCAAGCAGCCCGATTGAGGCATAGGAATTCCCGATCGAACCCTTATTGGGGTCGTTACGTATGACCACGCAGTTCTTAAAACGGGATTGATAGGATTGTGCCACGGCGTAACTGTCGTCGCGCGATGCATCGTCGACGATCAGCAGATGAAAATCCTGAAACGTCTGCGCCAGCAATGAGTCGAGCGTTTCAGGTAGCGACCATGCATGGTTGTAGGTCAGCATCACGATGGCAATGTCGGGGCCCGCGGTCATTTATATGACAGCCTCAGGCAGATCTTTCAGGCAGGGGAAATTCCGGTCGCGCTCGGTCATGATCGGGGCGGTGACGTGCCAGTCGATACCAAGATCAGGGTCGTCCCAGCGGACGCCGCCCTCGTCTATCGGCGAATAATACTGCGAACATTTATAATTCATGCAGGCTTCGTCGCTGATCACGCAGAAGCCGCCGGCAAATCCGGGCGGCATGTAAACTTGCGTCGGGTCCTCGCGCTTGAGATCGATCGCGAAATGCTGCCCATAGGTCGGCGAATCTTTCCGCACATCAAGGAGAACCTGCCGCACATGACCAAAGGCGACCCATAAAATCTGCGCCTGCGAGCGCTGAATATGCAGCCCGCGCAGGACGTTCTTTTTGGAATACGAGCAATTATCCTGCAGCAAGTCCTGCTGAACACCGAGATCGCGGTAATCCTTCAGTTTCCATGATTCATAAAAATAGCCGCGCGCGTCACAAAAAACGCGTGGCTTGAATAGGAGCAGGCCGTGCAGAGGCGTGGTCAGAACTTCGGTCATGAAATCAGCGCCAGTTCGAGCGAAGAGCGGTACGAGCAGGCGGGCAAGGCCGAGATTCTTTCCTTATAGGCTTCGGTTGAAATCCACCCCATGCGCCATGCGACTTCTTCGGGGGAAGAGATCAGCAGCCGCTGGCGGTTCTGAATCATCTCGACAAAACTTGAGGCCTGCAACATCGATTCCGGTGTACCGATATCGAACCAGACATTGCCACGGCCCAGCTGGGACGTAGTAATACGCCCCTCCTTGATATAATGGCGGAGCAGGTCAGTGATCTCCAGCTCGCCCCGTGCGGACGGCTTCAGCACTGCGGCGGCTTCGGCTACATCGCCCGGGAAGAAGTAGAGCCCGGTGATCGCCCATGGCGATATGAAATCTTTAGGCTTCTCGACCACTTCGGTCAGCTTTCCCTGCGCGTCGAACTTGGCGACGCCGTAGCGTGACGGGTCTTTCACGCCGTAGAGAAAAACATGAGCCTGATCGCCGCTCCCGGCGCTCTGTTCCAGCAGGGCGGAAAAGCCCTGCCCATAGAAAAAGTTGTCGCCAAGGATCATCGCCACAGGTTCGTTATTGATAAAATCCTTACCCAGAATGAAGGCTTCGGGCAGGCCGCGCGGGCTCTCCTGCGCGACGTAGTGCAGTGAAAGACCGAATTGCGCCCCGTCCCCTAGCAGGCTCTGAATGGCCTGCAGATCATCCGGGCTGCTGATGACCAGAATATCGCGAATACCAGCGAGCATGAGTGAGGTCAGCGGGTAATATAAAGCGGGCTTATCGAAGATCGGCAGTAGCTGCTTGTTCACGGCAATCGTCAGCGGATACAGACGGCTGCCTGTGCCCCCGGCGAGAATGATGCCTTTGGTACATTTGGTCATGCTGTCCCTGTCTTTCCGAGGCGCTGGCGGGCCGGCAGACTCATCAGGCGGTCCTGCTCCTGCAGATACCACTCAACTGTCTGCTCAAGGCCGCGTTCCAAAGAAGTCGCAGGTGTCCAACCAAGCTCAGCTTTGATCTTATCCGTTGCGGTTGCGTACCTGAAATCATGGCCGGGGCGGTCGGTGACGTAACTGATCAGCTCGCGGTAGGGTTTGCCGGACGCACGCGGCTGCTTTTTGTCGAGCAAAGCGCAGAGCGTCTCAACGATATCGATATTGCGCACATCCTTGCCGCCACCGATGCAGTAAGTCGCGCCGGGTGCAGCGTTCTTCAGCACACGCCACAGACCTTCGACATGATCAGTCACATAAAGCCAATCGCGCACCTGTTGGCCTTGCCCGTAAACCGGCAGCGGCTTTTCTTCCAGTGCCGAGAGAATCATCAAAGGTATGAGTTTCTCTGGATACTGATGTGGGCCGTAATTGTTGGAGGCGTTGATGATGATGCCCGGAAATTTATAGGTCTTGGTATAGCCGCGCACAAGCAGGTCTGATGAGGCCTTGGACGCAGAATAGGGTGAGTTCGGCTGGTAGGGCGATGTCTCACTGAAATGCCCGCTCTCGCCAAGGGCCCCGAAGACCTCGTCAGTTGAAAGGTGGACGAATTTGAATTGGCTTTTGTCGGCTAAGCCCTGCCAGTAATCGAACGCCGCCTTGACCATCGTATGGGTGCCGACGATGTTGGTATCGATAAATACCTGCGGCCCGTCAATCGAGCGGTCGACATGGCTTTCGGCTGCCATATGCAGAACGGCATCAGGCTTGAAGGAGGCGAACAAAGCATTGATCTTCGGCGCGTCACAAATATCGACTTTTTCAAACTGGTGCTGGGGATGATTCTGGTGCTCACCAAGATTATCGAGCGATCCCGCATAGGTCAGCTTGTCGATATTGAGAACGCTACAGCCCTCATTCAACAGACGAATGACCGCATGGGAGCCGATAAATCCCGCACCACCTGTGACCAGAACTTTCATGATCAGGCCGCTTTCAGATCGGCGCGGAGCAGGCCGATGGTTTCATGAACGGCGGTCTTGAGATCGCCGGTGAAGGTAAAGCCTTTGTCCTGAATGCGTGCGCTGGACACTTCATAAGACAGCTGGTTCATAATCTTGTTATCAACCAGAGTGACGCTCAGGTCTGGCACGACCGCGCGGATCGTATCGACGACATCGCGCACCGTATAGTTGCGCGTGACGATGTTATAGAGGCGGTTGTCGAACAGGTTCTGCTCAATCACGAAGGCAATAAAGCGGCTCGCATCATCAAGGCTGAGGTACGGGCGTTTCTGGTCCATGGCCGTGCGCCACACGGTGATCGGCGTGCCCATCGCCGCCTGCCAGCAGAATTTATTGACGGCGGTGTGGAAACGCATTCCGGCGGAGGTGCCGAAAATCGTCCCGAATCGGCAAAGAGAATATTTCAACCCTTTGTCGCCATAAGATTTGATCAGCGCCTCTTCCTGAATTTTGCAATCGGCATAAGGGCTTTGTGGCTGAAGGTTGTCGCAGTCTTCATCGACCAGACCTTCCTGCACCCCATATACGCTGGTCGAGGATGGGAACAGCAGCGGCACGCCCGTGCGAATACAGGCTTCGGCAAGGGCCGAGGTCGCGGGCAGGTTGTTGTCGAAAATCAAATTCGGGTTGCTGGCGGTTCCGGCGGCGTCGGTGGTTGCACCCAGATGGATTACCGCTTTCGCCCCGGCAAGTTCCTGATCGAGATTGGTGTCCTGAATGCTTTTCTCAACCAGCGTGTAGGCCAGGGATTTGGGCAGATTGAACAGGCTGCAATACCGCTGTGTCGACAGATTGTCGATGATCGTCACCGATGCTCCCGGCAGCAAAGCGGGCATCTGGCGCAGAAAATCAGATCCGATATGGCCTAATCCGCCTGTGACAACAATTTTGGTCATGAAGTTACTCCACGGTATTTTTTGAAATCCTGATAATCCCGTATGTAATCGGTTTCATCATAGGGTTGATCGGTCAGCACCATCAGGATGCTGTCCTGCGCGTAAGTCTGCTCTCCCCAGATGCCTGCGGGAATGAGGATGCCGCGGCCCGGCGTATCGAGGGTAATGGTCTGGCGGCTTGCCCCATCATCGATGGTCAGCTCCGTTTGACCCTTAAGGCAAACTAGCAATTGCTTGCAGATGCGGTGCGCATGAAAGCCACGCTCGCAAGCCTCCGTCGCATTCACCACAAAGACGCGCTTGATCGGGAAGGGGACGGCCTCGTAGATCGACAGCGATGCGTCGGCAGTATCCTTGACCGGAAAGGCGATATCCTGAATGTCGGAGAGGCGGGCGCTCAAAATCTTACATCCCCAGAATTGTTTTGATGCCCTGCGCGTAACGCATGATCTGCTCTTCGGTCAGCGAGAAGGCGCACGGCAGGTTGATGCCGCGGGATGAAACATCATACGCGACCGGACAGCTCTTGCGTCCTTGCGCGTCCTGATCCGGGAAGGCGGGCAACGATTGCAACGGATAAAAGAACGGGCGCACCGGCAGGCCGAGCGCGGAGAGTTTCTCCATCACCTGTTCCTTAGTGATGTTATGCGATTTGCCGAAGACGAGCGCCGGGCACCACACACCGTTGATGATATTGCCAGGCTCGGGGTTCAGCAGGATATCGGGAACGTCGGCCAGATGTTTCGCAAACGTCTTCCAGATCCAGCGTTTACGCTCGACCAGCTCATCGACACGCTTGAACTGCGCATAGGCGAGCGAGGCCTGCAAATTGGACGGCATATATTTGAACGTGACTTCGGTATTGTAATAGGTGCCGGGTGCGCGGCCATGATCGCGGATGAATTTGCAGCGTGCATATAACGCGTC
Source organism: uncultured Pseudobdellovibrionaceae bacterium (assembly GCA_964368875.1). Lineage (GTDB taxonomy): Bacteria > Pseudomonadota > Alphaproteobacteria > Micavibrionales > Micavibrionaceae > CAYJDG01. The sequence continues at coordinate 36,369 of CAYJDG010000017.1, forward strand.
ATCATCCAGCAGCAGGCAACCGCCTTCGCCTGTGGTGATAGTTTTGGTGCGGTGAAAGCTGAACACTGATCCGATGCCGAATTTCCCCGCCCGTACGCCGCCATACATCGAACCCAATGCTTCGGCGGCATCTTCGATCAGATAAATGCCCGCTTCGTCGCACACGGCTTTGATGCCGTCCATATCCGGCATATTGCCGAACAGGTCGACGACGATGACCGCTTTGGTTTTCGGCGTGATGCAGGCTTTGATGGATTCAGGCGTCACGCACCAGTGAACCGGATCGATGTCGGCGAAGACAGGGGTTGCGCGTTGATAGACGACAGGCGCGACCGAGGCGATCCAAGTGCATTGCGGAGCAATGACTTCATCGCCGTCGGTGATGCCAAGGCCGTCGAGCAAAAGGTGGATCGAGGTCGTGCAGTTCGGAGTCATCAACGCATATTTGCGCCCGTGCCATGCAGCGAATTCTTTTTCGAAGGTTTCGACATACTTGTAAGCGTCTTTGCCGTACCAGCCGTTGCGCAGCATGTCGGTGACAATGGCAATATCTTCTTCCGTGACCCACGGTCCGGCCATCTGGATTTCATCTGATTTTGGTAAGGCAGACATAAACAGCTCTTTTGTTCTATTTTCAGAGCCAGATCATAGAGCGTTTACATGCGATTTAGAAGGGCATATTTTGATTATGTCTAATTTATAACGCTCTGCGTCAGCGCGAGTGAGACGGGCAAAGGCTCGTCCCCATTTTCAAGCAGAGCGGTATAACCGTTCGCTGAAAAATCATGAGCCAGAATTTTGCTGAGCGCAGTTTCTGCGTCGTCCTGCAGCGTCACCAGACGATCAGCCAAAAGATCTTTGCGCTTGCGTGTCGGCAGCTCCGGTTGACCCTGCGGGCGGGGTTCCTCTGTCGTCAGGCGCAAGTCTGTCCAGCTTGAACAAAAAAGTTCAATCGCCGCAGGTTCGACCCGGTTGTATAAATCTTCGCCGCGCACCGGAAGCGTAAAAGGAATTTCCACCTGTGCCCAGATCGGCCCTTCATCCACCCCGGCGGTGATCTGATGCAAGGTCGCGCCTGCGGGAACTTGGTCGCGGATCGCCCAGACGATCGGATCGCGTCCACGTCCATAGGGCAGATAGCTTGGGTGCATATTGACGGAGCGCGTCACGCGGCCCAGCAAATCCTCGCGGAAAATATACGCACTCCAGATATTGATCAGCCAGTCATACTCCTGCCCGGCGGTGATCGCGGCCGGATCGCACGTCGCCAGATCATGCCATTTAACCCCGTTTTTATTGAGAAAATCTACAATCAGCGCCTTGTCGGGGTCGCCGACAAAGATCGTGTATTCGTCTTCAGGGTGATGCGCGAGCAGCCATTTGAGGCACGCAAGTCCAGTGGTCTTGGCAACGAACGCAAGGATGCGCATTACTCACCTTTGCGTTTGCAGAAAATAAAGTGAGCCGCTTTTTTGAGGCGATGTGTCTCCGGCAAAGCGTGGCTCGCGAAATACTCATCACCCGGGAGCGGATAGAAGTAGCTGCGATAAACAAGCTCATATGGTGTTTTATCCCAGTACGCCATAAAGCGCTCGATGTTATTGAACTTCACGGGAATGATCCGGTCGCCGTAATGCTGGGCTGTGACGAAGGTTGGAATCTCGCCAACCAGCATATCCGAAAGAACGATCACGCTTGGATCACAGGCGGCAATCAGTTCATTGAGCTTCGCTTCCCAATTCTCGATATATTGCAACACACTCCCACAATGCAGAACATCGGCGGTGTAATCTTCCGCGCTGCTGGCAAAGGACAGCCCCGGCAGTTGCGACAGCTCTGGCGGAATGGTTGCTACGACTTCAGGTGTCTCGACCACTCTGCATTGCAGGCGGCTTTCTGCTTGCGGCAGTTTGCTCAGCAGGTCGAGATAGGTCTGGCCCATCGCGCCGCCGTAATCGAGCATGTAGACGTTTTTTTTCTGCTGCAACATCGGTGCAAGAAATGCCGCCAGCGGGTAATCGCGTGATTTTGCCGCATCCGGTATGACGGATTTCGTCTGTAGTCCGGCCAGAATAGCGGCTGCTCGCTCTTTCTGTTTGCTGGTCCATAGATCAGTATCAAAGAGGCCTGTCCCAGACGGCACCTGATCAAAGCGGTCGTAGATTCCCGCCCAGATACTGTCCTGCGTCACGGCCCCGCTCATGACCTATTTCACGCAGCGCAGATACCCGCCCTTGTCGAACGTGATCAGAACCTTACCGTTATAATATGGATCGAGTTCAAAGCGGTCGCTCTCTTTCAGGAACGCATTGACCGCAGTTTTCGGGTTGTCACCCGGGCCCCATGGGCGCGGACGATGCTCTTGCACAGGGATATCTTCAACAATCGTGTCCGAGACGATGATGTAAGAATCCTTGCCGACCAGAGGTGAATAAAGGCGCAGTTCTTCGAGAACATGTTCATGGGTGTGATTGCTGTCCAGCATCAGCATCACCGTATCGCCAGCTTTGACATGTGTCTTGACCTGATCGACGATGCTTTGCTCGATGGAAGAACCCTGAATCAGCTCGATCCGTTTGGAAAAATTATACCCCATGATGAGGTCGATATTTTTTTGCGGCAGAACCAGGTCGACACCGACGATCTTGCCCTTGCCGATCAGCTCCATCATGGCCGCATAGAAAACGATGCTGCCACCCCATGCCACGCCGGTTTCGATGATGACATCGGGTTTGACTTTCCACACCAGCTCCTGCGCGGCGATGATGTCCTCGGTCGACTGGATAATCGGCAGGCCGAACCAGTTCCATTGATAGGCATGGAAATGGCGGTCCGATTTGGTGATCAAATCGAGCGCGATCTTCTGCACCTCGTTGTCGTTGGACAGGCTTTCCGCATTTTTCAGGCGGTCCTGATCCAGTTGGGCGCGATCAAAGGTCATTCATAAACTCCGCTATTTTCTTGGCTGAGGCGGTTGGAAATTCAGGGTATATCGGCAAACTGAGCACAGAATTGCTTAAACGCTCAGTCACTGTCAACCCGCCCGGGGGTAGGGTGACGAGATTACTGTAGCCGGGGTGCAAATGGGCCGGAACGGCGTAATGGATACCGGCCTCGACATTCTGTTCTTTCAGGCGCGCAATGATCCGGTCGCGCTCGGGATGCGCAACTACATAAAGATGATAGGCCGGATTTGTCTCCGGCTGGGCTTGCGGGCGCTGATATTTAGACCAGTCAAGCGCCGCGTCATATGCCGCTGCAATTGCGCGGCGCTGATCCAGGCTGGCGCTCAATGTCTTAAGCTTGATCGACAACACGGCGGCCTGCAGCGGATCGAGGCGGGAGAGCATCCCCGGAGCCTGCGCCACACGGTGTGCGTCCCATCCATATTGGCGCAGTTGCTTGATCTTGTCGGTGAGGGCTGTGTCATTGCTGATGACGGCTCCGCCGTCGCCAATCGCGCCGAGATTTTTGGTTGGATAAAAACTGAAACACCCGGCCACGCCGAGCGTGCCGACTTTTTTACCTTTGTAGATGGCCCCATGCGCCTGCGCGCAATCTTCGATGACAGGGATGCTGTGGCGTTTCGCAATCTCCAGAATTTCATCCAGAGCGCACGTGAAGCCGTAGAGATGAACCGGGATGATCGCTTTTGTCTTGGGCGTGATGGCCGCCTCAAGTTTGGTGACATCAAGCGTCGCAGTCGCAGCATCGACATCGACCAGTACAGGCCGTGCCCCGGTCAGGACGATTGCTGAGACGGTGGCCAGTGCGGTGTGTGCAACGGTGACGATCTCATCGCCCGGTCCGATCCCGAGCGCGAGCATCGCCAGTACCAGCGCATCCGTACCGCTGCCAACCCCTGCGGCAGAGGCGCATCCGTTCCATGCTGCGAATTCAGTTTCAAAAGTATCGACCAGCGGCCCGAGAATATGCGGGCCCTGATCGCAGACCTGTTCGACCGCAGACAGAATCTCGGCGCGGTGCGACCGGAACTGGTCGACCGGGTTGCCGAAGAAAACTTTCTCGTTGAACAATGGCATGGATCTAAGCGGCTTTCACGTCAGGGCAGAAGAGAATCCATTTCTTACCCTTGGCGACATAGTCGGTTTCTTTTTCAAAAATTTCCTGCGCGTGATTCCAGGCAAAGAGAACGGAATAATCCGGATACTCGCTACGGAACTCATCGAAGGCTTTGACAGGAATATGCATGCCGGGCGAATACTTGCCCTGCTTGATCGGCGTCGTGTCATAGATGCACTCGATAAGATCAGGACCGATGCCGCAGAAATTAAGGATCGTCGTGCTCTTCGAGGTCGCGGCATAACCAACCACTTTTTTACCCTCTGCTTTGAGCTTACTCAGCATGGCAACGAGATCTTCTTTGTTCTTCTCGCAGTTTTGCGCAAATTTCGTATAGGTCGCGCTGTCATTGAGACCGAGATCGTCTTCGAATTTCAGTTGTTGCGTCACGCTCGAGCGAATGGCGTGTTTGCCCTTGCGGCCCAGATAATAGCGCATCGATCCGCCATGGGTGGTTTGCGGCTCGACATGGAAAACCTCAAGGCCGAACGGCGCAAACGCATTGGCGACGGATGTGACCGAGAAAATATAGACATGTTCGTCATAGACCTGATCGTATGAGGTCTTGGCGATCATATCGCCAAGATACGGGTCTTCGAATTCAAAGACGCCCGATTCCTTCAACAGGATTTCAACGCCGCGTCCGACCGATTTGAGATCGGGGATATGGCACATGACGTTGGCTGCTGAAATAATGTCCGCCGGGCCGTATTGGTCTTTGACCTTCTGCGCGGTTTCCGCACCGAAGAATTCAACGATCGAATTCACACCGTTCTCCATCGCCACTTTGGCGACATTGGCGGATGGCTCGATGCCAAGATGTTTGATTCCGGCTGCCGCAAAATTCTTCAGCATGATGCCGTCATTGCTGCCCAGCTCGACGACGAACGCGTTGGCCTTGTCGGGCAGGAAGTTGTCCATGTGGTTCTGGGCTTTGGCGGCAAAATGCTGCGCCATCTTTTTGGAGGTGCCGGAGAAGAACGCATATTCTTCGTGGAACATCAGCTCCGGGTCTGGCTGGTCGATCAGCTGGAACATCTTGCAGTTCGGGCAATGCGCGACGGCCAGTTCAAAGAAATATTCGCGGCCAAACTGGGCTGGTTCCAGAAAGGCGTTGGCGAGCGGCATCTTGCCATAGGAAATGACGGGTATGGTCGCGGTTCCACATACGCGGCAGGAATGAGACATCAGCTTATAGTCCTCGTCTGGTGCTTAATTTTCGATCCACTCTCTTCCCTGATTATGCGTCCTTTGTCCATAACCAGAATGCGGTCGGCGGAGCGCAGGGTTTCAAGGCGGTGGGTTACGGCAATAATCGTTAAACCTTTGGCGCGCAGGGCGTCGATTGTATCCATGATCGCGGCTTCCGTCTCGAGATCGAGGGCTGAGGTGGCCTCATCTAGCATCAGGACAGCCGGGTTGCGGTAAAGGGCCCGCGCCAGGGCGATCCGCTGGCGCTCCCCGCCGGAAATCAGCACGCCTTTTTCCCCAATCGGCGTGTCGAGACCCTGCGGCAGGCGCGCGATAAAACTGCTCAACCGGGCATCCTGAACGACCGCCGCGATTTGCGCTGCGTCGCGTTCCGACGCGGGCACGCC
>CAYJDG010000018.1:0-27443 GCA_964368875.1 uncultured Pseudobdellovibrionaceae bacterium
GTGCGGTATTTCACAAGACGCCAGCGGCAGGGCGGTTATCAATAAATTTAAATGCGGGCTTCTGGAAACGGGAGTCTGGATTCTCTCAGCAGCGCCATATCAAAGCCGCGTCCAAAGATACCTGCCATACCGTCTGTGCGATCCCGGTCAGGTCCGCGGTGGCGCCAGAATTTATGAGGCGGTGCCGAGGGGCCTAAATCAGGAGCGCCAAGGGGTGCTTTATAACCCCGGCCTTTGAACGCAACAACCGCATAAAGCGGAATGTCGTCGACTATATCATCGGCGGTAATGTTGGCCTCAACCGCGGTGGCTTGGACTTGCAGTGTAGTATCGGTTTTAAGGCCGCTTCCCTCAAGCCGTTCGATCGCTGCCTGAGTCAGACCCTGAATGGTTTCCCCTTCATACGTGGTGTGGCAGCGCAGCGGAACATCGTCCCGGTCACTGTGAAATCCCCGGTCCCCAGCAAAGCCACTTCTCAAATGTGGCGCGTCGGGGTCGAATTTATCCGCAGACGAAGTTCTGAGGATCGGGCGCGTCAGAAATTCACCTGCAAGCTCAGCCCGCAGATGCGCAAGCATACGCATATCTGCTCGCAGATGTTCTATCCCTTCGGGCGGTGTTTCATTGAAGCGGTAATCCATGGCGATCTGTTTGACATCGGAATTTTTTCGCAGGCTTTCGACTTCAGCCTTCAGTTCGTCACTGACATCCCGCACCCAGATGACAGCCGAAATCAGAGGGCTGTGCACTGCGACCATATCTTCGCGGTTGCGGGTCAGCAGAACCGTGGGATCTTTTGGGTGGCGCTCGCAGCGGTCGATGGCAGACTGATAAGGATCTTCAAACGGCGGCGCGGCGGAAGAAAACGCCGGTGTCATGCCGGAATCTTCAATCTCCAGCGTTTGTAGGAGATCGCGGATACGAGCGCGTTCCTTCTCGATGTCGAAGGGGTGATGCACGGCACCGTCACGTAAGGGAACTGCAGCAGGCGCTACCGTACCAAAAGCGGCAGACATTCCGGCGAGACTTTTAAGGAATGGTAAAAATGACCAGCTCAACTCTTCAACTCCACGCAGTAAGGCTGAGGGATAAAATAGCATTTTTGGCTTAATAAACAGAAAATTCGTCGGATTCAGAATACTTTAAGGCCGGTTGTAAATAAGCGCATATCAGGTATCCCTAAAACACAGAGCTGACTAGTTTGCGATGCAATATTTTCTCGCATTTTAATTCTCGCTATGTCACAAGGCGGCCAATACAGAGTAACTGCTCAGAGGGTGATTTGATATGAGCGATACTGCGCCTAAAACAGTTCTTTCAGCAAACGGCCAGACATCCACGTTGCCGCAATTTTCTGATGCAGGGGGCGCTTTGCAAACAATCGCTCCTCCTCGCCGAATTGTTGCCATCAATGTTCTCGATATTATTGGCCCGGAGCAGCGCGAGGCTTGGCTGCCGGTCATTTTTAAAAACGCTAAGCAACATCAGATTATTCTTGTCATTCCCCGCCATGAGATAGCCCTCGATTATATGATTGAGCTGCACTTGCGAAAGTATTTCTCGGAAGAGAACTGGCCTGCCATCCAATATGGGACAGATGGCCATGTCCTGGTTTCTTATGATGAGCTGGTTAAGCCTGAGATCGGTATTTTACCTTGCGGCAGGGTCGATATTTTCGTCAGCGCGGCGAAGACATCCCGTGATGTACCGCACAACCTCTATTTAACTCCCGACCTTGGCCCCGGAATGCTGGAAATACTGCTCGACGAATCAAATTACAGGCGAGCAAAGCAGTATGTCGAGCGGCAGGCTGCTGATGCGGCTTTGCACGACGCGTGCGTAAGCTCAGATGCTTTGGCGCAGATGGTCGCAGGGTTGCAAGAGCACGATCTGGCCCGTCTTAAAGGGGCACTTGTTCAGCAAGTTAATACGTATCCAGCTTGATTTGATTTCTTACCCTATCCGGCCTATAATCAATCTGTCAGCTTCGGCTGTCTAAGATGCTAAACGCTTTGTGTAATAAGCGTAGTGGACCCGGGGGCAGTGCCCGGCGGCTCCACCATAATGCGCCTTTCCTCTTCAAGGGCGCATTTAGTGGGGCCGAAACAGGATCGACACGCGTGGTAAAGACAAAGTTTGTATCCGTTATGGTACGGTCGTTATCCGGCCAGGCACATAAATGCCAACGATAACTACTCTGTAGCTGCCAACGACAACGTATTCGTTGCTGAGGCGATCGCAGCCTAGTGCTGTGGTTTTGCTACAAATCAATCCCTAGGCCTTAAGAAAGTCTAGGTGGGGCGTGGGGCGGCCTCGCAACAGAACTGCCCCATTTTCTTTTGGCGTCATTTCGTCTCTAATCCCCCCATGAAAGTTTCGCTTCCGGTGCTGGCCACAGGCTTGTGGCTACTCTCATTTTTTTGCAGTTTTACCTGGTTTCCCGCATGGGAGCCGGAGTATACCGCCCTGACATTTGTCACGCTGATCTGCGCTCTGTCGCTGAGCGATGCAGCTGGCATTAAAGAGCGCATGTGGCCTATATCACACTCAGCTGTTTTGGTTGCGGGTGGCCTGTTCTGGCTGCTTTCGCTGGTGAGCGTCATGCTGTCAGAGATTCCGTTCGTATCGTGGGTCTATTTTTTCCATTTCTCGGTTTTGCCGCTCAGCATTGCGTTTTTTCTGGTCGGGCAGCATAGCGAGGCGCGATTGGCCATGGCGCAAAGGGGCCTGACTCTGTTTCTGGCCGGGCTGGGTGCCTTCTGTCTCTATCAATATTTCCTTCGCCCTGATCTGCTGCTGTTCGGTCGCGTTCATTTCCCTTTGGTCGATCCTAACGGACTTGCTGCAGTTTTTTCGCTGGGGCTTTTTTTGAGTGCCAAAGATTTTCTCAATCGCGAAACCCCTCCCGGATGGACGCAGAGGATTATCATCTTTCTTCTATTGGGCGGATTGATCGTCGCCGGAAGCCGGGGGGCGTTTCTTGCACTCGCTCTGATGGGTTTATTGATGCTGGGCGTTTACGGTCTACGTCGGATTGGCAAGAAGACCTGGATACATTTTATATTGATCGCCTTCGCCGCACTCGGCGTTACCATCCTGATGATGCCCGGTTTAAATGAAGGGCCGCTGCTGATGATCAGTTCAATCGTAAGAACGAGCGTCAGCGCGACACTTGAAAATCGTTTCGACATATGGGCGGCGGCCGTCACGATGATCAAGGCGCATCCGTGGTTCGGCACAGGAATCGGGACGTTCTATAATTACTATCCTGAAGTGCGGCCAGTTGACGACACCACAGCAGGGTACATGGCGCATAACGATCCGCTGCAATTCGGCGTGGAGATGGGCGTGGGTGGGCTTCTGCTGTTTTATGCCGTGGTCGGTCTGGCAGTGAAACGGACTATTACGGCGATGCGTCGCCTGAGCAATGATGACTCAAGGCGGCTTGAAATTCTGGCTCCGGCCTGTGGATTAGGTGCATTGGTTTTGCATGCGCACCTCACGTTCAATTTTCACGTTCTGCCGTGCCTAATGCTGGCAGGGTTCACGTTTGCGCTCTGGCACAAGGCTACAGAACTGGCGCTGGAGGAGAGCCCGAGGGTTGTCACTGCCCCGCGCAGGTTCAATGATTTTTCTCTGCAGATTATTTTTCTGCTGGTTGCTTTCGTCATGTCGGTACTCGCTGCAGCACCGGTTTATACCCAGCGCCTGGTTGCCTCGGCAACGCAGGCTCTTAATCAAGGAGATCTCGAGACCTATATGATTGACGTCAACCTTGCCGATACATTGTCGGGCGGGGTGAATGCTCAGGCCTATCTCTTGGCCGCGCGGCTGCCCCTCGTGGCTCTGGTGCAGACTGATACGCCGCTGAGTGAACTTCAGAGAAAGGATACTATCGAGAAAGTTAGGTCGCTGCTCGATAAGGCGCGGTCTTTAAATCCCCGTTATGCTGATGCGATTTTCATGCAGGCTAATCTGGCTGCGATCGAGGGTGATCTGAATGGCTCGTCTGAGCTTTTGCGGCAAGCGCTGAAAGTTAACCCACTTTACCTGCCAGCCCGCCTTCTTCTAGCGGACCACGCCGCCGCCCGGGGTGATGCGGCGCAGGAGCTGGACGTTCTGCGCGGGGGGGTGGGGTACACTTACCGTCCTGATCTTACAGAAATGGTCAAAGGCTATTATCTGCGCACCATTATGATGCTGGAGGCAAAAGGTCTGCATGATGAAGCTGCGGGCGTGCAAAAGCATCTGGCCGCTCTCGCCGGGTAGTTCTTTTCCACAATACCTTAAAAAGTTGTTGGCCCTTGAATCTTATGGATTTTATAGCTGGATTTATGGCCATGAACGTGGCAAACAGGGCATGGTTATTCACGTTCTGCAACCCCCTTGATAAGCTAGTGGGCATCTGCCACTGATACCCTATGAAAAACGAAGACACGACTCTCCGCTACGACAAGATGGTTGAATCTGCCCTGCGCGGCGTTGTGCGTCAGGCGGTTTCAGAAGTCCAGAAAAGCGGCCTGCCCGGCGATCACCATTTCTACATTACTTTCCTCACCGAATTTCCCGGTGTCAGCATTCCTGACTACCTGCGCGAACGCTATCCGGGTGAGATGACAATCGTACTTCAGTACCAGTTTTCCGACCTCTCGGTTGATGCCGAGAAGATCAACGTCACTCTGTCCTTCAACAACATCCCTGAGAAACTGGTCATTCCGCTGAGCGCCGTGACGATCTTCGCTGACCCGTCAGTCAACTTCGCGCTTCAGTTCCAGCCGCTTGGCGAAATGCTTGATGGCAGTGAAGACGAACCGGAACCGGATGATGACGGCTCCGCACCGAAAGGCAAAAAGGGTAAACCTGCTGCGCCGAAGAGCGAAGCTGCCAAAACCGGTGAAGTCGTATCGCTGGATCAGTTCAGGAAGAAATAAGCTTTTTGCAGGCTAAGCCGCTTAAACCATGCCGCTCGGAATGAATTCCGGGGTTGGCAGGCTTGGCGCAGATACGCCAAGTTTCGGCGTGGCCAAGGTCATGTTCATTGGCGCTGGTGGTTGATTGGACATACTCAGCACTGTCGTTGCAGGATTGGTCAAACCTCCGACCATCGCATCGGAGCCGAGACTGGCGAGGCCGCTGATAGCGCCGGTGGCGAGTGCAAGGTTGGTTACGCCTTTAACCGAGGTCATCGGATCGCGCGCCTCGATCTCCCGCATCAGCTTGATCTGGCTGGGAGTCATTTTATCAGTGACCTTATCCATTTTGTCGGCGTCACCAGAGGCGAGTGCGTCTTTGTACTGAGCGAGCGTATCAAGCGGCATGCTTTGCGCCAGTTTCATACGGTCGTTGCGTAACTGAACTTCATTATTCATCGGCGCGGCATTAGGTTGAACGGACAAAGAACCGGAAGAGTTTACTTCCCAGTGGGTTTGTCCCTGTGCTGATGGAGTGGTGCTGGTTGTCATACCTAGAATTTTAGCATCGTCGCCGCTCAAATCACAATAAAAACTGTAAATGTAATGAGTTACAGGTAGTTGCCGGAGCACAAGGGATAGCTAATCTACCTTCATGGACTGGGCGAGGGCGTTGAGGTCGAGTTTGACGCGCGGGACCATTGAAGCCTCTGCGGCCGAGACGCGCATCATATCAGTGGCGCGATCGAGCAGGGCGCCGAGCAGAGCTTTATTCTCTGCCTCCTGACGGGCGCGGATTTCGCGGAATTCCTGTTCGATCGGTTCAGGCAGATGCCCGATGAATTTTGACATGCGGGCAAGGTCATTGGATTTGATGGCAGCTTCTAGCTCATCGCCTTCTGTAAGATTAAGAGTTTGCGGACCTTGGTCATCTGCCATAAAGGCTGCCTTGGTTTATACCGTCACGAGTCATCACGCAGTTAGTCCAGGTGCGGTCACACCGGGCACCGGAGCTTTCACTGCCATGTCCTGTCTCAATGCGCCGAGATTAACCTGCGCATGATTTGTCATGGCCATCAAATTGGTGCTTGGATCGGTCAGGCCGGCGACGAAATTGTTCGGCAGCGCGTTGATCGCGCCAGTCAGCAAAGCGATGTTGATCAAGCCATTGTTGATACCCCCGCCGGCCGTATCACGTTTCATCATCTCTTTCATCTGATCCATGAAACGTTGTTGTGCTGGCGTCATGTCTGCCTTCATAGCTTCGAGCTTATTCGGGTCGTTAGCTGCAAGGCCATCTTTGAGAGCAGCGAGGCGGTCGATCGGCAGGCTTTGGGCGAAGGTCTGATTATCCATCGTTGGCGACCTCACCGGGCCTTGCGCTGTTGCAGGTATGGCGGCGGGTGCTGCAGCTGTGGTCACGCCACGCTCAGCCATCGCAGCCATCGCGCGCTGGTATGTGTCTTGGGAGTTCATCCCTGTTTCCTTACCGCTGGCGAGACTTTCAAGTGCGGAGAGGTTAGCAGTTTTAATGGTCGCCTGCGTGCCATCACCTAAGGTGACATTTCCGGTTGGGACGCCTTGCTGAATAGCGGCAATACGGTTGCGTTCAGCCGCCATCGCAGCCTCGACAGGTGAGGTACGTGCGCGCATCCCACCTTCGGTGCCAGCGCGTTCCCAATTGGCCTGTTGTTCCATCAGTTGAGCATAAGCCGCAGGATCACTGATGCCTGTGCGTTCCTGAAAGCTGCGTTGTGGCTGAGCTGGCCCCTCCGGAGGAAGGGCGGTGGGTGTTACAGCAGGGGCCGCAGCAGCCAAGGCAACTGGTGCAGGATTCGCTAAGGCATACTGGCGGTTGCGTTCAGCAGCTATCGCAGCTTCGACAGGCGAGGTACGTGCGCGCATCCCGCCTTCAGCACCAGCACGTTCCCAATTGGCCTGCTGTTCCATCAGTTGGGCATAGGCCGTAGGATCACTAATCCCAGTACGTTCCTGAAAACTTTTTTGCGGAGGGGCTGACGCCTCAACTGCCGGGGCCGCCTTAAAATGACCAACGGTGCCGTCACCAAGAGTGGTCTGCCCGGTTACGACTCCAGCCATTGGACTAACTGGTTCGGCTGGTTTTGGCGGAGGGGCTGCGGCAGCGACAGGGGCGGGCTGAACGGGTGCTGCTGCAGGTTGAGCTGGGGCCACGCCATTCATCGCGGGTTTGATGCCAAGGAAGTACATTTCCTGTTTATAGACTTCGACTTTGAATTCAGCGCTTCTGCCTATCGTCTGAGACAAATAGCGGGGATCTCGCTCTTGCTGCTGGGCAGCGAGCACGGCTTCATTCATCCGCTTGATTGCTTCAGGGTCGACTTTTTGGCCCGTGCGGTCGGCAACCATCAGCTCGGCTAGCTTTTGGCGATCCCAGCCAGCACCCATGCGGGCGGCCACAGCATCGAGTCGCGCGCCCTGTTGCGGGTCTATATTGCTGATATCGACTTTTTTCTGCTCAGGAGCCGCCATTATTCACCCACCCTTATAAATATCCTATAATTTTAACGCTTTGCTGGCCCATCATACAATAAAAACTCTTAAAGAGTTGTAGCTGCAAGCACTTAAGTGCCCTAAAGAGGAACAGGCTTTGGACATGATCCAAAGCCTGCCTTCTTTCTGGGGGGAGAAAGTCTGTATAAATTCGTCTGTAAGGTCTCTACTACACAACCTGGCTCTTCGTTGAGAGCCGCTCTATTATTCGGTGCCGTTTGCCCGTTATGTCTATGAGTTATGATTTATATAAGAAAAACTTGGGGAAATGTCAACCATAATTTTAGGGATTCTTTAATCTCCACCAGCTTTTCGCTTGCCTACGGCTCGAAACGCATTAGAGTTAAGCCCTTAAAATATAAGGGCTTTTGTTAAAAATGTTATGGAATTCTACGGTCAATTCCGAGATTGAACCGCATCAGATCTTCATCGAAAAGGGAATTTGGCACGATCCGGCCCGGAATCAGCGCCCTGTCCCTTATAAAATCTATACCCCGCAAGATTCCTCTTCAACCGCTTGGCCAGTGGTGGTGTGGTCGCATGGGTTAGGGGGCAGTCGTGACGGTGCAGGGTTCATCTCCCGCTACGTCGCGTCCCATGGGTATGTCGTCGTGCATATTCAGCATGAAGGTACGGACAGCAGTTTGTGGGAAGGCAAGCCCGGGCATCCTTGGGATATCATTCGCGCCATGCATATTCCGCGCAAGGCAACCCTGCAGCGATTCCGCGACGTGCCGTTTGCCCTCGACCAGATGGAAAAGAGTCTCACGGGCAAGATTGATATGACGCGTCTCGGTTTCTGTGGGCACTCTTTTGGCGCGATGACCACGCAGGTGATGGCCGGACAATATCGCGGTGTAGGCCGACATAGGTATCAGCTTACCGAGCCTCGCATCAAGGCGGGCATTCTTTATTCTTCAGGCCCCGCCAAACATCACAGCCAGTACGAAGGCATTCGCATTCCCTTGATGACGATGACGGGTACGGACGATGCGTCTCCGCTGGGAGAGTTCAAAGCAGAAGACCGTCAGGACATCTTCAAACATGCGAAGCGTTCCGAGCAATATATGATAGTACTCGAGGACGGCGATCATATGGTTTTCAATGGCAGCCGCGGTAAGCTTGCCGCCAATCCGAAACGGGATGTGCACGAGCGTATCATCAAAGTTCTTTCGCTGGCTTTCTGGGACGCTTACCTCAAAGACGATCAGGCTGCGCATGCATGGCTGATGGGCGAGGGGGCCCGGGCTTGGCTTGGGGCAGAAGCCACCTATATGTACAGAGCCGCAGCAACAGGGACCGCAGCATGAGCGCCATCACTATCAAGAATCTGACCAAGACATACGCAGCCAAGGGCAAATCACCAGAAAAAACCGCGCTAAGCGATATTTCACTCGATATACCCAAGGGTTCAATCTTCGGACTGCTCGGGCCGAACGGGGCAGGCAAGTCGACGATTATCAACATCCTCGCTGGCCTCGTCGTTAAAACCTCCGGACAAGTCTCGATCTGGGATACGGATATCGATACCGATCCGCGTCAGGCCAAATCGAATATCGGAATCGTGCCGCAGGAACTGAACTTCGACCCGTTCTTCACTCCTGCACGTTTGCTCGACCTTCAGGCTGGACTCTATGGCGTACCCAAGGCCGAACGTCGCACCGCTGAACTTCTGAAGCTGGTAGGTCTGGAAGATAAGGCAGACTCCTACACACGGTCTCTCTCTGGCGGGATGCGCCGCCGCCTGATGATTGCCAAGGCGATGGTACATACGCCGCCTGTTCTTGTTCTTGATGAACCCACAGCCGGGGTTGATGTCGAACTGCGCCAGCAATTGTGGGAAAACGTACGCGCTCTGAATAAGAAAGGTGTAACTGTTCTGTTGACGACGCATTACCTGCATGAAGCCGAAGAACTGTGTGACCGAATCGCGATCATTCACAAGGGCAAGATCGTGGCCAATGAAGAAAAAGAGACGCTCCTGAGCCGCATCGACAGCAAGGAAGTGCGCTTTATTCTCGACCGTGAAATCACGGATATTCCTGCGACCTTATCCAGATGGTCGCCGCAGATTGAGGGTAAACGCACCCTGACGATCCGGTTTGCGCCAAAGGATCATTCTGTCGGCGAAATTATTGCTGCCGTGCAGGCTGCCGGCTATGGCATAGCTGATCTTTCGACCGATGAGCGGAATCTGGAAGACATATTTCTGCAAATGACGCGTTAATTTTATTTAAGTGAGAACTTATCTAAACGCACAGCGTTAGCTTCGTTGTGTGCAGGCTTTATTCGTGATTTAGTCTTGCTTGCACCCATTCACCAATCGAAGGAGATCATTATGAAAGTCAAAGACGTCATGACGCGTAACTGCACATATGTCAGCCCGCAGACCACGTTGTCCGAGGCCGCCAAGATCATGGGGGATCAGGATATCGGGTTTATTCCGGTTGCAGAAAACGACAAGATGGTTGGCATGGTGACCGACCGCGATATCGTAATCCGCGCGGTAGCCAAAGGCGCTGCCCCGACATCAGCTGTTAAAGATGCGATGTCCCCTAAAACATATTATTGCTATGACGATCAGGATGCTGAAGAAGTCTGCGCCAATATGGCCGAAATCAAAGTTCGCCGTTTGCCGGTCGTCAACCGAGAAAAGCGTCTGGTCGGCGTGGTGACGCTTGGTGACCTGTCACAAAGCATCAGTAAAAATAATGTCGGCCAGACGGTTCAGGTCATCACCGATCCGCATGATCGCCAGGCAGCCTAATCACGCTTGCGCTGATGCTTTATTTATCTGCATAATCGCCCCGATATATGGGGCGATTATTTTTTCTGAGGCTGGATTTATGAGATATCTATCTCTTATTTTTACGATTTTTTTCTTCAGTACTCCTGCTTTCGCAGAAGACGCAGCTGAGTTTGATCCCGTCACGCCGACGCCATCAATTGAAGTACCTCAAGACATAGCGGCCATCATTCCTGCCGGATATGGCCTAATTGAATTTGAGCGCGGTGATTTGAATGGCGACGGGTTGCAGGATTACCTTGCGGTTGTCGAAAAGAAAACATCAGACTTCATGGATGTCGAGCAGCGCCCACTGCTGGTGATCACGGCGCGAAAAGACGGATCTTTTAAGTTGGTAGCGCGCGGCGATAAAGTCGTTTTCTGTTCGACCTGTGGCGGGGTCATGGGCGATCCATTCACCGGACTCGAGGTAAAACGAAATCGCTTCACCGTTCATATGTATGGCGGAAGCAACTGGCGCTGGGCTTATGATTACACATTTGCCTATTCAGTGCGTGATGATGCCTGGCAGCTGGTCGAAAGTGTTGAGACAAATCATCATATGACCAGCCCGGATGAGGAAGAAGTTAGCACCTACAGGCCCCCTAAAGATTTCGGCAAAATCAACCTGCAGGATTTCGATCCTGATGCCTATCTGTCCTCTAGAAAATAGTAGTGGCAGTGCCGTTTCCCTAAAAGGATTGGACAGAAGACACTTCCCAAGTTAAAACCAGACCATTACTTGCGCGCCCGTAGCTCAGCTGGATAGAGCGTTGCCCTCCGAAGGCAAAGGTCGGACGTTCGAATCGTCTCGGGCGCGCCATTATTTTATACTATGGTTGTCCAAACATATATTTTCTGGAGGGATCATGCGTAAGTTATATTCATTCTTTTTGCTTCTGGGGATATTTACTTGGGTCGCGCCTGCGAGTGCGCAGATACGTGAGACGGGACTGAGTTTCTCAGTTCAATCTAAAGTCATCGATACCGTTTCGCCCACGCAAGCGGGTGCACCTACCAAGAATACAAGTGTCGGTTACAAGACGGTCACGCTTTTCCCTGAGCTTATCAGTATCAAAGACAAACAAACTGAAACGATTTATGATTTTAAAAATCAGCAGCTGATTTCGCTGTCCCCAGCGACCAGAACTTATTTCATCACCTCTCTTTATGCAGTTCCAGCTTTCAAAGCGATGGAAAAAGCCAACCGCGCTATGATCGGGGGCGCGTTTGGCAAGGCTGGGATTACGCAGATGGGAAATGTCGAGCCTTTTGATCTCGATATGATGTTCGGCGGGCCGTTCAAACCTGAGGACGCTAAGGGTATCTCGAGCACGAAGGATGCGACAGGCGGTAAATATAAATTCCGGGGTGAAGATATTGCTGGCTACACGGTCACGCGGACGCCGATCCCAGACGCGCTTAAAAAATCCTATGCGCGCTATATTGCCTATGAATTCACCATGCATCCACTGATTCAAAAGGAACTTAGTGAGCGCGAGCTATTTGCCACCTTGCGGTTTACCAATCACGGGATGGTTCCAGCTGTATCCGAGAAAACTTTCGGCACTTCGCTTGTGCGCGAAACAACCGAGCCGCCACCATCGATTCCGGCCGGGTATAAGCTTGCCCAGCCGGGTAAGGAAGCCGCTATAGGTGTTTTGCTCGCTGCCCCGCCGAAGATCACAGCGCAGGACAGCCTTGCCCTGATCAAAAAATTATATGCTGATAAGAAATATACCGACGTCGCGGTTGCTTTCATGGGCCACACCTATGCCTATGGTACCGACGGCGTTGAGCAGCTCAAGCCCGTGCTTGGTAATTTGATGAAAGAAGCCCCGCCGACAAGCGGAGTTCGCGAGATTTTCGGTATCTGCTCAGCACAACCGAGCGCGCAAGGCGCTGCGCAGAAAGTGACATTCCTGAAACAGGTGCAGGCAGGCAACCCGGTCCTCGGATATATGATCGGCGGCTGTCTGGCTTTATATCAGGATGCTGCTAACAAGCCAGCCGACGCACAGGCCACACGTCTTGCCGCGCTGGCGAGAAACCCCGCCATGGTTGCAGTCATGAAAGATCTGGGGGACGGGTATTACCGTCAATACGATCCGTTTATGGCGTGGGCTTTCTGGAATAAGGCACGCACTATCAATCCGGGCCATCCTATCCTGAGCGGTCTCGGCTCATTGGAAGAGAAGCTAGCACGGGATTATCCCGACTATTTCTAGAGCTGAATAACTAAAAGATTATCTTTTGAAATCTGCCGGGGCGGACGCTGGTAAGGCAACTGCCGGAGGTGTCTTGGCTGCTTCTCGTGCAGCGATCTCGGCAGCGATCCTATCCCCAAGTGCATACATGTCGCCTTTAACCTGCTGTGAGAAGGGAATGGCATCAAGAGCTTTGATTGCGTCTGGCGTGCCCTGAATTTTTGCGCTGGCAAGCTGCGCAGGGGTGGCAGTGGATTCCGCCAGTGTCAGAAGGATCGAGGCGGGCACAGATTTGACCGTGCCAGCTTTGATTGCGCTCTCTAGCTCTGCGGCGCTCTGGGGTGTAAGTTGCGGTTGCAAGACACCGGGTTGAGCCCCTGCTTCGAAACCAAGTTTCTGGTCTGCGAACACGACATGCTCGACATCTACCAGCACGGCGATACTCTTATCTTTGACGTTCTCGAGCACGACGCTGCGGCCATAGGCAGTCTTCGGCGAGCCTTGCCAGAATTCCTGATCGATTGCCGACGGGTAATCGATCACGCCAGGCAGACGCGGCTTCCAGTCGGACTGTTGCCCGCCAAGAACCACATAGTCAGTGCCTGCACCAGCGGCGATAAAATCGCGTGGAGCAAGTTTATCCATCCGCTTACCGGAGGCGCCATTAGGAACAACGATATCTGTCCCGGAGGTTCCGGCTATGAAATTTGAACCGGTGGTTCCGGCAATCAGCGTGACTTCTTTCTGGCCCATGAAAGGCTTAATCAGGTCATAGGTCGTGCCGAAATCGATGCCTTGCGCACCGGAATGCGTGCGCACACCACCAGCCGCTTCTTTAACGATTTTATCGTCTGCCATAAGGACCCTCTGACCGAAATTATTCTTTTGCTGATTATAGCTGCATTTTCAAAGGGATGCGAGCTTTCTGGGAAATATATGACAACGTTATGATGTAATTGAGAATTTTTTCAGGGCCGTTGCCTGACGCTTTCTGGTTTCCTCAAGATTAAAGCCGGAGATCATGTCTTCGAACAGGCGATGCCAGTTGATTTCGGCCTTGAGGTGAATAAAGACCGACCCAAGCCCGAGTGCAGCGCGGTCCATGAAGACGAATTCGCGCGGCACATTGACTCCGCCGACTTCGCGCAGGCGCTGATGCACCTTCTGGGCGGTCTCGCGCCCATAAACGCCATTACCGGTATCCCCGATCACGCGGACTGTGTCATCCAGCAGGGGCCCATAGAGAAATTTTGCCCAGACATTGAGGATTTCAAGCTGATCCTTGCTGATATCACGAAAGCCCCAGGTCTCATAAGCGTGAACAGCAAGTGTGAGGTCGTCGTTTTTAAGAGCATTATACAGATCGATCACGCCGCCAACAAATTCAGGGCGGAATATCCGTACGCAGCCGAAGTCGAGCAGGTTGATGCTATCATCGCTGCGCACGCTGTAATTACCGAGATGCGGGTCACCATGAATAACCCCATAATAATAGAGCGGCACGTACCAGGCACGGTACATATTGAGGGCGAGCGTGTTGCGTTGCTCAATCGGCGCCTCAAGGAAGCTGAGGATTTTTTTGCCTTCCATCCATGAGCTGGTCAGGAGGCGCTTGGTGGACAGATCATCGATGACATCCGGGACATGCACGTTTTGCTCATCACGCAGCATGTAGGTATAGAGTTTTTGATAGCGGGCTTCGAGACTGTAATCGAGTTCCTCGTTGAGGCGCGCTGTCAGCTCGTCGTAAATATTCCCGGTTTTTATCGCCTTATCGTATTTCTCGTAAATTGAAAAAATGATTTTAAGCTGGTTGAGGTCTGCACTGATTGCTGATTGCATATCGGGATATTGCAGCTTGCAGGCGACCTCCCGGTCATCCAGTGTCAGGGCCTTGTGTACCTGCCCCAGACTCGCGGCGGCAACGGCTTCGTGGGAGAAGGAAGAAAATTTCTTTTCCCAGTCAGCGCCAAGCTCTGTGCGCATGCGGCGGCGCACAAACGGCCACCCCATCGGGGGTGCGTTTGATTGCAGGTTCTGAAAGCTCTTGGCATATTCAGGGGGCAGCGCTTCGGGAATGGTTGAGAGGATCTGCCCGATTTTCATCAGCGGGCCTTTGAGATTGCCGAGCGCCATCATCAGATCCTGTGCGTGCTGCCCGCGTTCGATCTTGATGCCGAAGAACTTTTCGCCGGCAACTTTGGCCGCGAGCCCGGCAACCGTTGTCGAAACCCGGCCATAGCGCTTCATGCGCCCGCCGAGGCGATTCGGTTCACCTTTAGAGAAACTGTTTTGGTCTGTGTCGTCGGTCATGTGATCTTTCTTTGTCTAGCCATAACCTAGTTCCGGTTGCGTTGCAAAACAGGGAAAACTTCACAAATCTTATAGCAGGCTGGTATAGTCATTTCACACAGGAATGGGACCCTTATGGCACAAAATATCCAAATGATCCGCGACCAGATTCTCGAAGCCATGCTTCCAGAAGTTGCTACACGCGGTTGGAGCTGGGATGCGGCGATTGCGGCAGCAAACCAGGCCCGGTATCAGGATACAATGCCAGAGGCTGTTTTCCCGGGGGGCATGAATGAAGTCGTTGCCCATTTCTCCGACCGGACCGACCGGTTGATGCTGGAAAAGCTTAAAGATATTCACCCTGAAAGCCTGCGCGTGCGGGAACGGATCCGCGCAGCTGTGATGGCGCGCTATAGCGTACTTGAGGATACACGGCCAGCGATGCGGGCCGCCTTGGGTTATTGGGCCGCTCCAACCCGGGTTTTACAAGGGCAACGGGTATTATGGCGAACCGCCGACCGTATCTGGGACTGGGCCGGCGATAGCGCTACAGATTACAACCGTCACACCAAACGCGCCCTGTTGTGCTCGATTCTCCTCGGGAGTTCTATGGTCTGGATTGAAGATACAAGTGAAAATCGAACCGTTACGTCACAATTTGTTGACCGCCGCATCGAAAATGTCATGGAAATTGGCAGGGCCATAGGTACAATAAGAAATGTTGTACCCGATTTAAAACGCCAGACCCGCTAAGAATCCCAAAAATGAAAATTTCCTCTGCTGTCCTGATAGT
This sequence comes from uncultured Pseudobdellovibrionaceae bacterium, assembly GCA_964368875.1. Classification (GTDB taxonomy): domain Bacteria; phylum Pseudomonadota; class Alphaproteobacteria; order Micavibrionales; family Micavibrionaceae; genus CAYJDG01. The sequence goes on from CAYJDG010000018.1 coordinate 15,520, forward strand.
CCTGACTTTAGGACTCACGCTGGGTTTAGGCCCTGCTTCTACGCCAGCTCATGCAGAATCCTTCCTCAATTATATCCTGCCATCAATTTTCGGTGAGCCGGATACCGGGCCTAAGCCTGAAGATACGTTGCGCGCTCCATTCGGCGGCCCGGCAACGAAAGATACTGCCCCGAGCCAGAACGCCCTCATGAATATGTATGATGAGACACCGGGTAATAAAAATACTGATATGGTTTCGGTCGCACACCGTAGCCCAGATCAAGTGGGAGAATGGATCACCGGAATTGTCACGCAGGTCATGACTATCGATCCGGTCACACTCCAGACTGAGAAATTTGCTGGCTTCTTCACGCCGTATGCTTTGCAAGAATATAATACGTACCTAGCGACCAGCCAAACATTGGAAACACTCAAGGCGGGTAACTTGCGGCAGGTTGCCTTTGCCGAAGGGAAAGCAACGCTCGTTCAAGAAGGGTTGCTAGAAGGTGCCTATCGCTGGGTTTTCCGTGTCCCGGTGATGCTGACCTCTTACGATAAGGCGGCGGTTACCCTTAAAGGTAAGGAGTCACCTCCCACCCAACAGATCGTGATTAATGTTCAGATCACCCGGGTTTCGCTCAAGCAGGCTGCCGAGGGCATGCTGATCGAGCGTTGGAGTGTCGTAAACGCTCAATAATAAACCTGTGGCCAACCGCGCCAACAGCCTTGTCTGGCCGGATTTGACCGGTTACAGATAAAGACCTCAACCCCTTTTATATGTGTGTAACCGGAGACTTATTCATGGCCGACTCGACCGCTGCTGCCCGCGCAAATTCTGAACCTGCAAACGATGCCGACACCAAAGATGTCGAAAACGTCTCGGGTAAGCGCCTCAAGAGCTATCTCGACCGGATCGACCGTCTTGAAGAAGAAAAGAAGGGTCTTGCTGACGACATCAAGGATATTTACGCAGAAGCAAAAGGCGTTGGTTTCGACGTCAAAACCATCCGCAAACTTGTCAAAATCCGTAAGATGGATGCAAACAAGCGCCATGAAGAAGAAGAACTGCTGGAGCTTTATAAGAGCGCAGTCGGGATCGACTAATTTAGTTCAGGTGCCAGTCGTTTCTTTGAGGTTTTATAGAACTGTAGGTCGGACCAAGCTCAAGCAACTTGAGCAAAGTCTCTACACGCCCTTCGACTGATAAGCACTGATCAACCGCCATCGCCATATACATGTAGCTTAAGCGAAGCTGGGACCCGTTAGAAAGCCGACGAGCCAGATCCGACGCAGTTTCATCAGGATCGACATCGCATTGATTGGGGCGCGCAGGATCGAGCAGATGCTCGGCAACTTCTCCGTAAATGCGCCCCTTGCCATAGGCACGGGCTATAATTTCGGCTTTATGAGCCGCAGCAAAAATTTTACGCATACTCAGTTACTCTTTTTTTATTATTAAACCTACCTGTAGCGAAACTTTAGCTCGCTTTACTCCCCTTAATCAAGTCGTCAACCACGGACGGGTCGGCCAGTGTCGAGGTATCGCCGAGGCTATCAACCTCATTGGCGGCAATTTTGCGCAAGATTCGGCGCATAATTTTGCCGGAGCGGGTTTTCGGCAGGCCGGGAGCCCACTGAATAATATCCGGGGTGGCGATGGGGCCTATGATACGACGAACGGTCTGAACGATTTCCTTTTTAGTAGCATCATCAGAGGCAGCTCCGGCATTGAGGGTCACGTAGGCATAGATGCCCTGACCCTTAATATCATGCGGAAAGCCCACTACTGCAGACTCTGCGACATGGGCATGTTCGTTGATCGCGCTCTCGATCTCAGCGGTGCCAAGACGGTGACCAGAAACGTTGATGACGTCATCAACGCGGCCCGTGATCCAGTAATACCCATCCGCGTCGCGGCGGGCGCCATCGCCAGTAAAGTACATGCCCTTGAAGGTCGAGAAATAGGTTTGCTTGAAGCGGTCATGATCCTGATAAACGGTGCGCATCTGACCCGGCCAGCTGTCGAGAATGACAAGATTACCTTCGCACGCGCCTTCCAGAATTTTTCCTTCATTGTCGACGATGGCAGGGCGCACGCCGAAGAACGGGAAGGTCGCCGAGCCGGGCTTGGTAGTAGTTGCCCCCGGCAGCGGCGTAATCAAATGGCCACCAGTTTCGGTCTGCCACCAGGTATCAACAATCGGGCAACGCCCTTCACCTACGACATCGCGGTACCAGAGCCAGGCCTCATGGTTAATCGGCTCACCCACCGAACCGAGAACGCGCAACGACTTACGCGAGGTTTTCTTGACGAAGTCGTCACCCTGACGGATCAGTGAGCGGATGGCGGTCGGTGCAGTGTAGAAAATGTTGACCTGATGTTTATCAACGACCTGCCAGAATCGCGACCAGTCCGGATAGTTTGGAATGCCTTCGAAGACCAACGAGGTCGCCGCATTGGCGAGCGGACCATAGACGATATAAGAGTGGCCCGTAACCCAGCCTACATCGGCAGTACACCAGTAGATATCGCCGTCATGGTAATCGAAACTCAGTTCGTGCGTCATCGCCGCGAAAACAAGATAGCCGCCAGTCGTATGGAGTACGCCTTTCGGTTTGCCGGTCGAGCCGGAGGTATAAAGAATGAACAGAGGATCTTCGGCGTTCATTGGTTCGCATGGGCAATCCGCAGATTGGATATCGACCAGATCGGTCCACCAATTGTCGCGTCCATCAACCCAGTTGATATTGTTGCCTGTGCGTTTGTAAACAATCACTGTTTTGACATCAGGGCAGCTCTCGAGAGCTTTATCCGTGTTGGCCTTGAGCGGAACGGGTTTGCCACCGCGCACGCCTTCGTCAGCCGTGATGACAATTGTTGAGGCGCAGTCGAGGATGCGGTCACGCAAGGAATCAGGAGAAAACCCACCGAAAACCACAGAATGCACGGCACCGATACGGGCGCAGGCGAGCATGGCATAAACCGCTTCTGCAACCATCGGCATATAAATGGTAACGCGATCACCTTTCTTGACACCTTTGGCCTTGAGCGCATTGGCAAGACGGCAAACATTGTTTTTGAGTTCGGCGTAAGTAATTTTTTTACCGACCGAAGGGTCGTCGCCTTCCCATATCAGGGCCGTCTGATTGGCGCGAGCGGGCAGGTGGCGGTCGACACAATTGAAGCAGGCATTGATCACGCCGTCTTCAAACCATTTAATTTGCACGTCGCCATCAAACGTCGTGTTTTTAATTTTGGTTGGCTTTTTGATCCAGGTCAGGCGCTCGGCCATCTCGCCCCAGAATTTTTCTGGCTCATTGATGGATCGGTCATACATCGCCTGATAATTGGCGGCAGTGATCTTGGCAGTCTTCGCCAACGCAGCGGGTGGGGCGTAGGTCGTCGTGTCGGTGCTCATTCATGTCTCCAGATTGGCGGGAAAGGTAGCAAAGACGGGGGAGCGGGTCATGTCGCAGTGCAATATTAGGTGATTATGAACTAATCTCCGGAAATTTTGAGAATCGTCTTCCACTCATCTGCGCTGATCGGCATGACCGAGAGCCGGGATTGTTTAATCAGGGCGATGTTGCTGAGTTTGGGCGTAGCTTTGATCGTGGCAAGCGTAACCGGAGTTTTGAGTTTCTTCACCGGCTTGACATCCACGAGCGCAAAACGCGGATCGGCAGGGTCGGGATAGGCTTCTTTGACCACTTCCATGATCCCGACGATCTCTTTACCGATATTGGAATGATAGAAAAAAATCTGATCGCCCTTTTTCATCGCCTGCATGTTATTGCGGGCCTGATAATTACGCACATCAGTCCACGGGGCCGGATGTTTTTTGGCGAGGTTGTCCCAACCATAGACATCGGGTTCAGATTTCATCAGCCAGTGGGCCATTTCATTCGATCTCCATCTTCACCGGGCGGCCCATGATACGGCCGAGCGCATCCTGTGGATCAAGATGATCATAGAGGCAGGCGCAGACCATTTTAATGATGGGCAGATCGACATTGTATTTGCGGCCAAGTTCGGCAGCTGCACGGGCGGTATCAACGCCTTCGGCAACGCTGGTACGGTTGGCGAGGATGGCGGCGAGGGTTTTGCCTTGTCCAAGTTCGAGGCCAAGAGAAAAATTACGTGACTGGGTGCTGGCGCAGGTCAGCATGAGATCGCCGACGCCGCAGAGGCCCATCAAGGTTTCGCGCTTGCCGCCCAATGCAACAGTCAGGCGAGCGATTTCAGCAAGGCCGCGCGTCACGAGGGCGGCGCGGGCACTTTCGCCGAGGCCCAGACCTTCGCCAATCCCACACGCAATGGCGATAACATTTTTCAATGCGCCGCCGGTTTGTGCACCGATCATATCGGTGGTTTTGTAAAGTCGGAGCGACCCATTCGAGAGGGTATCAGTCAGACGGTCGGCCTGAACACTATCGGCGCAGGCGAGAGTAGCAGCGCTTGGTTTTCCGCTCATGATGTCGTGGGCAAAAGTCGGGCCAGTCAGGACAGCGCATTCAACCTGCGGACATTCTTCGTGAACAATTTCAGAGAGAAGCATGCCGGTGCTGATTTCGATACCTTTAGCGCACAGGATTAACGGCTGGGCGGCGCGGGCATGAGGAGAAATCTGCATGAGGAGCGTGCGCACATGCTGGGCCGGGATGGCGCTTAAGATAATGTCGGACTCAAGAGCGCGGGGCAGGTCGTTGGTAACGCGCAGGCGTTCATCAAGCTTAAAGCCTGGCAGGTATTTATCGTTGCTGCGGGCAGAGTTGATCTGATCAGCGAGGGTTTTCTCCCGCACCCACAAGGTGACGTGATGATTGGAGAGGGTATACATCTGGGCGAGAGCGGTGCCCCAGGCACCTGCGCCGATTACTGAAACTGAGGTCATGGATCCACCTTATAATAAGAATGGGTATGCGCCAAGGGTGACAAAATTAAAGCGTATCGAGCGGCCAGCGGGGACGGGCCGGGGCATCCAGCGGCGTGGTTATTCCAGCCCGGAGCATTTCCATTCCGGCCCACGCGACCATGGCACCGTTATCGGTGCAATATTCAAGCGGCGGGGCAAGCAACGTAAAGTTATTCTCGCGCGCGATGGCCTCAAGGCGTGCCCGGACCGTGCCGTTTGCGGCTACACCGCCGCAGACTACCAGCACCGGGTTCTTGGTCGTAAAAGTAGAGGTAAATTTTTTCATCGCCTTAGAAGATTGCAGCGCGAGAGTTGCGGCCAGAGTGTCCTGAAAGGAATAAGAGATTGCGGCAAGATCATCCTGCTGGATGGTGCCATCAGTAATAACCTTATCAACCGTATTGCGCACTGAGGTCTTTAGACCTGAAAAAGAGAATTGTGGGTTAGCGCCATGTTCAAGCGGAATGGCGAAAGGAAACTTTTTAAGGGCGGCCTCAGGGGCTTTACAAGTCGCGGCAGTTTTTTCGAGGTTGGGTCCGCCGGGATAGGGGAGACCCATCAACTTGGCCGCCTTATCGAAGCATTCTCCGACAGCGTCGTCGAGCGTCGAAGCCCAGAGTTTATATTTGCCAACACCCTCGGCGACAAGAATCTGGGTGTGACCACCAGACACAAGCAAGACCAGATACGGGAAGGGAATATTATCAAGGAGGCGCGGCGACAGAACATGTGCCTCGAGATGATTCACGCCGAGGAAAGGTTTTTTATGGACGAGCGCCACTGCCTTGGCCGCCATCATGCCAACCATCACTCCGCCGATCAGGCCCGGACCGCTGGTCGCGGCGACGCCGTCGAGATCAGCAAAGGTCACGCCCGCGTCTTGCATAGCCGCCTGCATCAGTCGGTCGAGATGGGTAAGATGGGCGCGCGCAGCAATTTCAGGGACGACTCCGCCGAAAATTTCATGGTCCTTCAACTGGCTCAAGACCAGATGGGATAAGACCTGACGGTCGTCCGTGACGACGGCCACCCCGGTTTCATCGCAACTCGTTTCAATTCCCAGAACAATCATGCCTATTCCCTAGCCTGTCCGGTGGAGGAATGGCAAGCCGCAGTTGCCAAAGCGAGGCGTTTCCGTTATCCGTAACTCACCTTTCACTCGATTAAGACACCGCGATGGCCCCGACCCGTATCAGCACTTTAAGAATAGGCACGCGCGGTAGCCCGCTGGCGCTAACGCAGACTGATATTCTCATCGCGACCCTGCGGCCCATTTATCCCGACCTTAAAATCGAAGTCGTGACCATCCACACCTCTGGTGACTGGAAACCCTCTGACGGCGAAGTGCGGTTGCCAGAAAACAAGGGTGGTAAGGGACAGTTTGCCAAAGAGATCGAAGAAGCTCTGTTTGCCGGGCGCATCGATTGCGGCGTTCATTCCCTTAAAGACATGCCTGCGCATTTGCCGGAAGGATTGGTCATCAAGCATGTCCTGCCCGCCGAAGACTCGCGCGATGTTTTTATTTCGGCCAAATATAAATCATGGCAGGAGCTTCCCCCCGGTGGAACGATCGGCACGACCAGTTTGCGGCGTCAGGCATTCTTACTGGCCAAACGTCCCGATCTCACTGTTACGACCTTGCGTGGCAATGTTGCGACGCGCCTTGAGAAGGTAAAGAGCGGGCAGGTCGATGGTACATTTCTGGCGCTTGCCGGACTGAAGCGGCTTGGACTTGAGGGTGAAGCGACCCAAATTCTTGAACCGGAAGATTTCATGCCCGCCTGCGGGCAGGGAACGATCGCGATTGAAATGCGTTCAGGCAATCAGCATCTCTCAGATTTACTCGATGCGGTTCATGACCGCGTCACCGGATTGCGCACCGTTGCGGAACGCACTGTTCTGGCTATCCTTAATGGCTCGTGTCATTCGCCGATCGGCGTTTATGCCACGCTCAAGAATGGTAAAATGGCGGTACGGGCAATGGTTGCGGCTCCAGATGGGTCGGTATTTTATGATGAGCGTAGTGAAGCGTTGGTCATGACCGAGCCGCAGGCCGAAGCGCTTGGTAAAATTGTCGGCGACCGCTTGAAAGCCCGCGTGCCTTCTGCTTTGTTAGAAGGATGAGTTTCCCCTCTGTCCTGATTACCCGCCCTACACCTGAGGCTGAGGATTTTGCAGCGTCCGTCGCCAACCTTGGCTATGGCACTCTCCTTGATCCGCTGCTCACCGCCCAATATTTTTCTGTCGCAGAACCAAGTCTGCCCCAAGCCGTGGTGGCTACGAGCGCGCATGCCTTCGCGACCCCAGCACTCCCGGAATGGACGCGGTTACCAGTTTTCGTGATGGGTGAGAATTCAAAGGCATCCGCCCGGGCGGCAGGGTATCAAAATATTCTGTCTGCAAATGGAGATTTTACCGCTCTGCTGAAATTGATTCAGGCGACGCTCGTTCCTGGGGGACAAATTTTGTATTTGCGTGGGGAAACGGTCCGGCACGACTTACAGGCACAGTTACCGTTATTCTCTATCAGGGAAGAAATCGTTTATGCGATGCGCCCGGCCCAGCAGTTGCGTGAAACGACGGTCGCGGCCTTGCGCACCGGTGCCCCCCTGACTGTGACGCTGTTCTCTCCGCAAACCGCTACCGTTTTTGCACGGTTGGTAGATGGCCATGCTCTGATCCCTGCTCTGCAACGCACAAATGTCTTGTGTCTATCGGATGCAGTGCTAGAGTCAGTATATAATCTACCGTGGCAGCGGAGCGGGGTCGCTGGACAACCGGACCGTCAGGGTATGCTGGCGGTGTTGCAAACTTGGATGGACGAAATCAAAGATGAGTGACGATCCTCACGATACAATTGGCAACGCAGCAGAAATCATCGAACGCTTCGGCGGCATTCGCCCGATGGCAACCAAGCTTGGCGTTCCGGTCACAACCGTACAGGGCTGGAAACAGCGTAACGCCATTCCGATGAATCGCCGCGATGACATTATCCGTGTATCCAAAGAACTGGATGTCGATGTGGGCGGCCTGCTTACCCGGCCGGTCACAACTGGAGAGCGGTTTTACACCGAGCCACTGCAGTCAGTACGGCGCGAAAAATACGAAACCCGTTTGCCCAAAGATTCTTACAGTCGCCCGCTGTTCTACGCGACAGCTCTCACCATGGTCGGCGTTGCCATCGCCACCGTGTTCATGCTCGCCCCCAAAGTTCGTGAAATATCGATGCAGGAAAAGCAAATTCAGGAGCTGCAGGCCAAACTTGAAGAAGCCCGGATCCGCGAAGCAGAAATCCAGAAAAAAGTTTCCATGCAGATTCCTTCAGGTGTTGAGAAAACTCTGACCGATGTGCAGCACCGCGTCGAAGAACTGAGTAAGCAGGCGCAAGGTTATAATGCGGCCATTGAAGACCTCAAAACCGGAACGATGCCGCAGCGCATCGCCAAACTAGAAGGTCACGTCAACCAAATTCTTGGCAATTCGAATGCCGTCAGTTTGAGCGCGATGCTTAATAAGGTTCAGGCTATGCAGCAGTCGCCGCAGGGCTCGGATGCCTTATCGGGTGTCGTCACTGCGATGCTCGGTGAAATTGGCGGCGATCTGGGTGGTGAGGCAGCGTCTAAGCCCGGCACGCCGACGACTGAAAAGAAACCAGCTAGCTCCAGTGACATTGGTGCAGCGTTGCAGAAACTGCGTGAAACAGATCCCGATGTTGCCAAGACACTTGAGGGTGTGGCACCGGAAGATGTCAAAGCTGCTGCGATGCTGATTGGCCTTGCGCAATTGCGCCAGTCCCTTGCACGCAATAATGATTCTTTCGACAGTGATCTAGCGTTGCTCAAGAAAACGGCGGCCAAAGATGATCCTGCCTTGCAGGAAGCCATCGACCGCCTCGCGCCACAGGCTAAAAAAGGCGTCCTCACGCCAAATGGTCTGTCACAGGAATTTCGTGGACTGGCCGGCGATATTGTCAGCGCATCACTTAGCGGTGAAGATGTTTCGATCGAAGATAAGGTAAAGGCGCGCTTGAATGACGTGATGATTGTTGAAAAGAGCGGCGAACAGATTTCCGGCACGCCAACCCAGAAAACTATCACCGAAGCCCAAAAAATGCTCGATCAGGGTAACGTGCAGGGCGCGATCACGACATTGCAAACTCTTGATGGCCCCGCTGCAACCAAAGCCCAGCCGTTTATTGCTCAGGCTCAAGCCACTGTGCTTGCCGGACAAGTGCAGCAGGCGCTTGGCCAGAATGCGCTGAAACAATTGATTGGTTCCGCTACTCTTGCGGCGCAGCCTGGTGCAGCTGGACAGAACAGTCTTGGCGCGCTGGTTTCTCAAATCAACGGTATGGTTCCCGGTCAAGGTATGATCAGCGATCCAGGCTCGGGATATTCCATTTACGTGCAGCAGCCACTCCATCTTCCGGGGCAGTAAACGCACACTCTATAAAATCTCCCACAGGGGAGTGAAGGTTAAGCGGTATGTTACGGTCTATCTGGTATCTGCTTAAAATACTCATCGTCATCGGCTTCGCCGTGTTCCTTGCGGTCCAGCCGGGTACGCTCGAAGTCACATGGCGCGAATATACTTTCCGCAATGTTCATCTTGGTGCGGTTGCAGTTACTCTGTTCCTGATTATTTTAGTCGTAGCGATGTTCGCCGGGGCCCTTTACCGCTTGATGGCCTTGCCCAAAGAGATGGCCCGCCGTCATCGTGAAAAACGCCGCACGCGCGGGTATCGCGCCCTGGTTGGCTCTCTTAGCGCCGCTGCCGCTGGAGATCACAAACATGCATATTATTTGGCTCATCGCGCGCAGACCCTGCTGCCTGACGACGAGTCCGGCATCCCGCTTCTCTTGCAGGCCCATGCCTCTAAAGGGCGCGGCCATACTGCCGGAACCGACGAAGCCTTCCAAGCATTGCTCAAGAATGCAGATACTGCACTGCTCGGAGCGCATGGTCTTATGCAACGGGCAATGATTGAAGGGGATTTCGCTCAAGCTCTTAAACTTGCCCGCGACGTTCTGGCTCGTCAGCCGCGCAATCCTGCTTTGCTCAAGCCTGTCTATGACCTTGAGATACGCAACCGGCTCTGGAACGAAGCTCTTGCCACGCTCGACAAAGCAGCCTCGAAAAAAGTCGTCGCCCGGCATGAGGCCGATCATGACCGCACTGCTATTTATACGCTGCTCGGCGATCAGGCCAAGGTCGCAGGGCGCACTGAAGAAGCTTTTAAATTCTATAAGAAAGCCTGCGCCCTTTCTCCGGGGTTTGCTCCGGCGGTTGATCGGCTGGCACGTAACTGGCTGGAGCGTGGGCAGAGGTTGCGCGCGCTGGACTTGGTTAAAAAAGCATGGATTGCCAATCCACACCCTGATCTGCTGCCTCTTTGGGACATGCTGACACCGCAAGGTGAGAAAGACCCGCGTGCTGCGCGTTACCGCTGGTTCGAATGGGTACAGGAATTCCATCCCGACAAAGCTTTTGCGGTACTTGCCCTAGCCAAAGTTGCGATCGAAGAAGGTTTATGGGGAGAGGCGCGCACGGCGCTGGTGCGCGCCGAGAAGATCGAACCATCTGCCCAGCTCTACAGGCTGTGGGTGATGCTCGAAGAGCGCACAGGCAATAAACCTGAAAATATTCGCCAGTGGCTGGACCGTGCAGCCATTGCACCTCCGAATAAGAGCTGGACGTGTCAGAAAACCGGACGGCATTTCGATCACTGGGTTGCCGTGGTCGAGCCGGAAGGGTTTTTCAATACCGTCGTCTGGGGTGAACGCACAGTTGCGCCTGATATGCAGGACGACCCGTCGCGTTGGTTACTGGACCGTTCAGCGGCCTGAAAACTTCTTCGGCTGTAAAATCCACCACGTAAAGCCAAGCCCACCAAAAAAGCCGCCGAGATGCGCGACCCACGCGATGTCACCTCCGTCTGGCGCGCCCATCATACCGAAGCCGATAGTCGTGATAATCCAGATGATGATGAACGGCATAAGCGAATTGCGTGCATTACCGAGCAAATTTTGCTGGCGCATCATAATCAGGAGTGCACCAAAAAAGCCGCTAATTGCCCCGGAGATACCGATCACCACACCGACAGAGTGCATATTGAAAAGAAAATGTGCGAGCAGGGCACAGGCAGAGCTGACGACAAAAACCTGCAGTAGGCGAATAGGCCCTAACCACTTTTCAAGGCCGCTGCCGAATGCGGCTAGCATCAGTGCGTTCATAGCGAGATGCAGCCAGCCACCGTGTAAAAAAGAAAACGATACAAGCGTCAATGGCGTCCACCAGCGAAACGCAATCTCACCGCTCCAGCTCGCCGGGGTAAAACCACCATAGGTATAAATCGTATCGACAAGATCAGGATTCATAAATCCAAGCGCAAATAAAATAATATGAATACCGATAATCAGCGCCAGCATGATTTTGGTTACAGGAGGCAGGTTGATCATCGGCGGATGATTTTTCTTTGGTGGAGGCTCTACTGGGCGCGGTGCAAAACGAATGACGTTTGGCGCATCGTCATTAAGCTTGCGTCCGTTGGTGCCGTTATTGTCCTGCAACATTTTTTCATCACCCCGTGGGGGTACTCCGATTAACTTTTATCTGCTAATATTAAAGAGATAGATAATACAAAGCGGAGCGCGTTTCCATGTACGATTTCACCACCGCCGCCAATTCCCTTGAAGAATTCTGGATGCCGTTTACCCCGCAGCGGTATTTCAAAGACGCGCCGCGGATGATCGTGTCAGCAGATGGCATGTATTACAAGGATCAGGACGGTAAACCTATTCTTGATGGTGTCGCAGGCCTGTGGTGCGTTAATGCCGGACATAATCATCCGCGCGTCAAGGAAGCTATCAAGGCTCAGCTTGATATCCTGGACTACGCCCCTAATTTTCAGTTTGGCCATCCAACCGCGTTCAAAGCTGCATCGCGGCTCGTCGCCGATATGCCTGATCCGATCAGTCATGTGTTTTTCAGCAACTCAGGTTCCGAAGCTGTCGATACGGCGCTTAAAAT
>CAYJDG010000018.1:27543-38626 GCA_964368875.1 uncultured Pseudobdellovibrionaceae bacterium
GGACCTGAAAAAGTCATCGAGCTGATGCATGGCTATACTTATTCAGGCCATCCATTAGCATGTGCCGCCGCGCTCGGAACGATGGATGCGTATAACGAGGATAAAATTTTTGAGAACTCTGTCAAAATGGCACCCGTTCTTGAGGCCGCAATTCATACCCTGCGCGGTAAACCGCATGTGGTCGATATCCGCAATTGCGGCCTGCTAGCAGGCGTACAGCTGGCGGAACATTCCAAGGAAGACCCAGCAAGATATGCGCGCGAAGTATCCTATGAGTTGTTCCGGCGTGGAGCGATGGTGCGGTATACGGGCATGAATCTCTATCTGTCGCCACCATTGATTGTCAACGCGGCGCAGATCGAGCAACTGGTCACTATGATCGGGGATGTCTTAGACACGTACTAAAGAAAAAACCCGCCATGTAAGGCGGGTTTTTTGTTCTGTTCAACTCGCGCCACGTTAACTTGGCATCATACCAGTAAACATCGGCTCATTTTTTTCACGGTTATATTTATAAACTTTGGTTTCATCGCCCTTTGGCTTAAGGAAGGCCGGAGGTGTGAATTTGGTGACCATTTTACCTGCCGCCACAACGAGATCGCTGACGGTGATCTTGGCATGCTGGACCTCGACGAAGAATTTATCGAGGACGGCGCTATAGGCTTCTTTGGCGATTTCCATGCCCATCACAACCATCTGGACGACTTTGCCCATTTCCGAGACTTTACCCTCGGCAGCTGAGACGAAGGACATCAATGAAACACCTTCCTGTTTACGTTTCACAGCAGGGCGCTTGCCGCCACCGCCAGATTTCTTACCGGATGAGCCGCTCTCTTCATCATCTTCATCGTCATCCTTCGCACGCGCACTGATCGATTTGATCGATCCGGTTTTAACGTCGATTTCGATAAAGGACGGAGCCTGAAAACTGATTGGGTAACGGGTTAATTCTTTGAGCGGCAAATCGCGCCCTGAAAGCCCGGCTTTGATTTCAATACGAATATGGGCTGGGTCGTGCCAATCGTAGACCACGCAGTGGCTTTTATATTCGCCGGGCTGCGGACAGGCTTTGACGACGCGCTTGCCCGGATAGAAAGGCTCTTCCAGACCCGCCTGACGAATGAATTCCTGAATATTGACGTCCATTACACACACTCCGTAGGTTTGCGGTTAGCCCGCTTTACCCGTTCATATTGTTTTCTATAATGCTGGCAAATGATTAAACGGCGGTTAATGGAACAATCATTTTTAGAGGGGCTAAGAATGCAATCTTATCAAAGGATTAGGGGCATAATTTCTGCCGCAGCGCAGCGTTTGGTTGTGAGTGGCTGCTTGCGTCTTTAAGGTTAGGGGCATGAACGAGATTCTTTTGGGTTTTGCCGCGCTGGCGGCACTGGGTGTCGGGGTCGGATTTCTGGCTGGGCTGTTGGGGATAGGTGGGGGAATTGTTCTCGTGCCTGCACTGATTGCTTACGGACATTATTTTTATGACGGGATCGTGGATGAAAGCGTCCTGATGCACATGGCGCTCGGCACTTCGCTGGCCATCATCGTTCCGACCGGAGTTTCGTCGGCGTGGGCGCAGATCAAACGCAAGGCAGTCGACTGGAATGCGCTGTGCAAGTTGGTGCCGGGGCTCATGATCGGATTATGTGTCGGTGTGATCACAGCAGCGAAACTCGACGGCGGCGTATTGCAGATTATTTTCGCGCTCGGTCTCTATGGTATTGCCGCGCTGATCGCCAAGACTCCAGCTCCGCATCATGTTTATCCAAAATTATTGACTTGGCCGGTTGTTGTGCCTGTGACCGGAAGCATAGGTGTAATTGCAACGTTGATGGGTCTCGGCGGATCGATCCTGAACATTCCTTACATGACGTATGCGGGCGTGCCCTTGCACCGGGCGATTGCGACTGGATCGGTGCTCGGGGTTCTTGTGTCTGCACCAGCTGCAATCGGATTTATGCTGACGGGCTGGTCGGTGCCAGATTTGCCCCCAGAGATGCTCGGTTATATCAATATGAAAGCGTGGATATGCGTTGTCCCGTTCAGCATGCTGGTTGCGCCGCTGGGGGTGAAAGTTTCACACAAACTTGATGTGAAGAAACTGCGCCGTTTCTTCGCCATATTCGTTTTGATCGTTGCCACCAAGATGCTTTGGAATGTTATCGCAGCTCTCTGAAAAAGTTCACACTCCGGTAATGTCGGGACGCGTGGTCGCGTTCTTTACCGGGCTGGTCGTCTATGCGCTGATTGGGTCGCCGACACCAGATAGTATTGGCCTCGGGGAGATGATTATTGCGTTGTTGCTTATTCCAGCGCTCAGCATCCCAAGGCTTGCGGATCTTCCGGCGGCGGCAGGAGCTGTTCTGCTCTACGGGTTGTCAGTGCCGCTGCTGACCGGGATTGTAGCGGGGCATGATCTGGGATCGATATTGCGCGATATTGTGCCCTTTCTGTTTTTGCTGCTTCCCGTATTTTATATGCCAGTTCTGAAAGCGCATCCTACCGGCATGGTCACGGCACTTGCCGCAGTCGGATTTATTTTTGCCGTGCGGGCCTTGATCCCGTATCAAGGCGTGATGAGTAATCCCCTGCTGTGGTTCGGCAGGCCGCCTGCCGATCTTCTCTATTTAGCCAACTCGCCGGAAGTTTTATTCGCGGCCCTGCTGTTGCTTGGCGGGGGTGGGGTGCTGATCTGGACAGGGCGTGCGGTGCTCGGTGGGACGGCCATGGTACTGGCGGCCATTATCCCTTTGCTCGCCATGGCGGTGATGATGCAACGGGCTGGGCTTGGCTGTGTAGCTCTGGCTGTATCCATCTGGGTGGGACTAGGTCTGTGGGGGCGCCCGGCCCGGATGCTTCCAGTGGCCGGGATTGCCGCCCTGATTTTGCTGCCGCTTACTCCTTATATAGGGCTGTTGCTGGACAGCCTTGCCTACAAGACTGAGCTGGTGGGGCTGAACAGCCGGGGGCAGGAATGGGCGGCGGTGCTGGATTTAGCCGGAAATTCACTCGGCAGCGCCCTTTTCGGCCTTGGCTGGGGTACGGTTTTCGACAACCCGGCAGTTGGTAACTTGCCTGTTAATTACACTCATAGCCTGATTTCGGCTCTATTTCTTAAAACCGGACTGTGCGGGACGGTCTTGGTGCTTGTTTATCTGTGGACTCTCGCGAAACAGGCCGTTCCGGAACTGTTTCGCCGCCCAATTCTGGTGATATCCTTGCTTGCACCCTTGGGAATCGGGCTTTTACTTTATGCCAGTTATAAATCCCTCGGGTTCGGGCTGATACTTTTATTGCTCGCTCTTGTTCCTGCGTACAGAAACCTTGCTCAAAAACCCCCGGACATGGCATAAGGTCTGAATTCCGAATTTAGCCAAGACTGCTTAAAACCAAGACGATGCAAAAGCCGTCCGTCCTTTTCATGAATCGTACGTATCCTCCGGGCCAGGGGGCGACGGGGCGCGTGCTGCGCGATCTCGCCCATGCGTTCGCCCGTGATGGGTGGGATGTGACGGTCGTGACCTCAGGTCCACGTGCTGAAATCCGCAAGGATGGCTCGATCAATATTCGCCGTATCAAGGCGCGCAGTGCCAAAACCGTTTTCAATTATTTCATGATCTGGCTACGGCTGATGCTGACGGCTCTCAGGCTTCCTCAGCATACGCTGGTTGTGACCATGACCGATCCGCCGCTGCTGGTGGTTGCCGGGCGCTTCGTCGCCCGCCGTAAGAAATCAGCCCATATTCATTGGTGTCAGGATCTCTACCCTGACATCATGCCGGTGATTGGCATGAAGCTGCCGCGTTTTGCGATGACGTGGCTGCGCGACCTGTCGCGCCGGGCGATGAAATCCTGCAACCGCGTGATCGTAATTGGCCGTTGCATGGCGCGGCATCTGGCGCATACCGGCCTTGATATGAGCAAGGTTACGATCATTCCAAACTGGCCAGACCGTGAAATGAGCAATCCGATTCCGGTGACCATCAAGATTAACTCGGTTGCCAATGACCGCGGTGCAGTCGATGCCAACGGGCAACCGCTGCATTTTGATACAGCACCAAAATTCCGGGTCCTCTATGCCGGAACGCTGGGACGTGCTCATCCGGTTGCAACCATCCTCGAAGCAGCCTCCATCCTGCAAAACCAGCACCCGGAAGTCGAATTCGTCTTCGTCGGCGATGGCCCGGTCCATGAGCGTTTAGCATTGGAGCGTGCCAAGCGTGGTCTGGACAACGTCCGCCTGCTGCCAACCCAGCCTGCGGCCCGCCTGCGTGAACTGATGGAGAGCGGTGACGTCCACCTGATCAGCATGAAGCCAGAGGCGGCAGGCATGCTGGTCCCATCCAAACTTTATTCGGCGTTGGCAGCTGAGCGGCCTTGCATCCTGATTGGCCCAGAACAGTCCGAAACCGCCCGCGTTATTAACGACTTCCATGCCGGATCGGTCGTACCACAGGGCAATGCCGGAGTTCTAGCGGACACCATCCGTACCTACCTGACCAACGGTGATGCCTGGTTCAATGCCCAGCAGGGCGCCGCCGAAGCTGGAAGCCAGTTCCGTCCAGACCAGTCGATGACCAGCTGGATCAAAAAGGCCCGCGAGTCTGTTAAATCTCTCGCAGGGTGATACACTCTCCCGATGACCGGGGCCTCGCTACATTCCGAATCGCTTGCTGACTTCTTACGCCGCGTATGGCACGCCCGGCTGGCGTTGCTTATCGGGGCGATTATCGGCGCCTGCGGGGGCGGATTACTTCTAATCACCCTCGTTCCGCATTACGAAGCGCGTATGATCGTGGCGCCAGCATTAGTACAAGACACAGGAGAATCTTTGATGCGGTTTGAAACCGGATCGGATTCCTTGCGCCGCTCGATTGGGATCGATCAATCCCTGCCAGCAGATTTCGTGAAATTCGAGCAGGTCTTACGGGAGGCTACAGTTGCAGGAATTTTGGCGCACTATGACGGCGTGCTGTCGAAGATAGCTGACGATCGTATGTTTGCGTGGCAGGCACGCGATGAGATGTCGCCTGCGCTGGTGTCGCTCTATCTGCGCCGTAATGTCCGTGTCGAGCCGATCGGTCTGACCGGTAGCCGTAAGATTTCTTTCAGCCATCCCGATCCGCAATTCGCAGTCAAAATACTGACCCATCTCCACACCATCGCCGATGAAACCATTCGCCAGAAATCTGCGACTGAAACGCAGGAGCGTATCACCTGGCTGCAAAAGGAGCTGGCACAGAGCATCAACCCTGATCACCGAGCAGCTTTGACAGCGCTGTTGCTGGCGCAGGAACGCCGGCGCATGCTGGTGTCGATGGATCAGCCGTTTGCCGCTGAGCTGGTTGAGCCACCTGCGGCCACTCCCAAACCTGACTGGCCATCCAAACCGCTGGTCTTGCTCGGCGGGATTTTCGTCGGCATGCTGGCAGGGTTCACATTTGCCAGCCTGAGGCGCGCAGCATGACCATTCCCGTGACCGTGTTAATTGTCACAAAAAATGAAGAACAACGCATCGGAGCTTGCCTTGATGCGGTGGAGGGATTTGAACAGATCATCGTGATCGACTCGCAAAGCCGCGACCGCACCAAAGAACTGGCGCTGGAGCGCGGCGCAACAGTGGTCGATTTTTCGTGGAACGGTCAGTATCCCAAAAAACGGCAGTGGGTCCTTGAGACCATTCCATTCGTCACCGAGTGGATTTTATGGATCGATGCCGATGAGATCATGACCACGGAACTTAAAAATGAAATCTCCGCCTTATTTGAAAATGGCCCGGAGCATGATGGATATTTTATCAAGGGCCGCTACTGTATAGGTGCCGATGAGCTGCGCTTTGGCATTAAGAACAGCAAGCTGGTGCTTTTCAAACCGCAGAGGTTTTATTTTCCGGCCGTCGACGATCTTGATATTCCCGGTATGGGCGAGATCGAAGGCCATTATCAGCCCTTACCACGCGAAGAAGATGCGCGTATTGGGTCGCTGAAACACGTGATGATCCACAGAGCCTATGATGACGTGCGCGCGTGGATTTTCCGGCATGAAAAATATGCGCGCTGGGAAGCAGGGATGAACGTGCGGGATGCGTGGCCATCCGATCCAGTAGCCTGGCGGCAGAGCCTGAAGGCTGGATTGCGTCGAACACGTTTCCGTCCTCAAGTTATGTTTTTGGCAAGTTATATGCTGAAGCTGGGTTTCCTTGATGGCAGCAAAGGCCTTTTTCTTGCACAGAGCCGTTACCAGTATTATAAAACAATCAGAAGGCTGGAGCAGACGCTACCGGCTCAGAAAAAAACAGGGACGCACTCATCATGAAATCATGGCATGTACCGCCAGCATCGGCCAATTCCACTCCTCAATCAGAGAATCTGTCACATTTTGCTGCCGCATCTTTCGTCGTCTTTCTTTTGAAAGAAGTCTGGAACAGCGCACGCGGCAAGCCACCGCAAGATGAGCCGCATCAGAGCGTGCGTATCCTTAACGAGCCCTGATCAATCAGGATTTTTATCTGCGTCGTTGCTGTTGTGGCGTTTTAACGCCCAGTAGAGACCCGGCGCACAGGCCCGGAAACCCCACGAAACTGTTTGGAGCGCATAGGTCAGCGCATTTTTAGGCCGCGAGACCGTGCCGTGTTTCTCACGGATCGCGAACTGCTCACTGCGTCCAAGCCGGACATTTTTCTGCGAGATGCCTCCTGCACGGAACACGCAAATCGGAATCGGAACATAGAGGCAGGTTTTCGCCAGATTGAGAAACTGCAGCGTGAAATCGTAATCTGCGGCAATGGTATAGTTTGTATCATAACGTAATTTGCGGATCAGACTGCGTTTATACAGCATCGCCTGATGGTGGGTGAACATGCCTTTGTCGGCCTTTAGATAGGAGCGGGCAGGTTTGTAAGAGGTCCGGCGTCCGTCGGTTTCCCATGCGTCGCCATAAACAAAATCCGGTTTCGAAATCCACACAGCATCGCGCAGTTTCTGTAGCGTCTGCGTTTGCGCAAAACAATCGCCCGCATTCATGAAAATAATATATTTGCCCAGTGCAAGATCGAGGCCTTTGTTCATGCCGTCATAAGGACCGTCATCAGCTTCGCACAAAATTGTCGCATCATAAGTTGCCAGGTCGTCATTGGTGCCATCGGTTGAAACAGCGTCGACAATAATCCATTGGAAATCGGTGAATTCCTGCTCCTTAATGCTGGTCGCAGTCTTCTTCAGCCCGTCGCGGTTATTTTTGCTGATGGTGATGATGGTGAAAAGAGGCATATCACTAGCATGGAAGCGAATGACGGCTTGTTCAAGGGCTAAATGATTGCTGAAAATTTTAGATAATTTTGAAGGTAAATTTACACTCGGTGAATTAACTGTGTCTTAAACTGGACATATGGGTGAATTTACGAAAATTTCCCGGCGACCGCAGAGTCGCCGCAAGCCGGGTCGGAAGAACGAGGTTACTTTCCTGCTGGTTGAGTTGCAGGATTTTGAAACAATCGCGGCTGCTTATGGTGATGATGTCGGCTTTGCGGCCCTCTCTGTTCTCGCAGATCTCCTGAGACACAACATACGTCATGACGATTTGTTGATTCATAAAGGCAACGGTGATTTCGTAATTATGCTTGCCGGGATCGATGAAATTCATGCCGACGAACTGATTCTTAAGAGATTACAACTTCTTCTCGATAGCGACCTGATTCTCACGATTGGCCGGGAGAGAATCCGGTTACATGGTAAAGTCAGTGTCTTTTCGGCTCTTGATGCCGCAACACCCTTTGAGAATGCCGCAGAAATCAGCGTCTTCATGCAGAGCAAACATTAGGTAGTTGTAATTTTAGCCGGAAATGCTTAAAACGCCGGCATGAGTACCGCACTCCCCCCGTCCTCAAGTACAGCCGAGCTATCGGTTAAACAGGACACTAAATCGCAGCGTTCCCATCCCTTTGTCCGGTTCATGGCCGGATACCTTTGCTATATCAATCGCCCTGCGCTGTGGCCTGCAGTTGGCCGCAAGATACGTGACACATTGCTTGGTCGTATTCCAGGTGCAGAAGAACTTGAGGCCATGCGTCGTGAGGGTGCCGCCTGGTGTGCGCCTCGAAGCATGACAACGGCAGAAGCTTTGAAGCAGCTAGGGATCGATGAAATTCTGGACGTTGCAGCAAAGTATGCCGATGTCTTTGCAGAGTCCCGTGAACGCGTTGCCGGAGCTCCCGTCTGGTTTGGAACGCCGAGTAACCTTAATCTTCTCTACACGCTCTGCCACCATTTCCGCCCGGCAACAATTGTCGAGTGCGGCGTAGCCCATGGCTGGTCGTCCCTAACTTTTCTTCTGTATCTGCGTGAAAAAATTGTCGGGCGGTTGCTCAGTACCGATCTACCGGTGATCGGGCAGCGCAATGATAAATGGGTTGGCATAGCCGTGCCTGAATATATGCGGCCCCATTGGACAATCTTTCATATGGCTGATCAGGACGGGTTGCCTAAGATTTGTAATTACGCGTATCCGATTGATTTCGTCTATTACGACTCAGACGATTCTGCCAGCGCGCGGCGGTTTGCGTATGCGCTGCTCTGGCGGAACCTGAAATCTGGCGGCGTTCTGGTTTCGGACGATGTCGATGAGAATATGGCGTTTGCCCAGTTCTGCAAAAAGATCAATGCCGAGCCAATCATCATCAAGGAACCCGGCCGAAGCGCCGAAGGCGTTCTGATCAAACCTTAGTTATCATCACCGATTGCAGATGCGAAAATTGCGGTTGTCGCGAGGTTCGCCAGAATCTGCGTTAGATCTTTAGCTGTATCCATGAAATCAAACGGTTTTGGATCTCGCGGAACGACGATGGTCGAGCCGGGCGGCACAAAACCTGTGCCTGATAATGGCTTGGCGCTGCCGTCCGGATAGACGACGAAGGCGCGGCCTTTGTCGGCATTGTAGGTATACCCACCTGATTGGGTGATGTAATCGCGTGGACTGGTCTGGGCGCGGAACTGAAGGGCTGCCGGGGAAAGGACTTCACCCGCAACTCTTACTGTCATCGGACGCTTGGGAATGAAGATACGGTCCCCGCTTTCAAGCAAAATGTCCTGCTCCGGATTTTTGGCAAGAACGGTCGGGTCGGCTTCGACTGTAATACGGCCAAGGGCTTCGGCCTGACGCAGTTGCGCGATCAGGTCTTTTGCTGAAGTTATTTCACGCTCGCCCGGTTTCTTGTCAGGATCGCTCTCTTCGAGCATGGCCGCAAGACGCAATTCCAGATCGCGGGCCTGCGCTTTGAAGCGGCCTTCTTCGCGCTTACGCTCTGAGGTGCGGCTGAAAATCGCGCCGTCGGCATAGGCTTGTTCTGTAAGTCCGCCAACCCGCGCGAGCAGGGTGCCGAGCGTGTCGCCAGGCATGACATCATAGGTGCCGGGATTAAGTACCTCACCCACAATCAGCACATGATTATCTTCGACTTTACGATATTTCTGATTGATGCGAACCGTGTCGCCTGCGCCAAGTGCCGTGGCTCCGGAGTCAGGACTTGCCAGATTGATGGTGAGACGGCGGGCGGAAAGCGGCAGGGCAGCGGCAGTTTCCGCATCGCTTGGAATGGCGCGTGAAATTTCTACATTGCGCGTATTGGCTTCCAGAGTGGCGCCCCCGGCAATCGCCAGCACGGTCTCAAGCGTTGCACCCGCTGAGACTGGATAAGCTCCCGGCTGACGCACGGCTCCGCGCACGAAGACGGCGCGCTCCTTTAAAAAGTCAGCGAGTAAAGGGTCCATTGGGGCGAGCTCAGCGTCTTCAGAGCCGCCCATCGCAACCGGGGTTGCCTGCTCGGCATCGCTTTCAGGTTTGCGCAGGGCGGCAATATCGGCATGCGAGAAAAGGTGGACGATGTCGCCATCCGCAAGTTTGCGGTCATACTGATTTTTGATGACGAGCAGAGGCGGGAATGCGATCAGACTGCGCGTCATCGCGCCTTTATTCCAACGTTCGATGACGCCGATCAAAGGGTAAGTGTCACGTTCGAGTTCTTTTTCTCCAGAAAGGAGCGCGGCAAGCGATCCTGAATCAGAGAGTGCGTGCAGGCCAGCCGTGCGGGCGTGGCCGGTCAGTTCAACGGTACCTTCGCGCCGCTCTTTACCACGCTCGACCATCAAAATATCGCCATCGCCAAAGGCGCGGAGAAGGGGATCGGCAATGTCCTGCACCGCTTCGGCGCCGCTGCCCATCATGCCCATGCGCAGGTAACGATTCTGAGCAATCGACAGCACGCCGCCCGCCATATCAAGCAGGTCATTGGCGGCGAGGCGCTGGCTTTTATGCTCTGGATCGGTCCAGTTGGACTGCAATGCCGGAAGAATTTCATAGATGCCTGGACGCTTGACCCCGCCAGAGACGGCGACAGTCGGCCCTACCGGGCGCACCATAATTTTATCACCGTTTCGCAAATTCAAATCAGCTGCATCGCTCCCGTAGATCAATAACCCATAGAGATCGATTACTGTTGTCCGACCATCACGGATCAGTCGGATCTGGCGCAGTGTGCCGGTTTTCTCAATCCCGCCTGCGGCATTAAGCGCATCGAGTACGGTATCGAAACCAGTCAGAGTTTTCCGACCCGGCTTATAAACATGCCCTGCGACAAGCACATTGACTTGATTGACTTTCGTGAGAGAAAGAAACGCGCTGGTGTTATAGAACTGAGCGGCAGCGCTCTGCAATTGCTCGCGCACCTGACCTAGTGTGCGGCCTGCAGCGACGATTGGATCGAAATCATCAATGATCAGAAATCCTTCGCCGTTGATCTGCGCAGTGAGTTGCTCCTGACGCTGCCCGCGCAACGTCACAGAGATTTCATCGCCTATGCTTAAGACAAAATCGTCCTGAGCGGCTCCGGCAGGTAAGGCACCATCGCGGTTTATCTCGGCGGCACCAAACAGATCGTAACCAAACTGCTCAAGGGACTCGACGACACGGGAAGAATACATTTCCTCAAGCGGTGAGGCCTCTTCTAATGGCAATTCTGACGCGGGGCCTGTTTCAAGAACCGGTCGGTCATTTTCTGCGATCGGCTGGAAGTCTTTCAGGGGGC
>CAYJDG010000019.1:0-37067 GCA_964368875.1 uncultured Pseudobdellovibrionaceae bacterium
CCAGAAATAAAGGTTCCGGTGGCCGGATATGATTCCATCGGTTGACGGCTAAACGCATGAAATTCCGTGACTTTAGCTGTCCACCGACAAATCCCCGACCACCGTCCTTGAAATTCGGCCTGACGACTGCGATGGCGCAGCCGCAGGGTAAATGTTCATGAAAGGACACTCTATGTTTAAGCAATTCCGCAAAGAAATCGATTTTGGCGGCAAAAAACTCATTCTCGAAACTGGTAAAATCGCTCGTCAGGCTGATGGCGCTGTTATGGCTACAATGGGCGGCACCTCCGTACTTTGTACCGCCGTTGCTGCAAAATCGATCAAGCCAGGTCAGGATTTCTTCCCTCTGACCGTTAATTACCAGGAAAAATTCTACTCGACTGGTCGTATCCCCGGCGGTTTCTTCAAACGCGAAACCCGCCCTTCAGACAACGCGACGCTGACCTCGCGCCTCATCGATCGTCCGATCCGCCCATTGTTCCCGGAAGAATTCCTCAACGAAGTCCAGATCATCTGTACAACGATGAGCCATGACCTTGAGAACTCGCCGGACATCATCGCGCTGATCGGTGCCTCCGCCGCCCTCACCCTTTCGGGTGTTCCATTCATGGGCCCGGTTGCTGGCGCCCGCGTCGGTTACAAAAACGGCGAATACGTCCTCAACCCTGCGCAGCAGGACATCAAGTCGCTCGACCTCGATCTGGTCGTTGCTGGCACGATGGAAGGCGTTCTGATGGTTGAATCGGAAGCCAAACAGCTCTCCGAAGAAATCATGCTCGGCGCCGTTATGTTCGGTTGGAAAGCATTCCAGCCTGTTATCAAAGGTATCATTGAGCTTGCCGAACAAGCCGCCAAAGATGCGTGGGATGTTCCGGTTGTTGATCCGAAGATCAAAGCTCTCAATGACGCTATCAAAGCCAAGTATGAAGCTCAGGTCGTCGAAGCTTACAAAGAAAAAGTCAAACAGAACCGTTACTCCAAAATCGGCGCGATCCGTGAAGCAGCAGTTGCTGAATTCACGAGCGAAGAGATCGGCAAAGAAGCAGTCGGCAACGCCTTCTTCAAACTGGAATCGAACGTTGTGCGTGGCGACCTGCTGAAAACCGGTTCCCGTATCGATGGTCGCTCGACCACCCAGATCCGCCCAATCGTTTGTGAAGTTGGTGTTCTGCCTCGCGTTCATGGCTCGGCTCTCTTCACCCGTGGCGAAACGCAGGCTCTGGTTATCACCACCCTCGGTACCGGTCAGGATGAACAGGTCGTTGATGCCATCGAAGGCGAATACAAAGACCGCTTCATGCTCCACTACAACTTCCCGCCATTCTCGGTCGGTGAATGTGGTCGTATGGGTGCTCCGGGCCGCCGCGAAATCGGCCATGGTAAACTTGCATGGCGCGCGCTCAACCCGCTGATCCCGGCAACCGATGATTTCCCTTACACGATGCGTGTCGTCTCCGAGATCACCGAATCCAACGGGTCCTCGTCGATGGCCTCTGTCTGTGGCGCATCCCTCGCACTGATGGATGCCGGCACCCCTCTGATCGCTCCTGTTGCTGGTATCGCGATGGGTCTGATCAAGGAAGGTAAAGACTTCGCCGTTATCTCCGACATCCTTGGTGATGAAGATCACCTCGGCGATATGGACTTTAAAGTCGCGGGTACCGACAAAGGTATCACCGCCCTGCAGATGGACATCAAGATCACCTCGATCACTGAAGAAATCATGCAGATCGCTCTGAAACAGGCGAAAGAAGGCCGTCTCCACATCCTCGGCGAAATGGCGAAAGCCCTAACCCAGTCCCGTGGTGAAATCAGCCAATTCGCTCCGCAAATGGCTGTCATCAACATCCCAACCGACAAGATCCGTGACGTTATCGGTACGGGCGGTAAAGTCATCCGTGACATTATCGAACGCACCAAAGCCAAGATCGATATCGATGACGACGGCACGATTAAAATCGCTGCTGCTGACAACGATGCCATCGAAGCTGCCATCGAAATCATCCGTGGTATCACGGACGAGCCAGAAGTCGGCAAAGTCTACAAAGGTAAAGTCGTCAAAATGATGGACTTCGGTGCCTTCGTGAACTTCATGGGCGGCAAAGACGGCTTGGTTCACATCTCCGAACTCGCTGACTACCGCGTCGCCAAGACATCTGATGTCGTAACTGATGGTCAGGAAGTTAAAGTCCTCGTCGTCGGCTTCGATGATCGCGGCAAAATCAAACTGTCGATGAAACGCGTTGACCAGGAAACTGGTGAGCTGATCGCGCAAAAACCGCGCGAAGAGCGTCAAGAAGCGTAAGTCTCAAGAATAAGAAAAACCCCTCTCGCAAGAGAGGGGTTTTTGATTCAGCGCGTTTTATTTATTCCTGATCGAACCACAGGTCGCACGCATAATTCCATGTAAGCTCTTCGCCGACCTTGAGATCGCGGGCGGCTTTAACGGTCATGGTGTAATTTTCAAAATCGCTTTCGATTTCAATCGTTGGCTTCACGCCGTGGTTATAAAGCATCACGTAGCCAAGCGGCATGGCGTATTCCTCGCCCTTGGTGTCCGCGTCCCACTCCAGCAGGTACCCATCCGGTGCGTTGCCATTCTCGGCGATATCCCCTTTGGCGACAGGCACGACAGGTGAGACTTCGATGATCTCGCCTTTACGGATGGGACGGGTGGCAAAAACACCGCGGCCTTTATCATCGCTGATTTTCCGCCAGGCAATGCTGGCGCCAAGGATGGTTTCCTCGCGATTGGCGGTATTCTCGATAAGCTGTTTCAAATTGGCGGCTGTTTTCATGTTCTGACCTTTGTGAGAGGCTCGCTTTGTAACCTTTATTGGGCACAAAACTCTATATTTTTTTTCAACTATGCTAAGGTACCCCCAATAAATTGGAGCAATCCGGCTGTATATCAACTAGGACAGCTGAAGCCTAAGAAAACGCCATGATCTCTTTTTTAAAATTTCCCCTGTTTAGCCTCCTTTTACTTCTGGCTTACCAAAACCCGGCGTCGGCCGCGCAGACATATACGGCCTGTGCCAAAGTCAAAAATTTCGTGACCCCATCGAAGATCAATCTTGAAACGCCTCCTCCCCTTATCGAGCAGAAGCAGAACCGCACCCAGCTGAATGCCAATCAAGGGGCTGCGCATCAGGCGTGGATTAAACAGAACAATATGCAGGCCGTCTGGTCGGCGCAGGAAATCGAAACACTGGGTCAGGCCGCGGGCGGCTGGGGCATGATGTCCATGATCCGCTTCACCGCCAAACCATATGATGCTTATGGGTCTGCCTATTGCCCGTATTTTGGCCCGGTTGAATTGAATATGATCTACCGCACGATCATCAGCATTCCGAATGAATTTAAGCCTGGCAGCTGCGAGTACAGCCACATCCTTAAACATGAGCTACGGCACCACGAAACCAATGTCACTGTTGCCCGCGAAGTCGTTGCCCGCCTTGAAAAAGACTTGCCTACCATCATCACCGAAGTCGAAAAATCCGGATCGTACGTGACCCGCAATCAGGTTGATCCACGCTTCAAATATATGCAGGCCTCGCTTGAAGGCGCCGCCCAGATATATTTAAGTGAAAGCATGCAAAAAGAGATGAACCGTCGCAATCAGCTGATCGACTCCCCCGCTGAATATCAGCGCACAGACGGCGAAATCAGGAAATGTAAGGATCAATAGAATGCCACTGAAACTTCCCAAAATTATCGGCCATCGCGGTGCTGCAAATTATGCGCCTGAGAACACCCTCGAAGGTATCAAGACTGCCTACGAAATGGGCGTAAAATGGGTCGAGGTCGACGTCAAGCTGACCAAAGACAGTGTCCCGATCCTCTTTCATGACGATGATCTCGACCGTACCACCAATGGTCATGGCCCGGTTGCGGCCATGAAGTTCGACGATATACGTGATCTTGAATGCGGCAGCTGGTTTTCAGACTCCTTCGCCGGCATTCGCATCCCGACGCTTGAGGAAGCCATCGACGTCATTCTCGAATACGATATGGGCATCAATCTCGAAATCAAGCCTTGTCCGGGCCGCGACAAGGAAACCGCAGAAGCCCTGCTCGACGTGATGGCGCGCATCTGGGATGAGCCGGACCGTCTGTTGATCTCCAGCTTCTCCCTTGTATCTCTCGAAGTATCCATGGATATGGCCGAAGAATGGGCGCGCGGGCTTTTGCTTGAAACCGAATGGCCAGACAACTGGAAAGAAATGGCAGACTATCTGAACGTTTCCACTCTTAACTTCGATGGGCGCGATGCCACGCGAGAACAGGTTGAAGAGCTGATGGAACTTCAGAAACCCCTGCTCGCCTACACCATCAACGACCAGTTTCTAGCGCGCAAACTGCGAAGTTGGGGTGTCGATGCCATGTTTACCGACGATCCGGATGCTGTGAATGACAGCCTGTTCAAGAGCCATTGATGGACTTAAGCTCCCAGGAACTCTTCGGTATCGTCTCCGTCCTTATTAGTTTGGGCGCGACGAGTATTTATATTCTCTCGATCCTGAAAAAGCAGACCAAACCGCATCTCTATACGTGGCTGATCTGGACAACTTTACCAACCATCGGCTTCTTCGCGCAACGTCATGACGATGCCGGGGCTGGATCATGGGCGACTGGCCTGACCGCCGCATCCTGCCTTGTCATCACCTTGCTCGCGTTGCGGTATGGTGAGAAAACCCATACCACCTCAGACAAAATTGCCTTTATCGCCTCATTATCCGCGATCATTCCATGGGTTTTGACCAAAGACCCGCTCGGGTCTGTCATTCTGATTTCAATCATCGATCTGGTGGCCTTCTATCCAACCTTCCGCAAATCTTGGCGGAAGCCTTTGGAAGAAAACCTCACCACCTACACGGTCTCATCGACGATGATGGCCTGTTCACTTTTCGCCATGGAAACGATCACTGTTACAACCATGCTGTATCCGTGCGTTTTTGTGCTTGGCAATGTTGTCTTTATCGCATTCTGCCTATGGCGGCGGCGGGTCATGGCTGTCGTGAGCGTGTCATGACCTCAGCGGAGATACTCGGCCTTAGCGGGCTCCTCATCGGGCTCTGCGGATCCGGGGTTTATATTGTTTCCATTCTTCGTGGCGATACAAAGCCACACCTCTTTACATGGGTTGTCTGGTCCATCCTCACCACAATCGGATATTTCGCTCAGTTGCATGACGATACTGGCCCCGCGACATGGGTGCTTGGCGCGAATATGATCACTTGCTCCGTGATAGCTTTGCTCGCCTTAAAATACGGAGAAAATACGATTACACGAGGGGATTGGATCGCTTTTATAGCCTCTCTTACCGCGATCATTCCATGGCTGCTCACCAAAGACCCGCTCGGCTCCGTTATTCTGATTTCGCTGATCGATATCGTGGCGTTTTACCCGACAATTCGTAAGTCATGGCGAAATCCTGACCAGGAAAATCTCACAGGTTATATGATCGCCAATCTCAAATATCTCATTTCCTTCTTCGCCCTTGAGATTTATTCAATCAATACTCTGCTTTATCCAGCTACTATCGTTGTCGTGAATTCGGCCTTTGTTGCCATGTGTCTATTGCGGCGGAGATCCTATGCCCAGTCATGATCTCCTCGCCCTGATCGGTTGCGCTTTGAGCCTGATTGGCTCGGCCATTTATATCCGCTCGATATTACAGGGCCGTACCAAACCGCATTTCTATAGCCATCTGGTGTGGTTCATCGTGCTTTGCGTCGCGTTTTTGGCGCAGGTGCAGGCACAGGCCGGGCCGGGTATGTGGATCACAGGGGCTGGCGCACTCGCCATCTTGACCACAACCCTGCTCAGCCTCCGCTACGGAGAAAAGAATATCACCCGTACTGACCGTATTGCTCTGGTCGCTGCCTTGCTGGCGATTGTGCCATGGATACTCACCGATGATCCGTTCTGGTCGGTCATTTTCGTCACGGCCATCGATATGGTCGCCTATTATCCGACCCTGCGAAAATCATGGCACAAACCGCATGAGGAAAATCTGACCATGTATGCAATTGGCGCCGTTGAATTCACGCTCTCGTTGCTCGCGCTTGAGCAGCATTCAGTCGTGACCATGCTCTATCCCGCAGCACTGATCATGGCGAATGGATTACTGATTGGATTATGCCTATGGCGAAGAAAAGTCGCTTAGTCGGGCTTGCCGTTTGATGATAGCAGCTCTTCCCACTGCTCGGTCGGGCACATGCCGATGACATTGAAGCCGCAATCGACATAGTGAATTTCGCCAGTTACGGCAGTCGACATATCTGACAGCAGGTAAACACCAGTTTGACCGAGTTCTTCGAGCTCGACGGAGCGGCGCAGCGGCGAGGCCAGCTGATTATATTTGAATGTCTTGCGGGCAGACCCAATCGCCGAGCCTGCAAGGGTGCGCATCGGCCCCGCTGAGATGGCATTGACACGTATAGCTTCCGGGCCGAGATCTGCGGCGAGATACCGCACACTTGCTTCGAGAGCGGCCTTCGCCACACCCATGACATTGTAATTTGGCATGACTTTCTCTGCACCGAAATAGGTCAAAGTCACAGCCGAGCCGCCTTTTTTCATGAGCGGCGCCGCGCGTTTCATCACAGCGGTAAAGGAATAGCAGGAGACATTCATCGTATGCAGGAAATTTTCGAGCGTTGTATCGACGTAGCGCCCTTTAAGCTCTTCCTTATTGGAATACGCCAGCGAATGGACAACAAAGTCCAGCTCACCAAGATCATTACCTATCTGCTCAAATGATTTATCAAGATTATCAAGATCAGAGACGTCGCAATCGATCATTGTTTTTACACCGATCGTTGCAGCTAGTGGCTCGACGCGCTTCTTGAAGGCATCACCCTGGTAAGTAAAGGCCATCTCGGCTCCCTGCGCAGCACAAGCCTTGGCTATGCCCCAGGCAATCGAATGGTCATTGGCAACGCCCATAATCAGGCCGCGTTTGCCCTTCATTAAATCGTTCATTGGTATCTCGAGAATGCCAGAGTGCAGTTGGTCCCGCCGAAGCCGAAGCTATTGGAGAGGATGGTTGTATGGTTGACGCCATCGATGCGTTGCCGTGCAATCGGCATATTGCCCATCTCGGGATCAAGGTTATCGATATTGATACTAGGTGCGACGAAGTTGTGCTCCATCATCAGTAAGCTGTAAATCGCTTCCTGAACACCGGTACCACCCAACGAGTGGCCGGTCATTGATTTGGTTGAACTGATATGCGGCATATCCTGTTCGGCTGTCCCAAAAACTTCGCGGATCGCGCCCATTTCACGGATATCGCCAATTGGGGTCGATGTGCCGTGGGTGTTGATGTAGGTAACAGGTGTGATGATCGTCGACATTGCCTGCTTCATGCAGCGCACTGCGCCCTCGCCGTTCGGTGCCACCATATCTTCGCCATCAGAAGTCGCGCCATATCCGGTCAATTCACCGTAAATCTTCGCGCCGCGGGCCTTGGCATGTTCAAGTTCTTCCAGAACCAGAATACCGCCGCCGCCGGCAATCACGAAACCGTCACGGTTCACGTCATACGCCCGCGAAGCTTTGTCAGGTGTTTCATTGTATTTCGAGGACATCGCGCCCATCGCATCGAATAGACCTGAAAGCGTCCAGTCGAGATCCTCACCACCGCCAGCGAACATAATGTCCTGCTTGCCCCAGGCGATTTGTTCAGCCGCATTGCCGATGCAATGCGCTGAGGTCGAACACGCTGAGGAAATGGTGTAGTTGATGCCTTTAATTTTGAAATTTGTGCAGAGCGTCGCAGATGTTGTCGAGCTCATGCATTTCGGTACGGCAAACGGTCCGATTTTTTTAGGGCTGCCACTCTCCAAAGTGATGCGCGCCGCCTCGACCTGATAATGCGTAGACGGACCGCCGGAACCAACAATCGCGCCCGTACGCTCATTGCTGATATCAGCTGGCTCAAGACCGGAATCCTTGATCGCTTGCTCCATTGAAAGATGCGTATAGCCGGCAGCATCACCCATAAAACGCCACAGGCGACGATCGATCAGCTCAGGCAGATTGATGTTCGGTTTCCCGTAGACTTGGCTGCGAAACCCTTTTTCGGCGTATTCAGGCGAAAACGTAATCCCTGATTTGCCGGCCTTAAGGGACTCGAGAACTTCTTCTTTGGAATTGCCGATGCAGGAAATGACACCAATACCGGTCACGACGACACGGCGCAGCTGATTGTTCAAGGGCATGATGATCCTCTGTTTAAAGAGCGCGGGGATTGTCGAATAATCCGACCTTGAGGTCTTTGGCCTCATAGATCACTTTTCCGTCCGCCAGCACTTGGCCGTCTGCGACGCCCAGTACCAGCTTACGGTTGATGACGCGTGAAATATCGAGGTGATACGTCACGAGCTTCGTCTCAGGTAGAACCTGTCCAGTGAATTTCAATTCCCCGAGCCCGAGCGCACGGCCAGACCCTTGTGCGCCGGTCCAGCCGAGGTAAAAGCCCAGTAACTGCCACAACGCGTCCAAGCCTAAGCATCCCGGCATAACCGGATCACCTTCGAAATGGCAGGCAAAGAACCACAGGTCAGGTGTAATCTCAAACTCAGCCGTGAGTTCGCCCTTGCCATGTGCGCCGCCCTCAAGCGTGATATTGCTGATGCGATCGAACATGAGCATCGGCGGTAAAGGGAGCTTTGCATTACCCGGACCGAACAATTGCCCGTGGCCGCAGGCCAGCAGGTCGTCGCGGGAATAACTGGATTTGGGGACGAACTGGCCGTCCGGTTTTGTCTGAATCGCGGTCATGGGTGTATCTTATAAAGCCTTTAACCCGTTGCGACAAATAGAAATGACGGGATATTACAGATCATTACATATCCCTTATGTTTGACATAACAACAAGGCTTTGCTAGATTTTCAACGTAATAATAAAAATTTTAGCCATGAATGCTAAACAACCTTATGTTTGAAAGCCTGAGAACAAATTTCCAAACGGCGCGTGACTGGGTTAATGACCCAGCGCATGCAACCTTTGTCTTCGCAACTCCCGGCTTGGTCTTGGCAGTGAACAATATGTTCCAGACCAAACCTACTTTACCCGGCTGCGCCAGCTTGCTGCTCGCTTTTGCAACTCTTTCTGCATGGAAAAAGACAAATGAGATCATGGATACAACTGCGGCAAGACAAAGTGCAATCACAAATCTGGCAACCGTGATTTCGCGCGCTGCTGATCAAAAAAGCGGCAATCAGCCAAGCTAGATTTTTCTTGTAATACCCAACAAACCTTAAAAAGATTAAATCCTATGGCTCATTCTCTTGCCGTTCATATACGCGCAAGACAGTCGGCCATCTGTTCGTGAAACCAAAACCGTAATAGTCGTTCTCATTAATATGTAGGTCCCGCGCATAGCTATAAGGACCCATCGCCCTCTGGATATCTGCAGAGGACTTAAAAAAATCCAGTGCATCACTCTGATTGCTTTTGAGATCAAGCCGCTGGAATAACAGGATCGGAGGCCGGTAACGCTCGATATCTTCGGCCATCATGCGCGCAAATCGTGCACGATCCGCACGGGCCTCAAGCTGCTCCTCCGCAGTAAGGGCGCCAGCTTCTTCAAGGCGTCGGTAATGCTCAAGCCCCGGCATAAACCACAATGTCGAAAATCTGGAGGCGTACTGTATTCCCGTATACTGACTGACCTCAGCGCCAAGGCCTAGAAAGCGGTTCATGATCAAGAACCCCTTCACTTCACTCTTTGAATTGGCTTCGATGATCTCCTGCGGCAATTGCAGCTCTGCGTAAGTCGCATGCCGTGCGTAACTAAAGGATGGGGGTGCGTATAAATAGGCCAGTCCAACCATAATAAGCGCTGAAATCAGGTTGGCATGCCTGACTTTACTGGAGTGAATCAGATGACTGAAAACAACTGACACAACACAGGCCGCTGCAACGATTGCAGGAATATAATGGTAAAAATACCCGGTCCCTTGCAAAAGAACCGGGATGAGAGATACAGCCGACAGCAGCAGAAAATACTTACAAACCCCTTTGGTGGCCTTTTCTATCGCCAGATACTCAACCAAGGTGAGAAGAAAAAATCCTCCTACACAGAGACTTGTGACCGTCAAATATAGGTTCTGATCATACTGTGAGAGTTGATAATATTTCAGTACATCGGGAAGAATGACGAACAGATAATCCTGAAAAAACACCCACATCACGCCGGCATAGCCCAGTGTGACAGCGCTGAGAGTTAAAAAGTCGACATCCTTCAGGAAGGATAAATCCTTACGCACCCATATACGATGCAGCAGCATGCCGACAGGTATAAACCCGTAATGTGGCTTCAATAGCATCAGCATAACTGCCATCCCCATAAAGATGCGGCTAGACAGCGTTGCTTTAAATCGGCCTTGCGTTATCAGGAATTGCAAAAGCGTGAACGGTAATAGCACCATAGCGAGCAGATGGTCACGCTCTCCGAAAGAGACTCCCGTCATAACCGTAGTGGCGAGCATAAAGCCTATGATGATCGCAGCAAATCCCGGCATGCGCGACGGCAGCATCTGCGCAAGAGACTTCCAAAGCACATAGACGCTCAAACCGAGGATGAGAAGCGCCTGTAATACCAGCATGTAATCGAGCGACCAGCCTAAATTGCTTTCCGCAAGAACTGGCAAAATATGAACCAGCATGCTCATCGGTGGATTAACTTCGTAAGCCACCTCGCTCATCAGGCCACCGGCCAGTATTCTGCGGAGACATATACAGAGCCATAAAATATCCGGATTGATCGTGACCTGGGTTTTCAGCCACAGCCATGGCGCCAATAATATTGGAAGAACAAACCACGGAAGATAGAGATGTAAGATTTTTTGGCGGGGTATCTGCTCAGCCACAAAAGCTCCCCCGGAGATTAAAACCCGACCCAGAACGCCTTATACGTTTCGGTGATCGCGGCCATCGCGAGCGGTTTGGCGATAACAGGCGCAATTTCGGGATTTTCTCCCGTCGCAGCAACCGCCAGCATGCGGCCTGCAGCCTTGGCGCAGGCTACAGCCTGCTCTTTCAAATCCGGCATCGGGATCGCGGAAAAGAACAACTGGGCGTATGGCTCAACACCTTCCAGCAATTCAGACGGCGGGTCAGCCGGGCAATCATTGGCCGCAAGCCCTAAGCGCCAGTCACTGCCCGCAGGCGTGCCCATGCGGATCGCTTCAGTCGTCATGACATAAACCAGATCATCGAGATCGAATGGCTCGGATGGGACGATATCTTTTGGTAATTTCTTTTGCAGCAGGTTGTATTTCGCAAGACGCCAGCCAGCGGCTCCGCAAAGACCACCGAGACAATCCCCCAGCGTCCAGCCATCACGACCGATTTTCTTTTCAATCAGCACATCGCAGAGTTCCTGCGCCGTGACTTCATACGCCATGCAGCGCGTCGCATATTCAATCAGCAAGCGGAAGCTCTCGGCGCGTGGCACGCCCTCGTCTTCCCATGTAACGATCATGTGGTGCGCCAGCGTTACCAGCATTTCATGGAACGCAAATTCACAATCAGCCCAGTCTTCCATAGCAAGGCGCGCCAGTTCGCGGCCCCGCTCAGTATAACGGTCGATGGCATGCGGCTCGAAGTTGATCCAGGCGGGCAGATCGCCCTCGAACGGGTCGGCGCCCAGCATAACACTAATCTTGTTCAACGTGGCTTCGAGCGTTTCGTCCGGTTGTTCAAAAAAGAAGGCCGTCTCGGTCAGAACCCCGGCCATAACCTGCAGCATGACGCGGACGTCAGTGCCCTGCTCCGTGGTCCCCTCAAAGGAGACCCGGGCTAATTTGGACAGATTCGCCTGTAAGAGGTGGGCGACTTCCACTCTGGCAACATTCATTACGGACATGTGAGTCAGATTGATTCTGAAAAGGAGGGAGGGTAACGAGGAAGGAAGGCAAGATGTGGACAGATTTGGGGAAAAGAGATGAATCCCACTGATTCGTAATGTTAATTTAAAATTTCAGATGGGTAAACACCCCAAAGGAACTTTTTTTCTACCCACCCTGTAAATGGCACCAGCTCCAATTTACAGAATTTCGCATCGCATTCGGCGACATGCGCAATGACAGCAGGCTCAAGCTTGGCGACAGGCTGCTTGCTCTCTTCATCCGCCCACGCAGTCACCGGGCCTTTTGCTCCGATAATGGCGGTGCGCTGGCCGGAGAGGAGGATTTTATGAACCCAGGCTGTTTCCCCGGATGGGTCTTTAATTTTACGCCAGACATCGAATTCCTGCACGATCTCGACTGGCAGTCCTTCGCGCTTATAAATCCAGCGGATCGGGTAATCCATGCTGGGTCCGGTCCGCGCAAAGACACTATCAGATTTCAGGGATGCAAAACGTGGCAGTGGCAGGCCTGATCCCTCTTTAGGATCATCCTCGGCCCATGCGGGCGCTGCTATAAGCAGCAATACGGCAAGAAGTGCGAAGCGCATGGCCTGAGAGTGTATAGGAAATTTATCATTTGAAAACAGCTTACTTTTTGAAAATGCTTGGCTTGCTAATTCGCATATCCAATTTCGTCGCTCCGGCCGAGGTAATCACAACCTCTTTCTCAGCTACATAGTATTTGAGATCAGATTCCTGCAGCTCTTCACCATCCTTCGGTGCGGCTTCGTATTTACGGGCTGAATATAAGTCCATGACCAGCGAAGGCGCAGGCCGAACTTTGGATGCGGTATCCGGATCCGTCAAATGCGCCATGATGTAATTCTGGCGCAACCGCTCATCGAGAATTTCATTCATATCGCGGGTACCGCTCAAATGGTGGCGGTCCCATATAGCGACAGCCTTCTCTCCCCCCGTCAAAGAAATCATCTTATCGATATGCGCCCCTTCGGCTTCCGGAGATGTGCGAACGAGATCATATTGGCGACGAATTTCCTGTCGCCGTGTATAAAATTCAGTCAGGCGGGCGACATAGGAATTGAGCTGCTCCCATAAGGCATGTCGCTCTTCCGGTGTTCCAGTTTGCTTATCCCAGAACTCAGGATCGCTGATGGATTGCTGATATGTAGTACCAATCTTTCTGTTCTGGACGCGAAAAATCTTCTCTTCAGTATGGACTGCATCTTCTTGCGTCAGGAATTCCGTACCGTAGCTTTCGCCAGTGAAATGAACCTGCATCCCGTATTTCTTTGCCTCGACCAGCATCAACGCATACCCAAGTCCCGTTGCTTTACGCTCTTCGTCACTTTTAGCCGTCGTCGATTCCAGCATCGGCGCATAGCGCATGATCTCCATATCTGACACCAGCGGCGGCTTGTTATTGATTTTGCGCAGCAGGGCGCGATCATCCGGCGTGGTTTCACGATATTCCAGCATCAGATGTTTCACACCCGACTTCGCCATAGCAGGGATATTGCCGACAATCGCCTTCAGCAGAGTTGTATCGCCATGCGTATCGTTCGCCAGAAAGGTGAATTGCTGGGGACCGGCGGTCAAACTGCCGAACGGGTTGGCGGGATCAATGACGATTTTCGGGGTTGGTGAGTCCATGGACGACCAGACTAGCCGAATAAGTTAATTTTTCAATTAAAACCCTTTATTTCTGGACGTTTAAGGGTGTTTTACCTTACAACCGCCCGATGAAGCCTCTCGTTTCCGTAGCCCCGATGATGGACTGGACCGACCGCCACTGCCGGTATTTTCACCGGCTGCTGTCGCCGCACGCGTGGCTTTATACTGAAATGGTCACGACTGGGGCCCTTCTGCATGGCAAACATCACCAGCATCTGCGCTACAGCCCTCAGGAACATCCGGTCGTTCTGCAACTTGGCGGTTCCGATCCCGCCGCCCTCGCCGCCAGCGCGAAAATGGGTGCAGACTACGGCTACGATGAAATCAACCTTAACTGCGGTTGCCCCAGCGACCGTGTCCAACAAGGTAAATTCGGTGCCTGCCTGATGGCCGAGCCGGAGCTTGTGGCCGATGGTGTTGCCGCGATGGCCGCTGCAGTTGATATTCCAATCACCATCAAATGCCGCATCGGCATCGATGACACTGAAGATTACGAATTTCTCGAATCCTTTGTGACCAAGGTTGCGCCCGCTGGCTGTAGAACCTTCATTATCCATGCGCGCAAGGCGTGGCTGAAGGGCTTGAGCCCCAAAGAGAACCGCGAAGTCCCGCCGCTTAAATATGATGTCGTTGCACGGCTCAAGGCTGCCCGTCCTGATCTTTGCATCATCCTCAACGGGGGGCTCAAAACCACAGCTCAGGTCAGCGAAGCCCTGCAAACATTCGACGGCGTCATGATTGGACGCGAGGCGTATCAGAAACCCTGGTCGTTGGCGGAACTGGAAGCCCATATTTATGGCACGCCCCTGCCCGACCGTCATGCCATCGCCCGCGCTATGGCGGTCTACAGTGCTGAGGTCGCGGAGCGAGACGGCACGCCGATCCACAGCGTTACCCGCCATATGCTGGGTCTCTATAATGGTCTCCGCGGCGCACGGCACTGGCGGCGGCAGGTCGGCGGTGCATCCTTTGCCGCCAAAGATGCAGCAAGCCTGATTGAAGAAGCCCTGGTTGCGATTGATTCTTATAGGGATATGGAACTAGCCGCCTGAAAATATGTACAAATTTCCCTTTCTTCTCTTGTTCCGGCATAGTTAAGCATTACAATCCACTCGCAATGAATCGCCTTTAAGGGGGGCGCTCACTGGATGAATTGGCACCGCCTGGACCGCGATAAAACCGTCGACATGATCAACAGCGTCAAATCCGCTGCTGAAGCTCTTTTGTTCTCGCCGATCACCAGCGAGGCCAAATGCACACGTCTTCCTTTTTATACCAACCATTTGCTCTATAGGCTGACCAACTACGCCTCTCTGCCGACATTCAGCATGGATTTCATTGGCGATGGGCAGAAGTTTTTCTACCTTGATGGTTCGGATAATCCGATCAACCAGATCAATGGGATGGCTGGTCTGAACCTGACCAAGGAAACGGTGATCCCGTATCTCAATTTTTACTTTTTGAACGTGCGCCTTGAAGAAGGCGAAATCATCGTTCTGAAAGACCCGCAGGAAGCGGCCACCATCGATATGTTTGATGACGAGCGGCGCGAGAACATCGACCTGCAGCCTGACCAGGCGAAGATTTCATCCGATGGCGCAGGTGTTTTCGTCGTTCTGACACCTATCTTTCTTGATGGCAGCTTGGTCGATGCGGAGATTACAGTTGATCCAGCGGGCCACGTAAATGTGAAGTCGCTCGGCATGATGAAACTGCCGAACTGGCAGTAATAAGAAGATACGAGATAGAGGAATACCATGAGTGACATACTCAAAGCCTTCGGCAACATCGGCACACCAGGCGCGCCTGCTTACACGCATCCACTCGCGGACGATATTCTGCGCGAATGCTCTTCATTGCTGATGGAAATACCTGAGGGCCGTCGGCTACTGAAATACGCCAAGGATGCAGACATTGGTTTACACGTCATGACAGGGCGTGAACCGGGCTACCGCTATGGCGATGCCAATAATGTCTTTCTGGTCTGCCCGGCGAATACCAAAGCAGTGGATCTCGATGAAATGGCTGTAAACTTGGGTTTAGCGATCTATGATGCTGAATTGCCGAGTCTCGGCAGCCCTCACCCAACTCCTGGGATATTTACCCCTGAAATGGAGAGAGTGGCCTTAAATCATATCCTTGACATAATCATTGAAATGTGTAAAATATCAAATGAGTTCGTAAAGGTTAAACCCGATACGAAACTTATTGACCTAATTGAAAAGTTAGGACATGCTGAGATTAATAGAGGAATCGGCACAGGCAAAAGTAAGCAAGAACTGGCCGAAGTGTTAGCAAAAAGCCTAAAACAATAAGTGTGTATCTACTATATAGGAGGGTACTAATATGAGACAAAACGCCGCACGCAGAGTAGCTTCAGCCGTTTCCCTGTTTTCAGGAGCCGCGCCATCCATTTGGGCCGCCCCTACCGCGCCAGAGCACCGCTAAGAACAGCTGGTAATCTAAACCAGACTGGTTAACAGATCCTTAACAAAAGGCCATCAGTGATGGCCTTTTTGCTATTTAAAATCTTTGTTCGCAAAAAATGAAACGACGAACAAACTGATAAGAAACCGCCATTTCATTTTTTATTTGGCTTTTATTTAAGATTCAGAGGTAAAATTATTTATATTCATTTTCGCGAAGGGACATATTATGCCTGAACCAACTGCAAAACCACCGGAAGCGGCCGCATCGGCCCCACCACCAAAACCAAGCATGCTTGATAACCTTTTGAGCTTTCTGGGCGCGAAAGACCCTGCCTCTCCTGTGGCAACAGCTGCAGCCGGCGGTCAATCACAGTCAAGCAAACCAGCTGGTAACGATATTTGCGCGGCCACACAGCCAAAAGTAGATGCCGGCCAAAGTCTGTCTCACCGGGATATGCTGATGAGAGAGCGTGCGGGCTGCGGCGTGGGCTCCTGATTTTTACGGGTACCTTTAAAAACGCCCCTTTAAGTCCTAAAGGACGTTTTATGTTTAACGATTGCTTATCCTTTAATATATAGAATTGGGATAAGTTTTAAAAATTTTGAAAGGGAATTCATTATGCCGGACCCAGTAAAACCTGCAGAGCCAGAGAAAAAGCCGTCTATGCTCGACAGACTATTGGCCGCCGTAGGCGTGAACGATCCGGTTGCGGTTGCCGCTCAAGGTGGGAAAGTTCAGTCTTCAACCTGTGAATCGCTTGCAGCAGCCCCGCAGAACAACCGAAATGTGCAGATGCAAATACAGATGGGCTGTAAAATGGATAACGGGCTTTAAGCTCATAAATCTGTCCCAAATTTAAAATACCCCTTTGTTTCAAAGGGGTATTTTTTATTCTACAGACTCAGATTTAGCGGCTTATTGGCCCGTCAACGGAGGGTTTTGAACCGGCGCATGACCCTGACCTGTCAGTGGTGGAGCCACTTCCTCAGGTACAGAGGTTTTATCCGGGGTTGCTACGAGAGGCTGCCAGCCTTTCTTGAAATCAGCACCGCATACTTCATCAGGCTGCTTACCTTCAGGGACAGAGTCACAAGTTACAAAATGGCAGGGAGCATTAGTTGCCGCCTTACAATCCTCTTCTGAGGCATAAGATGGCGGAACTGCAGCTGGTGCAACTGCCGCAGCGGGAGTTTCCGTTTGCGGAGTAGGCTCAACCGGAGCCACTTGATTGGTAAAGCTGTCACCCTCTGCAGGCTCGATGGCATCCGGGTCCGGATATTCATCAGTATCGGTCGCAGCCGTTCTATCTGTTGCGGGCTCATCCCACGCTGCCATTGGTTCGGTCAGGCTTTTGGTCGTTCCATAAAGGGCGAATGCAGCGATAACGCCGACCGCAATTGCGCCCAGCCAGATAGCCGTGCTGTCACGTTTCTTTTGCTGGTAAAGGGGGTTGGCCCGGTAATCGTTGTTGTTATCCATGCTGCGCACCTCGCTTGAAAAGTCAGAAAATCTCCTTTTGACAACCATTGAAACAGGAGATTGGTTCCAAATTCCAAAACACTTTGAAAACAATGAGATAGCTCGAAATAGTCTGCAAAAAGTGAAAAACGAACTGGTAAACGAACTGGTATGAGCGCTTTTTTTAAAACGACACTGACTGGCCGCAGCCGCAGCGACCTTTTTCATTCGGATTGCTGATATGGATTTTGCGGTTGCCAACTTCGTCGGTCTGGAAATCGATAGTCACAAACTGCAGCTTGGAGAAGAATTCGAGTGGCTTTACATAGAGGCGTTTTCCCTCGCCCAAATCGGCGTAAAGATCAAACGCATCAGCTTTACCGGCGGCGACTTCTTTGAAATCGTATTCATTGCCCCCACACCCTTTACCCGAGCGAATTTCAAGCCGCACGCCATCATTGCCGCCGATCACGCGAAGCATGTGTTCGCGCGCGGCATCAGTGATTGTGAGCTGGGCAGGCGTAAGAAGGTTTTTATCCGTCATTTCAGAACCTTAAGTAAACATGTTCAACTGCAGCTTTGCAGTTTCAGCCATAAATGAGGGATCCCAAGTCGGCTCCCAGATGATTTCGACATCAACATTACCGATGCCCTCAATCGGGAAGATCGCCCCCTGCACCATCCCAGGCATCTCCTGCGCAACTGGGCAGCCGGGCGATGTGAGAGTCATTTTAACATCGACATCTGCCGATCCGTCCGGTTGGTCGTTGATCGTAATATTATAAATCAGTCCGAGCTCATAAATGTTAACCGGGATTTCCGGATCATAGACTTCGCGCAGGCCCTTCAGGATAAGAGGCCATAGTTTATGGTCTTTTGATCCGGTTGCATTGGGTGGCTCGGCAAGCTCGTCATAGTCGTCACCCAGGGCGCTTCTGACCATTTCTTCGTCGGCAGAATGCTGCATGATCAAGCCATTAGCTCCCTTACCTTAACCAAACCCTCATAGAGCTTATCTATGTCGGAATGGATATTATACAACCCAAGTGAGACACGGACCGTCCCTTCGATACCAAAGCGCTGCATCAGCGGCATACAGCAATGATGCCCCGTCCGGACGGCGATCCCCATCCGATCGAGAACCATCGCAATATCGCTGGTATGGATGCCGTCCATGGTAAAGCTAATGATCCCTGCCTTGGCAGGAGCATTGCCGTAAATCTTGAGACCGGGAATAATTCCAAGCCGTTCGTTGGCATATTGAAGCAGTATCTGCTCCTTCTCAGCAATTCTGGCCATGCCAATTCCGCTCAGATAATCGATAGCGGCTCCCAAAGCGATCACTTCCGAAATCGCCGGAGTTCCGGCTTCAAATCTGGCTGGCGGGTGCTTATAGGTGGTCTTTTCAAATGTCACCTTTTCGATCATATCCCCGCCACCTTGGTAGGGGGGCATAGAGTCGAGGACGTCATATTTGCCATACAAAACGCCGACGCCATTAGGGCCGTAAAGTTTATGCCCTGTAAAAACAAAGAAATCGGGATCAAAATCGGTCACGTTGATGGGCAAATGAACGACTGATTGTGAGCCATCGACCAGAAGCTTAATTTTGGGATTAAAGGAGACGATTATCTCTTTGATTTTCTTTATATGATTTAGGGTCCCTATCGCATTCGAAATATGCGTGACAGCCACCAGTTTGGTCGCGGGGGAGATCAGAGTTTCAAAGACTTCGAGGTCAAGCGATCCATCATCCAGTACAGGGATGATTTTGAGAATAATCCCGATTTGGTCCCGTAACATTTGCCATGGGACGATGTTTGCGTGGTGCTCCATCTCACTCAGGATGATCTCATCACCCTCTTTCAGATGGCTGCGCCCCCAGCTTTGGGCAACGAGGTTGATGCCTTCAGTTGAATTGCGCACGAAGATAATAGTATTGGGATCAGGCGCACCGATAAAGTTGGCGACTTTAGTACGGACCTCTTCAAATTTCTGAGTTTTTACCTGAGAAA
Organism: uncultured Pseudobdellovibrionaceae bacterium; assembly: GCA_964368875.1. Lineage (GTDB taxonomy): Bacteria > Pseudomonadota > Alphaproteobacteria > Micavibrionales > Micavibrionaceae > CAYJDG01. The sequence goes on from CAYJDG010000019.1 coordinate 19,463, forward strand.
AATTATATAACCCTCTGTGAATATTAGCATAATCATCCTTGAATGCGCTGATAAGCGCATCGATCACAGGCCAGGGTTTTTGAGCACTGGAGCCACTATCAAGATAAACGAGAGGCTCACCGTTCATGGTCGATGTCATGGCCGGGAAATCGGCTCGCCATAGATTATCGAGCTGCATAGCCTGTCTGATTAGCCCAACCATAGTCTCATCCTTCCTTCGATGTCGGCGCGCACGTCGTCGTCAGTAATTTTTTCTGAGACCTCGCCTAGGAATGCCTCAATAAGCAAACGGCGGGCATCTTTTTCCGTAAGGCCGCGGCTACGGAGGTAAAATAACGGGCTTTCGTCGAGAGCCCCTGTCGTCGTGCCATGAGAACACTTAACGTCATCGGCATAGATTTCCAGCTCTGGCTTGACGTTCATCTCAGCAAGCGGCGAGAGCAAAAGATTATTTGAAAGCTGATAGCCGTCAGTCTTCTGTGCAACCTGATGCACGTGGATCTTGCCTTGAAAGACACCATGCGACTGGCCGTCCAACAGCGTCTTGAAAAACTGGTTCGAGGGGCAATGTGGCGCTTCATGCTCGATAAGCACCGTCGTGTCCGCGAACTGTTTACCTGTCAGAAGGGTTGCCCCAGACAAACTGGCATTCGCATTTTCAGCCAGCAGGCGCGCATGAATTTCATGACGGGAGAACTTACCCCCTGTTGTCAGTGTAAAACACTCATAGGTCCCATCCCGGCGCACGGCGACAGATGTCGCCTGCGTGTTCAAGGCAAAAGGATCATCTTCGATAATCCGGTAATGCCGCAACCGGGCGTTAGGGCCTATGGAAATTTCTGTCGCACAGTTTTTCCAATAGGCGTCAAAGCCTTTGTGATGTTCGATGATTGTAACGTCAGCCCCCTGCCCGACCTGAATGATCATACGGGATGGCAGAAGCTGCCCCTTGGCACCCTCAAACGTAAGATGGATCGGCTGAGCAACCTGCTTTCCAGCAGGGATACGGATACCAACCGGGTCAACAGCGAAGGTACTGTTGAGATTCCATAAAGATGGCTCATGAACAGTTTGGGCTGTCCACGTCAACTCGGGATCAAGAAACTCGAACGCCCCGGTCATATCCCAGACCGCAGGAGCTGGCAGGATTTCCATCCCACGCAGTGCACCTGGCAGGTTGGAATATTTCCATTTCTCCTGCTTGGGTGATGGAATGTCCTGAATAAGAGTCTGCACACTCATCTATGCAGCCTCATCGATAAATTCAGCATAACCGGACGCTTCAAGCTCATGAGCCAATTCTTTACCACCGGATTTCACAATCCGGCCTTTGGCTAAGACATGAACGAAGTCTGGAACGATATAATCAAGCAGTCGCTGATAGTGCGTAATCACCAGAAAGGAGCGGTCCTTGGCCCGCAGCTTGTTCACACCATCGGCAACGATTTTCAGCGCGTCAATATCGAGGCCGCTATCAGTTTCATCAAGAATGGCGATTTTTGGCTCAAGCATAGCCATTTGCAAAACTTCGTTGCGCTTCTTCTCGCCGCCGGAAAAGCCAACATTAACTGCCCGTTTGAGCATCTCATCAGAAATACTCAGTTCTTTTTGCCGTGCTTTGAGAAGTTTCAGGAATTCAAGAGCATCGATCTGAGCTTCGCCGCGCTGTTTACGGATGGAGTTCATCGCCGTTTTAAGAAAATTGGTCATCTGAACGCCCGGTATTTCAACCGGGTACTGAAACGCGAGGAACATGCCAGCGGCAGCACGCTGCTCTGGCTCCATCTCGAGAACGTTCTCACCGTTGAGCAGAATTTCTCCCTCGGTAACTTCGTAATCTTCACGGCCAGAAAGAACATAAGATAAGGTAGATTTACCGGACCCGTTCGGCCCCATGATCGCATGCACTTCTCCCGGGTTGATCGTGAGGTCGATGCCGTTGAGAATTTTTTTGCCTTCGATTTCGGCGTGGAGGTTTTTAATTTGCAGCATGGTTTCTCTCTAAACTAGCGCAGGGGGTTTTAAAAAAGTCTGGACAGTAGGCTGTGTTGGCTGCTGCTGGTTCAAATGCAGACACTCTTTGATAATCGGTGGCATATCGACTTTAACGAAGCCTTTTCCGCCATCGCCAGATTTGGAAATGATTTCCTGATAGCGATCATAAACATCTGGAATCTCATCCAGCCAGCTAGCCAGCATCTTTAATGGAGCGAGCACCATGTCAGGTGAATCCTGATTGATGCCGCTCTGGACGATAACATTGTGTAAATGAAGGCGCACATAAACGAGCGTATCGATCAGTTCATTACGCGACATGCCCCACTCGTCAGTGAGGTGCATAAGATCAGCTTCTGGATCACGGTTTTTGAGGCCGGCTTTAACCTGCGCACCAATCGTGCCGACCAGAACTTCGATTAAATCTTTTTGAAGATCAAGGAGGTCTTCATTAGGCATCAGCCAACACTCCCTTCAAGAGAGATGGCAACTAGCTTCTGCGCTTCAACCGCGAATTCCATCGGAAGGTGCTGAAGAACATCCTTACAGAAACCGTTAACAATCAGAGCCGTTGCTTCTTCAGCGCTCAAACCGCGCTGCTGACAATAGAACAACTGATCTTCTGAGATTTTGCTCGTGGTTGCTTCGTGCTCAAGTTTAGCTTTAGGATTCTTACTTTCGATGTAAGGCACTGTATGCGCCCCACATTGATCGCCGACAAGAAGACTATCGCATTGCGTAAAATTACGCGCGCCCTCAGCCCCGGCGAGGATTTTAACGAGGCCGCGATAGGTGTTGTCTGATTTACCCGCGGCGATGCCTTTCGAGACGATGCGCGATTTGGTGTTACGCCCTATATGAATCATCTTGGTGCCAGTATCAGCCTGCTGGCGGCCATTGGTGATAGCCACGGAATAGAACTCACCTTGGGAGTTATCGCCCTTGAGAATACAGCTTGGGTATTTCCATGTAATGGCCGAGCCAGTTTCAACCTGCGTCCATGAAATTTTGGAATTCCGGCCTTCGCAAATGCCGCGCTTGGTCACGAAGTTGAAAATACCGCCCTTCCCGTTCTCGTCACCCGGATACCAGTTCTGGACGGTTGAATATTTGATCTCAGCGTCGTCATGCGCGATCAACTCAACAACTGCAGCGTGCAGCTGGTTCGTATCACGCATCGGCGCAGTACAGCCTTCGAGATAAGATACGTAAGAGCCTTTATCGGCAATAATGAGCGTTCGTTCGAACTGACCAGTATTAAGTTCATTGATGCGGAAGTATGTAGATAGCTCCATCGGGCAGCGCACACCCGGCGGAATATACACAAACGATCCGTCGGTGAAGACAGCAGAGTTCAGGCACGCATGCTTGTTGTCGCTATAAGGAACAACTGAGCCCATGTATTTTTTAACGAGCTCAGGATAATCTTTGATCGCTTCCGAAATAGAGCAAAAAATAACGCCGACTTCTTTAAGCTTCTCACGAAAGGTTGTAGCAACAGAGACAGAGTCAAAGACAACATCGATAGCGACACCAGCCAAACGGGCGCGTTCGCCCATGGGCACACCAAGCTTCTCGAAGGTTTTAAGAAGTTCCGGATCCACTTCGTCCATTGAATTCAGCTTAGGTTTTGGCGCGGAATAGTAATAGGCCGCCTGATAATCGAAAGGCTCCATCTTAAGCTTTCCCCAGGTCGGCTCAGGCATATCGAGCCAACGCTGGTAGGCTTTAAGACGCCATTCGAGCAACCATTGAGGCTCATTCTTCTTGGCAGATATGAACCTTACCGTGCTTTCGCTTAAACCAATTGGGGCCTTATCTGACTCGATGTCCGTAACAAAGCCAGCATCATACTTGCCGCCAAGACTTTCCACTTTTTCGATGGTTTCTATATCGGCCATATTTATACCAACTCCATGCTCTTCGAAGTAGCGCGAACGGAGCTGAGCGGGATCAGCAATTCGTCGAGCGACATTTCATCGAGCGTTTTCATGATTGCGTAGTTTACTTTCTGCCAACGCCCTTTCATGGGGCACAGCTGACTAACACCACATTCGCTGTTATTTTCTTCAAGGCAGGTTGTAACGGCGATCGGCCCTTCAAGAGCAGTGATCAGCTCACGCACGGTAATATCAGACGGACGTCGCTCCATCGTATAACCGCCGCTTGCACCGCGTGTTGAAACAATCAGGTTGCCCTTAGCCAGGACCTTGAGCACTTTTGAAACGGTCGGCTCGGGCAAAGTTGTGGCTTGCGCCAGCTCAGCCGCGGAAAGAATACGCCCTTTGTCCCGGGCCAATTGGCTCAGGACGACAACAGCATAATCGCTCAACTTTGACAGGCGGATCATTGGAAAACGTCCTCGCTTATAATCCGTACAGAATTAGTACTGATTAAATGCCACTGAAGCCTGTGAAATACAAGCCATTTTTGAAATTTCGCCTTTAAAAAATCAGGGCTTTTGCAGAAAAGTGTCAATCAAGTCGACTTACCGCATGATCCCGCTTCTCTCCTGTTTTTTTGTAGCTACGCTGTAAGGAACAAGAATCATAAGTCGGGGAGTGGAACCATGCATATCTTTTACAAAGCTTACGCACAAAACCATAAACGTCGCCTTTGGAGAGCTTATTCAGTTGCGCGTTATGCCGCCTATTATTCGGGCAAATAGCCCACTACAGGATACTTAAATGAAATACTTTGTTCCGCTTTATACCGTTACTTTGTTTATTAGCGCGTTCTTGCTCTTCTCCATTCAGCCTATGGTTGGGAAATTGCTTTTGCCGATGCTAGGGGGTGGTCCATCCGTCTGGAATACTGCGATGGTCTTCTTCCAGCTCTTATTGCTGGCCGGGTACACCTATGCCCATTTGATGGCAAAATTTTTCTCTCCACGAAAACAAGTTTTCATTCATATCCTGCTCTTTGTCCTGACAGCCTTTAGCTTGCCCATGGGTTTGCCTGCGGACATCCTGCCACCTGATCACAATCCTTTGTTATGGCAGCTTGGCACGATGGCTTTAATGGCCGCTGGCCCCTTCTTCATACTCTCGTCTACAGCTCCCCTGCTTCAGCAATGGTTTGCCAAGACAGATCACCTCAAAGCTCAGAACCCATACTTTCTTTACGCGGCAAGTAATTTTGGTTCCATGCTGGCATTATTGTCATACCCTGTTGTAATTGAACCTATGTTGCGGCTTAACCAACAGTCCACTACGTGGTCTTGGGGCTATTGCTTCCTCGCTGTGATGCTTGGCATTTGCGGGTTTTTCTCTAAATTTAAGACTCAGAGTAAACCCGACGAGAGCGCTCTTGAGCAAGTGGATGAGATAATAACTTGGAAGCGTCGCTTCCTATGGTTATTCCTAGCCTTCGTACCTTCGTCCCTGATGCTGGGTGTAACAACGTTTATCACTACAGACATTACAGCAGTGCCTCTGTTCTGGGTTATTCCACTCAGCCTTTATTTGCTGAGCTTTATAATAGCTTTCTCGGAGAAGCCCTTCTTCACGCTTCCGTTAACGAGAATCCTTCACGCTATAGCATCGCTCTTCATGATCTTCCTGATGGTATTCAACAGCATGCTGATCGTTTGGAATGTTGCAATCTTCCATCTGATATTTTTCTTCTTTTCTGCCCTTCTTTGTCATCAGGAACTTGCAGCTACCAAACCTAAAACGAGCCGCCTGACAGAATTTTATCTTATAATGTCTCTCGGTGGCGCACTGGGAGGTGTTTTTAACAGTCTTCTGGCCCCGCTTATATTCAAGGTTCCTTTTGAATATGCTATTGTCTTGTGCCTGTGCGTACTTTGCCGCTCCGCGTCAGATCCAGCGCAGGAGAAATTAAAACATGCGCTAGGTGATATTAGATCTAGATTAAAAAATAATATCCTTAACGTTGGCTGGAAAGTTTTGGCTTTGCTATACATAGCTTTGGCCACGATGCTTCTAGATCACGTTGTTATTTCCGCCATCAGTGCCTTTGCCATCGCCGCTATTTCATTTTCATACCAGTCAAAAAAATGGGCCTTCGCGAGTATCTTTATTTTCATCTCCCTGTCCCACCCGCTTATTCCTTGGAATTCTTTTGTAAATACACTTGCTATAAAACGTAATTATTACGGCGTCATTCTTGTAAATAATACGGGTGACGTTCGTGTCATGACCAATGGTGTAACTAACCATGGCGCGCAATCACTTAAGAAAGAATATCTCAAGCGGCCGACCTCATATTATCCGCCCGGCAGTGGTATATCGGATATATTTTCAGTGCTCGATCATCGCAAACCTGGAGCACAGAAGATTGCAGCTATGGGTATGGGAGTGGGCACAATTTCATGTTATTCGAGAAAAAATCGGCAGTTTGATTTCTATGAAATAAATCCCGTGGTCATGGATATCGCAACAAATCCCGAATATTTTACGTTCCTTTCGGGCTGTGGAAGCCCTTATAAAATAATCGCAGGGGATGCGCGTCACAAAATATCTGAAGCAGAAGATAGTAGCTATGACCTGATCTTAGTAGATGTCTTTAGCTCTGATAGCATTCCAATGCACATCATTACAAAAGAGGCAGCAGCGATTTACCTTAAGAAACTTAAACCTGATGGAATTCTCGCCTTTCATATCTCGAATCGCTTCTTCGTGCTTGATCGCGAACTGGAAGCAATCGGGAAGTCCTTAGGACAATCTGTCATCGGCAAGCGGACTAACGCAAAGTTTGAAAAAGAGGAAGGACTGAATAATCCATATATGAGTATGCCGAATTACTACACAGTTATGACCGACAACCCGACTATAATAAAAAGCCTGCAAACAACCAATGTTGCATGGAAAGAAATTCCTGACGATCAAAAATTAATTCCTTGGTCTGATGATTATGCTAATATTTTACGTGCTCTGAGATTCAAGTAAGCGGACCTAAAAAATGCGCGTGCTACTGGCTTGCTACACACTCACCTTATTTATGAGTGCGTTTCTACTTTTTTCAGTTCAGCCCCTCGTAGGGAAATTTCTTCTCCCCTTATTGGGTGGTGGCCCTTCTATATGGAACACCGCTATGGTGTTTTTTCAGCTTCTGCTTCTAGGCGGATATGCATATGCACACACCATGTCCCGCTATCTTAAGCCGCAGACACAATATTATGTACACATCGCATTATTTTTTATGGGCATGATAAGCCTCCCCCTATCTCTACCGGGGAACGCAGATCCTACCAATCAAAACCCATTTGTTTGGCAGTTAACGACAATGATCTTAATGGCAGCTGGGCCGTTCTTTATTTTATCCTCTACTGCGCCCCTTCTGCAGCAGTGGTTCACCAAAACATCGCACAATAAGGCTCAAAATCCTTACTTTCTTTATGTAGCAAGTAATCTTGGTTCGATGCTTGCTCTCCTATCTTACCCTACCGTTATCGAGCCCTTTTTACGTCTGCATGACCAATCAATTGTTTGGTCATGGGGTTATGCTCTCCTCGCAGTAATGCTTATCGCATGCGGCTTTTTTTCAAAATTCTCGCGTATTCAGCCTTCAAATGAAGATAAGCATGACTCAGTAGATCAAAAAATAACTTGGAAGCAGCGATCAAGATGGCTGCTTTTAGCTTTTGTTCCTTCGTCACTGATGATTGGTGTGACTACTTTCATCACCACCGATATTACTACCGTCCCACTTTTATGGGTCATGCCGTTAAGTCTTTATCTTCTAAGCTTCATAATAGCTTTTTCAGAGAAGCCATTCCTTAATATTCAGACCAGTCGAATTATTCATGCGGTTGCGTCGCTTTTTATCCTCTTTCTTCTGTTAATTAATAGCGGTATGGCAGTTTGGAATATCGCGTTGTTTCATTTATTTTTCTTCTTTTTTTCGGCTTTAGTTTGCCATCAAGAATTGGCCGAACTTAAGCCAAAAGCCCGTGATTTAACTGAATTTTATTTGGTCGTATCAGTTGGCGGAGCGTTAGGCGGGATTTTCAACAGCTTACTTGCACCTGTTATATTTGATGTGCCACACGAATATTTAATAGTCATCCTACTTGCAGTATTCTGTCGCTACCTATCTGACCCTGCCAGAAATGATATACGCACCGCCCTCTTGCCTATTTCTTGGAAAATTTATCTAGCGATATCTCTAGCTTTAATTACGGCATATGCTCGCAATAACACCGTCGATATTATTTTTAGCATCGCCATGGTAGCGATTTGTATGAGCTATTTTGATAAGAAATGGACATTCGGTTTACTTTTTATTTTTGCAATCACCTTTAATACATTTGTAAACTTATTATCAGGTGCGAAGCCACTGATAACTGCTCGAAATTACTACGGCATCATACTGGTGAGCGATATAGGCCCAGTAAGAATCATGACGCACGGCGTAACAGATCATGGAGGGCAGCTGCTTGATCCTCAAAAACGTTTTGAACCTATAGGTTATTTTGGCAAATATAGCGGCTTGGCTGACCTCTATAAAACTGATTTCATGACTGAGAAAACTAAACGCGAGATTGCTATTCTCGGGCTTGGGACTGGAAGCGTTGCCTGCTTTTATAACGGGCCTCTCAGGCATTTTGATTACTTCGAAATTGATCCAAACGTCGTAAAGATCGCAGAAGATCCTAAATATTTTACATTTCTATCAGACTGCAAAGTTGATTATTCGATGCATATTGGAGATGGCAGGCTTCTAATCAAGAATATGCCTGACAAAAAATATGACCTGATACATATGGATGCATTTACGTCAGATAATATTCCAGTCCATTTGCTCACAATGGATGCAATTCAAATCTACGTTAAGAAGCTCAAGGAGGATGGAGTGTTATTGTTTCATGTTTCTAATCGCTTCTTTACTTTGGAAACAGAGTTGGCGGCGATTGCCCGCGCTTTAGATATTCCGGTAATTCATAAACAGCACGTTTTAAAAAACAAGCCGACCGTTTACAGTCCCGCAAGTTCATCGGACGATTCACCAAGCCATTATGTGGTCATGACTAAAAATCAGAAAGTTTTAGATGAACTAAGAAGGATCGATCCAGAATGGACAGAGATCAAACAACCTATTCCATCTCACCCTTGGACTGATGATTTTAGCAATATTTTAAGGGCATTGATTTTGCGCTAATTATTTGGTCGAGCGGAAATTTATATCCGGATTTTTTTCTTGCGCATCATTGAGATGCCAGGCATTACGGGCCATAAAAACAGGGTCCCCATCATGATCATTCGCAATCGATCCTGAGTTCGTATCAAGAAATTTTTTGAGCTTTTGCGGATCTTCTGCAAATATCCAACGTGCAGTATGCAAGCTGGTGGCCTCGAATTTTACTGGCAGATTATATTCGGTGCGAATGCGGTCACCCAATACATCAAACTGTAGTTGCCCAACCACACCAACGATCCAGCTATTATCATACCCTGTGCGAAAGATACGCGCGACACCCTCCTCAGCAAGTTGCTGAAGAGCATTTCCGAGATGCTTAGCTTTGAGGGGATCTTCTGAAACAATGCGCTGGAGATATTCGGGCGCGAAGCTTGGAATACCAGTGAAGGCTAGATTTTCACCTTCGGTAAGCACATCACCAATTCGCAAGTTTCCATGATTGGGAATTCCGATGATATCCCCGGCCACCGCATCTTCAACCATTTCACGTTCCTGCGCGAAGAACATCAACGGGGAATGAATGACCATCGACTTGCCTGCGCGCACGTGGTGCAACTTCATGCCACGTTTAAAAGTGCCGGAGCATAGACGGGTAAAAGCGATACGGTCACGATGCTTCGGATCCATATTGGCCTGAATTTTAAATACAAAGCCCGTGACCTTGTTTTCGTGAGGATCAACAATCCTTTGTACGGATTTTTGCGGGCGCGGAGATGGCGCGTAGCGTCCTATTCCCTGCAGCAACTCCTGCACCCCAAAGTTATTGACGGCACTTCCGAAGAAAACCGGGGTCTGGAACCCTTCGCGATAGCTTTCGGTGTCAAAGGCAGGGCAGATGCCGCGGATCATTTCGACATCATCGCGCAGCTTAGCAGCTTGATCAGCAGGAAGCTTCTGATCGATCAACGGATCATCCAGACCTGTACAGGTGATCGTTTCGGTTATTTCTATTCCTTTGCCCCGATCAAAAAGGACAAGTTGATCGGTGATAAGGTCATAGCAGCCACGAAAATCGCGGCCCATACCGATTGGCCAGCTGGCTGGAACAACTTCCATCTGCAGCTTTTCAGAAATTTCGTCCATCAAGGAAAATGGATCTTGCCCTTCTCGGTCCATCTTGTTGATGAACGTGATGATAGGAATATTACGCAGCCGGCAAACTTCGAATAGCTTAAGGGTCTGCGTTTCAATACCTTTTGCGGCATCAAGAACCATGATTGCGCTGTCGACGGCGGTCAGTGTGCGGTAGGTATCTTCGCTGAAATCTTCGTGGCCGGGAGTATCGAGCAAATTGAAGGTTATCCCGCCGTGATCGAAGGTCATAACGGATGAGGCAACCGAAATACCCCGCTCTTGCTCAACTTTCATCCAGTCGGAGCGTGCGCGACGACGATCACCGCGGGCTTTGACCATGCCGGCGAGCTGAATGGCACCTCCGAACAGCAAAAGCTTTTCAGTAAGTGTAGTCTTACCAGCATCGGGGTGAGCGATGATGGCGAAAGTGCGGCGCTGATCGACAGGAGATGTCATTATAATACTGTTTTACCCTCAAACGGATTTACGCCCGTACGGTCGTCTATTTCGATGACCCAGAGATCAGGGTCGCGATCCACCGCGCGGCGAATATACGCATCTGCTTCGGGTTCGGCAACTCTCTCGGTTTTAAGGGCGTTCATCCAGCTTAAAGCCCCATTTAAATTACGAATCTGGGTCAGGACGAGGCAGCCATGCTCAATCGTATTAAGCTTTAATAGAATTGTCCCGGATGCGTAGGAACCCTTATTGGCGATATAATAGGAGGTCCCCTTCTCCGTCAGATGGCGCAATTGCGCCTCGAGCCAGAGGCCGGTGGGCAGGCGGTCGTCGGACATTTAGTGGAGATGGCCAGCGTGAATCCAGCTCTCGACCTTGAGGCGGGAGAATTCTTTCGTGTCTTCGGGATGATGGTGACGATAAACGAGTGTGGCCGCTTCGCGAGCAAAGCTCTCAGGCAGATCGTGCGCAATCAGACCCTGATACGCCTGAAGGACAGCGGTCTTGCATTTGCACGGAAATACTTCGTCTTTAAAATCGCACATCTTACTTCTTCAATTTCTTGCCATAGAGTTCCAAGCGATGATCAACCAGATCATACCCAAGTTCTTTGGCAATACGTTGTTTCAATATTTCTAGTTCATCATTCTTGAATTCGATCACCTTGCCAGTTTCGAGATCAATCAGGTGATGGTGGTGTTCCATGTTGGTTTCGTAGCGCGAGAAGTTCTCCTTGAACTCGTGGCGAACGATCAAGTCCATTTCATCAAGCAGGCTGAGTGTGCGGTAGACGGTGGCGATGCTAATAGATGGGTCCATCGCCTTGGCGCGTTCATAAACGATCTCGACCGACGGATGGTCGTGGGCCTGATCGAGTACCTTTAAAATCGTGCGGCGCTGGTCGGTCATCTTGAGACCGGCATCGGAACACCTAGCTGCCAAATCCGTCATCTTTGCCTCCAATAGAGAATAAGTGGCCACTTTAGCGGCTCAATTCCTCGCTGACAATAAATGATTAAGTGCCTGATCTATTGGACGTAAAGGCCACTGCACGGCCTGGAGGGAACGAGATTGTAACCCGCGTGCCCTGATTGGTATCCGAATCAAGCGTCAGATAGCCCCCATGCAATTCGACCATCGCCTTGGCGAGCGGTAGGCCGAGACCGGTTCCCTGAATTTCCTTCGCGGCATGCGCCGAATCGTGAATCTGGCCGAACGGTTCAAGCGCCTGCCTGATTTTAGCGCGCGGAATACCTATCCCGGTATCCTCCACACGGATCATCATTTCACCAGCAGCCCCGGTTTCAGCGATGACATCAATACGCCCGCCCGGCTTGGAGAACTTGACCGAGTTGCTGATCAGGTTGATTAAAATCTGGCGGATTAAACGCGAGTCAGCAAACAGCCCCGGCAGGTCTGGTGGAATGTGCGCTTCCATCTTGATCCCGCCTGAGAACGCCCGCGACGCCATCATGCGCAGTACGGATTCAATCGCTTCAGTCAGATCCATATTTTCTTCATCAAGCTCGATCTTACCAGCTTCGATCTTCGACATGTCGAGGACTTCGTTGATAATCTCAAGCAAATGACGGGCACTGACGTGAATATCGCCGAGATATTCCTGATATTTCGGATTGCCGAGCGCGCCGAAGGTCTCTTTCATCATCATCTCTGAGAACCCAATGATCGCATTCAGAGGCGTGCGCAACTCATGCGACATGTTGGCAAGGAAGGCCGACTTGGCATGGTTGGCAGTATCGGCCTGTTCCTTGGCGAGACGCAGAGAGATTTCCATCTGTTTGCGCAGCGTAATATCCATGATCGTCGTGACCTGAAATTTACGGCGTTGAGACAATTCGAGCGTGGCACTGGTAAAAAGCGTATTGGCAATGCTGCCATCCTGCTTGGTCAGCTTCATTTCCCCGGAGGAACGCTGGCCGCCTTTTATATAAGCATCATGATTTTCTTTGGCCTGCTCCTGCTCATCAGGGCTGATCAGAAAGAGAAAATCCTCGCCGATGATCTGATCCCGCGTCCAGTGATAGGTGCGGACAAAGCTGTCGTTGACGCGAATAATCCGGCGATAATGATCGGTGACGATAATACCGATATCCGAGGCATCGAAGATGGAAGTTAGGAGCGAGATCGCATCATCGCGTTCGCGCTGAAGAATGGAGTCATCGGAACTATCCGGCTGGGCCATCACGTCAAGAAGGATGACCTGCCCCGTATGGTCGAGGAGCGGATTGATCCAGAAGCCATAAACACGGAGACCACCGGGGAAACTTGGCAACGCCTGAATACTGACCGGGACTTTCTGCTTCATGCAGACTTCGAATGATTGTTCGAAGTGGCGGGCGTTTTCACTGTCCATGAAATGCGCAACTGTGTGGTTGACGATGTGGTCTTCCTTACAGTTGAAATAGTCGAGCGTGCGGTGATTGACCTCTTCAACAATAAAACCCTTCTCACCCGGACGGATGAGAAAGCGAGGAACAGGCATCGCATTGAAAAGTGCTTGGTGATCGATCATGGCACAATTAACATAAAAAATGGACAGAAGACTCCACGTCTACCAAACCACGGCAGCAGTGAAGAAGTTCTTAAGAGCCCCTTCATATCAGTTTGTTCGTCGTTTGAATTATTTCTAATTTTGGGCTTATCAGTTTGTTCGTCGCTTCAAATTTTTATGACATTCGGTGAAAGTTGTTCAGTTCGTTCCAGCATTTCATTTTTATAAATCTCAACGCCCACTCCAAAAATAATGAGTTTTTAGAATTACTTACGCTGCTTTTCTGAGATAGATATACTGCCATGTCATATACCCCGACCCTATAAAAAGACTGGCACCGGAATTCAATCCGATCACCAGCTTTATAATTTAATTACTTTATTATAGGAAATTTTCCTAAAAAAGTCAAGGTTATTTTGTTTAGCAATTGGTCCCGAAAATACGATCGCCTGCATCACCCAGGCCAGGAACGATGTAGGCCTTGTCATTCAGGTGGCTGTCGAGCGCGGCGGTGAAGATTGGAAGCTTCTTATAGGTTTCACGTAGCGCCTTCACCCCTTCAGGAGCGGACACCAGCGTAAGCAGGATAATTTTCTCTTCCGGAACTCCGTGACGGATCAGGACATCAGCGGCATAGCGGGCGGAATAACCAGTCGCCAGCATCGGATCGGTGATGATAAAGCGGCGCCCCTTCACAGCTGGCAGGCGGATCAGATACTCGACCGGGCGATGGGTTTCTTCATCGCGGTAGAGACCAACATGCCCATACGCGGAACGTGGGATGATCTGGTGCAAGGCTTCAGCCATACCGAGGCCAGCGCGCAGGATCGGCACGATAACAGGCTCATCTTCTGCGAGAACCGGTGCATCCATCATCTGGATAGGCGTTTCAAGCGGCCGCGTCGTCATCGCGAGGTTTTCAGTGATGGCATATCCCATCAGCAGAGTGATTTCACGCAACAGGGATTTGAATTCGTAATGAGGTGTGGCCTTATCCCGCATCGCCGATAATTTATGCTGCACGAGGGGGTGATCGACAATGAACAGGCCGGGAAAATCGGGATGTTCTTTCATGCGATATGTCCTACCTATTTTTTAGAGGGGGATATTGTTTTAATAAAACGTTGTAACGGGCTGATTTCTTCGTATTCACCCGCTTCACCCGCCCCAGAGGATGCAAGTTCCTTGAGATCGGAGCGCACGTTGGCAATAAGGCTGGCCAGATCGTCGCCGGGCATCGGTTCGGCTGCACAGAAAGACATCGTAAAAGTGGCCCCCTTCTCGGTCAGGACATATTTAAGACGCTCAACGAAGCGGAGCGCACCCGCATTGTCGGTCTGTTTAAGACTGACGAGCATTTCATTTTTGCCACTCATATAGGCGTCATCAAAACTGCGCATACAGATTTTCAGGACTGTTGCAGCGAGTTTCAGATTCTCGATCAGGTCGGCCTGAACCGGGCGGTCAACCTGACAGAGCACGATTGAGAACGGATGGCCACGCCGCGCACGGCGTTCAAGTTCGCGCTCCAGATCCGGGATCATGACATTGGCACTGCGCAGGCCAGTCACATTATCGACACCAAAATCAGAAAGCACGCTGTCGATGTCAAACCGTGCCAGGCGTTCGATGAAATCCTCATAAAGGCCGAGGAACGCGTCAAAAACTTCAAGTTCTGGTTTGGTCTTACTCGCCAGCATTTTATCGGCATGGGCGAGGAGTTCCGTCTGGCGAGCGAGTACATCGGGAATGGTGGGCTGGGCCAGCTGGTCCGCGTTGGCAAGCTGTTCAAGCTTTTCGCGCAGGCCGGCGGGCGGCTGGATATCCTGACGCAGAATTTTTTCAGGGTAAAAGGTGGCGCGCAGCACTTGCGACGACCATTCCGCGTAGTCCTGTAGAATCTGATAAAATTCGGAAGATTTGTGAACTTCAGACATGCCCGACACTATAGACGAGGTTAGATGCCGCGTTAAGGGGTTAAAAACCTAAGTCGGCAGCCATTCTTTTTGCAGGGCATCAAGTGTGCCCGTGGCAATCGCCGCGCGAATCTCCCGCATCAGCTTATTGATCACCGCCACGTTGTGCTGGCTGATAATCTGCGTCACGAGCATTTCATCTGCCTTGAGCAAATGGTGCAGGTAAGCTTTTGAATAGGTGGCCGACGAATACAAACCGAGCGTTGGATCCAGAGGTTCCGGGTCTTCGCGGTATTTCGCGTTGGTGAGGTTGATCCCCCCGCCCTTCACACCCTTCATAAAGGCGCGGCCATGGCGGGCCTCGCGGGTTGGCGTGACACAATCGAATGTATCAATACCGAGTTTCACGCATTCAAACAAATCTTCGATCTTACCGATGCCAAGCAGATGCACCGGACGATCCGGGTGAATGAGTTTTGGCAACCATGAAACGATTTCATAAAAATGAACCTTGGTGCCGCCGAGACAGCCGCCGATGGCCGTGCCGAAGAACGGACGGCTCTTGGTGTAGGCGGCGCTTTCTTCGCGGAGATCGCGGTAAACTCCGCCCTGCACCACGGCATACATAGCTTGGGTTCCATCGTGGTCGCGCTCGAAGGCTTTCAGTGAGCGGTCGCCCCAACGGTGGCTCATATGCATGGATTTGGCAGTGTATTCGTAGTCGGCCTGAATTGGTGTGCATTCGTCCATCTGAACGATAAAGTCTGCGCCAAGCTCACGCTGAATTTGCATCGAGCGTTCAGGGCTCAAATGATGGATGGCGCCGTCACGGTAGGATTTGAAAATCGCGCCTTCCTGTTCATCAATACGGATCAGCGATTTGTTACCAACCCGGCCAGTGCCTTTGATCTCGCCGGGACCAACGCTGCCAGCACCGAGAGAGAAAATCTGGAAGCCACCGGAGTCAGTCAGCATCGGGCCGTCCCAGCCCATGAATTTATGCAGGCCGCCCATTTTCTGAACGAGTTCAGAGCCGGGCTGAATCATAAGGTGATACGTGTTCGAGAGAACGAATTGGGAGCCGGCTTCTTTGAGTTGGACCGGGCTTAAGTTTTTAACGGTGGCCTTGGTGCCGACGAAAATGAAATTGGGTGTCTGGACACTGCCGTGCGGCGTGTTGATCTGGCCCAAGCGTGCATGCGAGTTCGGATCACGGTGCGTGATGTCGAACGACATGTTCGGGTATTGAATGTTATTTCCGCTAAAAAGACTCGCGGGCGGATTAAGGGTATCCGCCCGTGATTCAGAATTAGACATGCTGGAGACTTACGCTGCTTTTTTAGCGGCGACGATTTTCTCAACTTGTGCCTTCAGGGGGCGCAGGTCGGCATCGAGCTTCGCTTTTGGCGTATCCATCAGGAAGGCATCAAAGCCGCCTTTGTGATCGACTGTGCGCAGACCGGCAACGGTCGCACGGATCGAGACCATCCGGTTCAGCGCTTCGCTGTACAGGCTGGTGTCCTGAATGTTTGGCATGAAGCGGCGACGGGTTTTGTTGTTCGCGTGGGACACGTTATTCCCAAACATCAGTTTTTTCCCGGTAATCTGGCACTGGCGGCTCATGGTTAGAATCCTTGTATTTCTGCTGTAAAAATCTTGCGGAACATAGTCTAATCGGCTTTAACCCGTCAAGTAATAAAAGGAACACCTTTTCCATGGCCGACACCAGCGCCGAACTCAATGAAATCAAAGAGCTGATTGCTACGATTCAGGGCTATTCCGCTCAAAATGGCGGCGATCCCCTGCTCGGCTGGCTGGAACAGGCCCAGGGCGGCCCTAAGCCGCACCTCGATCATCCCCGGTTATGTGTGTTCAAGGCAAGCCACGGATTCGCAGTTCAGCAAAATCTGCCGATGGAGCTAGATTATGACAAATTTACCAAGGATTGCCTGCAAGGCACCGGGCGACTGAATCGCCTCGCCCTCGCCGCCAATACGGACCTACGCCTTTATGAGATGGATGCGGATGACGCCAATGATGACGAGGACGGCCTGACCGCGACCGATCTCGTGCGCTGCATGGCATATGGAATGATGGCGGTCGAACCGGGACTGGATTTGATAGCGGCGGGTGCGTTCGGGCATGGCAGCGCGGTTTCGGCGCAGGCGTTGATCGCCCTGCATGAAGGCCAAACCCCGGACGATCTGAGTGTGGTGCGATTGATGAAGCCCGCAACCGGGATGAAAGGTCTGACGGCCCTCACGCAAATTGGCGGCTATGAACTGGCGGCGCTCTGCGGTGTGATCATCGCGGCGCGACTGGCAAATTGTCCGGTATTGCTGGAAGGCGTTCAGGGGTACGCGGCTTATCTCGTGCTGGCGCATGAAAATCCGGCGCTGGCTGAGCATTGCCGTCTGTGCGGTGAGACCGGAGCTGAGACAGCGCAACTGGAGATGTCGGTGCCGGTGATTTCAACCAGCGAGCC
>CAYJDG010000020.1:0-24695 GCA_964368875.1 uncultured Pseudobdellovibrionaceae bacterium
GCAAAAATTTCTCCTTATAAGGTTGCCGGTAGCTTTGCCGGGTTCCTGCAGGTCGCAGGTATGGTTATGGAAGCCTTTAGCCCCGGCTCGGGCCGCGATCTGATCGACCGCGCTGAAGTCATGATTAAAGAAAACCAAGCTAAGATCGATGCGGTGAAGTTGAATAAACCTGACAGCCAGATGTTTATGACGGCGTATCAGGATGTGCAGCGCATGATTCAAAGCACGGTGATTGATGTTCCTGCGCTGTCGCGTCTGTATGGCAATAAACTAGGTGATACTCCAACTCAGAACGGTGCCGGAGTCTCTGGCAGTACAGATGAGTTGCTGAGACGTGGTGCGTCTGCTGGGCGGGGTGAGGCTCCCGGCCTGCCTACGACGACAATTCCTCGCGCTGACGGCAGTGCGTATGACGTTCCGGCTTCTGGCGCAGCTGCTACGCCGCGTCGGAATTCGGGCGCGGCCTACGATGTGCCACCTGCGGCAAACATGACGCCTGCTCAAATTGAAAAGATGGTGACCGATAAGCTGAAATCCATCCAGGGCAACGTCAAATTGACTGATGCGAAGATTCAGGAAATCGCAAAAGGGTATGTTGCATCAAACGCAGATGCAAACCCCGCGCTCAATGCCGCTGAAGCAGCTAAATTCAAGAAGGTGATTGAGGCCCTTGATCAGCCATCGAGAGATGCGATCAACAAGGTTCTCGGTGTGCCATCTGCAGAAGCCGTAGCAAGACCTGCTGCAGCACCTGTGACGACTACTGGCTCGCTTTCAGCCAAAGGTCTGGAGCAAGCTCTGGCGCAAATCCAAGGTTTGAGCCCGGCTCAGGCTGTTGCGCTGCGCGTTGAAGCCATCGCGGCAGATACTGCCGCAGGTAAAAACGACAAGCTGCTGGATACGCGTACTGAAATTGAGAGACTACACAACAGCATCGCTTACAAATCGCTGTCGCCCGATCTCCGCAAGGCGGTCGATGCCAATCTCAAGTTGCCGGAACCGGCGCCGCAGTAAAATTCTGAAATTTAGAAAAGGCCCTCAAATGAGGGCCTTTTTTAATGCCTGAAGTGGCGCATCCCGGTCAGAACCATCGCCAGGCCACGTTCGTCGGCTGCAGCGATGACGTCCTTATCCTTGATCGAGCCACCCGGCTGGATGACGGCGCTTGCGCCTGCATCGGCAGCGGCCACTAAGCCATCAGGGAAGGGGAAGAACGCATCAGAGGCTACGACAGACCCTTTGATCGGTGTTCCAGCTTCACCAGCTTTCCATGCAGCGATGCGGGTCGAGTCGATCCGGCTCATCTGACCAGCGCCGATGCCGACAGTTTGAAGGTCTTTGGCGAAAATGATCGCATTCGATTTCACATGTTTACAGACGCGGAAGGCGAAGAGCAGGTCTTTAAGTTCCTGCGCTGTCGGTTCACGCTTGGTCACGACTTTTAATTGACTCTCATCAATATGGCCAGTATCGGCAGTCTGCAGGAGCCAGCCGCCAGAGAGCGAACGCACCGTCATGCGTGGATCTTGCGGACGCGGCAAGGAGCCTGTTGCCAGCACGCGAACATTCGGCTTGCTGGCCAGAAGTTTCAAGGCACCTTCCGAGATTTCAGGGGCGATGATGACTTCACTGAAAATTTTGATGATCTCGGCCGCGGTTGCCTCGTCTAGCGGGCGGTTGAGCGCGATGATCCCGCCAAAGGCGCTGGTTGGATCGCAGGTGAGGGCGCGTTTATAGGCCTCGATCATGTCCGCCCCACTGGCAACACCACACGGATTTGCGTGCTTGATGATCGCAACGGTTGGTTCGGCAAACTCGGAGACCAGTTCGAACGCGGCGTCAGTATCGTTGAGATTATTATACGAGAGTTCTTTGCCCTGTAATTTTTGCGCCGTCACGACGCCTGGGCGGTTTGAGCCGTCACTATAAACGGCGGCCAGTTGGTGCGGGTTTTCACCGTAGCGCAACTTGTCGACGCAGGTGGCCGAAAGAGTTAGGGTCTGCGGGAACGTGTCATCTTCCTGCCGTGCAAACCAGCCGGAAATAGCTGAGTCATAGGAAGCTGTTGCAGCATAGGCCTTACCGGCGAGCGTCCGGCGCTCTGCAAGCGTAGTGCCGCCTGCGGTCAAGGCTCCGGCGATGACGCTGTAATCTTTAGGATCAGTCACGACTGCAACGAAGGCATGATTTTTAGCAGCGGCGCGAATAAGCGCCGGGCCGCCAATGTCGATGTTCTCAATACATGTTTCGGTGTCCGCACCTTTGGCGACAGTTTCGCGGAACGGGTAGAGGTTGACGATCAACAGATCGATCCCTTCGATGCCGTGTGCTTTCATGGCATCGCGGTGCTCGGGATCATCCCGGCGGCCAAGCAGGCCCCCATGTATTTTCGGGTGAAGTGTTTTGACGCGGCCATCCATAATTTCCGGGAAGCCGGTATGGTCTGAAACATCAGTGATCGGCAGGCCCGCATCACGGAGAGTTTTGGCAGTGCCTCCCGTGGAGAGCAATTTAACGCCCGCGGCGTTCAGAGCTGTTGCCAGCTCCAGCAACCCGGTTTTATCCGAGACCGAAATCAGGGCGGTTCTGAGAGGAACCTGATCTGGGGCAGGTTCAGTGCGGGCTTTGGCGGCTATGGACATAAATAACTCTCCGGGCGTGATGACAGGGCTTAGTCATACGACCTGAGAAGCTGTATTTCAATGGTTTTTAGCCGTGTTTGGCTGTGGGGGAAGTCAGGCTGGCACCATGGGAGCCGGGAGCGGCGAAGATGCCGCTTTTATCGGTAGCGGGAGCCAGTTTGTCAGTCAGGCCAACCGAGGTTTCGCCCCGGCCCAGCACGACCAGTCCATCTTTTTCAAGACGTCCGGCGATATCTCCGAGCACGCGGCCTTTGGTTTCATCGTCAAAATAACCGAGAACGTTCCGGCAGAATATCAGGTCGAACGGCCCCAGATGATCCATGCGGTCCAGCAGATTGAAATAGGAAAATTTAACCATGCTGCGGATTTCGTCGCGCAGGCGCCACTTCTCATTGATCTGTTCAAAGAATTTCACAAGATAGGCAACCGGAACGCCACGCTGAATTTCGAACTGGGTGTAAATTCCGCGCTTAGCCTGTTCAAGAATATTTTCCGAGATATCAGTCGCGACAATTTCAATTTTCCAGCCCTTGAGCATGGCTTCGTTGTCTTTCAGGATCATGGCAAGCGAATACGGCTCTTGGCCGCTTGCCGCAGCGGTAGACCAGATGCGCAGCGTCTTTTTGTTACCGCGTTGCTTTATCAGGATTGGCAGAATGGTCTGCTCGAAGTTGACGAAAGGCGTTGTGTCACGGAAGAAAGATGTTTCCGTTGTCGTCATTGCTTCGACGATATCACCGATCAGGTCGTTGTCGGGTAAAGCGCGTAATTGCAGGGTCATCAGTTCGATCGATGGAAAATTCCATTTTTTCGCAACCGGAGTAAGACGCGAGTCGAGCAGGTAAGATTTATCCGAGGTGATAACCAACCCAGATTTTTCGAACAACAGTCCTTTGTAGAGTTCGAAATCAGCGACTTTCATAGATGTTATTTGCCTCTTCGTCGTCAAGGACACCGATCTGCACGAGCTTGGCGCGCACAATATCGCTATCAAAAGGTTTCATGATGTATTCGTTGGCCCCAGCCATCAACGCGCGCTGGATATGAGCGAGATCGTTTTCGGTGGTGCAGAAAATCACCAAAGGTTTGGACCCGCCCGGCAGGGCGCGCAACTTCTCGAGAAATTCAATCCCGCTCATGATCGGCATATTCCAGTCGAGGAGCATAAAATCGGGCATCTTGCTCATGCAGAGATCATAAGCTTTCTGACCGTCCTGTGCCTCATCGCACGAGAAGTCGAGGCTCTCAATAATGCGCCTTGCAACTTTACGGACCACGCGGCTGTCATCGACAATCAGACAGGATTTCATGATTTCACCTGTGCCGCGGCGGCTGGAGTGAGAGGGATTTTAATATTGAACGTCGAGCCTTGGCCCGATACTGAGTGTAATTCAATCGAGCCACCGAGTTCTTCAATGTTGGTGCGCACTATATCCATGCCAACACCGCGTCCTGAATAAGCATTGACGGATGTCGCGGTCGAAAATCCGGCGTAGAAAATATATTGCTGAATATCCTTTTGCGACATAGCGGCCAGTTGGGCAGGGGTCGCGAGACCTTTTTCAAGAATCTTTTCTTTGACGCGCTCGAGATCTACACCCCGGCCATCATCGGCAATTTCCATGATGATGTGGGTGCCATGGTTGGCAGCATGAACGCGGATGGTACCGGTTTCAGGCTTGCCGGCCTTAAGGCGCTCGGCCGGCCGCTCGATACCGTGATCACCTGAATTCCGGATCATGTGCGTGAGTGGGGCTTTGATTAGGTCGAGGACATGGGTATCGAGATGGGTATCTTCACCTGTCATAACCAGATCAATTTTCTTATTCAGTTCAGTGCTCAAGTTGCGCACGATATAGGGCAAACGTGCCCAGGCCCGGCTGATCGGTTGCAGACCAGACTCCGCAGCAGGAGAAGTGTAGATAAAATGCAGAGACGGCAGATCGCTTGGTTGCGGTTCATGTCCGGCACAGGCTGCATCAAGACGCGTCAGGAGATCGTCGTCGCTGCCCTCAGGCTCGCTTGCGTGTGTGCCTATGTACGAGAGTAAAACGCGCATACGGTCGATGGCTTCGAGAATAAGCCCCACGCGTGCGGGGGTGATGGCAAGGTCATCATCACGAAAACACCCGACGATCGACTCGGTGTGATGAGAAATTTTTTGCAGACGGATAAAATTGACGAAGCCGCAATTACCCTTGATCGTGTGGAGGTGTCGGAATACAGCCGAGAGCAGTTCCGCGTCAGCAGGGCTTTGCGCGAGCGCCAGCAGATCGCTGTCAAGCTGATGTAGACCTTCGGCGGTCTCATTCAGGAAATCAGGAATCAGGTCATCCATCGGTTTCTGCCGCAGCGGTGGAACGTCACACAGTGGACTGAAATACGGATGATTTCTCATGCATTTCAGCGTGTTATAACAGAGTGCCTGAAACGGGTTAATTGATGGTGAACACCCGGGCAGCAAACCCGCAGAAATCCTTGGTTCATACAGGTTTTTTGCAGATTTTTAGGAAAATCAGAGCTGACGCACGGACCAGACGGCCTTACCCTGCGCCGCGTCAGCAAGAGTGATTTTATAGCCATAAGTTTCGGCAATCAGGCCCATGGCATAAGGATGCACCAGCCGGGGATCCAGAGTCTCGGCATCAACCGTGCGCTCAAGGGCGGCGACGACATTTTCACGGACCGTGGCATCCAGACCTTCGGCCTTAATGATTGTCTCGGCACCTTTGCCAGGATCGACAAAGACCGTGCCGCCTTTGGGCAGGCATTCCTGCGCCAAAATCAGCGCGCCCATCAGGACTTTGCAGAAGCCCTTGGCCTTGGCATCAATCCCCAGCGGCCCGAACGGGTCCCAGCTCTGGCGGACTTTACCATCGGCGCGGATCAAGGAGCCAAAGGCTTTCTGAATGTCTTCGGGCTTGATATTGCCATCACGTCCACCGGCACCGTAAACGATACGGAAGACCTGCAGGCGGGCGGCAGCGGATTGCGCGCTGTGGGAAATCAGTTCGGTCGCCTGCGCGATGCTGTCTTTATCATCGCCCGCATCTTCCATAAATTCGATGCCATTGTTCACGGCACCGACTGGGCTGACGAGGTCATGACAGATGCGCGAGGACAGAAGCTCAAGCAATGTTGTCAGATAAACAGTTTCGCTGGAGACATCCGGGGCAGATGAGGCGGCTGGGGTGGCGGTCATGGGTGGCTCCTATAGCGACGAAATAAATTTACGGACATCTTCGGCGATGTCGGGATCTTGCAGGGCGTAGGCGATGTTCCCTTGAATAAAGCCCAGTTTGCTGCCGCAGTCAAACCGTTTCCCGGTGAAGCGGAACCCATGAAACGGCTGTTTCCCAAGCATTTTTGCCATAGCATCGGTCAGTTGAATTTCGCCCCCGGCCCCGGTTTCACGGTTAGAGAGAATATCGAAAATTTCAGGCTGCAGAATGTAACGCCCGATGATCGCAAGGCGTGATGGCGCGTCCTCAGGTTTCGGCTTTTCGACCAACCCTTTGATCTCAACCAGTTGCCCTGACGACGGGCCGATATCGAGAATGCCGTATTTGGCCGTGTCCTCGGCTTTGACTTCTTCGACGGCGACAAGGTTGCCGCCGGTGGTCTTGTATTGTTCGATCATTTGGGCGAGGCAGCCTTGAGGCGACTGCACCACATCATCGGGGAGCAGAACGGCGAAAGGTTCGTTGCCAACCAATGCCCGCGCGCACCATACAGCATGACCAAGTCCGAGCGCCTGAGTTTGCAAAGCGGTTTGCAGGCTGCCATCGGGCAGGCTGCTGGCTTTGACCTTGTTGACGAAATCGGTTTTGTTACGCTTGCTTAAAATATCAATCAGTTGCGGGGCATCATCAAAGTGCTGAACGAGGATTTCTTTGCCATGATTGATGACCAGAATGAATTGTTCGATGCCCGCAGCGCGGGCTTCTTCGACCGCATGCTGAATGAGTGGGCGGTCGAGCAGGGTCAGCATTTCCTTCGGCAGAACTTTGGTTGCTGGGAGGAAACGGGTGCCCAGACCGGCAACCGGGAATACAGCTTTGCGGACTGGTCTGTTCTTTAAAGACATAACATTTTGTCGCATGGGAATCGGGGATTGTCCAGAGAGGGCAAGCTATTTACCCGGCGCGAACGGATATCCTTTGAGCTTTTCCGGAGCAATGGCACGCAGAAGCTGGCGGACTTCCTGACGGGCAGCAAGCGTTAACAAAGTGATTGGCAGATCACTGGTTTCCTTGAGATCGAGCAGGGTCAGGCCGCGCGGAAATAATTCACTGAAGACATCGCGCTCAGTAAAACCGGCAATCATCTTTACACCGCGCATATGTGTCTGCAGTCCTGAACTTTGCTCAGATGTCAGGCGGTTGTGCAGAATGATCCAGTTGGTTGCATGATGGAGAACGCGCAATTCACTCACCCGGTGTGCCGTATCGATCAGGCTGCTGAAGTTCGTGGTTACGACCGTGATTAAAGTATCACTGTAAGTTTCAGCCAGATGTGCAAAGAAATCATCAGACGTGGGTGTATCGATAACGATGAACTCGAAATCATTCTGAAGATTTTCAACCGCCATACGCAGAAAATCTTTGCCGTCTTTTTGCTGATCTTTCAACGCGATGATGTTGTCTTTTTCAATCTCGAGATGAGCGGGTGACGGTAAATCCGGACACTGCGTTTCGGTATAATCGAAACGGTTCGACATGTACTGGCTTAACGTGCCTTTTTCAGCATCAAGATCAATGGACGCCACGCGATAACCAAGACGGACCAATCCGACTGCCACGTGCATGGCAGCAGTCGATTTACCGGAGCCGCCGCCTGAATTTTTGTGGGCGCTACCGAAAACAATAATATGGGCAGGTGCGGTCATTGAAGGCAGAGGGGCGGGGGCGGGCGGAATTACTTAAACTCCTAGTCTACCATAAAAACTCTCAAACTCTCATGGCAGTTATGCTAATAAGAAGTATGACGTTAAATACCCCCAGTGCCAAATTATCCGCCCTTCGTGCTGAGCTCAAAAAACTTGGTGTCGATGGGCTTATCGTGCCCCATGCCGACGAGTATCAAAGCGAATATCTGCAGCCATCCGCTGAGCGCCTGGCATGGGTGACGGGCTTTACCGGCTCTGCCGGAGCGGCAGTGATTTTACCGGAGCAGGCTGCCGCTTTTACAGATGGCCGCTACCTGATCCAGATTAAGCAACAGGTTGACCCCAAACTCTTCGAGATCGTTGACATCACCAAAGCCGGGGTTGGCGATTGGCTATCCGCCCGCGGGACAGCCGGGCAGGTCATTGGCTACGATCCAAAACTTTATACGCCAAAACAGATTAAGGCCATTGCCGATAAAGTTACGCCCAAAAATATCACCCTCAAGGCCGTAGCCAATCCGGTCGATACGCTGTGGACGGACCGCACCCCAACTGAAATTCATCCGGCGGAAGTATTTCCCCATTATCTTGCAGGGCGCACCTCTTCAGATAAACGCAACGCGATTGCGACCCAGTTGAAAGAGCAGGGTGTCGATGCCTGTGTGATCACGCTGCCGGATTCTCTTGCATGGCTGCTCAATATCCGGGGTCAGGATGTGCCGCACAACCCGCTGGTTCTGTCTTATGGGATTATTTATGCAAGCGATGCGCGGCTCGACTGGTTCGTCGATGCGGCGAAGCTGACGCCGGAGGTAAAGGCTTATCTCGGCAAAGATATTGGAATCAGGCTTCCTGAAGCCATTGGTGCTGTATTGAAGGATTTAACCGGCGTTGTGCAGATTGACCACCAACGCTCGCCACAATGGTTCGTCGACCAATTGGTGTCGGCCAAGGTACGTGACGGCAAAGACCCTTGCATCCTGCCTAAGGCGATCAAGACGAGTGACGAGCAAAATGCGATGCGCGCCGCCCATCTGCGCGACGGGGTTGCAGTGACGAAATTTCTCTGCTGGCTCGATCATAATGCTTACCGCGGCGGCTGGACCGAGATGGATATTGATAAGAAGCTCAATGCGTTCCGCCGCGCCCAGCCCGGTTACCGCGCCGAGAGCTTCGATACGATTGCAGGCTGGGCTGGGCACGGTGCAATTATTCATTACCGCGCGACATCTAATAGCAACGCGAAAATTCTACCGCCAGGTTTGTTGCTGCTTGATAGCGGCGCGCAATATCATGACGGCACGACCGACATCACGCGCACGATCGCCATCGGTGAGCCGACCGCCGAAATGAAAGACCGCTTCACCCGTGTCCTTAAAGGGCATATCGGGATTGCCTGCGCGATTTTCCCGGAAGGTACGACTGGCGTACAGATCGATACGCTGGCGCGGAAACCCTTGTGGGACGCAGGACTGGATTTTGCCCATGGAACAGGCCACGGCGTTGGGTGTTTCCTGTGCGTCCATGAAGAGGCAGCGAGCATTTCGCCGCGCGGCTTTGAGCCGATTAAAGCCGGGATGATTTTGTCCAACGAGCCAGGATTTTATAAAGAGCGCGAGTTCGGCATTCGCATCGAGAACCTGATCCTATGTCAGGAGATCGGCGTGACCTCAAGCGATGGCCGCCCGATGCTTGATTTTGAAACACTGACCCTTGTGCCAATCGACCGCCGCCTGATTGATCTCAAACTTCTGACCGATGATGAACGCGACTGGGTAAATGGCTATCATGAGCGCGTGCATGACTCTCTCGTTGAATTTCTTGAGCCTGAAGAAAAAGTATGGCTCAAAGAGGTCACGACTCCCCTTGCATAGAAAAAGCCGCTTCTAAAAAAGCGGCTTGATCCGAAAGGTATTTGGTGTGGTTCTAAACTCTAGAACCCGTCACGATCACGCTTCTTGCGTTCCATCTTGCGCCAGCGGCGGATGGACTCTGCTTTTTCGCGGGCCTTCTTGACGGAAGGCTTTTCGAAATCACGACGCATTTTCATTTCGCGGAAGATGCCTTCGCGCTGCATTTTCTTTTTAAGAACTCGCAGAGCTTGGTCGACATTGTTGTCGCGTACAGAAACTGTTACCAAAAAATATCACCCCTTCCGGCGGCGAGCGTTCTAAGCGCTCTGAATATAGCTAAGTAAGGCGTCTTTATGGCGGGTTTGGCCGTCTAAAACAAGTGTAAAACCGGGATTTTGGCCAAAAATTTGGCAGAATCAGGCGGCTTTGACCGTTTTGAGGTGCAGGGCGGCTTCCATCAGGGCCTTGGTATAGGCTGTCTGCGGGTTGTCGAAAATCTCGGCAGCTGGCCCGGATTCGACCAATTTTCCGTCTTTCATGACCACAATATCATGCGATAGCGCCCGCACGACGCGCAGATCGTGGCTGATAAACATATAAGAGAGCGTATGTTTATCCTGAAGCTCACGCAGGAGATCGACAATCTGGGCCTGCACCGACACATCGAGCGCAGAGGTAGGTTCATCGAGCACCATAAAGCGGGGGCGGAGGACAAGGGCGCGGGCGATGGAAATACGCTGGCGTTGCCCGCCCGAAAATTCATGCGGGTAGCGATGGCGGGTATCGGGGTCTAGCTTCACATCACGTAGGGCATCAACGACAAGGTCTTCACGCGCCCCGTCCGATAAATCCTGCCGATGCACATCCAACCCTTCGCCAATAATCTGGCCGACGCTCATGCGCGGCGACAGCGAGCCGAATGGATCCTGAAACACGATCTGCATTTTTGACCGCAACGTGCGCAGGTCTTGACCCTGAACGGACGCAATGTTCCGACCATCAAAAAGGATATTACCCTCGGAGCGGATTAGCTTGAGCAGGGCGAGGCCCAGTGTCGTTTTGCCGGAACCAGATTCACCCACGACACCAAGCGTCTGGTTCTGCCGGATCGTAACCGAGACATCATCGACGGCTTTGACAAACTCTGTCGCTTTGCCGAAAAGAGTTTTCTTGGTCGGAAACCAGACCTTGAGATTGCGGCCTTCCATTACAACAGGAGCGCTGGCGTCGGCGGTATTGATAACCGCACGCGGCTGGGCCGCTAGAAGCAGCTTGGTATAGTCGTGGCGCGGGGCGGTGAAAAGAGTTTGCTTGTCGGTCTGTTCGACAATTTCGCCGTTTTTCATGACGCAGACATGATCGGCCATTTTCTGAACGATCTTGAGGTCGTGGCTAATCAGGATCAGGGACATGCCGAGTTTGGCTTTGAGGTCGGCGAGGAGTTCAAGAATCTGCGCCTGAATGGTCACATCGAGCGCCGTGGTCGGTTCATCGGCGATCAACAGGTCGGGGTTGTTGGCGAGCGCCATGGCGATCATGATGCGCTGGCGCTGGCCGCCGGAGAGTTCATGTGGGTAGGCACCAAGGCGGTCACGGAATTTTGGCAGCCCGACCAGATCGAGAAGTTCAATAACACGGTCGCGCACCTGCTCGTCCTTCAGACCCTGATGCAGCTCGATCACTTCGCCGATCTGACGTGAAATCGTATGGAGTGGATTGAGCGAGGAGAGGGGTTCCTGAAAGATCATGCCGATCTTGCGACCGCGGATATCACGCATGAATTTTTCGGAGGTACCAACAACTTCGGTGCCGTTAAATTTGATCGATCCGTTGGGGTGAGAGGCAAGCGGATAGGGCAGAAGCTGGAGGATCGAAAGCGCGGTCACCGATTTGCCCGAGCCGGACTCGCCCACGAGTGCAAGAGTCTTGCCTTCTTCGAGAGAAAACGAAACGTTTTTTACAGCATCGAAATGCCCGCCCGGAGTTCTAAACCGGACGGAAAGATCATGAACCGAAAGCAGTGGGGCGGGTAACGTCATGCCCGGTATTAAACGGTATCCCAAAGGCCGGGGCAAGCTCTGCCGAGGCATTCACCCCGAATAATGTGAAGTCATAGCCCTTGCTGTCATGCCCACCGCCGATCTGGGTGAAACCGGCCGCACCAAAATTGGCCCGGCTCGCCTCGTTACTGTCGGCGACTTTGGCAATCAGGGTAGCGAACTTCTCAGGCGCTTCAGCGACATGAGCCTGCATCGCGCCGAGCATCCCAGCCATGAGTTTATGCCCTGTATGAGCCGGATGAACGCCAACCGTGTGAACCGCCCAGTTTCCGGCAACAAGATTGTCTGCCGAATAATGCTCGGCATAAAAGTCATGGTTCTCGGTATCGGAGAGATCGCTCATCAGCAGGCAGGCAATCAGCTTGCCGTCCTGATCAATTGCGCCGAAGGCAAGATTGCCCTTGGCGAAATGCGCAACCAGTTGCTCGTCGGTGCGGCCCTTGAGGTAATGCTGGTGAACGAGGCTCTGACGGATATCGGCGATCAGGTCGTGTAGCGCGCCAACAAGGTTCTGGCCCTGCAATTCAGGGGAATCCGGTTTGAGCTGGATGATTTGAGCGTAGGCGGAGAACTCTTGGTTCAACATGGCTTTGACTTTCGCGGGTCAGTAGATTTTGGGGATTTTTTAGTTTTTTAGGCTGTCGCGAAAGTCGAAGATCTGAGCTGGGCTAGGGGTCTACGCTTCCGCCGTTAACGGGAACGGGCGGGAGTGCGTATGGCGTAATAGACGTTGACTAACCAGTTGATGTTCATGGAATTAAATATCCGGAATTCTGACCCCACCGTCAAGAAATAATTTCAGGCTGCCAGAGATTTTTCCGCAACGGCGACAAAGTAGCGAATCCCATCCGGGAGGATGTCATCGTTGAAGTCGTAGCGGGGGTGGTGCAGACCGAAATTATGGGGGCTGTCCGGGGCCGGAACACCCTGCCCGAGAGCCACGTAACAGCCGGGTTTCTGCGCCAGCATGGCCCCAAAGTCCTCCGCGCCCATGGTCGGGACGAAGGGAACGACCTGGCCTGTGCCGATCAGATCACGGGCGACCCCGGCGCAGAAGCTGGCCTGGTCCACGTCGTTGGTGGTCGGGTCATAGTTGCGGTGGTAGTCAACTTCGGCTCGCCCGCCGTGGAGTTTGGCGATACCAGGAACGATCTCGTGTAGGCGTTTTTCTATCAGGTCGCGGATTTCGTTCTTGAAGGCCCGGGCAGTGCCGAGCAGCGTGACTTCGGACGGGATGATGTTGTTGGCCCCGGTGCCGCCGTTGAAATTGGTAATGCTGACCACTGCGTGTTCCAGCGGATCGACCGTGCGCGAGACAATCGTTTGGATCGCCAGCACGATCTCGGCGGCGATCACGACCGGATCGACGGTCTTGTGCGGCATGGCGGCATGACCGCCGGTGCCGAATACCTTGATTTTTATTTCATCCGAACAGGCCATGATCGGGCCGGGTGCAACCGCGATCTGACCTTTGGGCAGGTATGGCCAGTTATGAAGGGCGTAGACGCTGTCGACCGGGTATTTATCAAAGAGGCCTTCGGAGATCATCTTGATCGCGCCACCACCGCCTTCTTCTGCAGGCTGAAAAAAGAGGTGGACCTTGCCGCTGAAGTTACGGGTCTCTTTTAAATACTTGGCGGTACCAAGCAGGATCGAGGTATGCCCATCGTGGCCGCAGGCGTGCATCTTGCCGGGAATTTTAGAGGCCCAGGGCTGATTGGTTTCTTCGACGATGTTGAGGGCATCCATGTCCGCGCGCAGGCCGATGCTTTTGCTGCCCGGTTTGTTACCCTCAATCGTCGCAACGATTCCGGTCCCGGCCCAGTTTCGCTCGAATGGAATGCCCCATTCGGTCAGCTTGCGGGCGACGAGATCGGAGGCGAAAAATTCTTCATAGCTGGTCGCGGGATTCTGGTGGAGTTCGTGGCGGCACTCTTTGACTTCTTCAACGATGCTGTTCAGGAAGTTGTTGCGGTCGTCGGTCATGGCGGTCTCCGTATTAAAGCTGGGTTTTGCGCGGATCGAAAGCATCGCGCACGGCTTCACCAATAAAGGTGAGCAGGGTAAGCATAAAGGCAAGGGTCACGAATGCGGTAATCCCAAGCCATGGCGCTTGGAGGTTGTTTTTACCTTGCGCGAGCATTTCACCAAGCGAGGGCGATCCGGGCGGCAGGCCAAGGCCGAGGAAGTCGAGGCTGGTCAGGGCGGTGATCGACCCGGTCAAAACAAACGGCATCAGGGTGAGCGTGGCAACGACTGCGTTGGGCAGCACGTGGCGTAAAATTATGCGGGTGTTGTTGACGCCAAGCGCGCGGGCGGCGCGAACATAGTCAAAGTTGCGAGCCCGGAGGAACTCCGCGCGGACAACGTCCACGAGATGCGTCCATGAAAAGAGAAGCAGGATAAGGAGCAGGGTCCAGAATCCGGGAATAAACAATGCTGAGAAGATAATAAGAATATAAAGGCTCGGCAGGGATGACCAGATTTCGATCACGCGCTGGGCGATCAGATCGACCCAGCCCCCATAATAGCCTTGAATGGCCCCGGCAGCTACACCGACCAAGGAGGACACAATCGTGAGGGCCAGACCGAAGAGGACTGACAGCCGGAAGCCATAGATGATACGGGCAACCACGTCGCGGCCTTGATCGTCGGTGCCGAGCAGATTGTCACTGTTCGGGCGCGAGGGGGCCGGTTCCGGCAGGTTGTAGTTAATCGTATCATAGGAATAACGGATCATCGGCCACAGCATCCAGCCATCTTTGGCTATGATCTCCATGATGTAAGGATCTCGATAATCGGCCTCGGTTTCAAAATCACCACCGAAAATCGTTTCAGGATAGGATTTGAGCGCAGGGAAATAGAGCTCATTTTTATATTCGATCACCAAAGGTTTATCGTTGGCGATGAAATCGGCAAAAAGACAGACGCACAGCAGCGAGAGAAAAATCCAGAACGACCAATAGCCGCGTTTGTTGGCTTTGAACTGGGCGATCCGGCGGCGGGTCAGGGGTGTGAACTTAGGCATGACTGCGGCTTTCGAAATCAATGCGTGGATCGACGAGCACATAAATGATATCGCGCAGCAAGGTCACGATCAAACCGATCAAAGCATAGATATAAAGTGTGCCAAGCACGACCGGGTAATCGCGGTTGATAATCGACTCGTAGCCAAGAAGCCCAAGCCCATCGAGCGAGAAGATAACTTCAATCAGGAGCGACCCGGTAAAAAAGATCGACATGAAGGCTGATGGGAAACCGGCAATAACAATGAGCATGGCATTGCGGAAGACATGGCCATAAAGAACCTGTTTCTCGGATAGGCCTTTGGCACGGGCGGTCAGGACGTATTGTTTATTGATCTCATCGAGGAATGAGTTTTTCGACAGCATGGTTAGTCCGGCGAAGCCTGAAATAACAATCGCAATCGTGGGCAGAGTCATATGCCACATGTAATCCAACGCTTGTTTCCACCACGGAAAGGTCGCCCAGTCGTCCGAGACAATCCCTCGCAGCGGGAATATGTCGAAATAACGTCCACCAGCGAAAAGTATGATCAGTAGGATGGCGAAGAGAAAAGACGGAATAGCATAGCCTACGAAAATGACTGCGCTGGACCATATATCAAACGATTGTCCGTCCTTGACGGCTTTCTTGATGCCGAGCGGGATGGAGATAAAATAGATTATCAAGGTCGACCACAGCCCGAGCGAAATGGAAACCGGCATCTTCTCGAGCACCAGATCGGTGACGCTGATATCCCGGTAATAACTGGTGCCGAGATCGAAGCGGACGTAATTTTTGAGCATGATCCAGAAACGTTCCGGGGCCGGCTTGTCGAAGCCATAGAGCGTTTCAAGTTCCTTGATAAATTCCGGATCAAGTCCCTGCGCGCCACGGTAATTGGATTGCTGACCGATGGACGACGCCCCCGCCGCAAAATCTGCGCTGCCCCCGCCAGAGATGCGCGAAGTTGCGCCCTGGCCGTGACCCTGCAGTTCGGCAATCATGCGCTCGACCGGACCGCCAGGCACGAACTGAATGACGACGAAGCTGACCAGCATAATGCCGAGCAGCGTAGGGATCATCAGAAGGAGGCGGCGGAGGACGTAATTCAGCATGGTTAAGCGCTATTCAAGCACATCAGGGGCGGATGTTCCAGCCCACAACATTCCAGTGCAGATCGTCGGGGCGGCGCGTCAGAATGCCGAGAGCCCCGGTTGCCAGTTTAAGGCCATGTTCGCTCTGCGCGCGCTGCCAGTTGCCGCTCAGATGCAGGGCAAAGCGGGCGATGCCGTTGCTGGTCACGACCATGGTCGTCGAGCCGCCAAGCTTGTTATGGATGCTTTCGCCGAAATCCTGCCACATGCGAATGATCTTTTCTGGGGCAGGGGACCAGCCAGGCGGCATGAAGCCATTTTCATCCCATGCCTTGAGCGTGTTCTGACCGATCCGTTCAATCACTTCAGCTTCGGTTTTATTTTCATCCGGGCCGTAGTCAATTTCATTGAACAAGCTGCTGCCTTGGACCGTGATGTTGATGCCGAATTCTATGGAGGCAATTTCCCCGGTTTGGCGGGTACGCTGTAGCTCGGAGGTCAGCACGCGGTCTGGTACGAGGTTATGCTGCCTGATGTAATATCCAAGTTTGCGCGCCTGTTCGTGGCCACTTTCAACCAAAGTCAGGTCGGTGCGGGCGCCAATCCGGCGCGGGGTTTCGCCGGGAGCGAAGGTATTGCCGTGGCGGGCGATGATCAGAGTCGTCAAAGTCATGGGATATTATAGACGCTTTTGCGCAGATTTTTAAGAGTGCTTTGGTAGGCAGGAATCTCATATTTCGGGATTGGGTAGTGCATGCCGGCTTCCAGCAAGTCCAGCGCGTCTTTATAACGCCCCTGTTGAATGAGGATTTCTGAGAGCGCTTTGCGTGAATTGAGGTAGAGCGGGTTATTCTTGAGGCTCTGGCGCAGGGCCGCGATCTGCAATTCAGGTTTGTCAGGCTCAGTTTTGAGATAATAGGCGGCGAGGAAGAAATCAGGCTGGGCTAGCATGGGATTGGTTTCGCGGACTTCTTCTATCAGCTTGGGAAGTTCAGGCGGTGGCGGCTCCGGGTTGTTAAGAATAGTTTCTATGACTGAGAGGCGGCAAAACGGAAAGTGTTTATCCCCACGTAAAATGCAGTTAGCCAGGGCCATGTTTAGGCGTTCTGGATTTTGCGATCCGCGGGCGACGATGACTTCTTTCCACATCGCCAGCGTCGTGCCGCTCACAAAAGCTGTGCCGAGAAGAAGCAGAAGGGTTGCCAGCATCGGCACCGCAAAACCATAAGATATTTTCTGCGACGAAGTTGGGAGAGAGGGCGGTAAGATCATGGCGAGCATGCCGGTTGCCATGATCATGAAGGGCACGACATGTAGAGGATAGGCTGTGTGGGCGTTGAACAAGAGCGAGAGCAGGGCAGCGGCAAATCCGATCTGAAGCGGCTGTAATTCTTTTTGCCGCGCAAGTTTCCAGATACGTACGGCAACATATCCGACGAGTGCATAAAAACAGACTGCTGCTGGCCAACCGGATTCGACTGCCCACTGCAACGGGTCCATATGAACCCACCACCCGGCGGAGCGCGTGTCGCCCTCGGTCCGAAACAAAGGATAATAGAGATTAAACGTGCCGAACCCATAGCCAAGCAGAGGATGGTTGAGGCTCATCTCAAAGGCTGTATGCCAGATGGAGAAACGGCTGGTGAAATCTTTGTCGCCGCCTTCTGCGAACAGCAGGGCAAACCGTTTAAATAATCCGGTATAGACGACCATGCCGATCGCCGCCGCTGAGGCGGCCGCAAGCAACCCGGCAGAAAGGCGAGTGCGCGGAAAACTGCGCCACGTTAGCAGACCGATCAGTCCAAGACCAAGGCCAGTGCCCAAGAAAGCCGAGCGGCTCTGGGTTGCGATCAGGCCAGCGCACAGGATAGTGAGACCAGTTAAAAGGGCAAGGCGGATTGGCAATTTAAGATCACGTTGCAGCAAGACAGGGACAAATGGCAGCAGTGACATGCCGAAATAGACACCTAACATATTAGGATCGAGGAACGGGAACGAGGCACGTGAGCCCCATAATGAATAAGGAATAACGGTGATCTCAAGTATAGCGCCGATACCATAGACAGGTCCGGCAATCGCAAAAAACAGCAGAAGACGCTTTTTTACCACCCCCGAAAATTCTGCAGTCCGCCACACCATATAGGAAAGTGGCAAGGCGCTCATGATCAGGGCTTCAACGCGTGAATTGAAGAAAGCATCAGAATGCAGGACGCTGAGCATCCACAGCGCCCATAATGTGGTCAGGCCAAGCAGAACAGGATCCTGCAGTGAAATATTGAGCAGACGACCGCTGCCGACCAACCACGCCGCGAGCGCGATAAAGGGCAGGAGAAGAGCCGGATTTGAGGCATCCTGAATAAAAATCCCCGCCATAAAGGCAATGATCAGTGCAATCGCAGCTGTGCCTTGCGCCATCATGATGCCAGCAGGGCCTCGGCACGCGCGAGATCTTCGGGGGAGTCGATGCCAGTCATCGCAGGGCGTCCGCGATACTCGACCTCGACACACTGGATGGTCATGCCGTTCTCGAGCGCGCGCAACTGTTCAAGACCTTCAAGGTCTTCGTAATGTCCGGCTAGCAGTGTCACGTATTTTTCGAGCGTGCTGAATTCATATCCATAAAGGCCAATATGGCGATAGACGGGTGAGAGCGCAGACATGGCGCGGAGATCTTTTTCCTTGCGGATCGCCGGAATGATGTTTTTGGAAAACCAGAGGGCTTCTTTCCCAGCGTTCATAACCACGGTCGTGCCGCTAAACGGGGTTTGAGCTTTACTGGCGCGCAGGGCATCAAGCTCCTGCCAGCTTAAGCGGACGACCGGGGTAATGATCGTCGATAATTTTTTGTAATAACTTTCCAGCATCGCCGAAACGAAATCAGGCGGGGTGAGGGGCGCGTCCCCTTGCAGGTTGATAACGAATTCAGGGCGCGGAGAAATTTTTTGGGCTGCGTCCCGCACGCGGTCCGTTCCGGTCGGGCAATCTGGCGACGTCATGATGCACTCGACCCCGAGCGAAGTTGCAAGGTCGGCTATGCGCTGGTCATCGCTGGTCACATATACGCCAATATTATCCCATTGCGCCGCTGCGGCGCGAGCGACTTTGACCACGTGCGCTAGAACAGGCTCACCTGCAAGGAGCGCCAGAGGCTTCCCCGGAAAGCGCGTCGAGGCATACCGGGCCGGAATAATAATGGCGACGCGGGCGTTCATCATTTTACCGTTTGCGAAGCAGGATCAACCCACCACGTATCTGAGATGGCAGGCGTGAGGCCGGACATGGTTTTCGGGTGCTGAAGTTTTTTCCACCATGCAAGGCGCCATGCACCGAAATACCAATGTGGAATGACGTAATGATTCCACAGCAGAACCCGGTCAAGCGCATGGCAGCGGGCCTCAAGCTCAGCGCGATCAGGGGCATTGATGATCATTTCAATCAGTTCATCAATTACAGTGTCTTTGATGCCGATAAGATTACGGGAGCCGGGAAGGTCGGCTTTGGCAGAAGACCAGAAATCGCGTTGTTCGTTACCCGGGCTGTCGGATTGTCCGATCACCGAAGTCGTCATATCGAAATCGAAGTTCTGCATCCGGTTTTCGTACTGGGCATCATCGATCACGCGGTATGTCGCAAGCACACCAAGACGCTTCAGGTTTTGAATAAAGGGGCTGGTCCAGCGCTCAAAGGCCGGGTTGCTGTCGATGATTTCAAAGGTCAGGCGGACGCCCTTGTCGTTGACGCGGACGCCGTCCTTGCCAAGTTTATAACCAGCCTCTTCGAGAATTTTTGCCGCTTCGCGCATGTTATCACGGTTGTTGCCGCTGCCGTCTGTTTTTGGCGGGTTATATTCAGTGGTGAAGACTTCGGCAGGTATTTTATCTTTATACTTCTCAAGGATTTCCAGCTCACGCCCCGTAGGCAGCCCTTTCGAGGCGAGAGGCGAGTTTTCAAAGTAGCTGTTCGTTCTTGTATAGGCACCATAAGCAAACTGCTTATTCGACCAATCGAAGTCGAAAGCATAGGCCAGGGCCTTGCGCACTTGCGGGTCTTTGAAAACGTCACGGCGCACATTAAAGAGAAACCCTTGCATACCCGATGGGCGGGTATTGGGGATTTCTTCTTTGATAACGCGACCATCCTTAACCGGCGGGGCGTTGTATGCAGTTTCCCAGAGCTTGGCGACGTTCTCCTGAATGATATCGAACTGACCGCCAAAAAATGCTTCGAGCGCAACGTTGCTGTCACGGTAGTAGGTATAGATGATTTTATCGAAGTTATAGCGTCCTTTATTGACCGGTAGGTCTTTGCCCCACCAATTAGGATCACGCACATATTGAACGGAGCGCCCCGGCAGAACCTTGTCAACTTTATAGGCGCCGCTGCCTAGCGGAGGTGTAAGGGTGGTTTCGCCGAATTTACGACCTTCGGCAGTCCAGTAATGTTTTGGAAGTACGGGAAGTTGACCGATGATCAAAGCCAACTCGCGGTTCTCGTTGGATTTGAAATTGAACTTCACCCGGGTGGGCGTTTCAGCGACAACCTCCTTCACGTCACCATAATAAGCTTTAAAGAACGGTGTGCCGTCTTTCATGAATGTATTAAAGGTCCAGACCACATCCTCGGCGGTGATCTGCTTACCATCTTGAAATTTCGCGAGCGGATTCAGATTAAATGCAACCCAGCTATTGTCTTTCGCCTGTTCAACCGTTTGCGCAATCAGTCCGTATTCAGAGAACGGCTCATCATAGGATTGCTCCATCAGGCTGTCATAAAGCAGGTTTTGCCCAAGCATGGTCATGCCGCCAGCCGGGACACCCTTGACGATAAACGGGTTAAGGCTGTCGAAGGTGCCGACTGCAGAGAGATTGAGCGTGCCACCTTTGGGTGCGTCAGGGTTCACGTACTCAAAGTTTTTGAAATCAGCCGGGTATTTAAGATCACCATGCAAGGCAAAACCATGCGCCGCAGGTTCGGCGAAGGCGGTTCCGGTGCTGAGCAGGAGCAGGGCGGCAACAAGTTTCATCATGGCAATCACCAGCAGAGTTGGGTCAGAGTGGCTGTGGGTTTATAGGGGCTTATTGTGAGGGTTTCCGCTACGCGGTCAAGGTCCGGCTGGGCGGGTTGCGCACTTAACCGCAGCTCTTCCCAATGAATCCCGGATAAAACCCAGATTGAGGAAAATCCCATCCGGTTCGCACCCTGAATATCGGTGTGCAGGGCATCGCCCATGGCGCAGATATGCCCCGGATCGCCGACAAGGCCGAGCGCGATTTCATAAACCGACGGATGAGGCTTGCCGTGGTACGTAACTTTCCCGCCCTGGTTCTCATACCACGCGGCGTAAGTCCCGGCGCAGATGAATGAATCGGGACCGATATGCACGACCATATCCGGGTTCGCGCACAGCATCGGCTTACCGAACTGCAGGGCGCGGGAGAGATTATCGTAGATGACGGTGTCGTTCTCTGCGGTCATGCCGGCAATGGCATTGATAATCAGATCAGCGTCAGCAGGGTCGTCAACCCTTACAAGGTTGCAATCCGACATAAAGGACACAAAGTTATCCTTCCCTGTGAACCAGATTTTTGTGCCCTGATGATTGAGGTGCAGGTCTTCCTGCGCTGCCAAGCCAGCCGTCGCGATATGCTGATAAAGAGTTCTTTCAAGGCCAAGACGATGAAGGTCGGCTGCGACTTCATCGGGCAGGCGCGGCGTGTTGGAGACAAGGCAAATCTCTTTGTTTGCGGCATTCAGTTCCCGTAAGGCTTCAATCGTACCGGGATAAAGCTCGACGCCGTTGTGCAAAAGCCCGAAAATATCGAGCAGGAATGTATCAAAGCTCTCGGCGATCTCGCGCAGACCGGAGACGTGCGGTATTCCGCTCATCAGGCCGTTTTCCGGGAACGGTAGGCAATCTCAAGATCAGGTTTGCCGAACAGGAAGCCTTCGCCGTAATCGATTTCGAAATCGAGTAATTCTTTGAGATCGCGCTCTGTTTCAAGCCGCTCAACGATCAGCGTCACACCGACCTTGAGCAGGTTGGCTTTAAACCGCTGGACGATTTCAACGCCATCATGGGCATCGCCCATCTGGAGAAGGCGTGTGCCATCGATTTTAAGGAAGCGGATATTGAGATCGCGCAGGGCGGCCATATCTATCTGGGTGTTCTCAACATGATCAAGGGAAAAGGAGCATCCGACTTTGGCAAGTCCCTTCATCACGGCCAGGTATGGCGGCGTCAGCGCGGCAAATTCTTTTTGCTGTAATTCAAAAATCAGATGCGGCGCAAGGTCACGGTTGTTCTTCAGGAAGTTCAACAGATCGCCCATGAAGTTCATGCTTTTGAGCGTACGCGAGGAAATATTCAGGAAGTACCCAATCTCGGCATCGCGGCGCGCATCGGCACGGATGCTTTCAAGCGCGTGTTGCAGAAGAATGTGATCAACTTCACTGATCAAGGTTTCCTGCTCGGCGAGATGACGGTACTGCTCAGCAGGGAGGTAGACACCTGCGCGCGCGCGAATACGGGCGAACAATTCAAGATAAGCCAGCCGCCGTGATGGAAGGCGCACGATAGGCTGGGCGAAAGTCTCGATGCGATCATGCTGGACAGCATGATGCAGCAGCTCGGCAATCACTGGTTCACTAAATTTCGGCGCCGGGGCCGTCGTATCGCCAGCTTTGTCAGAAGCGCGTGGAGGAGGGTTCATGTTGGCCATTCTGGCTGCTGCCATCAGTTGCAGTTCTTCGAAATTCTTTGGCCCGGTCGCTGGTTTAGGGCGCTGCGTCATGCGGCTCATCGACTCTTGCGCCCGCTTCACCAGCGGCTGCACCTTGCGCACGCCGAGTGTCTCTTCGAGTTTGCGTGCCTGCTGCTGTAATGAGCGTGCAGTCACGGCCATATCATCTTTAAGGAGTTCGACATCGTGGCGGGTTTTGATGATATCGCGGGCCATGCTGTCATGCTGCTGGTTAATCACGACGAGTTTTTCTTCGATATTATTTTGTTCATACCGGTTGCGCACTGCCTCATAACCAACAGTACCAGCAAGCGTCAGCAGGCCAGCCACGGTCCCTGCGTAGCCGCCGCCGAAAAATGTTCCGACAGCCGCCGTGGTCAAGATCGTGCCGCCCCCATAAAGGATGAGCCATAAGGTCGGATGGGTGACGAACTTTTCCATGAACATGGGTATCAGTCTTACTCGCTAAATATCTTCCCGGTGATCCGCACCGACGGCTTCGGAAATGTGGCTGAAGCCGTCCGCCTGAATCAGCTCAAGCAATTCGAGGTTTATTTTACGGATTAATTCCGGCCCATGGAAGACCAAACCGCTATAAACCTGTACCAAAGAGGCTCCGGCGCGGATTTTTGTGTACGCATCGAGGCCGTTCATGATGCCGCCCGCCCCTACAATCGGCAATTGGCCTTTGGTGAGGGCATAAAAGCGACGGATGGCACCCGTGCTGATGTCGGTCAGCGGTGCTCCGCTCAGACCACCTTTTTCGGCGGTGAAGTCCGCAGGCAGGTCATCGGGCCGATAAAGCGTCGTATTGGTC
This sequence comes from uncultured Pseudobdellovibrionaceae bacterium, assembly GCA_964368875.1. Classification (GTDB taxonomy): domain Bacteria; phylum Pseudomonadota; class Alphaproteobacteria; order Micavibrionales; family Micavibrionaceae; genus CAYJDG01. Next base: position 23,101 of record CAYJDG010000020.1, read on the forward strand.
AGGATGACGCCTTCGACCTTATGCAGAGTGAGAACTTCAGCTATCTCAACCATCTGCTCATCAGTCAGATCAGGCGAAAGTTTCACCAGTACCGGCGGCGGATTGAAGCCGCAGGATTTTTGCCGTTCATCCATGATGGCGGCGAGCAGATCGCTGAGCGGTTCTTTCTGTTGCAGGTTGCGCAGGCCCGGCGTGTTCGGCGACGAAATATTGATGGTCAGATAATCGGCCATGCCGCCGAGCGAGCGGATCAGGCCCGTGTAATCACTGGCTGGATCGGTCTGCTCTTTGTTCATGCCGATATTCAGGCCCACGACACCTTCGGGATGCGGGCGCTTTGCCAGAAATTTCTGCAGATTATCTTTGAACTTCGCAACACCGATACTCGGGAAACCCATGCGGTTTATGACGGCTTCTGAATGGGGAAGGCGAAACACACGCGGACGCGGATTGCCATCCTGGGGTTTCGGTGTGACAGTTCCGGCTTCGACAAAGCCAAACCCCATGCCGAGCATCTGCGCGATCACTTCGGCGTTTTTATCGAACCCGGCAGCAAGTCCCACCGGATTAGGGAAGTTGCGGTTCCACAGCGTCACGCGCAAGGCTGGATTGCTGACACGCTTGGGATATGGCACGACACCAAGCTTCAGGGCTTTGAGAGTCAATTGATGCGCATTTTCAGCATCAAGGCTGAAGAAAAACGGACGGGCGAGGGCGTACAGGGTCATGATCACGGATAATGGTCAATCCGCCCCCATGAGGCAAGGCGCAGGGCAGCTCTCGCGCACAGAAAAACATGATATTATAAAGAGATAGCACGTTGACATAATTTAATTGCCCTGTATTGATCCAGACATGACCCCCGATGTAGTCATCATAGGTGCCGGAGCTGCCGGACTGATGTGCGCGTTGACCGCCGGACAGCGCGGGCGCAGCGTCGTTGTCATCGAGCACACCGCCAATATCGCCGAAAAAATCCGTATCTCCGGAGGCGGGCGGTGCAATTTCACCAACCTCCATTGCGCGCCTGACAGGTACCTGTCAGAAAACCCCCATTTTTGTCGCTCCGCTCTCAGTCGCTATACCCAGCAAGACTTTATCGCGCTGGTCGACCGCCACAATATCGCGTGGCACGAAAAGACTCTCGGGCAATTGTTCTGCGATAACTCCGCAAACGATATCATCCAGATGTTGCTGGATGAATGCGCCGAAGCTGGCGTGGTGATCAAGACACAAACCACCGTCGAGAAAATCAGCAAAGCTGACCTATACGAAATTTCCACATCGGGCGGGATGATCACAGCGCAGTCGTTAGTAATTGCCTGCGGGGGGCTGTCCATTCCGAAGATTGGGGCCACACCATTTGGCTATGAAGTTGCTAAACAGTTTGGTCTGAAGATTGTACAAACGCGGGCAGGGCTAGTGCCGCTCACGTTTGATCCAAGTGTGCTTGAGCAAACGAAAGATTTGAGCGGTGTCGCCGTCGATCCGGTCGATATGAAAGCGAAAAGTGGGAAAGTTTTTAATGAGGCGTTGCTTTTCACTCATCGCGGCATCAGCGGCCCATCGGTATTACAAATTTCGTCATACTGGAA
>CAYJDG010000020.1:24795-37041 GCA_964368875.1 uncultured Pseudobdellovibrionaceae bacterium
TCAAAAACGATGGAAGCGAAAAACGTACCCGGATTATATTTCATCGGCGAAGTCGTCGATGTCACCGGGCATTTGGGCGGGTTCAATTTTCAGTGGGCATGGTCGTCCGGCTGGTGCGCGGGACAAGTTGTCTAGCCTTGAGTTGGGGCGGGAAAAGGCATAGGCCAGTTGCGAAGTTTAAGAGAAGCTTGCTGGTCTTGGGAGAGAGTCTTAAAGACTTCTCCCTGAATGAGCGCAATTATAGTTTCGCAATCTCTTGAGTCGTGACCGCTATCCACAATTGTTGGTCTGTTATCAAAATCGTAGCCTCGAGGAGAAGAACCCTTGATGAGCAAGTGCAGGGTATTCATGTGCGGCAGAATCCGGATGGAAAGAGGATAGGAATTATGGCCTTCCGTATCTGTTTTCACCATGATCATTTCAATGGTATCGACATCGGAAAGATCGTGCAGAGTAATGTGGACACCTTGTCCGGCGACACTGAGTTCGCTGAGATCACGGCGCAACTTTTGGCAGGCTTTGCGAATAGCTGCAAAACCATTGGAAACTGGCGCTCCTTCACCTGAAAGAGCGCCGCTGGCAGCGGTCGTTAAGCTTTTTCTGTCCGTTGTGGACATGGGTCGACACCTTGCGTTCTTGAAAACTAGTGCTTAGTTCTACCAAGTCTATTGAATTATGTCAAATTTATGCGGCGGTAGGTTTTGGACCTGCCTCAGGGTTACGAGCTCGGTATGCTTTGAGTGCGGTAAGTTCTTCCTCGGTCAGCTTTGTAAGCAAAGATGCTTCGACTGCGGCGAACATCGTGCCGTAACTGGCCTGGTGGTAGGTCAGGAGACTTTCCTGATCGCGGGTTACCCCGTGCCGGGGATCGGGCCGGGCTGGTCCCTGTACTTCAATATCGATTTGGTAAAGATCATCGAGCGTGTCGCGGCGCTGGATTTGAATCAACCAAGGCAAGTGGCATTCCTTCGTTTGGCCGCCGGTTCGGATCAGCTGGGCATGGGTTATAACTTCGCCGGGAATAATTTTCAGGACCAACTTCTGTTTGGACATGTGCATCAGCTCGGCTGATAAGGCGCGCAATTGGGAATTCAACCGGAGTAGCGCATCATCAATCGCGTCAACCGGGTGGGCACGAAAATGGGGAGAGGCTCTCTCAGTCATGGTCACACATCCTTCTTTTGGGGATGATTTACCAGATTTAGACCGAAAAAATCAAGAATTATGTAATTATACCTTAGGAGAGGTGCTTAAATGCCGTTTTTAGATAGGTCCACCCGGTGATTATCGTCAGCGCCGTGGCGATAACCAGTCCGGTCAGACCGACGGTGGTGGTGAGAGGCCAGATCTGATCTCCGAAACGGCCCATCAGCAGGAAGCCGAGCGCCACCATCTGAATGGTTGTTTTCCATTTGCCAAGCGGGGAGACGGGAACCTGGATATTCTTGGGACCAAGAAACTCACGCAGTCCCGAGATCAGAAATTCCCGCGCCAGAATAAGTATAGCCGGTATTAACCATACCCCCTGCAGCGTGCCATTGGCGACGAGCATCAGCAGAATGGTCATGACGAAAATCTTGTCTGCAATTGGATCAAGAAACGTCCCGAAGGGCGACTGTACTTTGAAGTGACGCGCTGCCATGCCATCAAGCCAGTCAGTGAGCGCCCCGGCAATATAAAGGCCGAGTGCGATCCACGATGCCCAGAGAGTCTCAAGCATCATCAGGCCGATGATGGGGGGCAGCACAAGCAGGCGTCCGAGTGTCAGGATGTTTGGCAGATGGCGCATAGCGGTCTTATAAAGGGTTTTTAAAAAGTTTGTACCGGAAATTCAGTAAAAAAGCGGCCTTAAGCCGCTTTTTTGAAAAAGATACATGGCAAGCTCTAGGCGTTAACCGCTTTGGCTTTCTCACCGCCAGCTGGTTCGCGCAGGACATACCCACGTCCCCATACGGTTTCGATATAGTTTTCGCCACCGGCTGCCTGCTCAAGTTTCTTGCGCAGCTTACAGATAAAGACGTCGATGATTTTGACTTCAGGCTCGTCCATGCCGCCATACAGGTGGTTAAGGAACATTTCCTTGGTCAGCGTTGTGCCTTTACGCAGGGCGAGGAGTTCAAGAATGCCGTATTCTTTGCCGGTCAGGTGAACAGGTTTGCCGTCGACTTCGACGGTGCGGCTGTCGAGATTGACCGTCACGCGGCCAATCTTGATCTGGCTCTGGGCATGGCCCTGTGAGCGGCGAACGATAGCTTTGATACGGGCGAGGAGTTCCTGCTTGTCGAATGGCTTGGTCAGGTAATCATCGGCACCGAAGCCGAGACCTTTGATTTTGCTGTCGAGCTCGGCGAGGCCGGAGAGGATCAGGATCGGTACATTGACCTTATCGGAGCGGAGCTTCTTCAGAACTTCGTACCCATGCATATCGGGCAACATAAGATCGAGAATAATGATGTCGTACTCATAAAATTTGCCAAGTTCGTAAGCATCTTCACCGAGATCGGTGGTTTCGATGATGTAACCCTCGGACTTGAGGATCATCTCGATACTTTTGGCGGTCGAGCTATCGTCTTCTACAAGCAGAACGCGCATGGGTTTCTCCGGACTGTTTCTTCAGGGTGGTTGCGGTTATGTTAAAGTTTATTAAGGTCTATATTAACAAATATTAACAAGGTTAACAAATTAATTTTTGACCCGGTTTGTTCAGTTCGTTCCGTAAAGGAATTTTTGATGAAAAATAGTTTATTAAAAATCAATGGGTTAGCTTGACGCACGAATATTTGACATAGTCCATGGGATTTGCAAGTATCCGTTCTGTTGAGTAGAGGGTCATACATAAAATGAGTACGCTGCCCGGGATAGAAGAGCGCTTCGCGCCGTACCGTGCCGTTATGGTCGAATTTGCCGCCGAGATGCAAACGCGGATCGCGCTGATTCGCCACCTCTCTGCCGAATTCACGATTGCCCAGCGCCCTCCGCAGGCCCAATGGGGGCATAAACTTTTCACCATTCTCGACAACCTGCTCGATCCGCATGAATTGAGAATTCCTCCCTATGAAGGATTTGTCGACGCGGAAGAGTTACGCACGCGCGTTCCACATTTTCAAGTGAGCGAAGTTCACCGCCCGGCGCGGCGCGAAGGCGACATTAAAACGAATACGCTGGAGGCTTTGGCCATCTCGGCTCTGCACTTCAATGGTGGAAAAACCGCACGCATGATGCTTAAGCCCGGCGGCGATGGCACGGCGTGTGAAATAGTCGATGGAATGGATATGCGCAATTTTGGATCACCCGAGCATCTTGCGTCTTATTTGCGCGATGTCTGGTTCGATCACGTTGCCGGTCACTACGCGTATGTGGCTCCAGTTGCAAAAAAAGAACCTCACACCGATCCGAACATCGATGCCGACTTCGTTCCGTACGTCGCCGTGGCAGAAGAATTTTTCGCCAGGATGCAAGACCGCATCGCCATGATCGAACAGATTTCACCGGACCTAAACCCGGATCAAAGATCGCTTGTCGATCTGGCTGTAGATTTTCTGAAGGAGGCGGTTGGTGAAACCGAGACTGCCCCCATACAGGATGGCCCTCGCATGCATATAAATACTCGCCGCAATCCAATGAGCACAGTAATCAGTCTCGCCCCCGGTTTTGATCCGCGCTACCCGCACAACCGCGAGCCGATCATCGGTTCTGCTTCGATTATCAAGGATACGGTCACCGGGGTGATCAGTCTCCACGAACGACGTGACGATGCCTATGGCGATGATCCGACTACGCGTCTGACGGATCTGAAATCTCCACAGGATCTCGCCGTTGCTCTTGAACAATGGTTTGCCATGACCGGAGGCTATTACGCTCCGGTGGTAAGACCTCGGCCAAGCATGGGAGTCTAATAATGGGTGCTATGCCAACAGCAATCGAAGCTTTCCGCGACTGGCTGACTATTCCAGCCGACGATCAGACGTGTCTAAGGGCCATGCTCGCGCCATATGAGGGCGTCGCCGAAAACTTTGTTACAGCCATGCAACAGCGCATGGTGCTCGTCCGCGCTGTCTGTGACAGCCAAGTTCCTTATATCGATAACCTGCTCGCGCTGTTTTCGGGTGCGGTCGAAAGAAAACTGGAAGCTGCGCAAGGGCGTAAAGGGGATTATTTGACTTTGCAAAGCCATCGTAACTTTCCTGAACCGACTGGCCGTGGGCATCTGACGCTGCAGCCCGCGTCGGTGGCGATCAGCCGGACTATTTCGTTCTATGACGCGGGACTTAAAACAACGCACGAGCTTACTATAAGCATCAACCGAGCCAGCGGTGACGCTGGGATTGATACACGGAGCTATTCCGACGAAAACCGCTTTGTTGTGCCCACGGGCGAACGCTGCGTCACGCCAATCGAAGCCCCTGCACAATTACAGGCCGCACTGGAACGCTGGTTTAAATCTGTTGCCGGATATTATGCCCCGGTTGCGCCTGACCTGATCCGCCAACCCAGATAGAAACATGACAGGAGTTGCCACAATGACCGAAAAGAGCCTTATCATTTCCCCGGATTTCGAACCGTACAACCTTGCCGTCGCCGAATTTATTGAACGGACGCGCACACGGATCGAGCTGTTGCAGGCCATCTCCCCGGAACTCAATGTATCTCAACGCTCTCTTTTTGATCGGGCAGCAGATGAATTGAAGGCGGTATTCACTGGACAGGTGCAGTATCCTCCGACTGCGGCAATCGGAATGAATCATCGCCTCGGCAATCCATTGCGCTGTGAGGTTTACTTCGAACCCTGCGGCGGACATAAGCCCCTTGCCGGTCACGATCCGCTGATCCATGCCGTGACGATTGAACTCAGCCCGGTTCAGGACATCGTCACCATGACGTTCGATTCGTATGTCGAAGGCAATCACGACAATCCCCAGCGGGCTGTCACACAAGTGATGTCCCCGGGAGGTCTGGGCAAGGTTCTCGATAGCTGGTTCCAAAGCGTCGGCGGAACTTACCGGTATGTCGTACCAACTGCGCAGCAAGCGCAGAAATTTAAAATCTGGCAGTACGACGCAGCTTAAGCATATCCATCATAAGGGTTGGGCGGGTAAACGTGTTCATGGTAGTCTGATTCTATGGACCGCCTAGCCGAAAAAGCCTCCGCCCGCATCACCGCGATTCCCGATCATGAAGTCTTCGGGAAGGTTACAAAGCTGCTTGGTCTTCTGATAGAGATCACCGGCTTTGGCAGCGATCTGGCGATTGGCTCGATGGTGGAGCTTGTTCCCAATAAAACCACCCGCATTCCCTGCGAGGTCGTCGGCTTTAAAGACAGCCGCGCTTTGCTCATGCCGTTTGGCACACTGGAAGGTGTCGGGCTTGGCTGTAAAGCCGTGCTGCTTGGCAATCGGGCGAGCGTATCGCCGACGGATCGCTGGCTCGGGCGCGTCATCAATGCACTGGCGCAACCAATTGATGGGCTCGGGCCGTTGCCGGAAGGCGCGGAACCGATATTGCTTAAAAATTCAGCGCCGCCCGCGCATACGCGCCAGCGCGTCGGCAAAAAACTCGATCTCGGTGTACGCTGTGTAAATTCCTTTGCGGCGATCTGTAAAGGCCAGCGTATGGGTATCTTCGCCGGTTCGGGCGTCGGGAAGTCTGTATTGCTCTCGATGATGGCACGCTACACAGAGGCAGAGGTTATCATCATCGGGTTGGTCGGCGAACGTGGCCGCGAAGTGCAGGAGTTTCTTGCTGACGATTTAGGAGAAGAAGGTCTCAAGCGCGCCGTGGTGATTGTCGCGACAGGAGATGAGCCTGCGCTGATGCGCCGCCAATCGGCTTATCTGACGCTGGCAGTCGCCGAGTATTTCCGCAAGCAGGGCAAGCAGGTTCTCTGCCTGATGGACTCGGTTACGCGCTTTGCCATGGCTCACCGCGAAATCGGCCTCTCCGCAGGCGAGCCACCGACTTCGAAAGGCTATCCACCGACGACGTTTGGTGAACTCGCCCGCTTGCTGGAGCGCGCAGGACCTGGGCCGCAGGGCGAAGGCTCGATCACAGGACTATTCACCGTGCTCGTTGAGGGCGATGATCATAACGAGCCCGTCGCCGACGCGGTGCGCGGTATTGTCGACGGACACATTGTGATGGAGCGCGAGATTGCCGACCGGGGCCGCTATCCGGCGATGAATGTTCTCAAATCGATTTCACGTTCTCTGCCTGCAGCTTTCACCGAGCATCAGAATGCGATTGCGCGGCGCGCGCGTCAGCTGATCAGCGCGTATGAAAATATGGCTGAGTTGATCCGTCTAGGTGCATACCGCAAAGGCAGTGATCCGAATGTCGACGAAGCGATCCGGTTGTATCCCAAGATAGAAGAATTCCTGACGCAATTGAAAGATGATCATTCGAGCATCGATGAAGGCTTTGAAATGCTCGCCGAAATTGTCGGTCTGGAATACGTCCCCGAAGGCGGTAATAACTAAGCCCTGTGAATTGTTCCCTGCGAATGAAAATATTTAATCCCGGAACCGACAGACATGCTGGTGGGTTTGTAAGGCATACAATTTTCACCAAGGAGACTTAAAATGGGTAATGTATCAGACAAAGCAAAAGGTTATGCCAACGAAGCCATTGGCAATGTTAAACAAGGCGTAGGCAAAGCTGTCGGTAACGACCGTATGCGCGCTGAAGGCGCTGCTCAGGAAGCTCTCGGCGAAGGCCAACAAGCTGTCGGCAAAGCCAAAAAAGCGATCAAAGACACTCTCTAATCAGAGTGTTTGCGATGAAAAGGCCCGCTTCACAGCGGGCTTTTTTCATTAAATTTTGCATATTCTAAAGTCTTGTCATAAGCTCCGTTCGCTAACAACGGATCTTGTGTAATGTCTAAACTGCTTATCAACGTGATCGGCAATCTTGGCCGCCAATATGAACTTTGCGCCAATGACTCTGCGTGCCCGGAACAGCTATTCGATCATCTGCAGAGCTCATTTGAAAAGTTTGCGCAGATACTCAATCTCGACAATTACATGATCGGCAGTGATGTGCGTCTAAAGATTACGCGCGATAAGAACAGCTTCGCCTTTGCATTTGGGATCGTCAATCCCAGTGTTTCCGAAGACGTATTCGAGCGCGTTATGAATTGCACCAAACTGACATATCGGCCAGAGGCGAATGCCTATAATCTGACACATAACTGGCATGACCCCAAGACTGGCAAGCTGGATGCGACGGATGTCTATGATTACGGTGTTACTTATCACGATATCAGGATGATCCATTTTTTATGTATGTCGGCTATTTACACTACGCTTGAGGGCGATAGCAGAAATATTGAGATGCTCGATCCGCTTCACTTTGGCATTTATAAAGACATGCACAGTAATGAATGCAGCCTAAAAAGAATGATACTCGGGCCGCGTCTCGCGATGATACCTGCGTCAGGAGACGCGCCGTGAGTTTTTCGAATGCTGGCCAGCAGGTCGCTCAGTATTTGCGCGGGGTCACTCAACTCATGATGATGATGGCTGAAGATTTCAATGAGTTCATGCGGGTTCATGGTCACGATCTTCATCTGGACGTAAAAGGCGGGGATGAATCTCTGTTCCTGCGCTTGCAGGACTCATCTGAGCGCGCCGAGGTCAACCGCAGCCTGATAGCGATTGGCATAGGGTATGATAATACTAAGGGGCAAATGTCATTTGTTATCAATCTTGATACTGACTCGCCAAGTGAGATGGCTGAAACATTTTATCCGCTCGACGGCCAGTCCATGGACGTGATGAAACGCAGGTGCGTGGCGGAAATCCTGATGATTGCAGGACCAGTGGCGGGCGCCGAATATATGGCCTATCATAGGGAGAAGTTTAACGCCCTCCTGCCAACCGAACGTAAGCTCCACTGAAACATGGCCGATCTCAATCCCCTCATCAGACTGCGCAAGTACCGGGTCGAGGAAAAACAGAAAATCCTCGCCGATCTTTTTCGGGAAGCGGAAAAGATCGAAGGCCGCAAAGCTGATTTGCTGGCGCAAAAGGATCATGAGCAGAAAATCGCCGAAGAAAAACAGGATTACGAAACCCATACGGCATTCACCCTGTTCGCTGAGCGCGTGCGTGGCGAAGTCGAACTGCTCGATCAGGTTCTAGCCAAACTCGATACCCGGATAGCGATTGCGCAGGAAGCAATGCGCGAAGCGTTTGGTGAACTCAAAAAAATCGAGATCATTCAGGAAAACCGTGACGAAGACGCTGCCAAGGAAGTGCTCAAACGAGAAGGCCAGGTTCTCGACGAAGTGGCACTCGAGGGTTTCCGCCGCAAGGAAGAATAAATCCTAGCGCGGTAAAATGACGTGGTAATATCCATACGGGTTGTTATAGGCTGGAAGATCGTGTCTGCGGATGCAGGCGTCACGGCTACCAAAGAAGCGCGTGTTCTGGTCGACACCGCTGTTCGAGGTCGGGACCTGAAATGTCCCGTTAAAGAAATCAGTCCCCTGCGGCTCATATCCGGATAACTGTTCGTTCAGATCAGTTGGTACGCTGAACGTAACGCCGATCTTGCGGTTGATTTCTGTGCAGGCCTCGAGATTAAATCCATGTACATAGAGAACCAGATCGGCACACGACGCTGCGAGGCAGCTGGTACCCACATTCTGCACATCGAACATGCCTGCGATATTGTAATTGCCGTACTGGTAGACCGTGACATAGGTGGGATCGAGAAGATCGGCGGGCATGCTTGCCTCATAGGCTACATTTCCACCAGCCGGGTGAAAGACATGACAACTGAAATTTGCTGGCGACGCCGCGTTATAATACGGACCGCTGCCGGAAAAAGGTGGCGGCTCGAAGCTAAGCTGATTGGCCGTGCACCCATTGCTTAATATCAGGCGCAGGACCGTATTATCCAGCAGGGCCGCATACTGCATCATACGTGAGACCGAAACGGAAATTTTTTCAGATGAGGCGTTGCCGCCGCCCGAGCGCGTCGACTGGGTTACGGCATAGGAAAGGGCCGCGAACAAAGCGACGGCAATCAATATTAGAAAAAGTACATTTCCGGCTTGTGTACGCATGCTTCAATAACGATTTCGTGCGGTATTCAGTTCAACGCGGAATCAGGACGTGCGCGTAAACATAGGCATTTGGTGCAGCACCGCCGCCGCCCGTAAAGCTGTTGATCTTGAGACAAACAGCGTTGTGGTTATCAAACAAAGGCTCGGTGATCTGGTCGGTGTAGGCGTAAGTGCCCGTAAACAAAGCAGCCCCGATGCGGTTGGTCGGGTTGTTCGCCCATGGCGGTTCGGTCGTTGCGGTGCCGATACCAAGATGCTGGTTGATGGCGATGCAAACGCTGCGGTTCAGGAACGGTACAAACATCGCCAGTTCAACGCCCGGAGCCAAGCCTGCGCCGGTTGGTTGGGTGCCGATACTGTAAAACCCGATACCGCCATTAAAAAACGGTTGGCCATAAAGACTGTGGGCAGAAAAACTTGGTTCAAGCTGGGTCGGGACCAATCTCAGTAATTGCATGTTGCCGCCAGCCGGGTCGAACAGATTGCACGCTTTTGAGGGCGGCGCTGAGGGGTTGGTATATCCGGCGACTAAGGAATTTTCGAAACTAATTTGCGTATCCGAACAGCTATTGCTGAGGCGGATCCGCGTGATGGCGCTTTCCATCGAACTGCCGAACTGGACGATTGCGCCTGCATCGATTTCGGAGCGTTCGCGGTCTGGGTTGCTGGCGTTGGTGCGCATTGTCTGCGAGATCGCGAAAGAGAGCGCCCCGAACAGGACGACTGCAATCAGGATCAGGAAGAGGACGTTTCCGGTTTGGCCGGTGCGGTAAGTCTGGAGGTCAGACGACATAAAATCGCTTATAAATAAATGAATTTTCTAATACGCAGTGTCCACTATTTTGGCCGCAGTATCAAGCTCAGCCGATCTGAACGCTGTCGACCATCTCTGCCGGGACATCAATTCCGACCCAGTGTTCAGGCTTGAACTGAAAGGACAGCTCGCCATGCAAGTTGGATTTCTCCATGGCGTTGACGTACAGACCTTTCATCGTCCGCTGCATCGGGACGCTTAAGGGGGCTTTGGTGCGCATGATCATGTCGAGGCGCTCGGGCTGCATAAAGCCGTCAATCTGCACATTGCCCATGCGCGAAAGGCGCAGATCGAACAGAAAGCGGAGCAATTTTGAGCGGCGGTCGCGGTCCGGATCACCGTCTTCGTCCTTCATACGTTTGTAATAAAGCGGCAGCTTGTGCACCTGCTGGTCATGGTAAAAGGGCAGGATCGCGGCGCGCCAGTCCTGTGGCAGTGCCAGCGTTTCGGTGCGCCCCGCGAGAGCCAGATCGCCTGAGGCCGCGCGGAGGATGTCGCCTTTGCCGCTCTGGCGCAGCAGGGCCATGGTTTGAGGCTGTAAAAGGTTTTCGAGATCGCCCGATCGCATCACCGAGATAAAAAACATGGCGAGCCCGCCAAGATTTTGGGGTTGGGCAGGGGAAGGCAACATTTGAGTCAGGCCATGGGCGATTGCTGGATTGACCTGATGAATGGCCTGCATCAGTTCCCCCATGCTGTCCCAGACTCCGGGTTGGACCCAACTGCTCAAAGGCAGGGTCACGGGGGTGAGAGGCTGGGCCTGCGGCAGGACTGTCACCAGAACCGGGCTACCCGGTTTCAGGTTATTGGTCTGGAACTGGGCGACATATAACTGCTCGCCTCCATCCGGCAGCGGCAGGCTGAGCACGGGCAAATTGTTGGTCGTAAAGCCGACGACTTGGGCGGGTAAAACCTGTGGCGGAAGTCCCGGGGTTGGAGCTGGCTGGGTTTGGCCGGATGTGGGTATGACCTGCACCTGCGCCGGAAGCATCGGCTGGGGCACGCCGGCCCTCAACGGCGCCGCGAAGGTAGCCGCAATCTGTACATCGAGAGGCTTTGTTAAGCTAAAAGGCTTTGTCGGCTCGTATCGTATCGTATTTAAAATATCTTCTTTATCAATAGGTTGCCCTGGTATAGTTGCTGGTGGGATGAGGGTGGGTTCCTCTTGTGGCGGTTGAGGTAGCCCGCTGCTCATTCGCGTTAATAGAGCGGTCAAATCAGCCTTGAGGGTCTGCGCCTGAGGCGGAAGCGAGTCAATCAAAGTCGTCAATGCGGCAAGCAAAGCTTCCTGCGGCAGGGCTCCGACTTGTCCGGATTGGAGCGGAACGCTGGCAACCTGCCCGGGCGGAATCGGGATCAGGCGTAAATTTTGTCCAGCTTGCAACGGAGCGGCTGGTAATTTTATGGCAACGAGATCGGCCAGCTTCGTGGCTGCGGCTTTCAGCGCTTCATCGATTTCAGTCGCCTTGATCGTGGCCCCGCGGTCCAGTTTGAGAGCCGCGGCAAGCTGCCCGGCCAAGGTCGGCGGCGGCGTGGTCGGTGCAGAGTTTGCTGGCGGCGGCGCGGTGGCAGGGGCAGGGCGCAGTGTTGCCTGTTGTGGCATGCGGCCAGCGGGAATTTCCAATTCAAGACGTTGTCCGGTTGGCAGGCTCTGGCGGTCGCGCAGCATGACGGCGATGGTGCCCCGATCGGTTTCTACCTGGACAGAGCCATCAGGGTTTTGCCCTGTCACCACGCCCTGAACTTTTACGGGGGCGGTATTGTTCTTCAAAGCGTCGGGAAGATTGACGACACGCACGGCGATATCAAGCGCAACCGTTTGTGTGGCGATGCGACTGAGGGCAGAAGGAGGAAGGCCTGACAGGTTCGACATCCCTCAAGTATACACCGCTGTCCCTTAATAAAAAGATCATTAAGGCCTTGATATCTTAAGAACAATTTTTTTAACAAATAAAACGGGGAGTCTATATATTTCCTAGTGCATATTCCAACGGAGGAAATGAATGGCCTTTATTACAGCAGATGCCGCGGTTACTGACGATGTCCTGCGGCAGATTGCCTACACGCCGACCAAAGAGCTGGATAGCCAAGTCGACCCGGCTTTTATACGCAATCTGACAGATCAACAATTCATGCGTCTGGCTGTCTTGCTGGCCGAAAAAGGCGACAGTGAAGGCGGCTGCCCGATTGGAGCCGTTGTCATCGACACGAAGACCCGCGCCATTCTTGGTAAAGGCCACAATCGGATGATGCAGGACGAAGTGCCGTATTGGCACGGCGAAACCGATGCTATCGCCGATGCTTCTCGTAATGTCGGTTTAAAAAATCTTGATCTCAGCAAAACCACCATCTTTACCAGCCTCAGCCC
>CAYJDG010000021.1:0-29419 GCA_964368875.1 uncultured Pseudobdellovibrionaceae bacterium
TTCCCTGCGATGGCCCTCAGGTCTTCTGCCTGAAACGGTACGCTCAGCCCATCGGCACGCAGCTTGGTCTGGGCGCTGCCAGAAATTAGTCTGACGACGGGCGTTTCATGCATAACATCTTTGATAGAAGTGCTAACGTGATTGTTTAGATTACCGTTGGCCCCGGTGAAGGCGATGATTAAAGCAGTGGTCGTTGACGCAACATCCATATGATCCCAGTTCTCTTTAAGGACAGGAAAATTCAAAACGGTAATAAGGCTTCCAGTCAATTTTCATTGCAGGTCCCTCAGAAATGACTGGCGCACCAAAGGATGTGTTCGTTGTCAGCGTGCACTTAGTCTGGGTAGCGATAGCCTGAGCAATCTGCGCAACTTCATCTGATGACACGGGCGCATCGGAGTCGTCTTTACGGCCTATGCGGGTCAGCACAAAATCATGTGTACTGCTGCGAATGCCGCTTTGAAATTTATTTGCGACGATTTCATGACGGGTAAGGGCTTGCGCAGCGGCGGTCTCCATCTCGATCGGTGACGGAATATTTCCGCCTGCCGCCGTCGTAAAGACCAGCATCATCTGCGCAAGTGTATTCATCTATTTTATAATGCAGCCAGTGTAGGTCACTTTATATGGGGAGATGGACATGACCATTCTACCGTTCGCGGCCAAGCCTTTTTCAGGTGTGCCTCCGGTTACTGGGCTTGCTGTACAACCATGTTTTTCCGTCAGGGTTTTTGAAACTGCGCCGACTTGGGCCGGGGTGATGCCGCGATCAAGAGCGACATTCAATGTGCCGGGGGCAGCAGCAGAGACGATGGGTGTCTGGTTGGTGGCTGTACGAACGGCATCGGAACCGGCAGCTTCAAGAGCTGGGCCACCTGCTTGGTTGGCAAATACGAGAACGAGAACTGGAAGTGGACCGGCCATAATTTTCCTCACGAGTTGGTAAAAATGAAGAGACAGTATTATCCATATTTATGTCAAAACGCAAGTTCTGCTCACAAAAGGCAGGAAACTTGCGAAAGTTAGGACTGATTTTTGAGGATTCGGGTCTTTTCCCGGTTCCAGTCGCGCTTTTTGATGTCTTCGCGCTTGTCGCGTTCCTGCTTACCCTTGGCGAGCGCGAGCTGGACTTTGGCGAGACCGCGGCTGTTGAAATAAAGGCTGACCGGAACCAGCGTATAGCCATCGCGCCGGATCGAGCCGAGCATCTTACCCAGTTCCTTTTTCTTCACCAAAAGTTTGCGGTGGCGGCGCGGGTCGTGCTGAAGGTGAGGACCTGCCGGATTATAAGGCGCAATGTAGGAATTATAGAGCCACAACTCACCCTGTCTTTCCCCGGCGAAGGACTCGCTTAAGGAACACTGACCATGGCGCAGCGATTTGACTTCGGTTCCGGTCAGCATGATCCCGGCTTCGAATTTTTCCTCGAGAAAATAGTCGTACCGTGCGCGACGATTTTCCGCGACGGTGTGATTGACCGAAATCAGGGCCTTGGACTTATCTTTTTTGGTATTAGCCATGAGCGCGAAGCTTTGCGACATCACCGGCACCGATACCGGCTGCGGCGAGTGCCTGATCGACGATCTTGCGGGCCCCAGGTGTTGCCGGCAGCAGCGGCAAACGCACTTCATCGGTGCACAGGCCAAGCGTAGAACAAGCATATTTCACAGGTGCGGGCGAGCTCTCGCAGAACATGGCAATATGCAGAGGGGCCAGTTGTTCCTGTAATTGCGCGAAGCGCGCGAGATCTTTTTCAGCCCACGCGTTTTGCATCTGAGCACACAGCGCAGGCGCGGCATTAGATGTCACCGAAATGCAGCCTTGCGCCCCTTGCGCCAAAAAAGCTCCGGCCACGCCATCATCTCCTGACAGGATCACGAAATCTTTTTTGACGCGCGGCTTGATCAGGCTGGCGCGTGCCGTATCGGTCACGGCATCCTTGATCGCGGCGATGCGGGGCAGGGCGGCGAGGCGTACGACGACGTCGACGCTGATTTCCACAACGGTGCGGCCCGGAACATTGTACAGAACGATCGGCAGCCCGGTTGAGTCATGAACGGCTTTATAATGAGCGTACAGACCTTCCTGAGTTGGCTTGTTATAATACGGCGCAGCCAGCAGGGCGGCATCGGCCCCACAGGATTCGGCCATCTGGGTCAGTTCAATGGCTTTCTTGGTCGAGTTCGACCCAGTTCCTGCGATCACGGGGACGCGTTTGTTTGCGACCTTGACGCAGGCGGTAATAAGCCCTTTTATTTCCTCATCGGAGAGCGTCGGTGATTCTCCTGTCGTGCCACAAGGAACCAGCCCGTGCGTCCCCTGTTCGATTTGCCACTCAACCAGATTTTCAAACGCCTTCCAGTCCACTTCGCCGTTGCGAAAGGGAGTGATCAGGGCGGTGATGGATCCGTGCAGCATAATAGTCCTCTTGTCTCTAAGACCCGCAGATTATCGACTGTTTTGCTCGCTGTCCATGTTTTCGCTAGCTTATCTGTGATGATTCCACAGGTTGCCGCCGCGCAAACCGCGTCCGCAGGCAATCCGAGCACTTCGGCACTGCTGGAGATGACACGGGGCAGCTGGGCCACAGCCCGCACGCTCGTCCAGCAAAGCCGCGATCCGACGCTGGTCACGATGTATGAGTGGATGCTCTACCGTGAAAACTTCACCGGGTTGCCGTTTGAACGTATCGCTGCGTTTGTACGAAAACATCCGCAATGGCCTGATCTCGATGAGGTCAAGGCGACCGCCGAGCGCAATATGCCGCCGAATTATCCGGCAGCCGAAACGCTGGCATGGTTCCAGGCCAATCCACCTGTCACGGGTGACGGGTTGAAGCGTTACGTCGATCTGCTGCTTCTGTCGCGGCGGCAGGAAGAGGCGATTGCCGTCCTGCGCGACCGCTGGCCGGAAGTCGTCGCCCGTCCTGACACACAGGCCAGTATCGTCAAAGGTTACAACGCTCTGCTCACAGCAGATACACACCGCCGCCGCCTTGATTACCTTCTGTTCCATGGTGACGATTCAACTGCGCGGTCTTATGCAGCGTTACTTGGTGATGGGTATGTGAGACTCGTCGAAGCCCGGATCGCGCTCGAGAACGGCCGTAAGAATGCTGCCGGGTTAGTCGACCGTGTCCCAGCCAGCCTCGCCCGCGATCCCGGCCTTCAGTTCGAGCGCCTGCGCTGGCGCCGCAAGAATGATCAGGATGCAGGTGCAATTGCCATTCTGAATGCGCAGCCACCAATCACACAGATTTCCAATCCTGAAGACTGGTGGAAAGAGCGCAACATCGTCGTGCGCCGTCTGATCGAAGAGAAAAATTATAAAGCGGCGTATACAATGGCTGCCGCGCACAATCAGATGGACGGCCCGGAATATGCCGATGCTGAATGGATCTGCGGCTGGCTGCAACTTCGCTTTCTTGGCAATCCGGCCAAAGCTGCAGAACACTTTAATGATATGTATGGTCGCGTCAAGACAGCCATCAGCAAGGGCCGGGCCGCCTACTGGGGAGGCCGCGCCGCCGAAGCAATGGGTCAGCCGGAACAAGCCGCCAACTGGTACAAGATTGCCGCTCAGTATCCCAAGGTTTACTACGGTCAGCTGGCGGCGCTCAGATTGCCTCAAGGGCAGGCGTATCGCCCTGTGACAGTCGTGGCGACGCCAACAGACTTGATGCGTATGAACAGCGACGAACTGGTGCGCGGTATCAAACTTGCGAATACCGCAGGTCTCGATCAGCTGCGGCGTAAACTCATTAATGCCAAAGTCGAAACGATTCAGAATTCGGCCGACTGGAAAGCCTTCGCCGAAATTCTCGTCGGTATCGGCCTGCGCCATGAGGCCGTACGGGTCGCCAAAAAAGCAGCAGGTAAAAACGTCTTCCTTGATGTCGAAGCGTATCCGAAACTGAACAGATACTTTGCCAATGTCGCGGTCGATATGGCGCTTGCCCATGCCGTAATCCGGCAGGAAAGCGAATTTGACCAATATGCGCGCAGCCCGTCAGGCGCGCTCGGCTTGATGCAGCTGATGCCTGCAACCGCCAAGGATGTCGCGAAGAAAAAAGGCTTTTCGCATCAGACTGGTTGGCTGACCAGCAAACCCGAGCACAATATCCTCTTGGGCAGCACTTATTTGAATATGCTGCTGAACAGCTACAACGGCTCATATCCGCTTGTGCTCGCGGCGTATAACGCCGGGGGTGGGCGCGTCAATCAGTGGCTGAAGGCCAACGGTGATCCACGTGCGGGCCGGGTTGACTGGGTCGACTGGATTGAACTCATTCCCATCTACGAGACGCGCAATTACGTTCAACGCGTGATGGAATCCTATGTCGTCTACAATGAATACATGGGTATGAAGAAACGCTGATTAATCGTTTTTTTAAAACCTTCGGTGAACAATAGAGATATACCTGTCTTTATTTCGCCACCGGGTAATCATGGAACATATTCCCCTCGCGACACCAGCCCCGCATATGGTCGAACAACTCACACCGCGCGAACGCGATGTGCTCGTCTATCTTTGTCAGGGATTATCAAACCGGGCGATTGCCGATCATTTGCAGTTGCAGGTCGTGACGATCAAACTGCATGTGCGCGGCATTTGCCGCAAGCTCAATGCTGCTAATCGCACACAGGCAGCACTGACTGCATTGCGCCTTGGCTTGATCACCACTCAGGTTTGAGTGCGCCGACCCTCGGCCCACCAGCCAAGAACGATCATCAAAAATGCGGCAAGCAATCCAAGCGCAGGCGGCAAGACCGGATTTTGTTCTGTCCCGGTTACAACTGTACTGTTGTTCTGACGGAGGCCCAGCCAGCTGCGCCCGCCATAGTCGCGGTCAGGTTCACGCAAACGAATTTCGGGCTGCGGTGTATCCTCAAGACGTATGGAGGCACCCTTGGTTTGTTTAATCAAGGCGGTCATTGGCTCGGCACTCGCGATCAGGTCGCGCAGTTCCGGGGAATTGGTATCGCCATACGACACCATACGGCGATGTGTCCCGCTCGAAAATTCATAGATGCCCTGATCGGTTGCGGTGATATTGGCGCTCAGCCAGCCATCCTCGCGCGGCGCGAGCTTGATTTTTTCAATGCTGCCATCCGGTTTGGTCATCGTGACCGGCTCGACTTCTTCTTTTAACTGGCGACGGCGCACGGTCAGGGTCTGGCCGTCGGCGCGGGCGTCGAGCGCATCTTCTTCCAGTTCCGGCTCTTTCATCAGCCAGTGAACGATCCGGCGGAGCAATTCTTCGGTCGGTCCGCCGCCATCATAGCCGCGCGACCACAGCCAGATCTGATCACTTGCCAGTTGTGCAATCCGGCCTTTGCCAACACGGTTCACGATCAGGAGAGGATTACCCCCGGTCGCCGTCATCAAAACATCGCCCTGAATGACGCTGACTGGCACGAATTGCAGCCATGCGCCCCAAACCGGGTTGCTGGCTATCGTCTGCGTCACCGGATGGATTTTTCCGATGGCAGTGACCAGTGGTTTAAACGGTCCTTCAATCACCAATCCGTTGGGCTTGATCGGGAAGATGGTGCCGAGCGCAGTGTTATATAGACTTTCATCAGTACCAAAAGTCGGTCCACTGACTTCGAGGAGTGCGCCGCCTTCTTCAACATAGTTGCGGATATTCTGAAAGTACAAATCCGGCAAAAGTTTATTGAGATGAAAGCGATCAAGCACGATCAGGTCGAATTCTTTCAGTTTGATTTCAAACAATTCGCGGATTGGGAAGGCAATCAGGGAAAGCTCGCGCTGTGGCACGACATCACGCTCGAGCGGGCTGCGCAGAATAGTGAAGTGCACGAGGTCAACGCCGCTATCGGCTTTAAACAGATCGCGCCAGGTCCGGCCCCCGGCATGTGGCTCACCAGATACCAGCAGAACCTTGAGGCGGTCGCGCACACCAGTGACCGAGAACACGGCGCGGTTGTTAAGCGTAGTGAGTTCGCCTTTATCTTCAGGAATGGTCATTTCGTAGACGTTCTGGCCGGGATACGGCACCGGAATTTCCCATGTCTGCTTCATATTGGCGGCAATCGTTGACGTGCGCGTCGTGCCATCGGGGCTGCGCAGGGTAACATCGATATTCTGACCGTATGGTCCGCCCGGATTATCAATGCGGAAGGTCAGTTGCAGCGTCTGCCCGGTCAGGCCATAGGTCGGGGCCTTAAGGAGGCGGATCTGCAAATCATGATCATCCTTTTTCCCGGTCATCAGCAGATGCACGGGTTCATGCCCTTTGCCCACGCTCGCCGGAATATCGGTGATCCGCCCATCGGATAGTATGATCGTTCCGGCACGGCGGTTGGCAGGAACGTCGGCGAAGCCACTTTCATAGGTATCGAACAGAGCCGTTTCGGTTACAGGTGTCGTTGTGCTGCCCTGCGTTTCGCGCACGCGCAGTTCAATGCCGGGGCGGCGTTCAAGCTGCTGCCTGATCCAGCCAAGTGCCGCATCGGTCATTGCCGGGCGGCCCGCCAGCATCTGGCTCGGGCTGCGATCTACAATAACAAGGGCCACATCTGGTGTGTGTTCGCGCTTTTCTGTAACTATCGCCGGATTGGCCAGCACGGCGAATAAAACAATGGCCGCCGCCACGCGCCATACTGCGCGCCAGCCATTCTGCCACAGCATCAACGCGCTCAGAATGATAATTACAGCCCCCGCCATCAGCAGAAGCTGTCCGTCGATCAGCGGATCGGCGATAAGATGCAGCGAAGTGAAGCTGGCGCTCTGTGTCATTTGCCGAGCCTTTCAAGAATGGCCTGCATATGAATCTGGTCGGCTTTATAATTTCCCGTCAGGGCGTACATAACAGCATTGACGCCGAAGCGCGTCGCCATTTCCTTTTCATCATACGGCGTCGAGCCATCGCTGGCCCACAACCGCGCCCAGTCGTGACCGGTCAGAACCAGTGACGAGACATCTTCATCAAGCGCGTTGTCCTCGATCCAGATATCTCCGCTTTGTGAAAATTCAGGGAAAAGGTTGAGCAGGTAAAAGCTTTTAAACAGGACGTGCGTTTCCGGTGCCTGCGCGAGTGGATTGACGCTGACGTTTTTGAGCAGGCTGCGCACCCGTTCGATCTGCGCCGAACTTGCCACTTGGCCAGGCTGGTAAATGCCGTCGCGCGTATCGAGCAGAATCATGCCGCCGTGATCGAGATAGGATTGCAGGGCGGTCGCGGCCTCAGCGCTCAAATCCGGCTGGCTTTGCGCAATCGGCCAGTAAATAAACGGATAGAAAACCAGCGGATCCGTTCCGGGTGTCAGCCCGATCACTTTGCCCGGTTCGACGGCGGTGCGGTTGCGTAAGGCTTCCGATAGATTTTCTAAGCCCCGCTCGCTCGTCTGGTCGATTACGGTATCGCCAGTGCGGATATAGGCGAGGTGAATCTGGTTGGCCATTTCGGAATCTGCCGCCTGTGCTAAGTGTGGGATGAACAGGATCAGCAGAGGTAAAATCTTACGCAAGCGCATGCCGAACCCGGACAGAATAAGAATGATCAGCGTATCGAGAATGAAAAGCATAAGAGCGGCATAGAGAAACGGCTTGGCCAGATCGATTTCCTGCGCACCTTGGGTTGTCATCAGGTTTCCGGCCTGAACATGGCTGGATAGCGGTTCAAGGGGCGGCAGGCGGTCCCCGAGATTGAGCGGCTGGCTCTCTTCGTTTGTGCCATAGAGACCCGGCGGGTGCAGCGACGATGGCAGTGTTTGTGCGAAGTCTGCCCGCGCAATCGGTTTAAGCACGGCGGGTGGTTGCACCAACTGCCCAAAGCCGTTCATCACCAGCAGAGGCTGCAAGGTAGTTCCCTCAGCGACATCCTTGACCGAGCGGGCGGCGAGGGCAGTCAGTTTTTTGAAAATCTCGATATAAAATCCTGAAAGCGGCAAATCAGACCAATCGGGTGTGGCGGTGGTATGCACAAGCACAAGCAGTCCTTTGCCATCATATTTTGCCGTGATCAGCGGTGTCTTGTCCGACAGAGTCACCCATGTGTGTTCCGCGAGATCCGGCAGAGGCTCTGCCAGCACCTGACGACGCACCTGAATATCAGCCGGAATGGCCATGCCTGCAAACGGGCTTGCCTCATTAAAGGAGGCAATCGACAGGGGGTTGTCCCAGGTCAACTGCCCCTGCAGAGAACGCTCGTAAGGGCGGAGCGGCACTGGGGTTAGTGCATCGCCGTTTTGCGCGAGCGAGGAATTGGCAAAGCGTAGAACGATCCCACCTTTTTTAATCCATGCGTCAAGTTGCTCCAACGTGCGTGGCGGCAATTCGCCACCATCGGCGATGACGATGATGCCGGGATTGCTCTCGATCAGGGTTTCGACAGGACCTGTCGTGAATTTCGCAAACGGTTCGACCGCGCGGGAAATGTAATAAGCTGGATCGGAGAGGTGATAGGTGGTTTTTTCGGTTTCGGTGCTGATCAATCCAACCTTATCATTCCCCTGATGCTGAGGGCGCAGCATCACTGCGCCTGCACCGTTGCGGCTAGCCAGTTGAGCCCGGGTAATGCCCGTGAGTTCCGTGACTGGCAGCGACGAGAGAACATCGACATAACCCTGTCCACCGATCACGCGGGCGGAGGCCTGATCGACGAGGCGCCCTTTTGCGTCGGTCGCCCGCACTTGGAAAACCTGCCCCGGCATTCCGGTCACGGCTTCGATGCGTCCAAGCGATGCTGGCTGGTCTTCGCCCGGCGCCCGCAGGATCAGCGGCAGATCGGTTTGCGCCGGAACGAATACTTTAAGGGAATCGCTCAAAGAAACCAGATCGGCATACCCCGGCTCGGCCAGACCCGCGGTGATCCAGTAAAGTGATTTCTCTTTATCTGCGGCCAAACCTTTGGCGACAAGGGCAGGCAATCCCGGCCATGGTGCAATCGTCAAGCCTTTGAGTTGAGCGATCACCTGTCCGGCTGAGGCTGTTGGAAAAAATTGCGGCTGGGTTTCTCCGGCAAGCGGCGCGGTCAGAACAAGTTTAACCGGACGGTTGTCGCGTTGCGCTTGAGTGGCAAGACGCAATGCTTCGGTCTGTTGCACTGGCCAAGTCTGGCTCGCGGCCCAACCGTTATCAACTATTAAAACAAGCTCACCGCTGCCGCTGAGTTTTTCACTGGGATTGATCACCGGATGGGCGAGGCCAATGATCAAACAGGCAAGCATAAGAAGGCGGAGCAAGAGAATCCACCACGGAATTTTATGTACGGGCGGATTTTTTTGATCAAGATCGTGCAGAAAACGAATAGTCGGCAGTAATACGCGCTTGGCTGCAGGCGGAATCACGCGCAGCAACAGATAGATAAACGGCAACGCCAGCAGCGCAGTCAGGAGCAGGGGATGCAGGAACGCAATCATGCTGTTTCCCCTTGTTGCAGGATATCAAGGAGTGGCGGGAAGGCATCATCGCCCGCGCGGAAGAGCGTATAGGTCCAGTTCTGCGTCACGGCGACAGTGCGAACAGCTTCAAGGTGGGCATTCAGGCGCTCCAGATACGCCGCGCGGATACCGCTGACGCTTAAAACTTCTTCATTGTCCATCCGTCCGGGATGCTCGAACAGCACACGCCCCTGAAACGGCAGATCGAGTTCTGCCGGATCAAGAATCTGGACCAGATGTACTCTCCGACCGCCGGGCACAGCCTGAAGCAAGGTCTGCAATTTTTCCAATGGGTCTAAAAAATCACCGATCAGGAAAATTTCTTCGGCAGCCAGGTCGTCGGCGCGGGGTTTATAGGCTGCCTCGCTCAGAATACCCGTCAGCGTATCAATCGCCACCGTTCCCGCGCCGCATAGTTTCAACGGATCGTGATGGCGGGCGCACAGCATCGCCAGAGTCAGCGCAATCACCGCGCCGCATTCATATTTACTAGGCGTGCCGAACATCATGCTTGGATCATTCTGCAACCACACAGCGGTGCGTTGCTGCGTTTCCTGTTCTTTCTGGCGGATCAGCAGGCGATCGGATTTGCCAGACTGTTTCCAGTCAATCGCGCGGGCGTGATCGCCGCTCTGGAAATCCCGGTACTGCCAGAAATCGTGACCGACACCGCCTTTGCGCTCAGTGTGCTGGCCACGCCGTGGTGTGCCTGTGACCGAACGCAGGAGTTGGGCGTCTTTCAAACGTGCATATAGCTCTTCTGCCTGCTGCCGCAGGGCAATGGCGCGGGTTTGCCGCTTTTCGAAGAGCCGCAGCGCCATGTGAGTTAGAGTCCTGCGCCGAGTTTGGCGATCAGGCTGTCGATACTCAGGCCTTCGGCGCGCGCTTTATAGGTGAGCGCCATGCGGTGACGCAGAACCGGAGCGGCGAGTGCGATCACGTCATCAACGGATGGTGCCCCGCGTCCCTCTAACAACGCGTTGGCCTTCACTGCCAGCATCAAGGCCTGTGCAGCACGCGGGCCGGGCGCCCAGGTGACAAAATTTTTGACTTCGGGCAACGCGCTCTCATTATCCGGACGGCCTCGGCGTACGAGGGAGAGAATGGCATTGACCACCTGATCACCCACGGGAATGTCGCGCACCAGCGCCTGCATCTCCTGAAGTTCACTTGCGCTAAGCACAGCAACGGGTTTGCGCGTTTCGGCGGAGGTCGTCACGACCAGCATCTGGCGCTCGGCCTCAAGCGGAGGATAGGTCACATCAACCTGCATCAGGAAGCGGTCGAGCTGGGCTTCCGGCATCGGATAGGTACCTTCCTGCTCAATCGGGTTCTGTGTCGCCAGAACGTGAAACGGTGCGGGCAGATCGCGCGAGGTGCCATTCACCGTCACACGCTTTTCCTGCATCGCCTGTAAGAGAGCGGATTGTGTGCGCGGGCTGGCGCGGTTGATTTCATCGGCCATGAGCAATTGTGTAAAGACCGGACCTTCGATAAAGCGGAATGAGCGGCGGCCAGTGTCATCCTGTTCAAGCACGTCACTGCCGAGGATATCAGCGGGCATCAGGTCGGGCGTACACTGGATGCGGCTGGTTTGCAGACCGAGCACCGTACCGACCGTATCGACCAATAAAGTTTTTGCCAGACCCGGCACGCCGACGAGCAGAACGTGGCCGCCTGCGAGGAGGGTGATCAGCGTCTGGTCGACCACAGCGTCCTGTCCATAAATGATCCGGGAAATTTCAGCGCGGACGCGGGCGAGGCGGTCACCGGCTTGGGCAAGACGGGACGGAATTGAATTTGGGAC
This sequence comes from uncultured Pseudobdellovibrionaceae bacterium, assembly GCA_964368875.1. GTDB lineage: Bacteria > Pseudomonadota > Alphaproteobacteria > Micavibrionales > Micavibrionaceae > CAYJDG01. Next base: position 11,215 of record CAYJDG010000021.1, read on the forward strand.
AGAACTGGTCATGAAGTATCCTTAAGCACTGTTGGTCTGTGATGGATATGAACGTATAATATAAGAATCTTATAGCAAGCTCAGATGATGCAAAACGACGATATTCCCTACCGTGATTATGACCATGCCGCCAAGTTTGCGGCAGGTTACGCTTTTACTATCGACCGCGACGGACGGTGGTATTGCCACGATCCCGGTATGGGCGAAGGTCCGATTCGGCGCGAAAGTCTCGCCAGGCTCTTCGCTGGGGCAGGGACAGGCTGGATGGCCGGAAAGGGATTATCGGTTGATGCGGATGGAATCTATTGGCTGAAGTCGCCGCATGATGTCTATAAAATCGATGTCGAAGACGTGCCGTTCGTGATCGTGGATTATGATCGCAAGGCGCAAATGCTCATTCTGAAAACCAATTTCGGCGAAGAGGTCACACTCAACGCTGATCATACATTTTTGTTCCGCCCCGACGGGCCTTTTCCAGATGTTCCTTATGTTGAAGTGCGCAAGGGTCTGCTGGCGCGGGTCGGGCGGGCAGTCTTTTATAATCTCGCCGCCGAAGCGGTCCATCACAATGCCGATCTCAGCATCGAAAGCGGTGGCAGATACCATCATCTGGGCAGGGCCGCATGAAAATTCCCGCCATTGCCATCACGCCCCCGGTCAGAAAGATTTTTGCGGCCCTCGGCGGCGATACTGATACCCGCATGGTCGGCGGCTGTGTCCGCAATGCCCTGATCGGGGTGCCGTGCGGCGATATTGATATCGCGACGAAACTTCTGCCTGCCGAGGTCATGAAACGGCTAAAAACAGCCGGAATTAAAGTCATTCCAACCGGGATCGACCACGGCACAGTGACGGCGGTTGTCGACAAACAGGGCTTTGAAATCACCACTCTGCGCCGGGATGTCGCGACCGATGGCCGCCGGGCTGTGGTTGCCTACACCGATGACTGGGCCGAAGATGCCCGCCGCCGCGATTTCACGATGAACACACTTTTCGCCGATCTCTCTGGTAAAGTTTACGATCCGCTTGGGCAGGGCATTCAGGATCTCGAGCGGCGCAAAATCATTTTTGTCGGTGATCCCGCTGAGAGAATTAAAGAGGATTATCTCCGCGTCCTGCGCTTCTTCCGCTTCCACGTAAAATACGGCAAAGGCACACCCGATCGCGCTGCCTTGGCGGCCTGTGCCGCTGCGTCTCGTAAATTGAAAACCCTGTCAAAAGAACGGGTTACGCAGGAAGTTTTAAAAATACTCGAAGTTGCGAAATGCCCGCCAGTGCTGAGCTTGATGCGTACCCAAGGCCTGCTTAAGGATGTGATTGCAGCGAGCTATGAAGAAGCCACCCTTAGCGCGTTGATAAAGAAACAAAAAGAGCCGGAGTTGGCCGCACGTTTGGTGCTGCTGGCGGGTAACAAAGCTACGGGTGTTAAAAAATTGATGGAGGCGTTACGCCTGCCGAATAAAACCATGCAACTCATGGACACGATCCTTGCCGCGCAGAAAACGTTAAAGGATTTATCGCCTCAGTCCGTGCGGCTGTCTTTGTACCGGCATGGTCATGCCTCGACAGTTCAGGCGCTTTATATCCTCAATGCCCCTGCGAAACTTCTGAAAGTGGCAGCTGAACCGATCCCGGTTTTCCCCGTGACAGGTAAGGCTCTGCTGAAGGCGGGTTATGCGTCAGGTCCTGAAATGGGGCAAATTTTGAAAAAGTTTGAAGCCAAATGGATCAAGTCCGGCTTTAAGGCCATTTCGCTTCCGGCGGCAGTGACATCAGAATAGCTTCGGTATTGCCCCCGGTCTTCAGACCGAACTGCGTCCCCCGGTCATAAACCAGATTGAATTCTGCATAGCGTCCGCGCCGCACCAGCTGGTGTTCGCGCTGCGCATCCGTCCAGTCTTCGTTCATGTGACGGCGCACCAGTTGCGGGTAGATATTCAGAAATGTTTTGCCGACATCCTGAGTAAAGGCAAAATCCTTGTCCCAGTCGCCGCTGTCGAGATAATCGTAAAAGATCCCGCCCACGCCGCGGGCTTCGTTGCGGTGAGGGATAAAGAAATAGGTATCTGCCCACTCCTTGAATTTTGGATAATAGGCCGGATCATGGCGGTCGCAGCATGCTTTTTGCGCGGCGTGAAAATCTGCAGTGTCCTGCGCATCCGGCACCATCGGATTGAGATCGCTGCCGCCGCCGAACCATTGCTTTGACGTGACGATCATACGCGTATTCATATGCACCGCAGGCACCTGTGGCGACTGCATATGCGCGACCAATGAAATCCCCGCCGCCCAGAATTCTCCGCCGTTGCTGTCGGCACCCGGTATTTGCGCGCGGAACGCTTCGCTGAATTTCCCATGTACGATGGAAATATTTACGCCGACTTTTTCAAAGACCCGACCGCGCATAATCGCCATCTCGCCACCGCCGCCTGGTGTGCCGTCTTCATTGGTACGGTCCCACGCTTTGCGTTCAAAGCGGGCAGGGGGAAGGTCTCTTTTGGATGTGCCAGTGAGTTCAGTTTCAATGACCTCAAATTCCGCGCAGATTTGATTGCGCAAGTCTTTGAACCAGTCAGTTGCGGTTTGTTTTTGTATTTGCATTTTAACGGGAGATCAGCACTTCGTAGAAATAATAATTACCCGCGCTCTGCTCGATACATCCGGACGGTTTACCTTTGAAGGCGCCACTTATCGCGGACCATTGGTTATAAACACCCTGAAAAGGATTGTTATCGTTGGTGTCGAGGCTAGCGAGGATCGATCCTGAAATGTTGTTCTTTTCATTGATGAAATCGCACAGCTCTTTGGTGATGAACGGGGCCATGATCAACAGGTCGGCACCTGCGGTCGTGCCGATATCCTCGATCTGATTGTTGCCGTTGAAAAAATAGATATTGGATTTGTTGTGCGCCCCAGTCACCAGTTTTTCTGGGACTTGAATGCCGTGGGAAATAAAAGGAAAAATCACATTGCCGCCGCGTACATCGAACACGTTACAGGCGCCCGTGGCTGGGGCAAGCGGATTAGCGTAGGCGAAGTTCATATCGCTTGGTGATTTTCTGACCTGCCCGGATACGGGGCCGTCAAAGCTGATTTGATAAACGCTGCACCCGCCGACGCGCAACCGCTCGATGGCAGTTTTGACGCTGCTCGAAAATCCCATGAGTTCAGTTGCCTGCAATTGCAATGTATCGCGCGAGTCATTTGTTCCTGTGGCGCGCATCGTGCTTGAGACCGCAAACGAGAGAGCGGCGAAAAGAACGACGGCTATCAGGATCAGGAACATCACATTTCCGGATGAGGAATTTTTGTTCATCGCGATCATGGTAAAAGGCCCTCAAGGCGAAATTGCCGACTAACTTCACCTAACACGATGCTGGCGGCCATGGCCACATTGAAAGAGCGGATTACAGGGGTCATGGGAATAACTATCCGGCCATCGGCGCGGGCATGCACCTCGTCAGGAACACCTGCGCTTTCACGCCCTAGGAGCAGGGTGTCATCCGGCTTGAATTGATACTCTATATAAGGTGTGGCCGCCTTGGTGGTCAGAAGGACGATCCGTCCGGGCTTTTTATTTTCCAGAAAACCTTTCCAACTGCTGTAGCGGGTCAGTGCGACATGGTCATAATAATCGAGCGCTGCCGTCCGGATCTTCTTTTCATCCCAAATAAACCCGAATGGCTCGATCAGATCGAGGGGTGCGCCAAATCCGGCGCACAGACGCATTAATGCGCCTGTATTTTGGGGGATATCGGGCTGGTAGGCGGCGAGGTGGATCATAGGGGCGGCTTTACCATGGAAAGGGGCTGATTTCACGGCAATATTTCCAAAGAGGGGCTGGATTTACGCCGTGGGATGGATTATCAATTGGGTGAGATTCGCAAAGGATCAGCCAATGGTCTGAAATCATTGGAAAAAGTTTAACTTTAGATAGCTCTGAACCATGACCGCACAGCACGATGATACCCCCGAAGATGGCGCCCGCCGCGATTTCCTTTTCCTGACCGCAGGTGCGATGGCCGCAGTCGGTGCCGCCTCAGTGGCCTGGCCCTTCATCGACCAGATGAACCCGGCGCAGGATACGCTCGCTGTATCAACTACCGAAGTTGATATCGGTCCGGTTGCCGTTGGTCAGGCGATCACGGTCATGTGGCGCGGCAAACCTGTTTTTATCCGCCACCGCACTGCAGAAGAAATTTCCGCCGCAACCTCGGTTGATGTCGCATCGCTGCGCGACAAACAGGATGATGGCGCGCGCGTTCAGAAAGCTGAATGGCTGATCGCGATTGGTGTCTGCACGCATCTTGGTTGTATTCCGCTCGGCCAGAAGAGTGGCGAACCAAAAGGTGATTTCGGCGGCTGGTTCTGTCCGTGTCACGGCTCGCACTACGATACCTCCGGGCGCGTCCGCAAAGGTCCGGCCCCGAAAAACCTTGAAATCCCGACCTACACTTTCGCCACCGACACGCTCGTGCGTATCGGTTAAGACATACTGGAGCATCGATCATGTCCGCAGGCCCTCGCACCCCGTTTGAAAACCCAGTTGTAGAATGGATTGACGTCCGTCTTCCTATCTTCAGCATGCTGGTCAAAGAATACGGTGTTTTTCCGACGCCAAGAAACTTCAACTATTTCTGGAGCTTCGGCGGGATCGCGCTCACGATGCTGGTCATTATGATCATCAGCGGTATTACACTGTCGATGCACTATGTTGCCAATACCTCCATGGCTTTCGAAAGCGTCGAGCGCATCATGCGCGATGTCAACTATGGGTGGCTGATCCGCTACATTCATATGAACGGGGCGTCGTTCTTCTTTATTGCGGTCTACATTCACATTTTCCGCGGCATGTTCTACGGCTCGTTCAAAAAGCCGCGTGAGCTGATGTGGATTCTCGGCGTTACGATTTTCCTTCTGATGATGGCGACCGCGTTCCTTGGCTATGTTCTGCCATGGGGCCAGATGAGCTTCTGGGGCGCTAAAGTTATTACTAGCCTCTTCTCCGCCATTCCGTTTGTCGGTGATAGCATCGTGACTTGGTTATGGGGTGGGTTCAGCGTTGATAACGCGACCCTGAACCGGTTCTTCTCGCTGCACTTCCTGCTGCCATTTGTTATTTTTGCAGTCGTCTTCCTGCATGTCTGGGCGCTTCACGTCAGTGGCTCGAACAACCCGCTCGGGATCGACGTCAAAGGCCCGCAGGATACTCTGCCTTTCCACCCGTATTACACGGTTAAAGACAGCGTCGGTCTGCTTGCATTTCTGCTTGTTTATACAATCTTCGTCTTTTACATGCCAAACGCACTTGGCCACCCGGACAACTATATTCCGGCCAACCCAATGGTGACCCCGGCGCATATCGTTCCTGAATGGTACTTCCTGCCATTCTACGCGATCCTTCGCTCGATCACATTCTGGATCAATCCGTATTCCCTGATCGGCTTTGCAGGTCTCGGCTACTATCTGGTGACGGTTGTTTGGGATAAAGCCCGCAGCGATTATTTCACGCCGCGCAATCTGGCTCTGCTTGCTGTCTCCGGTTTGCTGACCGTCGTCGGTATCGGCGGAGCGTTGTTTGCTGAATTCGTTCATATCCCGTTTGCCGATATCGTTCTGGTTGAAGGCAAATTGCTTGGTGTGCTCGCGATGTTCGGCTCGATCCTGCTCGTCCTGCTTATGCCATGGCTTGATACTCATCCGGTGCGTAGTGCTCTGTTCCGCCCGCTTTACAAGATCGCCTTGTTTGCGTTCGTGGCCAGCGTCTTCGTGCTCGGCTATGTCGGCGCGCAGCCGGCTGAAGGGATCTGGCCGTGGGTAGGTCTTGGTTTGACTGGCTATTATATGGCCTTCCTGCTGGTGATCTTGCCGTTGCTGAGCAAGCATGAGAAAGCCTTGCCGCTTCCGGCGAGTATTCATGAAGCCGTGCTGGCGCAGAAAGTTTAATGGGGACGATGATGATGCAACCTAAAAATATTGCCCTGACTGCTCTGGCGTTGGTCTTTCTGGTTACGCCGGGTTTCGCCGAAGCGGCCAAGAAAAAAGCAGAACCTGCGCCTGTTGAAGAAGCAATCGCGCCGGTCGATGCAGCTTCCACAGCAGCACCTGCCGCCGAAGCTGAAACTCCGGCTGCACCAGAGGTTGTTGCCGAAGATAAAGTGGCACCTGCAGAACATACGGCTGCTCCTGCCAAGGATCATGCCGAAGCGGGCGGCCATCATATGCCGCAACTCGACTGGTCTTTTAACGGCCCGTTCGGAACGTACGACAAGGCATCTCTGCAACGTGGTTTCCTGGTCTACAAACAGGTCTGTTCCGCCTGCCATGGTTTGAAAAAACTTTACTACCGTAATCTAAGCGGTCTTGGGTATAGCGATGCCCAGATCAAAACGATTGCCGCTGAATACACTGTTACCGATGGTCCGAATGATGAGGGCGACATGTTTGAGCGTCCGGCCCGTCCGTCGGATAAAATGAAACAGCCATTTGAAAACGACAAGGCAGCTGCGTATGCCAATAACGGTGCGTTGCCACCTGATCTGTCTTTGATCACGAAGGCTCGCCATGGCGGTGCAGATTACGTCTATGGCGTTTTGACAGGCTATGCCGAACCACCAGCAGGTGTAACGTTGAGCACTGGCCAGCATTACAACAAGGTCAAGGATGGCGGTCTGATTGGTCCTGACGGTAAGAAAATCCCAGGCGGCATTCTCGCGATGGCGCCACCTCTGTCTGACGGTCTGGTTGCCTATGAAGACAAATCTCCGCAGACGGCTGACCAGTATGCCAAAGACGTTGCCCACTTTCTCACTTGGGCTGCAGAGCCTGAAATGGAGGCGCGCAAGCAAATGGGGGCTAAGGTCGTGATATTCTTAGCTATTTTCGTCCTGATCATGTACGCCGCCAAACGTAAGGTCTGGGAAAAACTGCATTAATTGCAGCCAGATTAAGACCCGGTTAAAGGCTTCTGCACTAAACTGCTTAGTGAAGGCGGGGGCCTTTTACGGGAGAATCTCATGGTAAGCACTGAAAACCGCCTACTTCTTCAAAAAGCGAAACTCTATCGGACGTTTTCTTTGGTCTTCGTCACGGTAGGTATTTTCGTGTTCTGTTTCATGTACATCAACAATGTCGATGGCCGCCTGATGCAGGCGTTGCGCGACCCGTTCACCATCGGCATTTTTATGATCCCGTTTCTTCCGGCTGCCGTATTGACCTTTATTGCTGATCGTTTCGAGAAAAAATATCTCGAAGCAACCAAGGGCAAATCCTGATACTCTTTCCGGCATGAAAGACTCCCAACGGGAAATTCTCGACTTCTGGTTTATTGAGACCACGCCGCCTCAATGGTTCCAAAGAAACGACATGTTCGACGATATGATCCGTGATCGTTTCATGGGGGTCTACGACATGGCGAAGGCTGGGTTATGTGACGCATGGATGAAAGATGCCGATGGCTGTCTTGCGCTGTGCATTACACTCGATCAGTTTCCCCGCAATATGTTTCGCAATGACCCGCGCTCCTATGCGACCGATGCCAAGGCGCTCGAAATTGCTCGCCATGCCATCAAAAAGGGCTTCGATCAGGTTCTGGTACCGCTGAAGCGCCGCTTTATTTACCTGCCGTTTGAGCACAGTGAAAACCTCGATGACCAACTATTGAATGTCGAATTTTTTGCCAGCATGCAGGTCGATGATCCTCTTGGCTATGATTATGCGCTGCGGCATCTGCGTGTGATCGAACAGTTCGGGCGTTTCCCGCATCGCAACAGCGTCCTTGGCCGGACCAGTTCGGTTGCGGAAGATGCATATCTTGCCGGGCCAGGCGCGGGATTCTAGACGGCTTGTGCTTGTCAGACGCGTTTGAAGGCGGTACCATTTAACTTATTGATCAATAAGATCGTCATTTTTTCTGCTTCCCCGTTTTCATGGCCAGTATCGTACTTTTACACATCATCGGCAGTGTCTGCCTTCTGCTTTTCGGACTGCGTCTCGTCCGGAACGGGGTAACCCGCGCGTTTGGTGTGCAACTCCGCAAGATCATCGGCCTCAGCACCAGCAATCGCCTCACGGCCTTTGTCGCCGGGATTGGCGTTGCGGCCCTGCTGCAAAGCTCGATGGCGACGACCATGATCATCTCGTCCTTTGCCGGGCAGGGGCTGATCGGAACGGCGGCGGCTTTGGCTGTTGTGCTCGGGGCTGACGTCGGCACGACCTTCATCGCCCAGGTTATGAGCTTCGATATGTCGTGGCTATCTCCTGTATTGATTATCGCCGGATATTTTTTCTATGCGGGCGACAACCAAACCGGGACTTTGCGGCAGGTCGGGCGGATTCTCGTTGGCCTTGGCCTGATGATGCTCGCCCTTGCACTGATCCGCACAGCGTCCATTCCGTTGAAAGAGTCTGAAACTCTGCCGCTTATTCTCGCACCGCTCAACAGTGACCCGGTTCTCGCCGTCGCGGTCGGTGTGCTGCTCACATGGCTGGCGCACTCGTCGCTCGCGATTGTTCTTCTGCTTGTATCGCTTGCGCATGGCGGAGTGATCCCCGTGCACCTCTGCCTGATGATGGTGCTCGGTGCGAACATCGGCACCGTGATCGCACCATTGATTTCAGCATTGAAAGACGCCCCGGCGGCGGCCCGCATTCCGTGCGGTAACCTGATCATGCGTCTGATCAGCGTCCTGATAGTGCTGCCCTTCGTCACGCCGCTCTTGAATTATATGATGACTTACACCGACGATCCGAAACGCCTGATCGTCAACTTCCATATGGGCTTTAACATTTTTACCGCTCTGCTGTTCCTGCCGTTGCTGGGGCTCGTCACCAAGGTCGTAACCAAGGCCGTGCCGGACAAAGCACAGAAGGATGATGAAGCCCGTCCGCGCTACCTCGACGAAAAAGTTCTCGATACCCCGACAGTCGCCCTGACCAACGCGGCGCGCGAAGCCCTGCGCATTGCGGATATGACGGATCATATGTTGCAGACGGCATGGGATTCCTTCCAGAAGAATGACCCGGCGCTGGTCGAAAAGGCCAAGGCCGTCGACGACCGGATCGACCGTCTTTATAAAGCCCTTAAAACCTATGTCGTGAAGGTCAACCAGGGGGCATTGACGCAGGACGAAACCAAACGCCATTTCCAGATTTTGACGTTCGCCACCAACCTTGAACATATCGGCGACATCATCGATAAAAACCTCTTGCCGCTCGCTGAAAAGAAAATTCGTGACCGCACGCGCTTTTCCGAACCCGGCATGATCGAACTGAACAATCTGTTCCGCCTCGTGCTCGATAGCGTGCGCCTTGCGCAGACCGTCTTTATTTCCGGCGATACGCGGCTCGCCCGCCAGCTTGTGGAAGACAAAGCGGTTATCAAACAGGCTGAAATGCAGGCCTCGATGAACCATCTGGCGCGCCTGCAACAGGGCATTCCTGAAACGCTGGCGACCAGCGACCTGCATATGGACATCATCCGCGATCTGCGCCGTATCAATTCCTTGATGGCCTCGATTGCCTATCCGATCCTTGAAGATGCGGGCGAATTGCATAGATCATTGCTGAAGAAGAACGAGCCACCCGTACAGGAGGCATAGATGGCCTACAATATTTCTCCGCTACTGCAACGTCTTGGCGTTGACCGTAAAGTCCTGCAGGGCGGGTCACTTACCGTGCATTCCCCGATTGATGGTAAGAAAATCGCTGCGCTGAAGGCCCACACGCCGGCGCAAGCGAACAAGATCATTGAAAAATCCATCGCGGCCTTCACCGACTGGAAAGCGGTTCCCGCCCCGGTGCGCGGTGAACTGGTGCGTCTCTATGGCGAAGAGCTTCGCGCCGCCAAGGAGGATCTCGGGCAACTCGTCACGATCGAGGCGGGAAAGATTTATGCCGAGGGGCTTGGTGAAGTGCAGGAGATGATCGATATGTGCGATTTCGCCGTCGGTCTATCCCGTCAATTATACGGCCTGACGATTGCCTCGGAACGCGTCGGCCACCACATGCGTGAAATGTGGCACCCGCTCGGTGCGATAGGTGTGATCAGTGCGTTTAATTTTCCGGTAGCCGTCTGGTGCTGGAACTCGGCGATTGGGTGGGTCTGTGGCGATCCGGTCGTGTGGAAGCCCTCTGAAAAAACCCCGGTCACGGCACTCGCATGCAAGGCCTTGTTTGAACGCGCCTTGAAAAAATTCCGTGCGGCGGGTCATGTCGCACCCGAAGGTCTGTGTGAAATCGTTCTTGGCGACCGTAAGATCGGTGAAGTTCTCAGCAACCATCCCGGTCTGCCACTGATCAGTGCAACTGGTAGCGTCCGCATGGGCCGCGAAGTGGCGCAAGTGGTCGCGGGGCGTCTCGGGCGTTCTTTGTTAGAACTCGGCGGTAACAATGCCGTGGTTGTGACGCCGTCTGCTGATCTTAAAATGGCCGTGCAGGCTATTCTCTTCGGCGCGGTCGGCACAGCTGGCCAGCGCTGTACCTCGATCCGCCGCGTGATCGTGCACGAAAGTATTGCTGATAAATTATGCGCGACACTTGTTAAGTCCTATGGGTCTCTCCGCATCGGTGATCCTCTGAAGAAAGATACGCTGGTCTGTCCGTTGATCGATAAGGCCGCCTATGCCGCGATGCAATCTGCGCTCAATCAGGCCGATGCCGAAGGTGGCGAGCTGCTTGCTGGCGGGCACCGCGTTAAAGTCAAAGGCTGCGAAGGCGGCTATTACGTCGAACCTGCCATCGTCCGCATGCTGGCGCAGACACCAATCGTCAAACATGAAACCTTTGCGCCGATCCTTTACATCATGACGTATCGCAGCTTCGCAGAAGCCATTGCCTTGCAGAACGATGTGCCGCAGGGTCTCTCGTCCTGTATTTTCAGCACCGACATCCGTGAAACCGAACGCTTCCTCTCGGCAACGGGCAGCGATTGTGGCATCGCGAATGTGAATACCAGCTCAAGCGGCGCTGAAATCGGCGGGGCTTTTGGTGGTGAAAAAGAAACCGGGGGCGGGCGCGAAGCTGGCTCAGACAGCTGGAAAGCCTTCATGCGCCGCCAGACCCAGACGATCAATTATTCGACCGCTTTGCCCTTGGCGCAGGGCGTCGTGTTCGATCTTTAGTTGGGCCAGTTGATCAGCTGCGCCGCTCGACCATCGAGGTCGGTCGTCCAGATGGTCAGCGCAGTTTTCACCAGGTTGATGTAAATAATTTTATGCCGGGTGTTCGTCCAGCGCGGATACAGCGCAATGCCCGCGCCAGTCTTGATTTCACGCAGGTTGCTTCCGTCCGCATCGATCAGCCATAAGGTATGGCCACCATTGCGTGAAGAAGAAAACACAATTCCCTCTGGCCCCCAGTCCGGGTCCCAATCCTGAAACTGGCCGTCTGTAATCGCAGTGACTTTGCCCATGGTGACTTCTTTGGTGACGCTTGCATCGACAGGGGCCTTGTAAAGATTGCACCGTCCTTCTGACAGGGACCCGCCACTCGGGGGCCGGACGCAGCCGGAATAAACGATCGCTTTGCCATCCGGCGACCATGATGGCGTATTGACGATCAGATCCTGTAGTCCAAGCGTGTGCTGGTTGCTGCCATCTGCATTCATCAGCCATAATTCACGTTTGCCGGTGCGGTTGGAGACGAACAGAATGGTTTTGCCGTCAGGGGAATAGCGCGGTGCGCCGTTGATACCGGCATCGCGGGTGAGGCGGTACTGGTCCTTGCCCTGTATATCCGACGTCCACAAATCATAACCCATCGAGTCGATATTCGATGAAAATACGATGTTCTTTGAATCGCGAGACCATGCGGGATCATTGATCGTAATCGATTGCCAGTTTAAAAGCTCGCGCGGCGCAGAGCCATCACCATTTGCCAGCCACAATCCGGGCCAGCCGTTCTTGTCGGAAATAAAAGCGATGGTGCTTCCGTCAGGGGACATCGTGGCCTGATCGTCTTCACGCGTCAGGGCGCTGTCGCCAGAGGCGCGCGCCGTTGGCGCAAGGGCAATCAGTGCGAGCAGGGCAGCGCAGATCAAACGGGGCAGGGAATGCATTTTTTATCTTTCAACAGAGTTAAGTTTGCTGCGGGTCGCGTAAAAGAAAGCCACTCCCGCCATCGACCAGAGAAACAGGGCGAGTGCCCACTGCAGAATTGGCTCTTGCGCCTTCAGATATCCAAGCACGCTGGCGATCCCGCCGCCAATCATAACCAATCCCCAAACGATCGACACGGAAGGATATTTTGCAAAAAAATCTAAGCTGTTGCGAAAATCTGCGCGGCTATATTTGGTTTTGTCTAAAGATATTTCACTCAATTCTTTTTTCAAATTCATTGATCCGCCCTCTAAAAAACAAGACTGATAATACCATAGTTTTGACACAGTATTTTAAGGTCTGTTTAACCTTGGGGGCGTCATACTTATATTATGAATACCGATTCCCGTGAGGACATTTCCTGACATATTTGCGCCTGAACTAAATCTTCCACAGGCTGTTGGATATGTAAGTGCTTGTTCTGGCGCGTACATAAGACGAAACAAAATTACTCCACATATTTATTTAGAGGAATTTTGTAAGTCTGATGCTACGCTCTGAATATCACTGAAAATCGGACTAAAAAAACAGAAGGAGAAGACCTATGCCTTTGGCTTTACGCGAAACCACCTCTTCCGTTCCTGCGTCCCGACTAGAAGCCCTGCGCTCCCGCCATTTGAAAATTGAGGAAGAACTGGATCGGCAAAGCCGAAGTTTATCAGCCTCTGACCTTTACCTCCGACAGCTCAAAAAAATGAAGCTTAATATCAAGGAAGAAATCGAAGGAATCGCCTCGGCATCCGGCTGATTGACCCCTGATTAATAAATACAAAACGGCCCGAATATATATTCGGGCCGTTTTAGTTTTAAATGATTTGAATAACTTAGGAGGCCGACTTCAGGAAGTTAGAGAAGTCAAAGCTGCTCTTCTGATTATTGTCGGGTTGATTGCCTGCAAACTCCTTCGCGGCCTCTTCGGCACGGCGGGCGGCCTCGGCGACAGGGTCTTTGCCCATAGCTTTGAGCGAGCGGTGTGATGCTTTTTCCAGTTCCTGGAAGGTGCACAGGCCGATTTCCGCTGGGTGGCGTGGTTTGATGTTTGCGGCGTTCGGGTGGGTGCGATCGCGGACATTCATGATGGTTGGCTTGGTCGTGCCGACCAGTTTGCAGATCTGGGAGTCCTTTAGTTCTGGGTGGTGCTTGAGCAGATAGGCAATCGCATCGGGTTTGTCGTTGCGTTTGGAAACAGGGGTGTAGCGCGGGCCTTTGGCACGGACTTTGACCGACGGGTTTTCGGACTGGGTGATCTTCAGGCGTGCGCTTTCGTCTTTTTCGCAACGCTCGATTTCAGCTTGAGTCAGTTCGCCGGCTTTGATCGGATCTTCACCAATGATGCCTTTGCCGACTTCTTCGTCTGCCAGAGCCTGAACTTCAATCGAGTGCAGGCCGGTATATTCGGCGATCTGATCGAATGTAAGGGTGGTGTTTTCAACCAGCCAGACGGCACTTGCTTTAGGTTTCAGAGGTTTCACGGTGTTCATTTCGACGGCCATAACAGTCTCTCCTTGGTAAAATTCTATAAAATTCTTCACTGTGCAGAGGCAAAAGGGCTCTGCTGCCGATCCGGCTTTCTTTCACCGGATCATCCTGCTTAAACGCATGTTTTAAGGGATAAAGGCTTTATAGGCTGCCTTGGACCGAAATACAAACCTTTTTGCCTAAAAATCGGCCAACTTATTGATAAACAGCGGGAATTAGCAGGATTTTGCCCGCATGGGTGCCAGTGGCGAAATCCGCGTGGGCGCGGGCGGCGTCGGTCAGGGGATAGGTCGCATGAATATGCGGGCGGATCGCCCCGGCAACCACGTCCGGCCAGAAGACATCCTGAATCATCGAGGCATACGTCGCTTTGTCTTCGGCGCTGTCATGACGCAACGTCGAGCCGGTGATGGTCAGGCGTTTTTTCATGATCATCGCCAGATCGATCTCAGCATCCTTGCCGCGCATATAGGCGATGCTGATATGGCGGCCATCGCTTTGCAGAACGCCGAGGCTGCGTTTCACGTAGTCGCCGCCGACCATATCGAAGACGACATCGACGGGTTCCTGCGCGAGTGCGCTAACAAAATCCTCGGTCTTGTAATTGATCGCCCGGTCCGCGCCAAGCTCACGGCAGAGCTGGCATTTTTCTTCGCTGCCGGCGGTCACGCTGACACGCGCGCCGACTGACTTAGCCATCTGAATCGCAGTTGTGCCGATGCCAGAGGCGCCGCCGTGAATCAACAGATGTTCGTCCGGTCGTAATTGCCCCATCAGGAAAACGTTTTTCGTGACCGTGAAAATGGCCTCAGGCAATCCGGCGCACGCAATGAGGTCCATGTCATCGGGAACAGGCAGGCAGAGATCGAGGCTGGCGAGTGCATACTCGGCATAGCCGCCACCATTGAGCAGAGCGCAGACGCGCTCGCCGATCATCGCTTGCGCAATATCAGGACCAACTGCGTGGATTGTGCCTGACACTTCGAGGCCGGGTAGATCGGACGCACCCGGCGGCGGTGGATGAAGGCCTTTGGTCTGCAACAGGTCGGCGCGGTTCATGCCGCTCGCGGCAACTTTGATCAGCACTTCACCCGCACCTGGCACCGGGACAGGGCGGTCGCAGGGCTCAAGCTCGCCCGAGGAATTGATGCAAATAGCTTTCATGGACTTAAGCTTTAAATGGGAAAAGATCTTTTTGAAAGAAGAGCTTAACAGGTTAAATCTTGACAGTAGAAATTAAATTATGTAAATAATGGCCCGGTATAATAGAATAAGTATAAAGGTATAAATGTCGCCCGCGTTCTTTAGAGCCTCCCTGAACTGGGTTGCCAGCCTCGTCCATCCGGTCGACCCGGATGGCGTGCCTGTCCTATTGGCGCGGCGAGTGGCTGAATTAAATTCCGTACTCGGGGAGTTAGGGTTTTCAACCCGCCTCGTTGCTGAAGGAGATCAGACGCGGACCAATATTTTCGTCATTAAAGATAACCTCCGCGAACCGGAAGCCGCTTTGTATGCAAAAGAAAATGATGCGGGTGGCAGATTTTCGATTTTTCTGCGGCGCGGTTTAGCACAACAATTGCTCGAACCCAATGATCCACGCCATCATGGCGCGTATATGGGGAATTTGTCGCGCTTTGAAGTAACCCATCATCTAAGCTTGCTCATGACGATTGCTCTGACTGAAGAAGAGAAGCTGGCGTTAGTAAAATATACAACCAAAAGCAAATTGCCTGATCGGAGCCCGTGATGAAAGCAGTAGATACAGGTTTAAAAGTACTCAGCTGGCTCTTTACGTTTGAGTCCGGATCCACTTCAAGCCCGGATCAAGTGAACTGGCCACGTCTGCAGGGACGGGTAGAGCAGAGCGTTGAAAATATCAACGCGGAACTCCATCGCATCGGCAGCATCGCGAGATTTTTGATGCTGAAAAAAGAGGCTGGACTTGAAATTTATCTGAACCGTGCCGAATACTCTCCTGATACCTATCTTGCTGATCCGCACCGGGAGTCTATGCCGGTCATGGAAGCCTTGGTAGATAAGTACGAAGGGCTGGGCCTGATGCTGCCACATAATCCCGGTCCCCGGCCTGCTGGGATGACCCGCAAACACTTGAGCGAGGCTCAGGTGGTTGATGAAATTGGCAGAAATTTCCGGCATAGCCTTAATTATCAGGATTGCGAAAAACTGCGCGACATCGCTACCCGCGACAAGTCTTTGCGCGCCTTCGGTTTTCAGTAACCCCGTTGCCTTCGGGTGCGTCCCGGCCTATGGTTAGACGCTTTTTAACCGGAGGCTTTTCATGTTTGACGACCCTGATCTCGCACCGCTCAAGCCAAAAAAAGTTTTAAAAAATCTGGAACCAATGTCTCTCGACGAGCTTGGTGAATATATCAACGGGCTGAAGGAAGAAATTCAGCGCGCTGAGCTGGAAATTGCCCGTAAGAAGACCCACATGACTGCCGCTAGCAGTCTTTTCAAAAAGTAAATAAAAGGAATGTATTATGGCCACCAAAGGTAAAGTCGCTCTCGTCACCGGTTCCACCAGCGGTATAGGGCTGGCAATCGCTACCGAACTTGCGCGTGTCGGCTACAACATCGTCATCAATGGGTTCGGTGAAGCAGCTGCGATTGAAAAAGAGCGCGCCAACCTTGAAAATACGTACGGCGTGAAATGTATTTTCCTTGGCTGCGATATCAGCAAGCCTGAAGACGTTGAAAAAATGATCAAGGACGCAGAAGCGCAGCTTGGCAGCCTCGATGTACTGGTCAATAATGCGGGCATCCAGTTCACCGCGCTCACCGAAGATTTTCCAATCGATAAGTGGCAGCAGATCATCAACATCAATTTGTCCGGCGTATTTTATGGGACGCATTTCGCCTTGGCTGGCATGAAGAAACGCGGCTATGGCCGGATCATTAATATCGCC
This sequence comes from uncultured Pseudobdellovibrionaceae bacterium, assembly GCA_964368875.1. GTDB lineage: Bacteria > Pseudomonadota > Alphaproteobacteria > Micavibrionales > Micavibrionaceae > CAYJDG01. The sequence goes on from CAYJDG010000021.1 coordinate 27,716, forward strand.
TCCGCGCATGGTCTGGTCGCGTCACCGACCAAGATCGCGTATGTCGCGGCGAAACATGGCGTGGTTGGTATGACCAAGGTTGTGGCTTTGGAAGTGGGTACAGCGGATATCACCTGCAATGCCATTTGCCCCGGCTGGGTTGAAACACCGCTGGCGCTGAAACAGGTTCAGGACCGCGCCGCCAAGGAAGGTCGCGACTACAAGGAAGTTGAGCATGAATTCCTTGTCGAGAAGCAGCCGAATGCGCGCTGGGCCAAACCGGAAGAAATCGCCTTAATGGTGGTTTATCTGGTTTCTGAAGGTGCGCGCGGCGTCACGGGCGCTGCTCTGTCGATTGACGGCGGCTGGACGGCGGGATAGGGTACGGCATAATTAAAAGATACGAGGATTAAAACTATGGACGACATCGGACAACGCCTGCGCGACGCAGCAGATAATTGCATCAAGGCTTACGAAGCCTGGTCAAGCTCCAAGAAAGATCTGGCCGCGCGCGAAGCTTTGCAGGAAAACGTGCACGAGCTGCGCAAGGTCTCTGCCCGTCTTGAGATCGAAGTCGCCGCTAGTGAGCGCGATGATATCACCCAGCGCCAAATTCCAATTCCACCGCACCGCGCGTCGCGCTATCGCGGTGGTGCTGAGCCGAATGGCAACAGCAACCTGCCTGATTTCGCCGCCGACCATAGTGCTGGCAACGACAGCGAGGACTCGATCGGAAATTCTGTTGAAGGTTCCGAAAGCAGCAGCAACAATCCACGTCCTCGCAGCAACCCTAACAATCAGGGTCGCATGCAGCCACGTCAGCAGCATCGCCGCCCGATGCGCCGCCCGGAGGGTGGTAACGAGTAGGGTAAATTAGTAATTGGAGCTATCGAAAACCGGAGTCTGTTTGGTCGCAGATTTCGGTTTTTCTATGTCTGGAGACTCGGCCTCTGGGTCAGGCTTGCCGATTCTGGTTGTCAGCACGAATGTCGACGGATCGAGCAGTTGCGATGTTTGCAATGTCCCAATCTCAATTTTTTCAGCTCTTGTGAGCTCATTGGTAAGAGGCTGGTCAACAAAATTGCTCGCCCTCGTGATAGCTAGCTCGCTTCCGAAGGACTTTAATCCATTGGCAGCGAGCGGCGCCATAGGCGATGAGGGTAATGGGGCTCCGGGTTTTCCGTTGGGGTTCTCCATAGTAGCCCGGGCATCTGCAATAACTATTTCCCGATATCGCTGCAATTCGGTGTAGCGATTGGCGCCTGATATCATCAAACGCAGTTTTTCTTTTTGTGCCGGGTCCTGTTCTGACTCGTATGATTTTTTCAGCGTCGTTATAAAGGCTTCCCGCTGGGTCGGATCACGCAGGATTGCGCCGACATCGATGCGTGCGCCTTTGGCATCGCGGATATTGGTCAGACCGGCTTCCTGCAAGATAGCCCACTGGTCGCGCGCATTGATGGCGAGGAGGTTGGCATCGTGGCGGAAACGACGCGCTTGTTCGGCATTCATTTTTTCGCAATTGGACAGCATGCCGGGATCTACATCGGCACCTGCACCGCGCACGGCATCGCGTAAAGCGCCGCTCGTCAGACCCATCGTGGGGTCCATGCAATCGATGATACGCATAATTGCTTCCATTTTACGATTTTGGGTGGCGGCACCAGCGGCTGTATTATTCCAGGCTGCGCGCCCGTAATCCCCCAAGCCCGGCGTGCGGCCTTC
>CAYJDG010000021.1:29519-32122 GCA_964368875.1 uncultured Pseudobdellovibrionaceae bacterium
GCTCGCGGCGGAAAGCCTTGGCCGTGGTTATAAATGATTCCGTTTCTGACTGAGCGGTTGGCCTCTGCATGGGCCAGTCTGTCACCTTCAGGGATTTGTTGCAGGCGTGAGCCCTGATTATAGCGCGGGTCGGATGAGAGCGGATAGGCGGTGTTGCCGTCTTGTGTATTGCGTGGATTGATACAAATAACCATGCCGGTTTCATGGCTGTAGAGCATCAGTTTTTCATTGCCGCCAGTGCCGACCGTCCGGCCTTGCGCTCGCGGATCCATCAGGCTTTTATATATCAGCTCTTGGTATTGCTCGCGGGTGAGAGGTTTGCCATTCGCCTGAGCGAGTTCAAGACTTTCGCAATGCTTCTTGTAGCTATGATCGTTGTGAGCGATATCATGCGCAATTCTTTGGGCCCAGACACTGCGCTCTTCAGGGGTCAAGGGGTGAGCTCTCCCGCCAAACCGCGACTGAACTCAGCGACGGTTTCAAAATGATCAAGATTGAAATACCCGGGAACTTCGGTGGCATTCTGTTGGCGCAAGCCAACCAGCAGATCGAGCACTACGGAGGCATCGGCAGGCGTAAGAGATTCAGCGCCGCCGCTTTTGACGGTGGCTTCTAGCTGGGCGATCACATTCTGTGCCGGGATCAGCGCGTCATCGAGAACGGGAAAATGTTCGGTGGCATAGCGGAAGACCGCTTCGAGGGATGCCTGAATTTGTGCGTTCGCTTGGTGGTGCATACTGACATCCTAAATTAACATGTTTAATCAACCGTTTAGGTCGCGTAAATCACATTACCATAATAGTAATGTTTTTGCGCTGGTTTGTAAAAGATAAAGTTTAATCAACCCGCGACCCAGTATTCAACGCATTGATTTATAAAACATCTTTAAGGGACGTTTGTCCGCTGCCACGTTTCAATGGTTGTGGCTGGCTCGCATGCGGGGCCCAGCCGATCAACGAGATGATTTCGAAACTGGCGGCAATCTTGCCACCCTGATCCGGAAATTTCTCTTTATATAAGGCGTCAGCCGTCGGGAAGAAGGCTTTGGGTAAAATCGCCGGACGGCGGGCGGCCAGTGCGTTGCTTTCCCCCATCCCGCGCAGATCTCCCATCAGGTGAAACAAATCGCGGTACGCCACAGTCAGAATATCTGAATCGACCACGGGTAAGGCGAACCCGGCGCGTTGGAGCAAAGCGCCCATCTGCTGCTTGTCGGCAAACGGAAATACGTGCGGACTCGCGCCTCCGGTCAGAGCAAGCTCACTCTCCATGAATACGGTGCGCAACTCATGCAGTGTCTCACCACCCGGCATACACGCGATAAAAAGGCCGTCAGGTTTCAGGGCCTGTCGGATTTGTACCAATGTTCCCGGCAGATCATTGATCGTATGCAGATCGAAGATGCTGATCACCATATCAACCGAAGCCGGAGCAAGGCCGAGCACATCCGGATCACTTAGTTCAATAAATTCGCTGACACCTTTTTGCTGCATCAGGGATTTGCGAAAATTTTCAGACGGGCGGGCAGAGAGTAGGGCTGTTATTGGAAAAGCGCGGCGTACCAATTCAAGCCGGTCGATGATTTCCCGTTCGCACCAGTCATGCAGAAACCGATGCGCGGAAAAATTCCGCACAGCGCGCGCACGTTGCCGCCGCAAATGGTCACGGTTGAACAGGACAGGAATAGACATGGAAAAAACTTATACCGGAGCTTTAGGCTCTCTCATAGCCCTGGAAGCAGGCTGTTTTTTATTATTGCTCTGGAAATCCTGACCCGCGACATCGTCGTTCGGTCCAGCCAGTCCGGCGTTTCCGGTTGTGCCGCTTTCGCCTTTGCCTTCGCCGCCCGAACTGCTGCTGTTAATTTCTTCAGACAGGGTCATGGTTGATGACGGCGTGCCAGTCGGTCCGGTTGGTAACTGGTTGCTGAGCGCGATAACGCTGCTTTCGCTGACGCGTGATTTCGCCAGACCTTCGCTTAAGGAGACGCTGAAATCATTGCTCATGCCCTGATCGTTGTCGCCCATGCGTTGCATGGCCTGCGCTGCAACTTTCATAAAGCTGTCATGGTTGTCCCAGTAAAGCATCTTCCACAAATTCTTGAGCGGCGTGAAGCTGACTGCGCCGTGCGTCGTGCCGTCGCGGTGCGGGCGGATATTGGTGACGACGAACGGATAAATGCGGTGCGGGGTGATCCCGATATGGGCGAAATAGCTTTCTCCCATGCGCGCAACGAATTTCTGATCGACCTTGAAACGCTCCGCCACGAACAGGCGTGCAGCTTCCATATCGGTCACTTCGCGCGGCAGGGTAAAGCTTGGCAGGGTCACGGTCAGGCCGCTCCCTTTATAGCGCTGCGGCACGGGCAGATATTCTGTGACGATCCCGGCCATGACTTCGCCGCTCAGGTCTTTGACCAGCGGCATGACGACGGCTGTGTTCAGGGTGCTTTCTTCAGGAATGATAAATTCCATGTCGCGGGCGGCAAGTCCGGTGATACCGCCACCTTCGTCGCGGCCCTCATCGACGAACACTGATTGTACAAGGCGAATGTTGCCTGCGCTGCCACGGATTTCGCGGAAGCGCGTATCGGTCTCGGTCAT
>CAYJDG010000021.1:32222-36892 GCA_964368875.1 uncultured Pseudobdellovibrionaceae bacterium
TACAGCGTTTCTTTCGGCTCGAACGAACCCTGTTTGTTTTCAACGCGGATATAATAGGTCTCAATTCGTTCATCGATATGATACGGGTCCGGGAAAAAGCCGGGGCCGTTCTTCAGGGAGGTATCGATCGATGCTTTGATACCGATTTTATTGAGTGCGAATTCTTTGATTGCCTCAACCGTACCGATATCCCGCGCCTGCCGGACATCATGGGCGTTGAGGGCGAGGGCTTCGGTCAAATGCCCTGACCAGCGGCGGCCATCGAGATTCTTGCCGGAGCGCGGCACGGCATTGGTCAGGCCGCGCGGCAGGTTTTCATGTAGATAAACTTTCAGCACGCCGTCCGGTGTAACGCGGTAGGGGATGACTTCAGCGATTTCAAGATCGCGGGACACGATGTCGGATACCTGACCCGAACGGTCATCGCGCACGGTGCGCAGATATAATGAACCCGCGCGGGCACGGGAGGCGCGGCGCTCGAGCACGATCTGACTGGTTTTCTGTGCGATTTTTTCAGCGACGATGATGCTGCTGGTCGGCGGCGGTCCCATCGGCGTGCCGTCTTCGCGATAGAGGCGAATGTGACCATGGACGCGGCTTTTGATAAACCCCTCATCCCAATGCGGGGCGGAATATGTAACGCGTGCACCGAGTGCGCGCAGGTCTTTGCGGAAATCCTGCTCAGTATAGAAGGCATATTCCTTCGAGAGCTCTTCCTGAAGTTTCGCACGGTTGTCCTTGCGCAGGATAAATTCATACGCCCACTTTGCCGGGACGCGGAACAGGCGGGTACGCGGATAGTTGGGTGGCAGTTCTTCAAGGAAGAACCCGGCGCCGTCCGGATGGTGTTTGGCGCGGGCTTGCTCGGAATACCAGATCAAAAGGTCAGCTTCAGAGAGCGAATCGATGTCATCGCCCGTGCTTGCGAAATCCTTGAACTCGATCAGCACATATTCGCCGGGGGTCGGCATCATGTGATCGCGAATGATGATCACGCCGTGTTCTTTGAGGGCGGCATATTGTTCATCGAGCGTATGACGGATCAGGCGTTCGTTATAATACGACGCGGAATAGACTTCATGCAGGATGAAGGAATTGATGATGACGTCGACGCTGTTCGGCGGCGCGATATCGCGCAGGACGTTGCCAACCTTATAGGTCAGGTTGGGCAGGATGTATTTTTTCTGGTTCTCGGCAATGGTTGCGGGATCAATGTCGATGCCGGTTACTTTGATATCTGGCTTCAGCGCAGCCATCGTGTACGCCATGATGCCGTCGGAACAGCCGGCATCGATGACATGCGCGCCTTTTTCAAGCAGCGTGTGCGCGAGAGTGAACCAGGATTTTTTGATGATGTGAGGAGGGATACCGCGCAGTGCTTCGCCCTTGCCAGCCTGCGTGATGCGATCGACAGCCGATGCACCCGGAGCAATTGTGTCTTTTTCAAGGCCAACTGCCTTGCGAAGACCGACGCTCAATGATTTTTGCCCTGGTTGCGACATGCGACCCGAACCCACTCCCCTGATTGACACCGTTAATGTTCTGTTAAGAAAGGAGGGTAACAGAAGGCGGCTGAAACAGGCAATAAAATTCAATCATTAGAAATAGTTAGCATTGCGAGAGAACATCATTTAAAACTAATGGTCCATTGAAAAGCCAATGAAAACAACGCTCTATGTTGAAATATGACAATATAAAACGCTCACTTTCGAGCCTGACCGACTTGGTTTTGCCGCCCCGCTGCCCGGTCACCGGGGAAATTGTCGACCGGCCCGGTATGGTCTCGCCAGCGGCATGGTCTGGCTTACGATTCGTCAGCGCCCCGCAATGCCGTTGCTGCGGACTTCCCTTTGATTTGCTCACCGAAGCCGTCCTGCCGGATGATCAGACGCTCTGCGGCGGCTGCCTTGCCGTGCCTAAACCCTACGCGCAGGCCCGGGCCAGCTTGGTTTATGATGATGCAAGCCGCGCGCTGATCCTCGGCTTCAAGCATGGCGACCAGACCCATCTTACCGTCACCTTTGCGCCATGGCTGCTCACCGCCGCGCAGGAATTTATCGGTGAGGCGGATGTTATCATTCCTGTGCCGCTGCATTGGATGAGATTACTGCGGCGTCGCTACAATCAGGCGGCACTGCTTGGGCATGCGCTGGGGCGTCTTGCTGGTAAGGAGTGCTGGCCCGACGCGCTGGTGCGTCGGAAAAATACGCCGACCCAAGGTCACCTCAATGCGCGACAGCGGCATGAGAACGTCAAGCGGGCGTTTGAACTGCGGCCTGACTATGCCGAGAAACTTGCCGGGAAAAATATTATTCTGATCGACGATGTCCACACCACGGGTGCCACTATCGAAGAATGCGTACGGGTTTTAAAGGACGGGGGCGTTCAGCGTGTTGATGTTTTGACTTTGGCACGCGTCGTCCGGCCCGATGCGCTCGCCTGACCAGGGTTGAGCCCCTGATCCATCACCAGTGACCGCAGCGGCGCAAGATTTGAAACCGCCTGAAAGCCAAGGCGGCGCAACCGCGTCAGCACCGGATGATCGGTTGCCACCATCTGGTTCAGGCTGTGCGTGCCAGCCACCCGGATGGCCGTATCAGGACCACGCTCTTTCGCAAATTTTGCCAGCACTGCGGCGCTGCCATGATCAAGACCGAAGCTGCGGGCGGTGCTGATCTGCTGATACAGCGCAAACGCATCGCGCAGGCTGAGATTCAACCCTTGCGCCCCGATGGGCGAGAGTACATGCGCCGCTTCAGCAATCAGCGCAATGCGTGTCCCGGTAAACGCTTTCGCGCTCATCAGTTTCAGCGGCCATGCCTCCGGGTTGGTCTGCAATGACAGTTCACCCAGTATGCCTTGGCTGCGATCCTGCAAAACCTGCTCGAAATCTTTTTTCTTCAGCCGCAACAGTTTTTCAGCCGCATCCGCATGTTCGACCCAGACAAGGCTCGACGTTTTTCCAGGCATCGGCACCAAGGTAAAAGGGCCTCCCGGCAGATGAAATTCCGTCGAGGTAAAGTTGTGCGGTTTGGTGTGGGTGAGGAGGGCGGTAATCGCCATCTGTTCGTAATCATGGCTGCGGCACTCGATCCCCGCGCCGCGGCGCACGGCGGAATTGCGGCCATCGGCCCCGATCAACAGAGGCGCGCGCAGAATTTGCCCATCCGAAAGCTCTGCCGTAACGAAATTTTCTTCAGCGACGAAGCTATGCAGTCCGGCTTGTATAATCGTTACGCCCGGAATTTTCTGAGCCACGGCTGCGGCATGGGATTGCAGCAGGGCATTTTGAATATTTGCGCCAAAGCGCGGCTTGCCCATTTCGGCTGCGGTAAAATCCGTGCGGCTGGTGTCGTCGATGATCGCAAGGATACGCAGATCGGTCGCGGTTTTTTCGACCTTGCTCCAGATACCAGCCTGTTCAAGAATGTCGATGCTGTCTTCCATCAAAGCCGAGGTGCGGCCAGTTGGTTTGACATCCGCTGGACGGGGCAGGGCGGCAGGTTCAAGAACGGTCACGCTGAAGCCGTCGTGACCCAGCAATGCCGCCAGCGTCAGGCCCGGAATTCCGCCTCCGGAGATGATGACATCCCTTGTTTTCATGGCTTAAAGTTATATGCTCCTTGAGATCAGAAATCCATGCAGATTGGACATTTATCATGGCTAAAATCGAAGTCTACAGCACCACTTATTGCCCCTATTGCGTGCGCGCCAAAGCGCTGCTCGATGCCAAGGATCTCGATTATCAGGAAATCGATGTGACCGGAAAAGATGAAGAGCGGATCGCCCTCGTGGAAAGATCCGGTGGCCGTAAAACCGTGCCGCAAATTTTTATCAATGATAAACCTATTGGCGGCTATGACGATTTGCGTGCGCTTGAAGACTCCGGCGAACTCGATAAGCTTCTGGCTGGCTGATCATGTTCAAGGCTGCTTGCATCCAGATGACCAGCTCGGCGGATATCGCCGAAAATCTCGCCTATGCCGAAACCAAAATCCGTGAAGCGGCCAAAAACGGCGCGACCCTGATCGTCACGCCTGAAAATACCTGCCACATCGTCATGCCTGCGATCAACAAACTCAAATCCGCCCCCGCCGAGGCCGATCATCCGGCTTTGCCGCAGTTTAAGAAACTGGCCAAGGAACTGGGCGTTTGGATTTTACTCGGCTCGATCACCGTCAAGGTCTCCGACACCAAGCTTTCCAACCGCTCCTATCTGTTTTCCCCCGCTGGTGTCATCGCGGCGCAGTATAATAAAATCCATCTTTTCGATGTCCAGTTGCCCACTGGGGAAGTGCACCGTGAAAGCGATTTGATCGCACCCGGTGATACGCCCGTAGTTGCTGATACCGCGCTTGGTAAAATCGGTATGACGATTTGTTATGATGTGCGCTTCGCCCAGCTTTACCGCACGCTTGCCAAACAGGGCGCGCAAATCCTAGCCGTGCCCTCTGCCTTCACGGTTCCGACCGGACAGGCGCATTGGGAAGTTCTGCTCCGCGCCCGCGCGATTGAAACCGGCAGCTATGTAATCGCCGCCGCGCAAACGGGTGAGCATATGGGTGGACGTAAAACCTACGGCCATTCGATGATTATCTCGCCGTGGGGTGAAATTATTTCCGAAGCGGGCAGCTCGCCCGAAATTATTTATGGTGACATTGATTTGACCG
>CAYJDG010000022.1:0-36830 GCA_964368875.1 uncultured Pseudobdellovibrionaceae bacterium
GTCTGGCCCCATTTGCGAAACAGCGGTGCGAGGAATTTGAGGAAAACATACCCCATCACCACGAACATCACGCCGAGCAGAACCGTGACACCGGGTTGCAGGTAAATCAGGAACGCAATCAGGATCGTGCTGACACAGATTTCGCTGAGAATAATCCCAAGCGCCAGCAACCCTTGGCTCATGTAAATATCGGTATCACTGAAAAGGACAGAGAGGGATTGGCCTGAATTGCGCGTGACCTGATACGCATAATCCATGCGCGTATAACGGTCGATCAGGCGCTGTTTAAAGTCGAGCACGAGCGTTTGAATCCAGCGGCTCTGAGTGTAGCTATCAAGCAGGGCGACACCGCCTTTTAGGACAAACAGCACTACACATCCCGCGGTCAGCCACAGCATATCGGTCCGATCAGCCGACATCAGCCGCGAGGCCAGCAGCACGATCAGACCCGCCGCCGCGATCTCCATCAGGCCAAGCGTGAGCGTCACGCCAATACACACCAGACCCTGCTTTTTATGAGCAGGGGAAACCAGCCCGAAGAGGCTGCGCAGGGTGGTAAAAAGACCGGAAATCATGGCAGTTTCTATATCATATAAATAAGCTGCCGACCCTAGAGAACTGGGACGGCTTGTCAAGCTGATATATGATTAGGGAAAATAAAGAGTGGCTGGTTTAGCTGTCCTTGCTGCTGGCTCGCCACCAGGAGCAGAGCATGGCTTTCTGGCTTTTAAGCTCTTCATATTTTTGGCGTAAATCGGGGAAAATTTCGATGGCGGCTAAAACCTTTTCCTTTCGGGCTGGGGTCAGTTCGCCATCAACAAGGGCTTCCAGATCAAAGGTATGAACAGGCTGAGAGGATAAAAGCTCTTCCAAACCCGCGTAGCGATCTTTTGTATCAATCTCCATAACGATCGTATCCTTTATTCTAGCTGAATGCTGGTTCGGCAATAGCATTCCGCTGGGAGGGTAACGCACGTCCCGCCTATCTTGTTCCATGGAACTCATTGCAGTCCCCAGTCATTGGTGCCTCCAGAGACAACATAGGAGGTCAATATGCTACATTGGGCATTAACATTTTTGGTGATCGCCTTGATCGCAGCAGTGCTGGGATTTGGTGGTATCGCAGGGTTTTCGATGGAGATCGCCAAGGTAATTTTCGTCGTCTTTATCGTACTGTTCCTTATTTCGGCCGTTATGCATGCTTTGCGTGGCAAAGCACCGCCAGTCTAAAAAAGACGATATTATAAATATAGTTAAAAGGCCCGGTTACGGGCCTTTTTGCTGATTTGCGTCTTGTATGCAGCATGATTAAAAGGTTGAATATAATGAACCTCCCGGGGACATGATGGATAAAGTTTTTTTACGCAATTTCCTTTTATTGGTCGCTATTCTGCTGATGTGCATGTCGGCGCTTGGCTATATTCTCGTGTCTGGCGAAAAAGCCCTCAACAAGACCGACGATCTGGTTGTTCATACCTATGATGTAATTACCCGCGCCGAACAGCTTTCGACCATCGTTGAGGGCATGCTTGCCGCGCAGCGCGGCTATCTGCTCTCTGCAAGCCCGGATTTTTTGCGTGAGTACTACGATAAGAAATCGCAACTGACGGAGCAGGTGGCGGAGCTCGCTGAGCTGAGCGCGGATAATGTCTCTCAAACCAGCCGCATCGATGAAATCCGCCACCATATCAACGTTTTTACAGATAGACTCGAAGACAGGTCCCGCAAAATAAAAACCGGAAGCGTGTCCGAAAGACAAAGTTCGCCTGAATATATTGCCGCGATCAACGATGCACGGATCAATATCCGTCGCATCAACGATGCCATTCTGAATGAAGAATATGGCTTGCTGAAGAAGCGCATTCAGATGATGGAGAACAAAAAACACCAGTATTTTATGTCGCTTCTGTCGGGCGGACTGGTTGGCGTGGTTCTGATTCTGGTTTTCAACGGCTATCTCTTTCAGGTCCAGGCGCGCCGGATGCAGGCGGAAGGCTCGTTGCGTGAGTCCGAACAACGCTTCACCCTTGCTGTTGAAGGAACCAATGACGGAATTTTTGACTGGGATGTCGTGAACGACAAAATGTTTTTTTCGAAACAATATTTTGGCATGCTCGGCTATCACGATAAGGGCCCCTATTATGGCAGCAAGGACGATGCCGTCATGCTGATCCATCCGGAAGATGCCCCGGCGGCGATGAGTTACTTTCATAGCTACATGCAGCGGCAGATCTCTGAATACTCACAGACCTACAGGATGCGCCATGCCAGCGGCTTCTGGATCTGGATTCACTCGCGCGGCAAGGCCATCTTCAATGCGAATGGGGAGGCCGTGCGCTTTGTTGGGGCGCACACGGATATCACCCATTTGAAAGAATCCCAGGAGCGTCTGCAGCAGGAAAAAGAAGCCGCAGAGCAGGCAAACCGGGCCAAGAGTGATTTCCTTGCCCATATGAGTCATGAAATACGCACACCCCTGACGGCGATTACTGGGATTTCGGAGATCCTTGAGAAGACTCAGGATCATTTCGATGCCAAGCACCAGAAACTGATCAAGACCCTGAACACCAGCACCTCGTCCCTGAAAGACTTGATCAACGACATTCTCGATTTTTCCAAGATCGAAAGCGGCGAGCTTGAGCTGACCGAGGGCACCTTCCTGCTCGATACGCTGTTCGAGCAGGTCATCAGCATCATGATGGTCAAGGCGCAGGAAAAGAAACTGGCTTTTGTTTTTAATTATGCTCCGCTCAAGGGTGTGCGTTTTTATGGCGATGCCAGCCGCTTGCGCCAGATTTTGATCAATCTGATCGGCAATGCGTTGAAATTCTCCGACAAGGGCAGCGTTACCGTCGATGCGCGGCGGGTCGAACATAACGGGACCGGTATTCTGGAGATTGCCGTGGCGGATACCGGCATCGGCATCGCTGCTGACAAATTCGATATAATCTTTGAACGGTTCAAACAGGCAGATTCGTCGGTCTCCCGCAAATATGGCGGGACTGGCCTTGGTCTGCCGATTTCTAAAAACCTTGCTTTGATGATGGGAGGCGACATTGCGCTGGAAAGCGAACCCGGCAAAGGGTCGGTCTTTACTCTTAGCATACCTTTCCGCCTGTCGCTTGATGAAGACGGCCCTGATGCGGCGTCGGATCGCATGGTGGCAGAGAAGCTCAACGATCAAATACGCGCTGCCATGAGCGATAAAAGCAAGGTTCTGCTGGTTGAAGACTACGAAGGCAATATCGTCGTCATCGGATATATATTGGATGACCTCAAGCTCAGTTACGATGTCGCCCGCACCGGCGTGGAAGCGCTCAATTTTTGGAAGCATAGACATTACGATGTCATCTTGATGGATGTGCAGATGCCTGAAATGGATGGGCTGACTGCATCGACCCAAATCCGTGCTGTCGAGGCTGAAAAAGGCCTGACCCGCACTCCGATTATTGGCATGACGGCGCACGCGCTGGTGGCCGATAAAGATAAATGTATCGCTGCTGGCATGGATGCGTATCTGCCCAAGCCGATTATTGAGGCGGATCTCAAGACACAGATCCTCAAATATATCTCTGCGAAAACAAATCGTGATGCAGCCTAAACAAAAAAGAGCCCGGTTTCCCGGGCTCTTTTAAACTTGATGTTCAATGAAGACTTAAGCTGCAACACGCTCGTAGTCGCTGAATTCAGTCGCAGGATAAGCTGCGCTGCGGCCTGAGTTAGGCGTATTCAGCATGAACTGCAGGCATTCACGAGCGCGTGACAGGCGGGAACGAACTGTTCCGACCGGCAGTTTCAGCGCATCAGATGCTTCCTGATAGCGAAGACCTTTAACGCAGATCAGAACCAGAATTTCGCGGTGTTCAGGCGAAAGTTTCTGCATCGCTGCTTCAACGCGGTTGAGTTCAGCCGCATGTTCTTGGCTGGCATCAACGGTCAGGGTTTCCAGATATGATTCAGGATCATACTTGGTTTCAAACTTTGTTTTGCGGCGGTAACCGGAGACAAAGAGGTTGAACATGATTTTCGAGGACCAACGGTTGAGGTTGGTGTCATCCTGGAAAAGATGTTTTTTCTCGATCGCCCGGAGGATGGTCGACTGAAGGAGATCGTCTGCATCGCAGACATTGCCCGTCAGGCGGATGGCAAAGCGACGGAGATCGGGCATTGCCCCAATGAGTGCTGAATTGTCAAACATGTTAATAGTCCTTTCGTTGACTAGTTCGGGTACCGATAAATTCTCACCCTGTGATTGTTTGAGTGTGGACCCCGTTTGTTACGTCCGTTTGTCGCTTACGTATCAGTTTGGAAAAAATTTGTTTCAATCCTGTAACAAACGGTCTAATGTGGGCTATCTCCTTGATTTTGTTTTCATAAGAAAGAAAACATTTGATGAAAAAAGCTACAATCATCTGCGTAGATGACGATGAAGGTCTCCAGACCGTCGTCGGGCATTATTTGGAAGAGCAGGGCTATAAGGTCCTGAGCGCCTACAGCGGCAAGGAGTTGCAGAGCAAACTCGAGACTGATTCGGCGGATGCGATTCTGCTCGACCTCGTGTTGCCTGATTCGGAAGGCCTCGATCTGATCAAGATGATTCGCGATAAGAGCAATGTGCCGATTATCATTGTTTCAGGCCGCAGCGACACAACTGAGAAAATCGTCAGTCTCGAAATGGGTGCTGATGATTACATGACCAAGCCGTTTGCTATGCGCGAATTATCGGCACGCCTGAAAGCAGTGATGCGCCGAACTGCCAATGAAGCCGCTGTCGCACACGCAGACCCCACGCGCAAGGATGCGACCCGTATCAAGTTTGCCCAATGGGTTCTCGACCGCACGCAATACCAGGTGATTGACCAGCAGGGGACATCGCTCGACTTCACCATCGGAGAATTCCGCCTGCTCGAAGCCTTGCTGTTATCTGCCAACCGGGCGCTCAGCCGCGAACAGCTGTTTGAAATCACCCGTGACGGGACCTTTGACGTTTACGACCGGGCGATTGATATCCAGATAGCCCGGATCAGAAAGAAACTCTCAGGCGACGATAATCCTGACCTGATCAAGACAGTGCGCGGAATTGGCTATATGTACGCGGGCGAAACCGAACTGGTCGCCTGATTCGCTCTCGCACCGGAACTTGTCTGGCTCACCCTGCGTTGTTAGGCCATATTGATCACTCAACTCTTAAGCTAACGGAGCCATCTATGAATATTTCATCACTTCTACGCATTTCCGCACTCTCACTTTTGCTTGTTTCCAGCATTTCCCTCGGTGCCTGCACCAATACCGTCCACGGCGCTGGACGGGATATCGAGCGTGCCGGTGAAGAAGTCCAGGATACGGTTAACTAATCCGCAAAAAAGGGAGACCGCTATGAAAAGCCTTATTATGTTTCTTGTTGGGGTGCCGATACCGGTAATCATTCTCTATAATATCTTCTTTTAGAAGGTATTTGGCTCTGCGCCTCTCGCTTACCCTGATTGTGTCATTGGCTCTGTCGTCCCCTGCGTGGGCGGCGGAGCCTTTGACCGTTCCGGCAGCGGGCCCACCTGAACCGTCGTTGCAGACGCAGGCGGAAACAGCGGTGAAGAAGCTTCCTCCTGAACAACGCCGGATTGTCACGGCAGTTTACGAGAACGATCTGATCGGCAGTGGCTCAGATGAATATTACACAAGCGGCGTTAGGCTTGGCTATCTCGACATCGGCGCTGAATTCCCGGAATTCGCGCATGATCTCGATGATGTGATCCCGACGTTTTCGATCAATGAAACCTCCAGTATCTTTTACTCAATCGGGCAGAACATCTACACCCCGCAGGACATTACCCAGCGTGAACAGGCTGAAGGCGATCGCCCATGGGCCGGCTATCTTTATGCCTCCATGGGCATGGTGACACTGACCGATGACCACACCGATGAACTGGAGCTTTCATTGGGTGTCGTCGGCCCCTCAGCGATGGGGGAGCAGGTTCAGAAATTCATTCACCAGGAACTGACCGATAGCCCAACGCCACGCGGCTGGAAGAATCAAATCAAAGATGAACCGGCGATCACGCTCGGCTGGCAGCGCGGCTGGCCATCCTATTACAGCAGCGATGCCGGGCTCGTATCGTTTTCATTCAGCCCCTATGTCGGCGCCACCGTCGGGAACGTCTATGATTTCGTCAGCAGCGGCGTCAACTTCCGGATTGCGCCTAACAGTGAAAAATGGACTGACACGCCGATGCGCGTTCGCCCGGCGATTCCTGGCACTGGCTTTTTCGAAGTTCCAGAAGATCACTGGAGCTGGTATCTGTTCGGCGGCCTCGAAGGCCGCGTCATGGGCCGTAACATTTTTCTCGACGGCAACACCTTCCGCGATAGCTACAGTGTCGACAAAAACTACCTCGTTGGCGATGCCAACGTTGGCGCGGCTGTGACCTACGATAAGGTGCGGGTCAGCTATACATTGGTCTACCGGACCAAGGAATTCGAAACCCAGGACGATGCAACCGTCTTTGGCGCGCTCAGCGTCGGGTACCGCTTCTAAATTTTCAGAGCGATGGAACGCCACGTCCAAGCCGCGCGTTCTTGGAGGGCTATAAAGATATGACCTACATTAAAAAAGGAGAATTACTATGAAAAATATTTATCGTTTTCTGACGCTGACTGCCGTTGTGGCTGTTATGTCGGCTGCAGGCCCGGCTTCGGCTGAAACGGTTACCACCAAAACGACGGTGAGCCAGACAGAAATTCCAGGGACTGTTAAAGTCAACTTTGCGTCGCTTGATCTGAATCAGGACGGCATCCTGTCCCGTTCGGAAGTTGCCCGCAAACTGTTCTACATTTTCGACACAGATGGCAACGAAGTGATCGATAACAATGAAATTAAAAAGAATCGCGTTGTGACGTTCATTCCGCTCGAGAAAACAGAACTCACTATGATCGACTTTGATGATGACGGTAAAATTGATGCGAGCTCGGTCAACAACGACCAGTTCATGGAATTTTCGATGCTGCAACGCTTCGATAAAGACATGGATGGCCTGAACGCCGGTGAATTTATTGGCCATTCATTCCTTGAGCTCGATACCGACCGCAGCCACGTGGTTGAGCCAGCAGAATGGCGCGCGGCATATATCGCCCGCGTGAGCCCGCTGGTCGCAGCTCAGTACCGCTACAATAAATAAGCGATTCGCTTGAATTCACTGAAAGGCCGGGAGAAATCCCGGCCTTTCGCTTTTGTTTTCAGAATATTAGATACAACTGTATGATGTTACAAATTTGTTACAAAACTTTTCAAAACTGAAACAAAAGCGACATATGGAGGTTACGCGAGGCTTCTACCATTGAAGAGTAAACACAAAAGACCAGTCAGGAAGGATACCAAATCATGACCTCTGCCATCAGCCCTTCAGTAGATGTAATTAAGACAGTCGTCCATCCATTGGTCAGATCCATGTATCTGAAAAAAGACCTCGAAGCTGGCCACGCCGGCGAAAATATCTTGGTCATCGAAACGAATTTTACCCAGCAGGACGTCACTGCTGATGACACGTACCTCGTCGATCTGCTGATCGATTTGCAGGACCTGAAAGACAAGGCTGAAAAGGAAATTGGCACGATTAACCGCGTCGATATCCGCCGCCATTAACGATTATATCCCTGTACTCCAGACGTACTCCCTCGACCTTAAAAGCCGGCTTTATGCCGGCTTCTTTTTTGGAACCGGCTGTACGCATGAGCCGTTCTTAAAGCGTAGGAATAAAGAATTGAACCGAGAATTGAACCGCAAGGAGACCAGCATGAACGAAGCTATCATCCAAGGTAAATGGGAACAGGTGAAGGGCGCCGTCCAGAAACGCTGGGGCAAACTCACCAACGACAATCTCGACAAGATTAACGGCAGCCGTACCCAGCTGTTAGGCCAGTTGCGTGAAAGCTATGGCATCGCTCAGGACGAAGCTGAGAAACAGGTCAAGGAATGGGAAAAATCCAACGCCGCCTAGGCTGGGATTGACCGTTCCTTCACGGAAAGCACGCCCTTTATCCCTGGAGGGCGTGCTTTTCTTTTGCATTTCCAAAGCTAAATGGACTATAGAATAACCAGCTAATACCATAAGACTTGAGGAGCCAGCCATGACCGCCCTACGCACACTCACCCTTTTGCTGTTAACCGCGACCCTGCTCACCGGGTGCGAAAGCAGTCGTTACGGCCATGGTAATAATGTCGCCCAGCGCGCCATGTTTGGTGGCCTGATTGGCGCAGGCCTTGGTGCAGGGATTGGCGCTGCAACTGGCGGAACGGCTCTCTCCGGTGCTGGGTATGGCGCTGCCGGCGGTATGCTGGTTGGCATTCTCTCCGAATAATCTTTCTGAGGAACACTTCGATTTTTTTTTAAATAATTGGAACCAACGCTTTAATCAGGCGTTGGCAAAGTGTTCATGAAAGAGGTGACGCTATGCCAGTATCGTGTTTTATCCACCAAACTGATTGTGGTCCGGGCATTATCCGCTTTCGCCCCATGCAAACGCGCAGGAATGTTCCTCTGCGCCGCGTCGCGCCGCTTCTCAGCGAAGTCTAAGTATCCCGGCCTCTCTGGACAAACCCTGTTGCCAGTATAACTTGTACGGCAAAGGGAGACCCGTTTTATGCCAGTCGTCAAAGCCTATGCCGCCCAGTCGGCCTCAACCCCATTGTCAGCCTATGATCTGAACCGACGTGAACCCGGCGATAACGATGTCTTGATCGACATCGCCTATTGCGGTGTCTGTCACTCGGACATTCATCAGGCGCGTGACGAATGGGGCGGCAGTATGTTCCCCATGGTGCCCGGCCATGAAATCATCGGCCATGTCGCCAAGGTTGGTAAGAATGTCAAAAAATTCAAAGAGGGCGATGTCGTCGGTGTCGGCTGCATGGTCGACAGCTGCCGCGAATGCTCGTCCTGCAAGGCGGATCTCGAACAGCACTGCGCCAAAGGGTTCTCTGGCACTTATAACGGCTTTGAACAGGATAAGAAAACGCCGACGCAAGGCGGCTATGCGCAAACCATTGTCACCAATCAGGACTTCGTTTTAAGCGTCCCGAAAAATCTCGATCTGGCTGGGGCTGCGCCGCTGCTTTGCGCTGGCATTACCACCTATTCGCCGCTCAAACGCTGGAAAGTTGGCCCAGGCATGAAGGTCGCGATTGCGGGCCTGGGCGGCCTAGGCCATATGGGCGTGAAATTCGCCAGTGCCTTTGGCGCAGAAACATACGTGATTACGACATCGCCGAACAAACGGGCGGATGCGCAGCGCCTTGGCGCGAAGGACATCATCGTGTCGAAAGACCCCGACGATATGGCGAAACATGCAGGCACCTTCGATTTTATTCTCAACACCATTGCCGCGCCGCACGATATCAACCCGTATTTTGGCTTGCTGAAAGTTGACGGCACTCTGACCATGGTCGGGGCTCCCGATAAACCGCTCGATATCAATGTCTTTGGCTTGATTATGGCGCGCCGCCATTTCGCTGGCTCCCTGATCGGCGGCATCAAGGAAACTCAGGAAATGCTCGATTTCTGTGGCAAGCACAACATCACCTCGGATGTCGAAGTGATTCCGGTGCAGGATATCAACACGGCTTATGAACGTATGATCAAAGGCGATGTCCGCTACCGCTTCTCGATTGATATCAAGTCGCTTGCGGCTTAAAGACCTAGAAGTTTTTCCAGATGATGGGCGGCGATGCCGAATTTGGCTTTCGCCGCCTGAATTTTTTCGAGCACGGCCGGATCGTTCTTGGCATTCGGCTGGCGCGTCCCGACGATCATGACATTTTTGGGCGTATGCGCATCCGAAATAAACTCGAAGACTTTGGTTGTATATCCAGCATATTCCAGTAACAGGGCGCGCAGTCCATCCGTAACCATCTCCGCCTGCCGCTCCATGAAAATGCCATGACGCAGCAGAAAATCTGGCTCTTGGTTCGTACGGGCGGCTTCCATCTCGCGCCGGATTTGTTTGTGGCAGCAAGGGGCGACGACGATCAGCTCGGCCTTGGCCTTGATCCCTTTATAAATCGCATCATCAGTCGCCGTATCACAGGCATGCAGGGCGATCAGAACATTGGCATCGCTCGCATCATAGGTTGCAATGCTGCCCTCAACGAAGCTCAGCCCATCAAACCCTGAGTCCGCGGCGATTTGGTTGCATAGCGCGACCAGATCAGCGCGAAATTCAACGCCGGTAATTTTCACGGGCGCGGTTTTCGACAGATAATCATACAGCGCAAACGTCAGATAACCTTTGCCTGCGCCCATGTCGACAATCCGCAACGGCGTATCTGGGGGGAGCGCTTTCAGCAGACCACTTAGGATTTCGATATATTTATTGATCTGGCGATACTTGTCCTGCGCGTTCTTCAGGACCTGTCCCTGCGCGTCGGTGATTTTCAGCTCATGCAGATATTTCTGCCCGGTCGCTGGCAGTGGGCGTTCTTTCGCTTCATCGTGGGCGAGGCTCGCCGGAGCTTGCTGGCTCGGCGGTTTTCTTTTCAGCAAAGGTTTGCGGCCCGCTGCGTTCTCCAGCAACAGATCGTACCCGGTGGTGAAAAGGGAGGCTGCGCGGAAATCTTTGGCAATCAGGTTTTGCAGCAGGATCCGTGCGTC
This sequence comes from uncultured Pseudobdellovibrionaceae bacterium, assembly GCA_964368875.1. Taxonomy (GTDB): domain Bacteria; phylum Pseudomonadota; class Alphaproteobacteria; order Micavibrionales; family Micavibrionaceae; genus CAYJDG01. Next base: position 10,641 of record CAYJDG010000022.1, read on the forward strand.
CGCCGGGGAATAATTTTTGACGATATCGCGGGTTTTATGATGATAGGTAAAGCTCAGATGAGGGACCCGCTTGATGATGACCGGGCGGACATCGATTTTTTTCAACGTCGCATCGGCCCCAAGATATGCGCTAAGGCCAAGCTTGATAAAACTCTCATCCTGCAGGCTTTGTTCAAGCGCGGAGACGAATTGTTGCACGTATGGCGTCGTCATTTTGTTTTCACCAGTTGCCACGGCTTGACCTGCCAGGTGGTGACGACCGTCGCAATCACCTCCTGTGCAGCGTTGAGAATAAGCGTGGTCGCTTCCAGAGTGGGGATTTCATCTTTGCGCAGTGTCTCATGCATCTCTGCGATCTTTGCGGGCGCTATGGTACAGGACCCGGTAACATCGCCGCGCGCCTGTTTGGTATAGGTCACGCGCACATCCGACATCAGGGGCCGGAAATTTTTGAACGGAAAATTACGGATGATCACCAGCCCGGCGCAGGTTTCACCAAGCGTAAACAAAGCCCCGGCATGAATGCTGCCGACATGATTGCGCACGCCCCTGCGGCGCTTCACGGCAATCACACATATCTCATTCGACCATGAAATAAGTTTTGCGTGCAGATGGCGGTTGAACGGCGAAATCCAGCCCAGAAACTGCATGGCCAGAAATTGCCCGAGGCGCGGGTGCTTGCCCTCGATAGAAGACAAAATTTCAAACGGATCATACGGCATTACGCGCAGCCCAGTATTCACGGACAAGGGTGTGCAGGACAGTAGCGGTTGGCTGGATATCGTGAATCAGGCCCACACCCTGGCCCGCGCTCCAGACTGTTTTCCACGTGGTCTTCTGGGCAGATTCGGCTAAGGCTTTCGTTCCAGTCATATAGCGCAGCAGTTTGACGGTGCGGGCAGTGAACGGATATTTGCGGAGGAATTTTTCGGTTGCTGACAGATCAAGCCCGACGCTCTGGATATATGGCGTATTGATCACCGCCGCCGGTGTGCCGGAAATGCGTTTGGTCATGACGATGTCTTCGGGCTGGGCCTTCAGGATCGCCTGTTTGTAATCTTCAGAAACTCCGGCTTCGGTGGTCGCGATAAACCGGGTGCCAATCTGCACTGCATCCGCGCCAAGGATCAGCGCCGCCAGAACCTGACTGCCAATTGCAATTCCACCGGCGGCCACAATCGGTATAGAGAGTTTTTCACGCAGATACGGCAGTAAAACGAGCGGTGAAACTGGCCCGGCATGGCCGCCTGCGCCAGCCGAAACGGCAATCACGCCGTCGGCCCCTTGCTCCTGTACCTTCAGGGCGTATTTGATGTCGATGACATCGCAGAAAACTTTCCCGCCATAGGCATGAACCGCGTCGATCACACGCTGCGGATTGCCAAGCGAGGTGATGACGAGCGGCACCTTGTGCTTGACGATAACGGCGAGGTCTTCGTCGAGGCGCAAATTGCTTTTATTGACGATCAGGTTGATGGCGTAGGGCTTGTCGGTGCGGCTGGCGATATCGCTCAAGGCCGCGTCAAAGAGGGCGCTGGTGCGCCAGTTGAGCGACGGGGCGGCTCCCAGTCCACCTGCATTTGAGGCCTCGCTGACGAGAGACTCGTTGCTGACCAGAAACATGGGTGCGGCGATGATTGGATAGGTGCATCCAGTCATTTCAGTGAAGCGTGTGGGAATCGGGGGAAGGTCGCTGGTGGCCATCTATCAAGTATGCGGGAAATAGGTCCCTCTGCCAAGGCGCGGTTTATTCAGCGAGCTTGATGATCAGCTTGAGCAGACCAGGAAACCGCTCGTTGATGTCGGCGGCGCGCACGACATTGCGGTTTTCAACGCCCTGCTTGGTGGTGCGGATCAGCCCGGCTTCGCGCAGGATGCGGAAATGGTGCGACAGGGTCGATTTGGCCATTTCGGGGCAGGGTATGGCTTCCGAGCACGACATACAGCCCTTTTCATGGAGAAGCGCGGTCACAATGCGCAGGCGCATCGGGTCGGCAAGGGCGCCGAGTACGCCTTCGAGGGTGATATCTTCAGTAGCGGGGTGAACGAAATGGGCCATGCTACAAATATAGCCTAAACCATGCCAAAGTTCAATAGTTCAATTATATAGAACTATTGCACTGCAAAAGAGCGGTTCTACTGCAGCGCAGAAAAGCGGCTGACTGCTTGGGCCTTTAAGGGTGCGGCGCGGATGAAGCCGGGACCGGAATCTGGGGCGCCGCAGTGCGCTTTTCTAACCTCATCAGCAGCCATGCGATAGTGCCCAGGACCATAAACCCGGTAATAATCGGCACGAGTGTATTATCATAGAGCTGGCCGATCGCGGTTCCAAGCAACAGTGCGATCAGTGAGGATGTTGCCCCAATCAGCGCTGAGGCCATTCCGGCAACATCACCCATGGGCTCCATCGCAATCGCATTGAGGTTGCCGAACATCATGCCGAACGCGAAGAAAACCACGGCGGCATAAACCAGAAACATCGGCAAAGTGACAACGGCGACAAGGCCATGCACAGCGAGGAACAGGACAGAGATGCCAACCACGGCCCCCATCGCACTCATGCAAATGGTGCGCATCGGGAAGCGCGAGACGAAAAAAGAATTAGCAAAAGACGACGCTCCAAAAACGAGCGCCAAAGCGCCGAAGTACAGAGAGAACGTTTCACCGACTTTAAACTGGTCCTGAAAAATCTGCTGCGACGCGCCCAGATAGCCGATGAAGCTGCCAAAGCATAACCCCATACAGGTCATGTAAATGACCGTCGTCCGGTTGCTGATAACGGTGCGCGCGCCATGGACAAAACCGCTGAGCGTCAGCTTCATCCGGTGCTCGCGCGGCAGTGTCTCTTCAAGGCGCAGGGCGATCCACAGACCAATAACAATCGAATAGGCGATATACAGCATGAAGATCGCCCGCCACCCGGCGAAATGCATGACGGCTTGCCCGAGACTCGGGGCGATGGCTGGGACCATGATGAAAATCATCATCACCAGTGACATGACACGGGCCATGCCTTGCCCGCTATATTTGTCACGCACGACCGACATGGCGGTGACATAAGGGGCAGCGACACCCAACCCTTGAATAAATCTCCCGGTCAGAAGCAGCTCGAAATCCCGCGCGAAATAACAAAAAACACTGCCACACAAATAAAGTGCGATCCCCGTATATAAAACAGGCTTGCGTCCCAGCGCGTCCGAAAACGGTCCCGCGATCAGCTGACCAATCGCCATGCCGCCGAAAATAAAGCCGATGATCAACTGGACCTGATTGGGATTGGTGACACCCAGTTCACCGCCAATGATGCCAAGGGCTGGCAGCAGCGCGTCAATCGAGATCGCGACCACCGACATCAGTAAAGCCATCAGCAAGGTAAATTCTTTGGACGGGATTGGGGGATGAGTCATCGTTTCTCAGGTCTCTTAATGGTTTGACGCGGTCATTTTATGGTCCAGAAAAACCCATAGCACAAGCATAAATACGCCGATAACCAGGTCCAAACTTAGGGGATAAACAAAAGGCCAGCCGGAATAAATTCTGGCTGGCCTTTTGGCGATTTAGGGAAGATCCTTAAGCGGCGCTGCGATAGGCATTGGCCTGACGCAGAATGCTTTCAACTTTCTCTCTCTGCTCGCTGGTTTCGGTCTGGACGGAGACCAAAACGTTGCCAGACTGGATTTCTTTTTCGTAGAGTTTCGCTTCGTGCTCAGGAATACCAGCACCGATCAGACCGCCGACCAGGCCGCCCGTGATGGCGCCAGCCCCAAGGCCAGCCAGCGCAGATACAAGTGCACCAGTGACAACGAGGTTAAGGCCCGGAATGGCAAGAACGCCTGCGGACAGAATACCGCCAGCAATCGTACCCAGCAAACCGCCAACGCCTGCGCCTGCAGCGGCGCCTTCATCGGCCTTGGAGCTTTCGATAAATTTAAACTTCGAACCACGGCTTTCATCCGTCATAACGAAGCTGATCTGGTTATGCTGGATGCCCACGGCTTCCATGTCACGGATGGCTTGTTCGGCCGCTGTGCGGCTCGTGAAAATACCTGTTACTGTTGTCGTCATAATAAGCTCTCTTTCATGTGAATTTCAGGAGCCAGGACAAATATCCGCACCCTTGTACGACTCAACGGCGGACGCTCTCTTTATGTTCCGTTTTAAATAATTCAGGAAAAATGGAACTGAATCAGCGAATGAATTTTTACAGTCTATTTGAGCACACTGCGCAGCATCCAGATGGCTTTCTGGTGCGCAGTGATCCGCTCAACCAGAAGGTTTTCGCTCTCGTCATCATGGGACGATTGCGCTGCCTTCTTGGCTGTCTGGCATAATTTGACTGCGTTTTCGTTCTCGCTGATTAAATTTTCTAACATGCGATCTGCGCGTTCATCGGCATTGCTTTCCTTGTTAAGCACATTCGCGATCGTCTTGGAGACTTCAAGGATGCTGCCACCCTCAAGCGGCTGCGCATAAGCGTCTAAGGTGCGGATATGTTCGGCGATAGCGTCAATCGCGATAAACAATTCATTGTACTGATCTTCGAATAATTTATGCAGCGATACGAATTTCGCGCCTTCCACATTCCAATGGTAGTTATGGGTGGCCAGATAAACCGTATAGGTGCCTGTAAGAACGTCTTGCAGGGCTTGGGCAACCGGATTGTTCGACTTTTTTGGTTCGTGGGGCGAAATGCGTGCGGTCATAATAGTATCCTTTGTAAGACTTTTCGATTTATGCACCACAAACGCCTGATGGCGCGTTTCATCCCCAAAAAACTCTTTGATAAATGCCCCGTACGCGTTTTTAGCTTGAGGAACAAAGATATAACGTTGGAGGCATGTAACAAATTATATTTTATACGGCTAAAAAGGCTACGACCAGATAACGGGCTGTTTTTGCCAGCGCGACAAAAATCAGAAAAATCAGAAATTTCTCCTTCATCAAACCTGCAGCCACAGTAATAGGGTCGCCTATAAACGGCACCCAACTTAGCAGCAACGACCACCGGCCATAACGCTCATAAAGACCTTGGGCCTTCAGCAGAGATTTTTCGCTGACTGGAAACCATTTTCGGTTTTTATATCTCTCAATGTATCGCCCCAGCCACCAGTTGGTGCACGAGCCTAAAATGTTACCAAGGGAAGCTGTTAAAATCAGGAGCCACACCGGAACATCAGTTTTTATGATAAGGCCTGCGAGTACAGCTTCCGATTGCGCGGGCAACAAGGTCGCCGCGCTAAACGCAGCCAGAAACAAGCCTGATAAGATGCTTACTTCTTGCAAAATTTACCTTCGCACAAGGGGGCGGATTGAATTGGATGCCTGACGCTCTCTGGCGGGCAAGAGACTTTCCAGAGGATCATCAAGGTATCAGTCGTCGCGGTGAAGAATGGCGGAGAGGATGAGATTCGAACTCACGATAGGGGATTAGCCTATGCCCGCTTTCCAGGCGAGTGCCTTAAACCGCTCGGCCACCTCTCCGCATGTAGACAGGCTCACAGGTGGAAAACCCTGCAAGACCCGCGAAACCTAAAGCCTCGGGGCTTAAAAAACAAGTCTTAAAGCCCTGCAATGGAAAACCCGTTGGGGGGGCTGTGTTTTTATGATAACCTGCTGAAAGAAAAGGGCAATATCATGACCGCAATCCCCCGTCTGTTCTGTATTTTGTTCGCGCTGCTGGCGATTGGCTCGGTTGGCCACGATGTCTGGCGCATGAATGTGGATGGCGGCGACTTCGCCTTTTCGCAGGTCGGTGGCCTGATCACGCTCTATGCCAAGCAAGAACATAACGAAGCCCGCTCGGTCATCGCCGATGAAATCGGTGCCGAAGGATTCAACACGATCTTCGTTCCGGTTCTGAAATCCTACACGGTCGCGCTCACGGGCGGCATTGCTGTATTCTTCGGTCTGTGGGGATTTTTGGCCAAACGCAAACAAGACGCAGGCGGCTCGGGTCGCGGTGGCAAAGGCCGCGGCATGAAATTCACCCGCTGATTTTTGCACTCATGCGGGCGACTTCGCGCCCAAGCATTTCCAGATCCTGAGGCCGCGACAGGCGGTGATCTCCATCCTCGACGATGATCACCTCGGTTTGCGACGGTATGATTTTATCGCTGATTTTATAGGCCGTTTCCCACGGAACCTCTGTATCGAGGCGTCCCTGCAGCAGGGTCACCGGGATGTTTAAAGTCAGCTGGCGGTTCAACAGCAAATGATTACGCCCATCCTGTAGCAGTGCATCAGACAGCACCAGCGGTTCACTGAGCGAGCTTGGGACCGTAAACGAGCCGCTGGCCTGGCACGCGGCCCGCTCGGCATCGCTCATATGGTGCAGCCAGATTTCCTCGGTGAAGTCCGGCGCGGCGGCGATGCCGATAAAGCCTTTGATTTTTTCCGGACGCGCCTGCGCGCAGGCAAGACCGATCCAGCCGCCCATCGAAGACCCGACCAGAATAAATGGCTCGTCTGTCACCCCGTCGATGATGGTCAGGGCGTCAAGAATCCAGTCGCCAATCGTGCCTTGCGTAAAAATGCCATCCGAGAGGCCGTTGCCGGAATAATCGAAACGCAGATAGGATTGGTCCCGGCCCGCACAGAATTCGGCAAGATACTGGGCTTTGGTCGCCAGCATGTCGGACGCGTAGCCATGTAGATAAATAACCGCCGGAAGGTCGGCGCGGCCCGGCTGGTAGCGATAGGCGAGGGCCTGCCCCCGGGCATTGATCAGCTTTTCCGGGGGAGGAAGGGGCGCAGGAGAAGCTTGAGGATTTGTCGACACGGGACAGAGTGTGCTAAACCACTCGGCAAAGATCAAGAGACGAATTCGAGCCAAAAGCGCACCCATGCCTCCGAAACCCCATCACAAACCACCGGTCGTTATGCAGGTCATCCCGCATCTGGGCGCAGGTGGAGCCGAGCAGGGCTGCATCGATATCGCCGCCGAGCTTAAGAACTCCGGCGCGAGCGCCATTGTCGTCTCAAATGGCGGCATGCGCATTCCTGAACTTGCCCGCGCCGGGGCCCGCCATATCAACATGCCGGTCGATAGTAAAAATCCGTTCGTGATGTATATGAACATCCTCCGCCTGCGCCGCCTGATCACGCAGTACGGTGTCGATATTGTCCATGCGCGCTCGCGTGCCCCTGCATGGAGTTGCCTGAAAGCGTGCGAGGGAACTGCCGCACATTTCATGACGACCTGCCACGCCCCCTATAACATTCATGACAATGCGGCGAAGCGGTTTTACAATTCTTCGATCGCGCGTGGCGAACGTGTCATTGCCATTTCCAACTTTGTGGCTGAATACCTGAAGAAAAATTACGAAATCGACCCAAACCGCATTCGCGTCGTGCACCGCGGTATCCCGATTGAAAAGTTCAATCCTGGCAACTGTTCGCCGGAACGCATGATGAAACTCTCCCGCGCGTGGCGGGTGCCGGATGGCGCCAGCATAATCCTGTTGCCGGGCCGCCTGACCAAATGGAAAGGCCAGCGCGAAATGATTGAGGCGATGGCACGCTTGGAGCGTCCGGATGTCTATTGCGTCATGGTCGGGGATGATCAGGGCCGCACCGAATATCGCGCCGAACTGGAAAAACTCATCCATGATTACAAGCTTGAGGGCAATGTCAGGATCATGGATCACTGCGACGACATGCCATCCGCTTGTATGCTGGCAACCGTCGTGGTCTCAGCTTCGATTGAACCCGAAGGCTTTGGCCGCGTGGCCGTCGAGGGTCAGGCGATGGGCCGTCCGGTGATTGCGACCGATCATGGTGGGTCAACCGAAACGATTATTCCCGGCGTAACCGGCTGGCTCGTGCCGCCCGGCGATATCGATGAATTGACCGCGGCTTTGAAACGCGCACTGGATCTGACCGATGACCAGCGCAATGAGCTGGCCTACCATGCCATCAACCATGTGCAGCAGAACTTCACGCGCCAGCAAATGGCGGACCGCACGCTCGATGTCTATACCGAATTGCTGCTCGGCACCCCTGCAACCGCTGTGCAGGCGGCATGATGCAGCCTGCGGCGGTTGAGCAGATTCTGGTCATCAAACTCGGCGCGCTCGGCGATTTCATTTATGCGCTGGGGCCTATGAAAGCGATCCGCGCCCACCACCCGCAGGCCCGCATCACCCTTCTGACGACCGCGCCTTTTGCGAAACTGGGCAAGGATTGCGGCTATTTTGATGACGTTCTGATTGATGCAAAACCCAAATGGTATGATCTCTCTGCTGTGATTGCGTTTGCGCGGGATCTCAATCAGAGAAAATTCACCCGTGTTTATGATCTGCAGAACAACGACCGCACGGCGTTTTACCTGCATCTTTTTTCGCCGCGCCCGGAATGGGTCGGAGCCGCACGCGGGGCGTCGCATCGCAATACCTCACCTGAGCGCACCCGCGGCCACTCTTATCTTGGCCATGTGCAAACTCTGCGCCTTGGCGGCGTGGAAGATGTCAAACTTGATGACCTCTCTTGGATGACGGGCAATCTGGATAAGTTTCCTCTGCGCCCGCCATATGTGTTGCTCGTGCCCGGATGCTCACCCGCGCATCCGGAAAAACGCTGGCCTGTCGCGGGCTATAAAGATATTGCTCGCCGACTGATCGCTGAAGGCGTGCAACCGGTCTTGCTCGGCACGGCGGCGGAAGCAGATATCAATGCAGATATTTCTGCCGGGCTTGAGGTTTTAAATCTGACCGGGCAGACGGCATTCTATGATATTCCGGCGCTGGCGCGGAGCGCGCAAGCTGCCATCGGCAATGACACGGGGCCAGCCCACATGATCGCGGCGACAGGGTTGCCGCTGGTGATGCTGTTTTGCTCGGCGGCAAGCACAGTCAAGAAACATGGCCCACAAGGCGCACGTGCAAAAACCATCGAAGCCGCAGATTTAACGACAATCAGTGCTGATGACGTGTGGAGAGTCTACAGGGATGCTCTTAAGCGGTAACCGGTGCCACTTGCGGATCGACCGCATAAATATCATAGAGACAGCGCAGCATCGATTTTACTGCCCTGTCTTCGAGAGAGTAATAGATGGTCTGCGCATCACGTCGCGTAATGACCAGACCATCGCGGCGCAAGCGGGCCAAATGTTGGGACAGCGCTGACTGGGACAGGCCGACGATTTCTTCAAGATCGCCGACACATTTCTCGCCCTTGAAAAGTGCGCACATAATAATCAGACGTTTGTCGTTTGACATCGCCTTCAGCAGATTGGCCGCAACTTCTGCGTTCCTCTCCAGCTCTGTAATATCCATAAATTAGCCCCTCAATAAAAAACGCAGAATCTAAGAAAATGTCTGGCTGCTCATAATCAGTTCAGCTCATCAAACGCATGACTAAATGTTCACGCATAAATAGAGACTCAGAGCTGAATTTGATTTTTTATATCAGATTTTTGCGGAATGATGAATTATTGTGCCTGATCTTGCAAAGCTTTTTTTTCAGGCGCACGCGCTAATATAAGGCCTGCCAGTGTCGGTGGCAGTAGACCGAGCGTACGCGCGACAAGAGCAGTCGGCCACGGAAAGACAATTCTAGGTGGATTTCCCTTTAGTTTCCGCACGATAATCGCAGCAGCTTTCTCAGCAGACATCAGAAATGGCATCGGAAAAGGATTATGGTCAGTGAGCCGCGTTTTGATAAACCCGGGACAAACCACGGTTATTTGTACACCTGTCGGTTTCAGGCGCGTGTGCAGCGCGTCGCCGTAAAACCGCACCGCTGCCTTTGATGTGCTGTAAGCGGGAGCTCCGGGCCATGCAGCGAAACCGGCGAGCGAACTGATCAAAACTATCTGTCCTTTGCCACGCGCGATCATGCGCGGCAGGATCGGATCGATAGTGTTGAGAACACCCTGAAAATTGATATCGAAAATTTTCTGCGACTCGGACAAGGCCTGCTCCAGCACCGCCCCGCCGGTGCCGCCGGAAATCCCGGCATTGGCAATCACCAGATCGAGCGGGAATCTTTTGTCGCTGCCCGCGATCCATTGATGCATCAGTTCACGCGCGGTGACGTCGCCCGCCTGATAATGCGTTTCGGCCCCGGCCTGGGTGCAGGCGGCGGCAACTGCGGCCAGCCGCTCGACATTGCGCCCGCCAAGGATCAGGCGATGGCCCTCGCGAGCGTAGTGCAGGGCCAAAGCCTCGCCGATGCCGCTGGATGCGCCTGTGATAAGAATTGTTTTCATTTTCCAACATTAGCAGAACGGCGATTGCAGAACAGATCAAAACCAGTAAAATGCCGCCATGACGACTGCTTTAAAATATCTGATCAAACGGCGCGGGCTTTTATTCGTGCTGTCTTCTCCCTCCGGGGCTGGAAAAACCACCATCACGCGGGCATTGCTCGACCGGGATGAAGAGCTGACCGTCTCGGTTTCGGTGACCACGCGCCAGCCGCGTCCGGGTGAAGTCGACGGGCAGGATTACCATTTCATCACCAAGGAAGAATTCGACCGTATGGTCGAGAAAAAAGAACTCCTTGAACACGCCAAAGTTTTTGGAAATTATTACGGCACGCCGCTCGCCCCGGTCGAAGACGCGCTTGAGAAAAGTCAGGACATTATTTTTGACATCGACTGGCAGGGCACACAGCAGCTGAAACAGAAACTGGTCAACGATCTGGTCACGGTCTTTATCCTGCCGCCCTCGCAGGACGAGCTCGAGCGCCGTTTGCGCGCGCGTCAGCAGGACAATGAAGATGTGATCGTCGAGCGCATGCGCAAAGCCTCCGCCGAAATCTCCCACTATTCTGAATATGATTACATCATCATCAATACGGAACTGGAACGCTCGATTGCGCGGGCTCAGGCCGTGCTCGAGGCCGAACGCTGCAAGCGCCGCCGCCTGACAGATCTGCCCGACTTCGTGCGCAAGATCATGCTCGCGGAATAATTATTTCTTGAGGGCGTCCTTGTGGATGCCAGTCTCTTTGGAAATCATGTAGTAAACTGATTCCAGTTCAAGGTCGCCCCCGATGCCCTTGTATTTGACATGGTGCGCCATGGCAGCATCCATCATGATGATCGATTTATCCGGCTGGTTCCGTTTGCGCATATGCTGATCAGTCAGGTCGACGATGATATCGATGACCTCGTCGGTGACGTTGATCTTATGATGCTTCTCGTAGCCTTTCTTGAGGTTCTTGACGATTTCCTTGGCCTGCGCAGCGGTCGGAACCGATAGAAATACTTTTTGAAAGCGGCGATCCATGGCGGGGTCGATGGCGACATAGATACGGAATTCATCGAGCGTGGTCGCCCCGATGACGTGCAGATCGCCAACCGTGAGATATGGCTTCATAACCTCAGAAAGGCCTTTGTAAGCCGAGCCTTCACAGGACGGCATGATCTGGTGCATCTCGTCGATGAAGAGAATGACCTTCGGATATTTCGGATCGTGATAGCGTTCGGCGACGCCTTTGCAAAGTGGCAGGAAGCGGCCTTGGAATTCAGCAGGCCCGAGCGTCCCGCCCGACATTGCGGCGAGATCGATTTCCAGCAGGCGGGCATCTTTCAGGTACTCAGGCACGTTGCCTGCGACAATTTGCTGGGCAAGGCCAGCGCACAAAGCCGTTTTACCAACCCCGGCGGGTGCGAGCAGGGCGACGTTTTTACGGCCCTTTTGCAGAATGATCAGAACGGCCTGATCGATTTCCTCATCCCGGCCCGTGATCGGGTCGAAGCGGTTCATGCGCGCAAGCTGCGTGAAGTCGCGGCAGTATTTGAAGATCAGCTCTTCAAGCTGTTCGTCGCTGACTTTATATTTGAGCTGCTCTTCGGCCATGTAAATAATCCGCTTGTATCAGTGCGGGCTCGGAGGTGAGCCTGAGGTTGAAGTTAGAACCCGGTCAATTTCTTGCCAAGTGTACCCCTGAATATAGAGCGCAGAGGTTAAATCTGAATGAACAATACAGTTCTCGATACTCTGTAAAACCACAGGTTTCGGGCGGAAACCAAGGCCCAAACCCGCATTTTCCAACATCGGCAAGTCGTTGGCCCCGTCGCCGAGCGCCATCGTGTCGAGGATGTCGAGGCCCATGCGGTTGCGGTACTGGGTCAGAAAACTCAACTTGGCATCCTTATCCAAAATCGGCGGAATGACCTCTCCGGTCAGCTGGTCGCCCTCGATGCCGAGCGTATTGCCATGGTGGAACTGGAACCCGGCCTTGGCGGCAATCGCACGGGTAAAGAAAGTAAACCCGCCCGATGCCAGAACACAGGTGGCCCCATGGGCGCTCATCACTTTAACCAGCGTCTCCGCGCCCGGCGAAAATTCGGTTTCGCTCAGCGTTTCATGCAGAGCGTTGATGCTCAGTCCCTTCAGCATGCCGACGCGCTCTTTCAGGGCTGTGTGAAAATCCAGCTCGCCGCGCATCGCGCGCGCCGTGATTGAGGCAATCTCATGCTTCAGGCCGACCGCGGCTGCGAGCTCGTCCAGCGTCTCGCTGGTGACGATGGTTGCATCCATATCCGCAATCAGCAGGCGTTTGCGCCGCGCATCTGCTGACGTGATAAAGACATCGATCTCGGCTCCAGCGAGCATATCCTTGAGCGCACTCAATTGAGCCGGCAACAGCTTGTCATCAACTGCGATGTCAGCTGCTTTATGAATATGCAGCCAGCGCGGATTGGGGGCAAAGCGTACCACCTGCTCATCCAGAAAGCGCTCGATCTCGGCCAGGTGACCGGGATTCAGTGGCTTGGCCGGATTGCCGGCAACGAAAACAAGGACGAACGACATAAATTTACCTTATGACCACTGGACAGCGCGGGATGAATTCTCTATCGCTTGGCACTATAAGTCACACGCGCCGAGGGCTCAAGAGATGCAGACACAATCCGCCAAACCTACCACGAAACCCGTCAATGCCAACTTTTCTTCCGGCCCCTGCGCCAAGCGCCCCGGCTGGACGATCGATGCGCTGAAAGGTGCGTTTCTCGGCCGCTCCCACCGCGCCGCCGAAGGTAAAAAACGTCTGCTGGCAATCATCGAAGAACATCGCCGCATTCTGGGTATTCCTGCTGATTACAAAATCGCCATCGTTCCGGCCTCTGATACTGGCGCGATTGAAATGGCCCTGTGGTCGATGCTCGGTGAACGCGGCGTCGATGTGCTGGCCTGGGAACAGTTCAGCTCCGATTGGCTCAAAGATGTCGTCGACCAGTTGAAAATCGCCGATGTCAAAACGTTCAAGGCTCCTTACGGCGAAATGCCGGATATTTCCGGTGTCGATACCGACCGTGATGTTGTGTTCGTCTGGAACGGCACCACCTCAGGCGTGCGCATTCCTAACCACGACTGGATCAAAGCCGACCGCAAGGGCCTGACCTTCTGTGACGCGACCTCCGCTGTCTTCGCCTATGAGATGGACTGGTCGAAACTGGATGTGACCACATGGTCATGGCAGAAGGTGCTTGGCGGCGAAGCTGCCCACGGCATGCTGGTGCTCAGCCCGCGCGCTGTCGCACGGCTTGAATCGTTCACACCCAATCGTCCGTTGCCGAAAATTTTCCGCATGACGGCCAAAGGCAAACTGACCGATGGCATCTTCGTTGGCGAAACCATCAACACGCCGTCGATGCTGGCGGTTGAAGACTGCGCCGACGCCTTGCGCTGGGTCGACAGCATTGGCGGCCTCAAGGCGACGGTTGCCCGCGCCACCGCCAACCTCAAAGCGGTCGAAGACTGGGTTGCTAAAACTGACTGGATCGATTTCCTGCCACAGGATGCAAGTGTGCGCTCGCGCACCTCGATCTGCCTGAAGATCGTTGATCCTGAAATCAAGAAGATGGATGAAGACAGCGAACAGGCCTTCGTGAAAGACATCGTCAAGAAGCTCGATAAAGAAGGCGTCGCCTACGATATCGCCAGCTATAAAACGGCCCCGGCAGGTTTCCGCATCTGGGGCGGCGCGACGATTGACGCATCCGATGTTGCGCTCATGCTGACATGGCTCGACTGGGCGTTTCAGGATGCCAAAGCTGGCCTTGCCCAGAAAGCAGCATGAAACGGCTTGGTCTCATAGGCGGGATGAGTCACCACTCGACTCTCCTCTATGAACAGGCCATTCATGCGGGCGTGCAGGCAGCGCTGGGCAGCAACTGGTCGGCGGACCTTGCCGTAATTTACCTCCCCTTCGAACCGATCAAGCAGTTACAGACCAGCGGCGGCTGGGACGAAATTGGTGCGCAGCTCGCCACCGCCGCTGGCCAGCTTGAACAGATCGGTGCAGAGGCCATCATGATCACCTCGAACACCGTGCACCGGCAGGCCAAAGACGTCGAAGCAGTTCTGGGCGTGCCGCTGCTCCACATCACTGATCCGACTGCCGCTGCGCTGCTGCGGGAAAAAATTTCCAAAGTCCTCTTGCTTGGCACACGCTTTACGATGGAGCAGGATTTCATCAGCGGGCGTCTGAATGCGCGTGGCATCGAAACGCTCACGCCTGATGCGACGGACCGCGCCGAGATCAACCGGATTATTTTCGACGAACTCTGCAAAGGTATTTTCAAACCCGAAGCCACCGCCCTGTTTCAGGCCGTCGTCACCAAGGCCGCAGCTGAGGGCGCGCAAGCCGTGATCCTCGGCTGCACCGAAATCACGCTCGTCGTAAAGCCCCGCGATAGCGCGCTCCCGCTCTTCGACACGACCGCCCTGCATATCGACCGCGCCATCGCCTTCTGCCTTGAAGGCTGATTTATTTCAGGGCCGGTTTTGACAGGTCGATTGAGCGGTTGAGTGGCGGCAGAGTAATGTCATACCGGTCAGCAACCTGAGACCAATGATCATGGCTGAGGAAAGCCAGTTCGATATTATCTTCAGTCGTTAGGAGCTTGGTGTCGCTGCTCTGGGCATGTCTCGCCGCGATAACGCGATAATCCCATTCACGCATCGCTGCCAATAGCTCTGGCAATGTTTTGAAGTCAGCTTTCTTGTCCCTGACCAGCCCAGAGTCGATGAGGATGCTGTCCTTGAAGCGAATATCTGCTTCCATAACTTCATACAGACGCCATAATCCGCGGTCATACGCTGCATATAATTCATGGGTTCGCTCGAGATAGCTGAAGACGCGCCCCCCTAACTCTTCTTTATACCACCTCGCTCCTTCAGCATCGGGCGGAACGGCAGAATGGATTTTATAGGTTGCGGTTACTATAAAATTGCCACGTCCTTGGTCCTTGGGAAAATCAGGATCGTCCTCAAAATCGGGAAAACGCCAGCCGTAATATTCTTCTGGCGGTGGTTGCGGCTCTTCAGGAGCCTCATACCCTGCCATTCCGAACAAGCGATGCAGTAAAATATCTGTACCCATAATAAACTCCCTATATCGTGAGATTACATAAAGATTCCATCCTTGCGCCAGAGCTAAATAACTTGACAAATATGGCTTTTTATCCTATTAATTTAACTAATTATATCGTGAATAAAAACAAAGACTCCCGCGATCCCCCGATCGCGCTATCCGTCATTGCGAGAAGGCCCAAGGCCGCTGTAGCAATCCATGGCCAGTCGAAAAAAATTCAAACAACGAACAAACTGATAAGCAGAGGAACCTCTAAAAATAAAACGCCGGAACGAACTAAACAAACCCACTCCCTGCTCTGCCATTCCCCGCAGGCGGGGAATCCATAAAGGCTTGAAATCAATCACAAATCCAAAAATCCGCTCTCAAGAAACGAAAAACGAACTGGTAAGAATGCCCATTATACATTTCTAAAAATCAGGCACTGGCTGTGCGGATACTCCGGCTTGGCATTCTTCCAGACGATCATCATTTCGCCGTCGAGGCGCAGGTGTTTTGAAATCACAAGGCTCAGATCGCGCACCAGAGGCGTGTAGACTTTCCCCGGAAGATTGTCGACCTGAACCACCACATAGGCATTCTTCTTCATCACTTTGGCCACTTCGCCAAATATCTGCCCCATGCGCTTCAGGTATTTCGCGTAGCCAGCATGTTTCGGATCACCTGCATAAAGCGGGTTCCATTGATGATTGGCCTGCATGTAAGGCGGCGAGGTAAAACAGAAATCCATTTTGGGAAACCCCATGCGCGCCGCATGGAACCCGTCACCGTGCACCACCTGCATCCAGTTTTCCATTTGCCCGGCAACCCATTGATAACGGCTTTCTTCGGCCTCAATGCCGTAAGGATCGCGTCCCATGTCTTCTGCAACAAAAAGGGTCGTGCCCAGTCCGGCAAACGGGTCGAAAATCTTTTGCCCCTTTTTGGTGAAATCTGTCAGAACCTGCCGCACCAGCGACTCCGGGCACTTGATGAAATTCGTCTCAAACGGCGGCGCGTCGCGCTCGAGCTTGAAGGGCAGAGTAATATAAGCGGGCAGGGACATCGAAAATCGTTTCTTGTTGGGCCGGAATTAACTAAGGTCGGGTTCTGTATAGACGAAAACCCCTGAGGAGGAAATCATGGCACCTAAAGACGGCGCATTGCCACCCATTCGCGTCACCATCGAAATTCCCTCGGAACTGGCTCTCGAAATGCAGCGCGTTGCAACCAAAGCCACCATCGAAGGTGCCGGTCAGGCGCAAGCCCATATCATGGATGCCTGGATGCGGATCGGGGCGCAGGTCATGGAATCATGGGGTTCGACCTATTCCAAGGCTTTACAGATCTCCGGCCCCGGAAAAAAGACGCTCCGCGACGAATAAAGCGTTTTTCTGCAATCTGCCCCTTTTCCTGCCCCCGGACTCTCTGATATGACACGCGTGTCTTGCATTGCACCATATAAAACAGAGGGTTTTAAGCCATGGCCGCCGCACCGAAAATTCTGATCGCTGATAAAATGGATAAACAGGCGGAGGAAATTTTCCGCCGCAATGGTGTCGATTTCGACGTCAAACCCGGCCTCTCCCCAGAAGAGCTCTCCGCGATTGTTGGTAATTATGACGGCATCGCCGCGCGCTCGTCCGCCAAGGTCACCGCCGCCGTGATCCTCGCTGGCAAACGTCTCAAAGTGATTGGCCGCGCCGGGATTGGTGTCGATACGATTGATGTACCAGCCGCGACCGCTGCTGGCGTGGTCGTCATGAACACCCCGTTCGGCAACTCGATCACCACCGCCGAACACGCCATCGCGATGATGATGTCGCTTGCACGTCAGATTCCGCAGGCCTCGGCCTCAACCCATGCAGGCAAATGGGAAAAATCGAAATTCATGGGCGTTGAACTTTACAGCAAAGTCCTCGGCCTGATCGGTGCTGGCAACATCGGTGCGATTGTCGCCAACCGCGCACTCGGTCTGCAAATGCGCGTGATCGCGTACGATCCCTACCTCACGGAAGAGCGTGCTCAGGAACTCGGCGTTGAACGGGTTGAGCTTGATGATCTCTACAAACGCGCAGACTTTATCACGATCCACGTGCCGAAGACCGACAAGACCAAGAACATGCTCAACAAAGACGCGCTCGCTAAAATGAAGAAAGGCGTTCGTATCATTAACTGCGCCCGCGGCGGACTGATCGTTGAACAAGACCTCAAGGATGCGCTTGATAGCGGACATGTCGCAGGCGCGGCGCTCGATGTATTCGAAGTCGAACCGGCAGAAACCAACGTATTATTTGGTCACCCGAACGTCATCTGCACACCGCACCTTGGGGCGTCGACCTCGGAGGCGCAGGTCAATGTGGCCATTCAGGTTGCAGAACAGATGTCCGACTTCCTGCTCAACGGCGCAGTCAGCAACGCGGTCAACATGCCTTCGATCACCGCTGAAGAAGCACCTAAGCTCCGCCCCTTCATGAAACTCGCCTCGCAGCTCGGCCGCCTCGCTGGCCAGACAACCGATTGCGCCTTCACCAAAGTCACGATTGAATATATCGGCGCTGCCGCGAAAGTGAACACGCGTCCTCTGACCGCTTCGGTCTTGGCCGATCTGCTCGGCGCGATGAGTGATGGCGTCAACATGGTCAATGCTCCAGAAATCGCCAAAGCTAAAAAGATCACGGTCTCTGAAACCAAAACAGAAAACGACGGTGAGTGGCCATCCGCCATCCGCGTCACGCTCGAATGTGAAAGCGGCCCGCGCAGCGTTACCGGGACATTGTTCGCTGGTAAAGAGCCGCGCATCGTGGAAGTCGAAGGCGTGCCAATCGAAGCGGCCCTCACGCAAAACATGCTGTTTATCCGCAACGAAGACAAACCGGGCATGATCGGTGCGCTTGGCACTGTGCTCTCTCAAGCTGGCCAGAACATCGCTGATTTCCGTCTTGGCCGTGTGGCAGAGGGTAAAACGGCTATCTCGCTCGTTTCGCTCGATGCGCCGCTCTCGGATGAAGTCTTTGCAAAAGTCGAAGCGCTGCCGCAGATCAGCCAGGCCAAGCGCCTGTCGTTTTAGTTGATCGTTTCCTGAAAGGCGACGGCACGTTTTTTGTTATAGCGCCTGATGGCATCTTCGAGTTCTTTAAGCAGAAGCTTGCCGTCGGCGCCGCCGTTGCCTTTGATTTTCCGCGCAATGATCAATTGAACGCTGGCCAGGTGCGTATCGACCAGAGCCACCACATCGTCGTCGAGGCGATCAATCGATTCCAGAAATGACAGCATCATTTCGGCCAGTGACGTGATCAGATCATATTTAAAGAAGCGGCCGTTCGCTTTTAGTTGCATGACCGGCCCAACCAATTCCTGTATGGCCTCAGGGATACGGTGCTCATTCAGTTTAATCCGCTCGAGAACGCGCGCCATGCGCGCCATTTGTTCAAGCGCCAGTGGTGTAAAGTCCTCGGTATTTTCTTCGATAAAGCGATCGGCGCGGATGATCAGGATTGGGTCGATCTCACCTTTGCCGGCCTTGTCCTGCAAGGCGTAAGACGCCTTGGTGATTTTGACGCTGCCTTCCAGGGGCTGATCTGAAAAAGGTTTTTCGTCCATCGTCTAGACCTTCTTTTTCTTATTGCGATCAGAGCGGCGGCGCACCGGTCCGCTGTAATCATCTTCCCTGCGCCTGCGGTCTGGCCCCACGAATTTAGGCGCTTCGACAAAATCTCGCGGCTTGTTGATGACGTGACTGATACGGGAGGCAAGTTCCTTGGCCGTGAACGGTTTGACCAGAAATTCAGTCATGCCCTGATCACGCGCTTTCATGACCTTTTCGGTTGCCGCATAGCCTGTGATCAGAATAACTGGAACGCTACGATTGGGTACGCCCGGGGCGGTGCGGATCATGCCGATCAAATCGATTCCGTCGATCGGTTCCATCATCCAATCGGTGACGACGATATCGGGGTTGTAATCCTTGATCATGCGGAAACCTTGTTCGCCGCTGCCCGCAGAATAAATTCTTTTAAAGCCTATGATTTCAAGAACCGATACGAGGATTTTGCGCATCGGCGCCGTATCTTCAATCAGGAGAATGCTTAAAGCGCTTAAATTAATAGGCATAAGGTAAATCCAAAGTATTCATTACAGCGTACCTTGAGGAAAGACCTGCCACAAGCCGCAATCAGGTTGGACGGCGCTTCTTGAAATATCTTTGGCAGGCATCCTCAAGCTCCATGCGCAGCATGGGGCCGCTTGAACCGCCATCGCCTTTCATTTCCTTGCTGATGATCGCATTGAGGGTTGTGTGGTGGGCCGCAACGATCTCGATCGCGTCTTTATCGAGGTCGCGTATATTCTCAAGAAAGCCCAGCATGACGTTGGCCAGTTCCGTGACCAGCTCATATTTGAACATCCGGGCATTGGCCTTGAGCTCCATAACCGGCTGGGTCATGCCGGCAATTTTCTCTTTCATGGGCAAATCTGAATTGCGCGCACGGGCAACCCCTGCGGCAAGGCGCTCAAGGAATTCGCCGCCGACCTCGGTAAAGTTCTCGGTATTGTTCTGGATGGCGTTTTCGGCCTTTTGGATTCTGTTCGAATCAACCTCGCCAGTGCCAGCTTTCAGCTGTAGCTCATTGGAGGCTTTGTAGACTTTAACCTGGGATGCAGTCACGTCGCTCATGGCTAGATAGTATACTCCTCAATAGTTACTTAGTGGTTATGTCCCACGTCGCCGTAGATTCGAAATCTACCTCGATTCGGCCTGATTGCGCTTTGGTAGAGATTTTACGGCGGTCGGGGCCTGCCGTGTATTCTTCACCCGTCTTGCGGCGGCGGTCGGGCCCAAAATAATGGGGGGTCTGAACAAAATCGCGGGGACGGTTGATGACGTAGGCAAGACGTTTAGCCAAATCGTTCGCCGTAAATGGTTTGACCAGAAATTCTGTTACGCCCTGATCACGGGCCTGTATAACGCGGGTGATGGCGCTGTACCCAGTGATAATGATGATTGGGACGGTTCGGTGCGTGGAAGACGGATGGTGGCGAACCATTTTGATGAACTCAATCCCGTCGACCGGTTCCATCAGCCAGTCAGTGATAATGATATCCGGATTAAGTTTTTGATATTGGGAAAAGCCGTGGGCCCCGTCATTGGCGGTATGGATTCTTGTAACGCCAAGAGATTCGAGTACCGAAACGATGAGCTTGCGCATCGGGATGGTATCTTCGATCACCAGAACGCTGATTTTGTCGAGCTTAAGGGCCATGTCAGATTATAATAACGCAATAATATTAGGAATGGTTAACTTGGGGGAATAATAGATGAAAGCGTGTGATTAAAAAAGGACTAAACCCTGAGAAACGCGGAAAACCGGGCCTTACAAACAAAGATCCCGGTGCTCTCACCCTCTTACAGCGCGGTTTGTCCGAGCAGTAAAAGGATCGCACCGGGATCCGTTCGGGACTATATGCTCCTTTCGGAAACTTTACAATCTTTCGAGAGTAAAGCCGCAAAGGGGGCACGCTGCTGTCGATACTCGGGAAAATCCAGGCCCGCGAGGCCCTTTCTTTTCCTCTGATCTGCGAAAGAACCCACTCTTTCGCACATTTATCGTGGTGACTATCCACGCGGCCAGCCCGTTGCAACGGACATGCGACCAGTTCAAGAGATGTTCAGCGTCAAACCCGGAGCTCGAAGCCACCTTTACATCCTTACGGAACCTGTACCGCCTTCTGCAGATGTTTTTACGTCCACGACGACGGGCTGAGGCGATCAGGCGGGGATTTGACTCCCATCTCTTTTAAGCTTCACACAGGCCCGCTCACTTACGCGAACAGGCCAGCCGCAGCAGGCCCAGGGTGTAAAACCCGAAAACGGTTACCACTCGTTTTCACCATCGCTCAGACGCCGCTTCACAATCCTCCGAAGAGGAAAAGAGAAGGACATTCCCGAAGGAACCATGTTCTGCTCGACATCTTTAGGCTGTCGCGTTTTGAGGGATGAGTCGAGTCAAAAAATAAAAAATATCGAATCTTTTTTAGATGCATCGCACACTGAGAAAATGCCCACAGGACGCTAACAACTTCATTTTCTGGAATGATTTTTATTTGTCCGGAAACTTATTCACAACCTGTCCCCAGTTTGCGCTAATCCATGTTTTGTAGCCATAACTTAGATTTTTAAGAAGGCGCCGCCGTATTTCATCTTAGGGAGTGTTCAATACCCATACCGAACCACTCAGATAGGACGCAAAAGAGATCCACAGCAAGTAGGGAATAAGTAATAGTGCAGACCTCCGCGACAAAGACCAAGAGAGCAGGATCAATATCGCTACCACAATGATAAGTGCCACTATCCATGCAAAGGCGAGACCCAGCATATGAGCTTCAAAGAAAATAAAACTCCACATCCAGTTCATAATTGTTTGTAGGATAAATAGACCGCAAACCAAACTCTTCCGTTTAGACGTGGCGGTCTGCCACAAAGACCAGCCTGCTATTGCGATCATAATATAAAGGGCCGTCCAGACGATGGGAAATGCCAGCGGCGGGGGATTGAGGCTGGCTTTGGCCAGCTGTTGATACCACGAATTAACTGAGTCGCTTGTGAGAGCCCCAATTAGCCAGCCTGCTCCAACATACAGCAGGATCCACAGTGTCAGTTGGATGAAATGTTTGCGCAGGGTGTTCATACGTTTATTGCAGCACAAGTTAAGGAATACACCAACCCTTGTTATGTAGTTTAGGTCATTGTACTCTCCGCTGAGTTTAAAACCCGAAGGACGTCGTTGCCATGGTAGCTGATTTTATGGAACTTTTAGTTGATCCGGCCGCTTGGGCTGCGTTCGTCACATTATGCGTTTTGGAAGTTGTTCTGGGGATTGATAACCTCATTCTCCTGTCCATTCTCAGCGACAAGTTGCCGCCGGAACAGCGCAAATCGGCACGCCGTATTGGTCTCAGTGTCGCGCTCTTTACGCGGATTCTTCTGATATCTCTCATTTTCTGGATTGCGCAGCTTCAGGACCCTATTTTCACAGTTTTTGATAAGGGTATTTCGTGGCGCGATATCATTCTGGTCGTCGGCGGCCTCTTCCTGCTTGCCAAAGGCACTACTGAAATCCATGAAAAAATCGAAGGTGCGGAAGAGCCTAAAACGGTGGGCAAGAAAATCTATGCAAATTTTGGCGCCGTGATTGCGCAGATTGTTGTCATGGATATTATTTTCTCATTCGATAGCGTCCTGACAGCTGTTGGCATTGCCGATCAGAAATCGATCATGATAGCTGCGATTATTGTCTCGGTTATCTTTATGCTGATGGCGGTTAATATCGTTGCGGATTTCATCAACCGTCATCCAACCGTCAAAGTTCTGGCACTCTCTTATATGATGCTGATCGGGATGGCCCTGATCGGGGAAGGTTTGCACTTCCATATCCCTAAAGGATATCTCTACTTCTCGATGGCGTTCTCCTTCAGCGTCGAGGCCGTCAACATGCTGATCCGCAAGAAACAACATAAAAAAGTTGCCAAGACTAAAGAGATTGATATCGGCCTTTAAAGGAACCGCCTTATAAGTCTCTACGTTTCGTTCCTAACAATTCGAGGGAGCTTTTAGCTATGGCTGATTATCAGGCGCTGATCAGGAATAAGGCCTTTATCGGCGGGCAGTGGGTAAACGCAGCGGGGGAAGGGACCTTTCAGGTTAAAAACCCTTTTAACGGAGAAAACTTAGCAGACGTTCCCGACTGTGGCCCTGTTGATGCTGAGAAGGCTATTCAAGCCGCAGCTATTACCTTTCAGAGTTGGAAAACCGAAACAGCCCAGGCGCGTGGAGATAAGCTCAAGCTCTGGGCAGATCTCATTGTTAAGAACATTGAATCACTTGCTGCTCTCCTCACAGCGGAGCAAGGCAAGCCTTTGACTGAAGCGCGGATAGAAATTAAAAGCGGTGCTGAGTCAGTTGAGTGGGCGGCCTCAGAATGTCGCCGCGCGTTCGGCGATATCATCCCTTCTTTTAAAAAAGATACGAACATTTTGGTAATGCGTGAGCCGGTCGGAGTTGTCACGGCCATTACCCCGTGGAATTTTCCTGTCAGCATGATTACGCGGAAGGTGGCCCCGGCCTTGGCGGCAGGTTGTACAATCGTTCTCAAGCCTGCCGAGGATACCCCTCTTTGTGCTCTTGCGCTTACCGCTTTGGCGGAGCAAGCCGGAATACCACCCGGTGCCTTTAATGTCGTGACCTGTAAAGGAGAGAGTGCCCCGGAGGTTGGTAAGATACTGACTACTCATAAGCTGGTGCGCAAAATCTCTTTTACTGGCTCTACTGAGGTCGGTAAAATTTTGATGAAGCAAGGCGCCGATACTATTAAGCGGGTTTCCCTTGAGCTGGGCGGCAACGCACCCTTTATTGTTTTTGAAACAGCCAATCTTGAACAGGCGGTTTCCGGAGCGATTGCGTGTAAGTTTCGTAATGCGGGCCAAACCTGCGTGTGTGCCAACAGAATTTTTGTGCAGGACTCAATTCACGATGAATTCGTCAAGTTGCTGACGCAAAAGGTCGCGGCACTTATGGTGGGTGATGGGAGTAAGGAGGGAACCCAAATCGGCCCTCTCATAAATGAAGAAGGAATCAGAAAGGTCGAGGATCATGTCAGCAATGCCCTTTCAAACGGGGCATCGTTGGTATGCGGTGGTAAGCGGAAAGGGCAGTCACTCTTTTATGAACCAACTGTCCTGACCGGGATGAGCCCCGATATGGTGCTTTTTTCAGACGAAACTTTCGGGCCAGTTGCGGGTATCTTTAAGTTCAAAACCGAGGCTGAGGCTGTGGCCCTTGCAAATGACACCAGATTCGGTCTCGCCTCTTATTTTTATAGTCAGGACCTTGGGCAGTGTTTCAGGGTTGCTGGGGCACTTGAGTATGGAATGGTCGGAATTAATGAGCCGGCACTGGCCAATGCGGCCATTCCTTTTGGCGGGATGAAAGAGTCCGGACTGGGTCGTGAAGGAAGTATTGAAGGTTTTGGGGAATTTTTAGAGACCAAATACGTTCTTATAGGTGGCTTGGCATAATCTTTAACTGTCGATATGTGTGTATTTTCAATAAATTAGTTAATGATGCGCAGCAGCATTAACTTTTGCTTAACATAATAATTGACATATCGTGGTCTATCCAGTAAAAATTCGTGCTAAGCCATTATGAATTTGTTAAAAGCACCCCTGCATAATCACTCCACACCGGATGTTTTGCGGGTTACCACTTCAAAGAGAGAGTTGGGAGATCAATCCTATGCCTAAAGATATCAACGTCGTCGAAACATCCAATGCAAACAAAGTGTTCGACATCCCAGTTCATCTGGAACCCGGTCAGGTCAACACCCTCTCTTTCCCTCAGGACAGCATCTCCGAGATGCGCTCCCTTCCGCAAGGTGAGCTTGAGATCGTCTTCCGTGACGGATCCAAAGTCGTCGTCGAGAATTTCGATGAACTGGTAAATTCCGCGCAATCATGTGGACGCGATACGATCATCCAACTGTCAGACAACACGATTATTTATCCGGAAGAGCTGGCTGCCCAGCTTGATAAAGGGCCTGTAAATTTTGCCTCTAATGACGCGAATGGCATCATTTCTCTCGATGCGCCTAAAGCAGGTCAGGTTACTGAAAAGAATATTGAGTCCGGTCATGAATACAAACTGAACTTTGCCTTTGCTGATACGCTCTCTGCAGCCCAGGCAGGCCAGAACCTTGTCCTGACATTCAAGGATGGTGGCGTTCTCATTCTCAAAAATTATTATACTGCCATGGGCTCCGAATTGCCTCCGGCAATGACTCTCGCTGATGGTTCAGTAATTGATTCGAATGCACTTCTGACATCATGCAAGCTCGTTGAAATCCCTGCGATTGCCGATTCTCTTGCTGCTGCAGAACCTGCCGCTGGCGAAGCTGCTCAGTCCGAAGTCGCATCTGCAGCCCGCAAAGCTGGTGCTGACGCGCCGCCGGATGTCGAGCCTGCTGCTGGCGGAGATCCATCGAAAGCTGCAAAAGCTGCCGAGTCAGTTGCTAACATAGAACCTGCTGCCGGCGATGCTGGTAACCAACCTGGCTCCTCCAGCCGGGGCTATGGCTTTGGCTCGTCAATTGATGGGGCAGCTCTAAACGGCGTAAACCCGATCGGCCCGATCGGGGCAACACAACTTGGGTATGGTGCTAACTTCCCACAAAGCCAGCTTAACCCAGGTGTTGAGCAGGATGTGGATTCAATTCCGACCATTCTCGGTGCAACCAATAATGTCGATGAAACAAACCTTGGTCCAAACGTTGTAACTGGCAATGCCGGCGCTGACTTCAAAGTCGATGGTCCAGGCACAGTCACTTTGAATACAACTTTTGTTGCTGGCGGATCTCTCGCTGGTGGCGCTCTGACATCGAATGGCGCCCCAGTCGTTATTTCTCTGGTTGGCAACACCTACACAGGTACCGCAAACGGCGTAACCGTATTTACTCTGGTTGTTGATGCCGCAACTGGTGATTACACCTTTACACAAACTGGCCCACTTGATCATGCCAACGCCAGTGATCCGAATGATCTGATCACCCTTCAGTTCGGTGTGACAGCAACGGATGCTGACGGTGATGTTGGTATCGGTATCATTGAAATCGGCGTTTACGATGATGGCCCGGTTGCTCTTGATGACGGTGCTAGCGTAGGCTCAGGCCCATTCACTGTGACGGGCAATGTTACTTCCAATGATGATGTTGGTGCAGACGTTCAGGGTAACGTAACTCAGGTTGTCTTCAATGGCACGACCTACACTGTTCCGGCAGCTGGTACGATTTCGATCATTGCGACATATGGCACTCTGCAAATCGACCACACTGGCGCGTA
>CAYJDG010000023.1:0-35195 GCA_964368875.1 uncultured Pseudobdellovibrionaceae bacterium
TGAGGAGTGAACCGTATAGGCTGAAATGCGTTATCTGCTGATGCGCGGGGTCTTACGGCCCCCCAAGTTAATTGGAAATCAACCGTACCCACATTCTTAGAAATATTGTGTATGGCATCGCAGAAGTTGGTACTAACTCCGAATTTTGCAGTATCACTAAAAGCCTCTATGGAGCCTTCAGATTGAGCTAAAACGGCACTTTGATTAGTAATAGAAAGAGCCTGATAGAGCATATTTGTTACTTTTCGCTCAAAGGGTTCTATTTTTTCTGCGATAGGAACTTCAAAAGGCAGAGGCATAGTTGAATTTAGGTCAAGAATGACCGGTGATAATACTGTGAACACATAGCTTCCTACTTCAGTCTGCCCAAGGCGAACTTTTCGTATGTAATCCTCTGCTTCTCTCGCCCGCTTACTGCCAAAGATTCTCTTAGGATTAATGCAGGAGCTTGCAGAAGAAAGAAAAAGCTCTCTAGCTTCATCTACTAAGTGTCTTGTAGCTTCTAAAGAAACTGTGCCCAAGCGAACCGAGTCAACAAGTCTTATTCTAAGAACATCAAATGAAGATAGGGAAATGTCTCTTAATACATCTCTCTCATCTCTATTCTCTGATTCAGCTATAGCGCTAACAAGCTCGCTGATTCTTATCGCGTAATCCGAGAAAGAAGGTTTTAAAGGAAGCATGGCTGTGTAGGTCAAACTAGGGTGGCTGTAAATCAGCGCCTTATCGCCATGCCTTCCTTCAATTCTCCACCCTTTTACGGCAAGATATGCTTTAGCTTCATCTATTAAGATAGCTTGGAAAGGTGTTAGATCTGAGGGGGCAAATATTGATTTCATAGCGCCTCGTCCTTTTCCACTTTATCGAGCAAATTTAAAAGTACTGCAGGGGATAAAGCTGAAGTCTTTTCAATGTAAACTGTTTTTGTTGTTGTGCTCGTTGTTTCTGGCTCACTCAAAAGTGATTTCCAGTAAGCGCATCTACGTATCAAAAGGGCATCATGATCATGCGCTAGCCAAAGTTGTTCGTCTGCGGGCATTGCAAGCACTATTAGGATAGTTGGTGTGCAACGCTCACTTCTTAAATCATTGTAGTTTTTAATTGGAAGTGGAAATGACATCTTTCCTGACATGTCAAAATCATGCGCGTAAGTTGCTTTCAGCTGGAAATCAATTCTTGGGCATTTTCCCTTACTACTAGCAAATGTACCATCCACACTCTGATTGTCGTAGGAAAGATTGCCAACTTGTGCGCCGATTGAGCATGCCACAGCATCTACGTATGCTCGGGAAAGCAACTCCATTCTGCCAGCTTTGAATATAGTCATACCAACATAAGCCCATTAAAATGATTGGAACTGCAGAGCGGTTAGAAATTATTGGATAGTGCTCAAAAATAACACAAGCTAACGAAATTAAAAATATGGCGGATGAGGTGAGATTCGAACTCACGATGGGCTTGCACCCACGCCAGTTTTCAAGACTGGTGCATTCAACCGCTCTGCCACTCATCCGTTTTTACATGCGGTAATTATCAAAAGCTTTTAATGGTCTTTTGCCGGGTTGTCCAGCGATGCGAACAGGGTTTTAAACTGTCAGCACCAAGGGCGGCGGTTCCGGCTCGTCCGGGTGCGGGGCGTCGGGGGTGGGGATGATTTTGCTGGGCTGTTTGCTCCAGTCGAGGAGCATGGTCATAGCAATCGCCAGCAGAACCGGACCGATAAACAGGCCGATAAAGCCGAAGGCGAGAATACCGCCCAAGACCCCCATCAAAACCAGCATGATCGGCAGGTTGCTGCCGACGCTGATGAAATAGGGACGGACGAGGTTATCGAGCATGCTGATGATGATCGCGCCATAGACCGCCATGAAGATGGCCGAATAATACTGGCCTTCGGATATCAGCCAGAAGGTCGCAGGGATCCACACCAAGGGCGGGCCGAACGGAATGATCGAGAGGAAGAACGTGATCAGCCCAAGAAAGCCTGCGGCGGGAACCCCGGCGATCCAGAACCCGATGGCAGCGAAAGCACCTTGCGCAATCGCGGTGCCGAGAATCCCGTAAATCACACCGATCATGGTTTTCTTGGCGAGTTGTAGCAAATGCTGACCGCGTTCGCCCGCGAAAGATTGAATGAGGGTGCGGATGCGCTCGGCGGCCTGCGTGCCGTGGCGGAAAAAGAAATAGACGAGAATGATGCCAAGCGTCAGATCGATCAGGCCTTTGCCAATCGCGCCTGCAATCACCAGCACGAACTGGCTGGCCGGGCCGGCATATTGGGTGAGCATATCGAGCAGCTTTTGACGGTCTTCGGAATAGGTTTGCCACGTATCGCCCAGCTGATTACCAAAGAGCGGCAATTGTACCAGCCACTCCGGTGGATCCTTGGCGTGCGCGCTGAGGGCGGTGACCAGACCGGAAAAAATGTGCGAGAAGTTTTCAGCGACGCTGCTGCCGAGAAACACCAGCGGAACGATAAAACACGCGGCCAGAAGCACAGTCATCAGCGCGGCGGCCAGCGTCGTGCGGTTGCCGAGTTGGGTCTGCACCCATGTAAAAGCGGGCCAGGTGCTGAGCGAGAAGATGAGAGCGAGCATCATCGCCGGGATGAAGGGCTTTAAAACGATGAAACATCCGATCAGCCCGAGAAACCCTGCGGTCAGCACGATCAGCAGGCGGTACAGGGAAACTTTATCAATGGTGTCGAAATTCATCATCCAAGGACACTACAGGCACGTCGAGGGGATGGTCAATCGCGGCCTCGATGGTTTATAAAGTCTGTCTCATGTTCTTTGTCCTGTCGAAAATCATCTGGGCGCTGATTAGCCCGCTCACTTTGATCACGCTGATCTGTGCGGCGGGACTGATCTTGCGCAAACGCCGGATCGTGACGGCAGGGGTTTGCATGTTTCTCTTCTTTGGTGTTCTGCCGATCGGACCGAACCTTGTCGTCTATCTTGAGAGCCGGTATGCCGTGCCCGAGCCGATGCCGAAGTCTTTGGCCGGCATCATCGTTCTGGGCGGCGCGGTCGATGCGGAACGCTCAGGCCAGACCGGCCAGCTGAGCACCAGCGACTATGGCGAGCGCCTGACCGAGATGATGCGGTTATCTCGGATTTATCCCAAGACTGACATTATATATAGCGGCGGCGAAGGAAGCCTTCTGCAAACCTCACCTAAGGAATCAACAGAGGTTCAAAAATATCTGAAAAATATGGGAATTATGGACAAGAGGTTCCTATTTGAAGACTTCTCCCGCAATACTTACGAAAATATGTTGTTCAGCACCGAGCTGGCCCATCCACAGGCTGGGGATAAGTGGCTGTTGATAACCTCAGCGTTTCATCTGCCGCGCAGCGTCGCGGTGTTCGAAAAAGGCGGCTGGGACGTGGTTCCGTACCCTGCCG
Organism: uncultured Pseudobdellovibrionaceae bacterium; assembly: GCA_964368875.1. Lineage (GTDB taxonomy): Bacteria > Pseudomonadota > Alphaproteobacteria > Micavibrionales > Micavibrionaceae > CAYJDG01. The sequence continues at coordinate 3,408 of CAYJDG010000023.1, forward strand.
GGTACCTAGAAAACGGTCAGTATTTTCTGATCCGCGACCTCGATGTTCTGGGGAATTTTTATAAGTTGCAGGTTGCGATGAAGGAAATAGTGGGTATCATCGCCTACAGTTTCACAGGCAAGCTTTAATAAGGAAAATACCGCATGGCAGGTCGACACCTGATCCTCGCACTTCTGGCGGGTCTGTTACTTTTTATGCCGGATGCGGCCTTCGCCGCCGGGCGCTCGTATGAGAGCTGGCTCGCCGGGTTCAAGCAATCTGCCAAACAGCAGGGCATCACCGACCAGACACTGGCGATAGCGTTTCAAGGCGTGCGCCCGAGCCCGCGCGTGATCGAGCTCGACGGCAAACAGCCAGAACATAAAATCGGGTTTGATGAATATTATAACAGAACGCTCACCGCCGATCGGATCGCTCAGGGCAAACGCCTGCTCCGCGATAACTGGACAATCCTCAGCCGCATCGAACAGCAATACGGCGTGCAGGCGCAATTCATTGTCGCGCTGTGGGGCATTGAAACCAGCTTTGGCAAAAATACCGGCGGCTTTGATCTCATTCAGGCTCTGGCCTCTCTCGCGTGGGACGGACGGCGCGGCGCATATTTCGAGGGCGAACTGATCAAGGCGCTGAAAATTCTGCAGGGCAACCATGTCCGCCGTCAGGATTTCAAAGGCTCGTGGGCCGGGGCGATGGGGCAGATTCAATTCATGCCATCCAGCTGGTTTGCCTATGCGGTCGATTACGATGGTGATGGCCACAAGAACATCTGGACAACGCGCCCGGACATTTTTGCCTCGGCCGCCAATTATCTTTCGCGCAGCGGCTGGAACGCCGGGGAGCGGTGGGGCCGTCAGGTGACTGTCACCGATCAACGCTTCGTCAACTCGAACGCGAAGATGACCATTGCCGAGTGGTCGCAGCATGGTGTGAAAGATACGACCGGACTGCCGCTGAAGCCTGAAACCACTATGCGCGCCGCGCTGATCCGGCCTGATGGCGCGAAGGGCAAGACCTATCTCGTTTACGATAACTTCCAGACCATCATGACTTGGAACAGATCCAAATATTTTGCCCTGTCCGTCGGCATGCTCGCCGATAAAATTGCCGAGGCGCGTCCTAATGCCGCCAGAGCTTCAGCCACCGTTCCATTGAATAATTAGGAATTTCACAGATGAAAAAAATTATTTTGGCTATGACGATGACTATGCTGCTCGGCGGTTGTTCCGAAGTTGAATTCGGGTCTTATCTTTTCAAAAGCGCCAGCAATGATGCCCCCTACATAGACACGCAAATTCCAAGCCGGCCAACCCAGCAGGGCACGTTCAAGGTCGGCAAACCTTATACCGTTGGCGGAACAGTTTACCGCCCGGCGGAGACGTATAATTATAGCGAAAGCGGGATCGCCTCGTGGTATGGCCCCGGCTTTCATGGCAAAAAGACCGCGAGCGGCGAGCGCTATGATCAGGGTGAGCTGACCGCTGCGCACCGCACGCTACAGATGCCGTCTCTGGTGCGCGTCACCAATCTCAGCAATGGCCGCTCAGTCATCGTTCGCGTCAACGACCGCGGGCCGTTCGCCAAGGGCCGGATCATCGATGTCTCTGAAAAGGCCGCCAAGCTGCTGGGCATGATCGGCACGGGGACCGCGAAAGTGCGGGTTGACCTGCTGGCTGATGAAAGCCGCGCGATAGCCAATGCGGCGCGCAGCGGACGCAGCACCAAGGGCACGGAAGTCGCCATGAATACGTCGCCGGGCATGAGCACATCGGGTCGTCCGCAACTGACGATGAATGATGCCGGCACACCTCAGGCGCAGGCCGAAGAACAATCCCTTGCGATGGCCGCGCGGGAGGACAATGTCGCCGGGCATTACACCAATGGACATTTCTATCCTGATGCCGTCGCCACGCAGGGGCCTGTCACGCCAACCAATATCTATGTGCAGGCCGGAGCTTTTGGGGTGGAAGAAAACGCCCAGCGACTCTCGGTGAAGTTGTCCTCGATTGCCCATGCCGTGGTCGAACCCGTCAGTTATAGCGGGAGAACCCTCTATAAAGTTAAACTTGGCCCCCTGCAAAACGTCAGGGAAGCTGATACTGTCCTGACTCGCGTCTTGGCCAGTGGCCATTCCGACGCAATTATCACTGTCCGTTAACCCTGAAGAGAATATCTATGACCAAGTTTGCCTGCCTGTTGTCCGTTCTGCTGATTGCCTTTGCCGCGCCCGCCGGAGCCTTTGAACTTCCTGCGACCAATGCCAAGGAAGCGTACATCATGGATTTCGACAGTGGCACGACGCTCTACGAAAAACTGGCAGACGAACGCATGCCGACCTCGTCGATGTCGAAAGTCCTGACAATGATCGTCGTCTTCGACGCGATCAAGGCTGGCAAACTGAACATGGACCAGACTCTTCCGGTCAGTGAAAAAGCCTGGCGCATGCAGGGCTCGAAAATGTTCGTAGCTCTCAACAGCCAGATCAAAGTCAGCGACCTGATCCAAGGCGTGATCGTTCAGTCGGGCAATGATGCGTGCATCGTTCTGGCCGAGGGTGTTGCCGGGTCTGAAGACAATTTCGCCGTACTGATGAATGACAAGGCCAAAGAAATTGGCATGGAAAACAGCCATTTCGTCAACGCAAGCGGCTGGCCGGACGACAACCATTATTCAACGCCGCGCGATCTGGCGCTGATGGCGACGTATCTGATCAAACATTATCCGGATGAATACAAATATTATTCGCAGAAGGAATTCACCTATAACAACATTACGCAAGGTAACCGCAATCCGCTGCTCTACGCCAATATGGGTGCAGACGGCGTGAAGACTGGCCACACGGATGTTGCAGGCTACGGCCTGATCGGTTCCGCCACGCGCGATGGCCGCCGTGTTGTCATGGTCATCAACGGCACCAAGAGCATGCAGGAACGTGCCGACGAGGCGAAGAAACTCATCGAATGGGCTTTGGTCAGCTTCAAGACGGTCGACATTGCCAAGCAGGGCAAGGTTTATGCCGATGCGCCTGTCGTGCTCGGTGCCGCGACCAACGTGCCTCTGACGATTGCCAAGGACGTGCGCATGACCATTCCATTTCAGGATGTGAAGGCGGTCAAAATGCAGGCCTCCTATCAGGTGCCGCTGAAGGCTCCGGTGAAAGCGGGAACGGAAATCGGCAAGCTTTCGATTCAGGTCGGGGGGCTGCCACCGCAGCAGGTGCCACTGGTGACCGCGCAAGATGTTCCCGCGTCCGGCTTTTTCAAGCAGGCCATGGAAAAACTGATGATCCATGCGGTCGGCCTTCCTGCGTATAAATGAAACCCGGCTTTTTCATCACTCTGGAAGGCGGGGAGGGGGCTGGCAAAACCACGCAAGCCCGCAAGCTGAAGGAGTCTCTTGAAGCTGACGGTAGAGAAGTTCTTCTGACCCGCGAACCGGGCGGCGTGCCAGAAGCCGAAAAAATTCGCGACCTGCTGGTGCAACGCGAAGGTGGCAACTGGACACCGATGGCGGAATGCCTGCTGTTCTTCGCTGCACGCCAGATGCATGTCGAAACGCTGATCAAACCTGCCATTCTTGCTGGAAAAATCGTTATCTGCGACCGTTTCACGGATTCCACCCGTGCCTATCAGGGCTATGGCCACGGCTTTTCCCTTGAGGCAATCGAAGGCATCAAGAATATCGCCTTGCCGGGGTTTGAGCCTGATTTCACTTTCATCTTTGATCTACCAGTTGAAGCCGGACTGCAACGCTCGTTTGCGCAAAAGGAAAAGTCGCAGGGGCGCGAGGCGACTGAAGACCGCTTTGAAAAACTTGACCGCGCCTTTCATGAAAAATTGCGGCTCGGGTTTCTGGAGATCGCACGCCAGAACCCGCAGCGCTGTCATGTGATCGATGCAACACGTACACCCGATGAAATCTCTGCCGCTGTGCTGGCGGTCCTGCGCAAAGTGGGGACATGATGCTGTTTGATGATCAGGACGACGACGATACAGATGATTTTTTCGGCACCTCTGAGGACGAAGCGGCGGTAGCCGCGCCCGAGCTGCCTAAGACCCCGCGCACCCAAACGACGTTGCTTGGCCATGAAGACATCGAAAAGCATTTGCTTGAGTTGATTGCTTCGGAGCGTTTTCCATCGACTCTTATTTTCAATGGCACAGTCGGTATCGGCAAATCGACGATGGCTTACCGTCTGGCGCGGTATCTCTTTAAATATAAGAACAATGAAGACGAAGGCCCAAGCCTGTTTGGTGACCCGGAGCCGCCGCCGAGCGATACATTGGCTGTGCCTTCAGCTGATATCATCTTCCAGCAGGTGGCCTCCGGTGGGTATCCTGATCTGCTCAGCATCGAGCGGGCCGTTGATGATAAGGGCAAGGTCAAAAATCATGATCTTGATGAGGTGCGGGCGACAACGCAGTTTTTCCGCAGAACGTCATCACAGGGCGGCTGGCGCGTTGCGATCATCGACGATGCCGACACGATGAACTGGCATGCGCAGAACGCGCTACTGAAAATTCTCGAAGAGCCGCCGAAGAAAGCTCTGCTGATTATGATCTCGCACCGTCTGGGCGCGCTGCTGCCGACGATTTTATCGCGGGCGCAGGTCATCAATTTCCAGCCCTTAAGCGATGCTACTTTGCGCCAGATCGTCAAGGACGATATGTCGCGTTATGAAGCGCAGACCCAGAACCGTATCATCAGCATGGCGGCAGGCAGCGTGAGCCGCGCCATGATGTACGCCGACACTGAGTGCTGCGCGACTATGGAGAAGACCGTAGAGTTCCTCAGCGCGTGGCCTAATCTTGATTGGACGGCTGTTCAATATTTCTCTGAAACAATCGGCGGTAAAGGCACTGGCGACGCAGGGCAGGTAGCATTCCGCGATACGATGTTATGGCTTGCCTATGGGTTGGCACGGGCGAAGAGCCTGGGGCAAGGGCATGAGCTGGGTGCGATCCTGAATGGCTGCACTCAGGGTCAGCTCCTGAAACTCTGCGATGACCTTAAACAGCATTTCGATCAGGTGCAGATAAGCTCACTTGATAAGCGCTTTATGGTGCTGGGTGCCTTCACCCATTTTGAGCGGTTGTTGCGCCAATAATCTGACTGCGGTATAAGACTTACTTAACCAAATCAGAGACGTATCATGACTCCTTATTACATCACCACGCCGATCTATTACGTGAACGACAAGCCGCATCTGGGGCATGCTTATTCAACACTTGCCTGTGATGTGTTAGCACGATTCAAACGCCTTGATGGTTATGATGTCAGATTTGTAACAGGGACTGACGAACATGGTCTGAAAGTAAATCAGGCCGCGGAGAAAGCCGGGATCGACCCGCAAACTTTTACAGATCAAGTTTCTCAGAACTTCCGCGATCTCTGCCCTACCATGAATTTTTCCAACGATGATTTTATCCGCACGACCGAACCGCGCCATATTAAGGCCTGTCAGACCTTGTGGAATGTCCTCGTTGCAAAAGGAGACATTTACCTTGGAAAGTATGAAGGCTGGTACGCGGTTCGCGACGAAGCCTACTACGCCGAAGACGAGCTAAAAGAGGGCCCAAACGGTAAGAAGATTGCGCCATCTGGCGCCGAAGTTGAATGGATGGTTGAGGAAAGCTACTTCTTCCGCCTATCGGCTTGGGGTGATCGCTTGCTGGCATATTATGAAGCTCATCCGGATTTTATTGCGCCTGAAAGCCGCGCCAATGAAGTCAAAAAATTCGTGCAAAGCGGATTGAAAGATCTTTCTGTATCCCGTACCGCCTTTAACTGGGGTGTTCCTGTCCCAGGCAATGATAAGCATGTCATGTATGTCTGGATCGATGCGCTTACCAACTACCTGACTGCCGCAGGATATCCTGATACAGAAAGCGCAGATTTCAAGAAATACTGGCCTGCCGATCTGCATATGATGGCCAAAGATATTTTACGCTTTCACGCAGTTTACTGGCCGGCATTTCTGCTTGCAGCTGATTTGCCGCCTCCCAAGCGTGTCTTCGCGCATGGCTGGTGGACTATAGAAGGGCAAAAGATGTCGAAGTCCGTCGGCAACGTGGTTGCACCTGATGACATGATCAAGAAGTTCAGTGTTGATGGTGCGCGTTATGTTCTGTTGCGTGAAGTTCCGTTTGGTAATGACGGAGATTTTTCCTATAGCAATGCTCTCAACCGTATCAACAACGATCTGGCCAACGGGCTTGGCAATCTGGCGCAGCGCACATTGTCCTTTATCTTCAAGAATTGCGAAGCGACCATTCCCGCACCGGGCGAGTTGACTGCTGACGATAAAGCTTTGCTTGAAGCCGCGCAGGTCACCATGCTGGCAACGGCCCGCAAGGAATTCGATGTGCAAAAATTCCACCGTGCGCTCGAAGCGATTTGGGCGGTCGTCGACAAGGCTAACTTATATATCGACGTTCAGGCTCCGTGGTCTTTGCGCAAGACTGATCCGGCGCGGATGAATACCGTTTTGTACGTTTTGACAGAAACGATCCGCTGCCTCGCGCTCATGGTGCAACCTGTGGTGCCGGATTCCGCGTCAAAGATGCTCGATCAACTGGTTATTCCTGCCGATCAGCGGAGCTTTGCGGCGCTTGCCCCGGCCTCTGCGCTCAAAGCCGGTACAGTAATCCCGCAGCCACAGGGAATTTTCCCGCGCTTGACCGAAGACGAGCAGAAAGTCGCTTAAAGCATGTGGATCGACTCCCATTGTCATCTTGATCACGCCAAGTTGCAGGGCGGGGCCGCTGATGTGGTTGCTGCAGCGAATGCTGCCGGGGTCGATGGCATGGTTTCGATCAACTGCCAGATTGCCGAAGAGATAGATGCCCTGGTCGATCTCGTGCGCCCCTTAAAAAATGTCTGGTGTACGATTGGCACCCACCCGCATGAAGCCAGCCGCGAGGATGAAAAAGCCATCACTCTGGATGATCTGATCGCGCGCACCAAGGCTGATGCCAAGATCGTCGGCATAGGCGAAAGCGGTCTGGATTATTATTACGAAACTTCCACTCGCGATGATCAGCACGCGTCTTTCCGCAAGCATATACAGGCGTGTCTCGCGACTGACTTGCCTTTGATCGTTCATGCACGCGATGCTGACGACGATGTGATCCGTCTGATCCGCGAGGAAACCGCAGGACAAAAAATGCGCGGCGTGATGCATTGCTTCAGTTCAGGTCCAAAAATGGCCGAAGAGGCAGTGGAGCTTGGCTTCTATATGTCGTTTTCGGGCATTCTGACGTTCAAAAAGTCTGAAGAATTGCGCGACATAGCGCGGAAAGTTCCGCAAGAGCTTCTGCTGGTTGAAACGGACTCGCCGTATCTCGCACCCGAGCCCTATCGCGGCAAGCCCAATCAACCAGCCTATGTCGGACATACCGGAGCGGCGCTTGCCAATCTGCATGAAATGAGCGCCGAGAAAATGGCGCGCATCACAACAGATAATTTTTTCAGATTATTCAGCCGTGCACAGCTAGAGGCTTAATTCTTCTGTGGGCCGCGAAACCACGGGCTAGATGGATCGGTAACACTGGTGTTACACATACGGCTGACTTCACGTCCGGCTTTAAAGTTTTCTTCGACTATAATTTCTGACGCTTTATCTTTAAACACATTCAGCGCTGTCGCATTTTGCACAGGCGTATTATTCACCGGAACTTCAAATCTAAGCCGACCATTGGAAATTTCCTGATCAACGCCATCACGTGCAATTGCCAAGATTTCCCCGCGCAATTCAGGGGTCAGGTTCGTACTGATTTCTGCCCACCGCTTAACCGATACGCAGAGGGCAAATCTTTCAGTGAGGTTACCGAACAGGTTGGACTGAATCTTGACGGTCAAAGGCGCGACGTCAGGCGCTACAGTGATGGCTAGCATGTCGCGAGGGACTGGCTGATCAAGTTTCAATGTCACAACTGGAGTTGTCTGAGGCGATGTCGGGGCCGCTTCAGGTGTTGCTGTTGCGGCAAAGGATGGTGCGGCAAACAGGCTGGCTGAGAGAGCTAGATTAGCGAGAGTTTGGGACATTATTTACTTCCTTGTGGGGGTAAGATAGCCCACTGCCTGAAATTATGTCAATAACATTCTCTGTGCTTGGGACTTTTCAAAGAGCCTGACTTGCCATACACCATGTCCCTATGACTCAAGGAATCCTTACCATTCTGGGCTGTGGCGGGTCCTCAGGCGTGCCAAAAATCGGCAATGACTGGGGAAAATGCGATCCTGCTGAACCGCGCAATCGCCGCAGCCGTCCAAGCATCATGGTTCAAAATGGCCCTGATACCATCATCGTCGATACAGGCGTGGACTTCCGTGAACAGCTGAACCGCGAAAATATTACCAGCGTCAGCGCCGTTTTGTACACGCATCTGCACAGCGATCACGTCAACGGCATCGACGATCTGCGCGTGCTGCGTGATCGTGAGCGGCGCGATATTCCGATCTATGGCACCGCTGATACACTGGCCTTGTTACAGGTACGCTTTGACTACATGTTTGAGCAGGTCTCTGATTTGTATCCAGCCGTAGTAATTCCACACACGATCTCGCCGCAGGATATTGGCAAGGAATTGAAAATTGGCACGACGAGCTATACGCCGTTTTTGCAGGACCATATGAATATGATGACACTGGGCTTTCGCTTCGGTGATGTCGGCTATTCAACGGATATGGCCAATCTTGATGATGTTGCCATCAATGCGCTGAGAGGGGTTAAAGTGTGGATAGCCGATGGCACCAACCTTTACCTTGATACGCCGGGTCCGCATGCCAATATGCCGCGCCTGTTAGAGCTAAATGCCAAAATTGGCGCTGAGATGGTGTATCTGACACACATGAAGACCAATCTTGATTACCAGACGCTGTGCCGCGACCTGCCACCCGGTATGCGGCCTGCGTTTGACGGTCTGAAAATTCAACTCGATGGTAAAGTTCTGAACGATGAAGGTCAGTGAGTTCGATTTCGAGCTGCCTGAAACTTCGATTGCCCTGTACCCGGCCAACCCCCGTGACAGCGCAAAAATGCTGGTCGTGGGGCAGGGGGCGCTCCAGGACCGACAGGTCAGCGATTTGCCATCCCTCCTGACCGAGCGCGACATTCTGGTTTTCAATGATACCAAAGTTCTCCCCGCGCAACTTTATGGCCGTCGCGGCGAGATGCAGGTCGAATGCAATCTGCACAAGCGTGAAAGCGCAATTTCATGGCGGGCCTTTGCTAAAAAGACCAAGCGCATGAAAGTCGGCGATGAAATTGTTTTCGGGGAAGGGCGGCTGCGTGCGGTTATCGCTGAGAAGGGCGATGACGGAGAGTTACTGCTCAATTTTTCCGTGAAGCCCGGAGAGCTTGAGCCGCTGCTGGCCGAAATCGGCATGATGCCGCTGCCACCTTATATCGCCTCTAAACGCGCGATTACTGAGCGGGATAAAGCTGATTACCAGACCATCTTTGCCACTCATGAGGGGGCAGTCGCCGCGCCAACAGCTTCGCTGCATTACACCGACGCGTTGTTAGCGAAATGTGATGCGGCAGGGATCAAGCGCGTAACGCTCACACTTCATGTTGGGGCCGGAACATTCTTGCCCGTCAAAGCTGATGACACCGCTGATCATAAGATGCATGCCGAGTGGGGCCAGATTTCTGAGGACGCTGCTGCAACGCTAAATGAGGTTCGGCAAAACGGCGGACGGATCGTCGCAGTTGGTACGACCGCCGCGCGCTTGCTTGAAACCGCCGCCGACGCGGATGGAATCATTCACGCATTTTCTGGCGATACGCGCATTTTCATGACCCCCGGCTATAAATTCAAAGCAGTCGATATTCTCCAGACCAATTTCCACCTGCCAAAATCCACATTATTTATGCTGGTATCTGCCTTTGCGGGCCTTGAAACTATGCGCTCTGCCTATGCCTACGCGATTGAAAACAAATACAGATTCTATAGTTACGGGGATTCCAGCTTACTATTTCCCGGTTGATTTAGTGTTTGCATATTGCTGAGAAATGGTCATGAATAGGCGATATGTTAATTCATTAGGGTAGTGCGTAATGACTGCGTCCCAAGCTGAGCAGCCGGCCATTCCGGTTTTAAATCGATTACAAAAAGAAGAGTTCTCCCATCTCGCCAGCATCGCATATGCGTATGCACGTACGTATGACGGCAGCCGCCTTAAACGCGAGAAGTTAGAAGAGTCGATTTTAGCACTCTCTCATTTCGTCGCAAAGACTGGCACATACCCAGATCAACCTGAGGCAATTGTTCTCGAGGAATTTGCACGGCAGGTAAAATCTCCTGCGATGGGTATGCTCGGGCGCGATCAACTCGAGAATCTATCATTTTTCAGTCTTTATTTACAGGAGAGCACCGAGCTTGCACGTCCTGCAAACTTCATCAAAATTCTTCAGAGAGCAGGCATCCCCCTTACACATGTGCCAGGCCCTCTGCTGCCTGATTACGGCAGAATAAAGGGCGATGATTCAAAACCCAAAATCCTCCCGATCATGAAAGCACTACATCGGTGCGGAGTAGCGCTTGCTGACATGAAATTTACGATGGGGCAGGGTGATATTATCGTCACGGCTAGTAATCCGCGTGTGCACATACAGGTCGGCTTCAGCGAAATTCATGGTGGGCCGATCTATGGTGTCGCAAAGGGAGAACTAAGCGCGGATAAATGGTACGCAAACAACGACCATGAGGCTCTGCTGGCCCATCCAAAGGTATATGCATTCCATCCAGATAAAGCTGATATCGAAGCCACGATTTATGAAATAGCTTTGCAAGATGAACAGACTTCCAAAAACGCTTTGCGGTTCGTTGATGAAAGTGATTCCAATGAAGCGAAACCCGTAGCTGGCAGCGAAGATGATGTCACATTGACCAGCGCTCAGATTAGGGAGCGCATGATCAATTATTTGCGCCAGCGCGATGGCTTTGTTCCCGAGCATTTGACTGAGATTACAGCGCCCGCCCAGATTTTTGGACAGAAGGGGCTTGGTCGCCTTTTGAGTGCGGTTGGCGTTTCGCCTCGGGCCGTGCCCGCTGTTGAATTGCCCTCTTCAAATACGTCGATTCTACCTTCAGGCTTATTCAGACCCACTCTGCGACCTTTTGAAGACCCGGTGCCACGCCACTACAAGCCTTACGTCGCCCTTGATCCGTTTCTAGATAGCCTGATGCGGACTTATATCCGGTACGCAAATAAATACGGAGAATTTCCCGGGTTTATAACTGCCCATAAGCCCTTTAGATCCGAAGCGATCTCTGCGGCAGACATACAACTCATTTTGGAGGTTGAGCAGGGGGATAAGGTACTCGTGCGCGATTATGCGCTCGGTCCGCTTGATCTGGTTGATGCGTGGATACGCGATCAAGCCAAGAAATTTATGTTCGCACAAGGTGTGAAGCCTGATGCTGAATCAGGTCAGGTAGAAGGGTTTGATATTACCTGGAAGCAGATTGATGAGGCTCTGCGGCTTCGGCATCCGAATAAAATGACACTCGACGTGTTGTTGAGTGAAGACAAGGCAGAGGCAGCCAAGAAATTAAGGGCTATACGCAGCGATGGTTTAGAAGACGTATCCCAAACTGAGGGGCCTGAAGAACTGGATGTACCGCCAGACTTCGTCCAAACAGATGAACAGGTTAATTTAGAGGCAGATTCAGAGAACGAGGAAACCATGAAAAAATTTGAAGGTATATTGGCTAAACCAACGTTGGACATCATCGTTCAAATTCTGAATGACCGCGAGGTTGAAGAGGCAGCTCTCAGATCGCCACTTTCAACATTCATGACCTTGCTGGATGCGGTCGAACGTCTGCCTGATGAAGGTAGCAAACGTGCAGGTTTTGAAAGATTCAGTGAGTCAAAAATATGTATGATTTTGCAGCAAGGTAGCCCACTTGTTAGCGGATATCTTGAGCGGTATCGGGATGATCATGCATTTGCCAGACCTGCGAATGACGGACCAGGTCATCTGAGCCTTGTGCAACTTGATACTGCAACCGTTGTTGAGCCAAGTTCAGCGCCGGTTGTTAGAGTCGGCGCAGAAGAAGGGGCTGCGCGTCCTGAAAACACCCCTGTCGTGACCATTTATGACGGTGCTCGGGAAAAGAGAATCGTTAACGAGCTGCTTGAGATCGCTGTGCGGATGAAACAATTTCCGGCGGTAAATGACTCGTTCGGCGTGGATGATATTCGTTTGATGCAAAAGCATCAGCAATGGCTGTTCAAGCATCATCAAATGACATTGCGTGCATTTTTCGAAGGCTGGATCTGCGCGGAAGCTGAAAAACATGCATCCGTCAAATTTGCGGCACCGACAGCCGCTTCAGGAAAACTTGATGGTTATGACGTTGAATGGGGTTTTCTGGAGGAAATTCTGCTGAATCGCAAACGCTCTAAACTTAACCTTGATTTGCTGTTCAATCCGGACGCCCCGGACTACGACGCTAAACTCAAAGTTCTACGTGCTGGCGATGTAGCGCCGCCGCGTGCGACGAAAGAGTTTTCCGACAAGGCCGCTGATCCTGCCAATCAGGATAAATTAACTGCGCTGATCGCGCATCTGGTTGAGCATAAGGAATTTCCAAGATTGAGAGATGGGTCTTCGGAAATCTGGCGTGACTGGGTTAATCAAATGATTGCGGTGTATCGCCGCGAACACCATAAAGCCAATCCGACGCGCGAGTCCGGCTGGATTGCCGGATATGAAGAGCGTGTGAGCTGGGAGATGATTGACGATGCGATTTATTCGGCTGGCCGTAGCTCCAAGATCCGTCTAGATAAATATATCGAAAAGAATTTTGCAGAGATCACCAGGCGCGAAGCGCGAGCTTCCTTTACAGCTGCAGCGGTTTTGGATGAAACTAAGTTGGTGGTCGTCACGCTTGTTAGCCTTGACCCACAAACAGTCCCTGCCCATGCAATTCCATAATATATATTATCACATCAGGGCATCATCAAATAAGGGGGCCAAAACGGTCCCCTTATTTCAATTCTATCTAGATTAACCGCGTTCTAATGGCGGCGGTCGACTTTGTTCTCTAAGCGGTCGCGATGATTTTCTTTGCGATCACGGACATCTTCCTTGCGGTCGCGGACATCTTCCTTGGCATCATGTTTGTCTTCACGAACATCATGTCTATCTTCTCTGCGGTCGCGAATGTCTTCCGCTTTGTCCTTCTTGCCGCCGTCATGGGCAGCGTCGCGGATATCTTCCTTGGCATCATGCACATCTTCTTTGGCGTCGCGCACGTCTTCACGCTCGTCCTTGCGGTCTTCTGCACGGTCGACTTTGTTCTCAAGGCGATCTTTACGGTTTTCGGCCCTATCCCTGAGGTTTTCACGGTGGTCGAGGACCGGATTGTTATGTACGGATTCCGAGGCGTGGCCAGCAACCGGGACTAAAACCGTCAGCAGCAACGCGGCAAAGGCTAATTTATGGCTCATAGTAAGAAAACTCCTAAAACTGGGTGGATTTACAGCGAAAACCGCTTCTCTCCAGTAATAACGGCGGACTAAGCAAAACTCCCCCGCAAAAAATCACGGCACCTGGAGAATTTTCTTACTGACCCCCCGAATGGCCCCGCCCGTATTATGAAAGTTATAGCCCTGAAAGCGAAATCCTTCGAAACAAACATGCGTATGGCCAAAATAGATGTCTTTGACCCCTTCCAGCACAGGGCTCGGGTATTTCTGAAGCGTTTGGTAAAGCATACGTACGCTTTTGACCTTATGATTGAGCAGATCGGCTACGCGGTGCAGACGAAAGCGCACGGCATGCGCATATAATTTATGCAACTGGTCACTCGGCACGACCTCATCTTCGATCAGCCTGCGCACGAACGGGTTTTTGCCTGACAGCGGCAGATCGCCATGCAGGAACAAAGAGGAACCGATTTTAACATGGGTCGGACTCCAGAAGAAATTGGGGCGCTGAAAATTCTCAAGCGCCTGTGCGAATGAAATCAGCCCATCGTGATTGCCCATGATGTAGTGAATATCGCACCCGGCATTACGCGAGACCAGCTGATCGAGCCAGTCGAGGGCCCCTTTGATCGTATCGGCAGTGGTCGGATACCGGCTCCATTTGAAATCAAAAATATCGCCGTTCAGGACAATGAATTTCGCCTGATGCGAAATCTCGACAATCTGCTCCGCGTAGACCTCGGCGTTAGAGCGTTCAGCGAACAGGTGCAGATCTGATAGAACATATCCGGTCATAAGGGCTTAAATCCATTTCACGCAGGTACCAACGATCCACTCGGCAAATCAGCTGTAACAAATCATGATAGGGTTATATGCTGGGATAATCACCCCCAAAGCGGCTGGTGGATAAGGCCTTTGTTGGACTTGTTTCCGCAAAGGATTTTTGTTTTTATTATGCAAACGCAAGGCCGATCATGTCAGACTCTCCTCACACACCCATTTCACGCCTCGTACAGATCATGGCGCAGCTGCGCAATCCGGACGGTGGCTGCCCGTGGGATTTGGAGCAGACATATGAAACCATCGCCCCCTGCACGCTTGAAGAAGCCTACGAAGTTGTCGATGCCATTCAGCGCAAAGATATGGCCGACCTGAAAGAGGAGCTGGGTGATCTGCTGTTGCAAGTGATCTTCCATGCGCAGATGGCACGTGAAGAAGGTCTGTTTACTTTCGATGATGTCGCAACCGGACTTGCTGACAAACTCGTTTTTCGCCACCCGCATGTGTTCGGTGACCGCGATGCGCAAAGCGCCGGAGCCGTCATGAAAATCTGGGAGGAGCGCAAGGCCGAAGAGAAAAAAGCCAAAGCGAAAGGCGGCCCGGTCAGCGTGCTTGATGACATCCCTCTCGCCCTGCCTGCTCTTGCGCGGGCGCAAAAGATTTCCAAGCGGGCGGCGAAAGTCGGGTTCGAGTGGACCAAGACAGAGGATGTCATCGATAAGGTGATTGAAGAGGCCGATGAGATGCGCGAAGCCATCAAGAGCGGCGATACTGCGCACATGGAAGAGGAGCTCGGCGACCTGTTTTTCGTGCTGGTCAATCTGGGGCGCAGACTGGGGCTGGACAGCGAAGAAGCGGCGCGGAAATCAAACTATAAATTTGAACGCCGTTTCAAAGGTATGGAAGAAGAAATTCAAGTAAAAAACGAAGATATGAAGGCCCTGCGGCTTGAACAGTGGGAAACCTACTGGCAGGCCCAGAAAGCCAAGGAAAAGAAACGCGCATAGAAAGGACCCATGCCATGAAACTTTTCGCCCTGATGATTGTCGGATTGCTCTACCTGAGCGGAACCGCCCGCGCCGACAGCGCTGAAGCCGGCGGCGCGCCCGGTTATGCCGGGCCTGTCACGGAGGACCGCGTGGCACCCGAAGAGCCAACCCAGCCGGAACAGACTGCGTGTGATTTCACCGATCTGGTCGGTCAGAAAGCAGACGAAATTGATAGATCACGCTTCGGTGACCGTGTAGTGCGCACACTCACGCCGGGACAAATGGTAGCGATGGAATATCTTGCTGGCCGGGTTAACCTGCAGGTTGATGACGCAGGCATCATCGTCGCTGTTACATGCGGCTAAGGATCTCGCGCGCGTAATCACTGAGGGTATCATCGCGCGCACCCATGATGACAACACGGTCGCCTGTCTGCAAAGTTGCAAGCATCTCTGGAAGGATGTCGTCGCGGGTACTGTGCCAGATCGCCGGAACACCCTTCCCGACCAAATCGGCAACCATATCTTTGGCGGTTACACTGCGATCGACTGTGCCGCCCAGGTAGAGCACCTCAGGAATATAAAGGCGGTCTTCAGGGGTTAAAAATTTTGCAAAAACCTCAGCAAACTCATGCCGCATCAACCGGATCGGATTGTAGCCATGGATTTGAAAAACAAGATGCAATCGCCCCGGAAATTCTTTGAGCGTGGCCAAGGTTGCCGCGATTTTGTCAGGGTTATGGGCGAAATCATCGATCACGGTGACGCCGTTCTTGCTGCCCACCACTTCGAGACGACGTTTGACCCCGTTGAACGCGCCCAAATGCGAGCAAATTTCCGCGAGTGGCAATCCGAGTAGCAGGCATGTCCCGATGCACGCGAGTGCATTGGATAGATTATGGCGGCCGGGAACCTGCAACTGTAAGCCGCTTGTCTGCCCTGAGGTGCGATCTTCAATCATGCAAGTCAGGCCGGATGGATTGAGTTTGATGTCAGACGCGGTTAGACGCGCATTGGGATATTCCAGACCGTAGGTCATGGCGCTGTCGACATGCGGTGCGGCCAGCTCGGCGACGAGGGCATTATCGAGGTTAAGGACGGCGGCCCCGGCCTTGGCGATGAAATCGCTGAACAAGGCTTTCAGCTCATCCATCGTTTTATGATCGAGGGCGATATTGTTGAGAACGGCAATGGTTGGATCGTAGAGGCTGATCGAACCATCGCTTTCATCCGCCTCCGTCACGAAGAGGTCGGCTGATCCTGTCAGGGCGGTGGCATAAGGTGTGTCAGGTGACTGGAAATTGCGAAAGACGGCGCCGTTCATCACGGTAGGATTTTTCCCAGCCATGAACAGAACATAACCGATCATGCCGGTGGTCGTGGATTTCCCGCTTGTTCCAGCAACGGCAACACGGGTTTGCGCCTGATTGAACAACGTGGCAAGCAACGCAGCCCGGGTGATGATTTTGATCCCGGCCTCTTTCGCGGCTTTGACATCAGGAATGGTATCTTCGACGGCGGTTGATACAACCAGAGTATCCAGTGTGGATGAAATTCCAGAGCCATCCTGCGGGCTGAGGCTGATACCCTGCGCGGCAATCCATGCAAATTTTTCAGGCGTGCGGCCCTGATCGCGGGAGCGGTCCGATCCACTCACCTCTGCCCCCTGCCCCTTTAGAATAAGGGCCAACGGCAGCATGCCGCTCCCGCCGATGCCGCAGAAAAAATACCGCGACATCGCGCTTACGGATTAAAGGTTGTGGTGGCCGGGAAGAGTGGCTGGGGCATGTTATGCCCGGCGGCTGGGGCTGCAGCAGGGGCTGGTGCAGCGACAGGAGGGCCATCCTGTGGTGGAACATAGGTAGAAACCGGCGGAGTATACGGAGAGTTCTCAAGCGGTGCCATTGAGCTGGACGAGCCGCCCTTATCGCCATCCCACCCACCTTCGAGAGACTCCTTGCGGGATTCTTTCTCGGCTTCAACCGCATCATCCTGATCGCGTTGCATTTGGGCCATGCGGTGACGCAGAGCCAAGGCATCTTCGCCCGGCAGTTTCGGTGAGTCCGGGCCGAGAGTTTCGGTGCCTGCTACGCGTGGATCAAGACCATCGAGAGCTTCGTAGTCCGGGAGTTTGTCCATCGTCGCGACTGTGTCAGAAAAATCAATAACGACGACGTCAGGGAATTTGAACATAGCTCCACTTGCAGCATCATACGACGCGCCAGGAATAATTCCGTTTGTAACGTTGGTGACGGTCCAGCCATTCAGAGACGATGGGACAGTCAAAGTTTTTATACGGTTGCCTGCGGCCATGCAGGTAACTTCCATATCGCGGCGTGAATTGGTGAGGGTGATCGTTTGCGGTGGACGCACGTTATACTTCAACCCACCATATTCAACATCGCACAAAACTTCCGTCGCGCCGACGACCTGAAAATTGACCTTCTGTGACGAGTGATCAATGATCGTGGCGCAGCCAGTAAGACCGAGAACGACCGCAGCGGCCAGATACGAAGTTTTTTTCATGGTAAGGAACCGTCCCCAAAGGAATCTAATTTGGATAAATTTACTGGAAAAACTGGGGCGGGGCAATGCGCTTAGGCCGCGGATTTCTTTTTATCCGTGGCTGATGGCGTGGAAACCTTGAATTCCAGCTTCCCACCAGCAGTTCCGACCTGAACCGCAGAGCCATCTGCAATCTCACCTTTGAGAATCATCTCAGCGAGGTGATTCTGCAAATGAGTCTGGATCGCTCGTTTGAGCGGGCGCGCGCCATAAACAGGATCATAGCCTTTATCCGCAAGCCAAAGTTTCGCAGGATCTTCGATCGCCAGTTTGATACGGCGTGGCTCGAGCAGCTTGCGCAGATTGCCAAGCTGGATTTCAACGATGCCTGCCATCTGAGCGCGGCCCAGTCTGCGGAAGAGAAGAATTTCATCAAGACGATTGAGGAATTCAGGGCGGAAGAATTTGCGTACGGCTTCCATCACTTTCGGACGAACCTTCTCGACATCTTCGCCGTCATCCTGATTGGCCAGATATTCTGCCCCGAGGTTCGAGGTCATGATCAGAACTGTGTTCGCAAAATCAACCGTGCGGCCCTGCCCATCGGTAAGGCGGCCATCATCGAGCACCTGCAAGAGAATGTTGAACACATCAGGGTGAGCTTTTTCGATTTCGTCGAACAGGATGACCTGATACGGGCGACGGCGTACCGCTTCAGTCAGCGCACCCCCCTCTTCATACCCGACATAGCCGGGAGGCGCCCCAATCAGACGCGCAACCGAATGTTTTTCCATGTATTCTGACATATCCATCCGCACCATGGCGGTGTCATCATCGAACAGGAATTCGGCGAGGGCTTTGGTCAGTTCAGTTTTACCAACGCCAGTTGGGCCTAGGAACAGGAACGAGCCAATCGGGCGGCGCGGATCCTGCAACCCGGCGCGGGAACGGCGCACGGCGGCGGCAACGGCTTTGACGGCCTCTTCCTGACCGATGACACGGGCCTGAAGTTTTTTCTCCATGTTGAGGAGTTTTTCGTTCTGGCCTGCGAGCATCTTGTCGACAGGAATCCCGGTCCAGCGGCTGACGATGCTAGCGATATCGTCTTCGCCAACCTCTTCGTTGATCAGGCTGTGAGTTCCGGCATTGGCGGCGGCTTCGAGAACTTTTTGCAGTTCGGGAATTTTACCGTATTTCAGTTCGCCGGCTTTTGACCAGTTGCCTTCACGCTCGGCCTGCTCAAGTTCGATCCGGGCGCGGTCCAGCTCTTCGGTGACCTTCTGGCCCTTATTCAGTTTTTCTTTCTCAGCCTGCCAGACGGCAGTGAGATCAGCCGATTTGCCTTCTAGGTCTTTCAGTTCTGCTTCAAGCTTCACCAGACGTTCGCGGGACGCGGTATCAGGTTCTTTCTTCAGAGCTTCGCGCTCAATTTTCAACTGAACAATTTTGCGGTCAAGCTCATCAATCGCTTCGGGCTTGCTATCAACCTGAATGCGCAGACGCGATGAAGCCTCATCGATCAGATCGATGGCCTTGTCTGGCAGGAAGCGATCGGTGATGTAACGATTAGAAAGCGTCGCGGCAGCGACGATGGCGCCATCGGTGATCCGTACCCCATGGTGCAGTTCATATTTTTCCTTGAGACCACGTAAAATAGAAATCGTATCCTCAACTGTCGGTTCGCTGACAAAGACCGGCTGGAAGCGGCGGGCCAGCGCAGCGTCTTTTTCGATATGCTTGCGGTATTCATCAAGCGTGGTAGCGCCGACCATGTGCAATTCGCCCCGCGCAAGCGCAGGTTTGAGCATATTGGAGGCATCCATCGCACCGTCGGCTTTGCCTGCGCCAACGAGCGTATGCAATTCATCGAGGAACAGAATAATTTCTCCAGAGGCGGCGCTGATTTCATCGAGCACGGCTTTGAGGCGTTCTTCAAATTCACCACGGAATTTTGCGCCAGCCAGAAGCGACCCAAGATCGAGGGACATCAGGCGTTTGTTCTTAAGCGTATCCGGAACGTCGCCATTCACGATGCGTTGGGCCAGACCTTCGATAATGGCGGTTTTACCGACACCTGGTTCACCAATCAGAACCGGGTTGTTCTTCGTCCGGCGCGAAAGCACCTGAATCGTGCGGCGGACTTCTTCATCGCGGCCAATCACCGGGTCCATTTTGCCTTCGCGGGCAGCAGCAGTCAGATCGCGGGAATATTTGGAAAGCGCTTCGAAATGATCTTCAGCATTGGGCGTATCGGCCGTGCGGCCTTTACGGATGTCATTGATCGCGGAGTTCATCTGCGTTGCGGTTACGCCCGCCGCCTCGAGGATGCCGGTGACGTCCGATGATTTGGCGAGAGTCATCGCCTGCAACAGACGCTCGGAGGTCAGGAATTTATCGCCAGCCTTTTCAGCAAGGTTCAGGGCGTTGTCGAGAATTTTGGAAAGATCGTTGGAGAGGCGAAGGCCCCCTGCCCCCGGACCGTCGACGTTCGGGAATTTGCTGATGGCAACTTCGATATCGCGTTTGAGTTTATCCGGCTTGCCGCCAGCAGCGGTGACGAGACGTTTAACCTGACCGTCCTCATCATCAAGCATGACCCGCAGCATGTGTTCGGGTTCGAGAGACGGATTTTTGGCGCGCATCGCAAGCGTCTGCGCTTTCTGCAACAGGCTTCTGACCTTTTCGCTAAACCGTTCGAAATCCATGGGAGCCTCTTAAATAATTAGAACCTAATATCTTATTTTAGAGGAAATTACTTAGCTTTGCATCTGCATAAATCAAGCGTGCGGGGGCTTCCAAGCTGAGATCTGGGGTGCGCGATTGGGATTGAAATGCGGCTCGCGCGTGCGAATGCGCATAAACTCCGGTTCGTCGCCATCTTTGAGAATGCCGACGCAGAGTTTGCCAGTTTTGTAGACCCCTTCATCAAGAGAAACCTGAACGCCGTTTGCATAGGCTTTCTCGACAACGAAATGGCCATGCACGATTGGCTTGGGAAGCGGAGGTCTATCAAAATCGAGATACCCGCTTATATCATCTTCAAGCCCCATGAGGATGCCGGGGTTCTGATCTTTCAGCGGCTTATAAGGCTCCGCTGTTGCGTGAACGTATATGTAACGATCGTCCTCATAGAAATTTTCCAGCCCTTGTAAAAACATATAATGGCTGGCCGGAAGAGCCATGATTAATTCTGCCTGAGCCTGTCTGACTTTTTGCAGAAGATTTTCCTCTTTCTGCAAAGGCCCGACCTTAAGTTCAACGCCATAACTCGCAAGCGTATTCGGGCCACCATGGCGGAGCATGGCATACGCACTGCGTGACATTTCGTGACTGAGATTGCTGTCGATAAAACGCTGGAAGATATGGTCATGGTTGCCGCGCAGAAAAACCCGTTTGATCCCGTCTGCATAAGACAGGCCCAATCGTTTCTGTTCTACCATCTGGTCGAGGACTTCTCTGGCTCCGGGCCCGCGTCCGACATAATCAGCAAGAAAAACGATAGTCGTTGATTTGGCCGGATTGGCTGCATGATGCGCCATGATTTTTTCCAAAGCCATTTTCAAGGCTCCGGGATACGCATGAAGATCGGGCACGGCATAAGTGATGCTGTCCCGCAATTTTGCCGGTCCTGTTACGCTTCTGAATAAACTTTGCAGCATGCTTGTGTCTTTTCGGGCCAAAAATATCCGGATAACTAATTACATAATTATAATCCCGGACGCAAGAAAAAGGCGGGAAATTGCCCGCCTTTTTTGAAATTTATGCGAATAAACGCTGATTATGCTTACGCTACTTCTTCAACGGACCGTTGCTGGGCCTGAACAGGCTTGGTACCGATGATGCTGCTAGGCAGACCGAGATCTTCATCCGATATCATAGGCTGGGATGATGTTCCGGCTGGCTGCTCATAGGCATCATAGCCATTCTCTGCCGTGGCGGTCGAAGCTGGCGTGTCTTCGCCAAATTCTTCATTCCAGGCAATGACCATGCGCTGATAGTGCTCGGCATGCTGCAGGTAGCTTTCGGCAAGGACACGGTCTCCGGCGGAGGTCGCATCTTTGGCGAGGGCTGTGTACTTCTCGACGATCTGGAACGCAGTTCCACGAATGCGAACATCCGGGCCGTTGCTATCGAATACTTTATTTTTATTCTGGAAACCGCGGCGATTATTACCCTGACTTGGGCCTTGGTTCTGACTTGGGTTACCACCACCGCGATGTCTCATCCGGCGGGCTGTTGCTCCGTGTCTCATGTGCTCTCCTGTACCTGTTTCCCTTGATTCGGTAAAACATACCTTTAACTTACCCTATTGTGGATAAGTTGCAAAGTCCCTTCTATACCAAGGACTACTGCCTGTAGTTTTTTGATCCGGCCCATACCGCAACATCTTGTGTCTTGTTCCGACCGTGTTGAGGCTTGGGCACCCCGAACTTGCCGAACCGCCCCCCGGTTAGCAAGTCGGGTGTCAAAACTTTTTTTAGTTATCCCCATACTGAATTTCGAGCACCCGGGTGATACCCCCGAGGTCGTCATAGGTCCGACTCAGAGTCGCATTAGAGTCGCGCACGAGTCCCGCGATGTCGTCGACCTGTCCGATGCCCACTTCAAAAAATACGACACCACCCGGCACCAAAAACTTTTTGAGGGTTGGCAGAAGAATTTTATACGGCGCAAGACCGTCCTCTCCTCCATCAAGCGCCAGAATCGGATCATGATTCTGCACCTCCGGATGCAATTTGAGAATCGTTGCGGAGGGAATATAGGGAGGATTGGAGACAATCAGATCGAAAGTTCCGGACACAGACTCGGTCCAGTTAGAGCACATGAACTCAACGCGCGAAGAGAGATTCTGTTCCATCGCATTGCGCCGCGCGGTCGAAATCGCCTCAGGAGAGATGTCTATCCCCACGCCTGTGCTGCCGCGAATCTCATGAAGCAGCGTCAAAAGGATACAGCCTGTGCCTGTGCCGAGATCGAGGATTCGGGGTGGAGTTGCCCAAGTGCGTGCGAGCGCCGCCTCAATCAAAGTCTCAGTATCCGGGCGTGGATCGAGGGTTGCGGGCGAGAGGTAAAACTTGCGGCCCCAAAATTCCCGAAAGCCTGCGATGCGGCTGACGGGTTCGCCGTTGAGGCGGCGCAGAATTGCACTTTCCGCGAGCGCTTCCTGTTCAGACGTGAGAGCCGTATCTGGATCAGTGAGACCTAGAATATCCTGCATCAAGAATTTGGCATCGAGTTCGGGAGTCGGTAAGCCAGCCTCTTGAAAGCGGGCGCGCGTTTTACGCAGGAGCTCGGCGAGAGTCATCAGTTGAGGGAGGCCAGTTTTTCGGCCTGATCGTTGGTGATAAGCGCATCGATGATTTCATCGAGGGCCTTGCCCGTCATGATGTCCTGAATCTTATAGAGCGTCAGGTTGATGCGGTGTTCGCTGACGCGACCTTGTGGGTAATTATAGGTGCGGATGCGCTCCGAGCGGTCACCAGTGCCAACCTGTGATTTGCGGTCTGCGGCGCGTTCATTGGCGAGGGCCGTGCGTTGCAGGTCATAAATACGGGTCTTAAGAACCTTCATCGCCTTGGCGCGGTTTTTGATCTGCGAGCGTTCATCCTGCATGGTCACGACCACGCCAGTCGGCAAGTGGGTCATGCGCACGGCAGAGTCGGTCGTGTTAACCGACTGGCCCCCGGCTCCGCGTGAGCGGTAAACATCGATGCGCAAATCTTCGGCGCGGATATCGATATCCACATCTTCGGCTTCAGGCAGGACGGCAACAGTCGCGGCGGATGTATGCACCCGGCCACTGCCTTCAGTTTCAGGCACGCGTTGCACACGGTGAACACCAGATTCAAATTTCAGGCGCGAAAACACGTCCGAGCCAGTAACTTCGATAATGATTTCCTTGAAGCCGCCCGCCTCGCCTTCAGATGCTTCGACAACTTCAAAGCGCCAGCCACGCTCGGCGGCATAGCCTTTGTACATGCCAAACAAATCGCCCGCGAAAATCGCAGCCTCGTCACCGCCGGTTCCGGCGCGGATTTCAAGGATGGCGTTTTTGTCGTCGTCCGTATCTTTGGGAATCAAAGCGAGTTTAATTTTGTGTTCAAGCTCGGGAATGCGCGCCCGAATGTCATACAACTCTTCCTTGGCGATCTCGCCCATATCGGGGTCATCGAGCATCGCCTGCAGGTCGACTTCTTCCTGGATGGCTTTCTTATAGGCCTGAATGGTTTCGACGATGGGCGTGAGGTCGGAGTATTCCTTGGTCAGTTTGACAAAGGCAGGACCAGTCGCCTTGCCTTCCGCCATCAGGGAAGCCAGCTCTTCGTGGCGCATCTCAACGGGCGCAAGTTTGCGAAGCAGGTCGGACATAGGGCGCGGTTATATCAGCTTTTTTCAGAAGCAACAGAGAAAATGTGAATATGTTAAGGCTTCCCTGCGATTTTTTTATAAAGCCTAAGCAATCTTAAACACATGAAACGAACTAAAATTAAGTAAGCTAAAGCTAGAATTATAACTATGAAGGGAACGGGATAATTGTAAGTGATTAAAGAATAAGCTTTCTCTAAGTCAGTGCCTGATCCAAGTGCAGTCAATGTAATTAAAAGCGGGGTAACAATAACGGTCATCAAAATAAGGGCCCATGAGCACCGAAAGAACAAAAATGGAGATAAGAATATTGCACCAAGAACAATCGAACATCCGTAAGGGATAGGGCAAAGAAAATAAAGCGCCCCTATCCATTTAGGAAAACTGACCATTTTGCAAAACATAAACAAGCATTCTTTCCATGCAGCAAAGCTTACAAACAGAGCAGTGACGCTTAATGCTACAGCAACTTGCTTCGATGAAATTTTATAAAGAAAATTAGCGCGTAGGATTTTTAAAAAATCCAGAATATTCCTCTTGAATTCATTAAAACCCATCATAGCTCGGCTCTTTGTTCGGCTTGAAGTGGCGCTGTTTCTGGCGGGGTTCCTGAAAGCTCTCGTTGATTTCAGCGCCGAGCAGGATCGTCAGGGCGCTGAGCCAGAACCACAGGAGTAAAATCACGATGGCGCTGATCGAGCCGTAGGTTTCATTATAATTGCCGAAATGCATGACGAACATCGAGAAAAAGTTGGACATGATCAACCACAGCGTGGTCGCCAGCACTGAGCCCCAACTGATCCAGTGCCAACGCGGTTTGGAATGGGACGGACCGAAGAGGTAGACCGTTTCAAGACCGATCAGGGCTGTAAAGAAAAGTAGCGGCCAACGGAACAACAGCAAAGTCTGCGCATGGGCTTCGGTGATGGATGACAGCGCAAACAGGGCTGGCATCCCGGCGATCAGGCCAAGCGCGATCAGCATGTAGGCCAGCAGAATAAACGTCAGCGCGTACCCGGTCATGATGCGAACAAAGTAATTCCGCTGCTCTTTTTCCTTGTAGACGATGTTCAGGCCCTTGATCAGAGCCGCCACGCCGCGCGTCGCGCTATAAATTGCGATCAAGATACTGAGAGCAAAACCAAGGCCGAGTGAGTGGTCACTCGATTCCAGCAAACCTGTCACCTGACTTTTAAAAATCGAAATCACATCAGCGGGCAGAATTCTGTCGAGCATGTCGATCTGGTCGCTGATGATCTGCGGATCGGAGAACAGCCCGTAGAGCGAAATCGCTGCCGCCAAAGCCGGAAAGGACGCGAGCAGAAAATAGAACGCGATCCCGGCAGCAATAAAGTTCAGGTTATCATTGCTGATCCCGTTCCAGAGGCGGATGAATTTTTCGAGGATTTTCTGGCTTTGCATGGGGCTAATTATAGAAAAGGCTTGATAGGCTTACTTAAGATACAGTATGAAAATATCCATACCAAGAGCCTTTTCATGAGTACGTATATAATGACTGATGACCAGATCGCTGCGTTAGCCGCCAAACTGAAATCCCATTTTTATCATGTCCTGCAAGGTGACGTAGAGCCGTTCATCGGGCGTGTTGCGGGTGTTATCGATCTTTTGAATGCGAACGGCGTGCCCTATCAGCTGGTACAGACCTATCACGAGGTCGATGGCGAGCGCATTCGCTTCCAGTGTACCAAAGGCGGGTTTGTCGTCGACCTTACGAGTGATGCCGAGCTTGAGTTTGTCAGTAAAGGCACACTCACACGCATTGATGACTCCCAGCAACTTGTTGGCATGGTCAGCGCACGGCTTGGTCTGGGCTAGGACGCTTTTTTAAGCTCGATCTCTTTGGCTTTTTCTTCAACCATTTTAACAAGGTGGTCGACGATGCTTTCGTCGCCGTCCATCAGGCGGTGGGCGGTCTGGCCGCCGACATAGACCTGATGGGTCCCCTTCCCGCCTCCGGTAAAACCGATATCAGTCATCAGTGCTTCGCCGGGGCCGTTCACAACACAGCCAATCACCGAGAGCGTCATCGGCGTGGTGATATGGGCGAGGCGCTGTTCGATTTCTTCGACGGTCTTGATGACATTGAATTGCTGACGTGCGCAGGACGGGCAGGAAATAACGTTAACGCCGCGATGACGCAGGCCCAGAGATTTAAGAATATCAAAGCCGACTTTGATCTCTTCGACCGGATCAGCGGAGAGCGAGACGCGGATCGTGTCACCGATCCCGGCCCATAACAGGTTGCCCATGCCAATCGAGGATTTGACTGTGCCAGTGCGCAGCCCTCCTGCTTCGGTCACGCCGATATGCAGCGGGTAATCACAGACACCCGCCAATTGCATATAGGCTGCAACGGCGAGGAATGGATCGGACGCTTTGCAGGAAATTTTAAAATTGAAGAAATCGTTGTCTTCAAGAATTTTGATATGACGCTGCGCGCTCTCCACCATCGCTTCGGGACATGGCTCGCCATACTTTTCGAGCAGGTCACGCTCGAGCGAACCTGCGTTCACGCCGATGCGCATTGAGCAGTTATTATCCTTGGCAGCCTTGATCACATCGCGCACGCGGTCTTCGGACCCGATATTACCAGGATTGATGCGCAGGCAGGCCGCGCCGTTCTGGGCGGCTTCGATGCCGCGCTTATAATGAAAGTGAATATCGGCAACGATGGGTACGCTGACCTGCGCGACGATCCCCTTGAGGGCAAGGCTGGACTCTTCATCCGGGCATGATACCCGCACGATGTCTGCACCAACCGCTTCGAGCGCGTGAATCTGGGCGACGGTCGCGGCGATATCGCGGGTGTCGGTGTTGGTCATAGATTGCACGGTGATCGGAGCGTCGCCGCCAACCGGAACCTTCCCGACCCAGATCTGGCGGGACGGGCGACGCTGAATGCTGCGCCATGGGCGGATGGAGGTATGATCGGACGACATGCCTTTAAATGGCGTGTCTGGGCCAAAATTTCAATGTTTATTAAGGCGTTTTGGCCGGTTTCTTGAGCCGCGGGCGCAGGCTTTCGACATTCAGGGGGACATTACGCCGCACCTGTCCCTTGGCCCCGAGGAGCGGCAAAGGCTGGCCTTCAACCAAAATCTGCAACCCTCCGGCATTGCCGAGCGTCATAAACAGATTGGTCTGGTCCTGTGGCACCCAGTATTCTTCACCCTCCGCCAGCACCCTTGAAAAAACGACCTTGCGGGTGTCATCCCTGATTTCAAGCCATGTGTTTGAGAGCGCTTTCAGTACAACCGGGTGCGGGGGTGCAGGCTGTGGCTCGGCGGCGGCCAGCTGGTTGTTCAGCACTTGCGCAACGGTGGTCTCAGAGACTGGTTCTGCCTTCGGCTTTTCCGGGACAGTGAGCTGAGAGCTCAGGGCTTTGGGCACGGGTGGAATTTCGTCCGGAGTTTCTGGGCTGGTAATAGAGCCAATAATGATCAGCGCGACCAGCAGAGCGATACCCGACGCGGTGGTGACATGCCAGCCCGGCGTTTTCTGCTGGTCGTCGTCTTCAACCGGCATGGTCAGGACATGGCGCACTTTCTCGACTTTGCGGCCTGCCTGCTTCTTCAGCAGGGACACCATTTTTTCGCCATCGAGGCCCAGATAATCCGAATAGGTGCGCACATAACCGAAAACATAGACACGTCCCGGCAGGCGCTCGATGGAATTATGCTCCAGCGCTTCCAGATGCTCGGCTTTGATGCGCAGGTCGCGCTCGGCCTTCTCGTAAGAAATATTATAATGAACACGGGTGCGGCGGAGGATTTCTCCGACGGTCAGATCCGTGTGAAAATTATCAGGCAGAGGCGACGGTTGTGAGGGGCCGGGCCGGTCTGTCATTACGCCGCTTCAAGGCCGTAGGCAGTGTGCAGGGCACGCACCGCCAGCTCAGTGTAATCTTCTTCGATCAGGACACTGATCTTGATTTCCGAGGTGGTGATGACCTGAATGTTGATGCCTTTGTCAGCAAGTGTTCTGAACATCATCTGGGCAACACCCGAATGACTGCTCATGCCGATCCCGATGACCGAGACCTTGGCGACATTGCTGGCAGTTTTGATTTCGATACCTTTAAGAATATCGATTTTCTTCAGAACTTCTTCGGCGCGCAGAACATCACTGCGTGGCACTGTGAACGTCATGTCAGTGAATTTACCATCCGGCGATACGTTCTGAATGATCATGTCGACGTTGACGCCAGCATCGGCGAGCGGGCCAAATACACTGGCAGCAATACCAGGTACGTCAGGCACGGACACGACCGTGACTTTGGCTTCGTTGCGCGTGTAGGCCACGCCGTTGACGATTTGTTTTTCCACGATGTCTTCCTCTTTGGTGACGAGTGTTCCGGGCATATCACTGCCGATTTCAGGGGCGAATGTCGATAAAACCTGCACCGGCACATTAAAGGCCATGGCCAGTTCAACCGAGCGCGGGTGCAGAACCTTTGCGCCGAGCGCTGCCATCTCGAGCATCTCTTCATAAGACACGAGCGGCAGTTTACGGGCTTGCTGAACGATGCGCGGATCGGTGGTGTAGACACCGTCGACATCCGTATAAATATCGCAGCGGTCTGCGTTCAACGCAGCGGCGAGGGCAACCGCGGTCGTATCAGATCCGCCACGGCCTAGCGTTGAGACGCGGCCCTTCTCGCTGATCCCTTGAAAGCCCGCAACCACGGCAACTTCGCCGGCATCCATCGTATCGGACAGATTTTTGGGATCGATATCGATGATCCGGGCGCGGCCATGTTGTTCATCACAAATGATTGGAACCTGCCATCCGGCCCATGAACGCGAATTGACGCCGCGTTTTTGCAGGGCAAGAGCCATCAGACCCGAGGTTATCTGTTCGCCGCTGGCCACAACCGCATCATATTCACGCGCGTCATGCAGGGGGCTGATGCTGGAACAGTACTCAACCAGCTGGTTAGTGACGCCCGCCATGGCAGACACGACGACCGTGACCTGATTGCCCCGTGCGACTTCTGCCACGACTTTTTCAGCGGCATTTTCAATTCTTTTGGTGTCGGCGACCGATGTGCCGCCGAATTTAACTACGATTCTGGCCATAATTCCCTCAGAAAACGGCTTAAACTACCCGATCAAGTCTTTCAAGACCATAGTAATAAGGCTAGTTTGACCCTATGAAAGCCCGCACTGTCGATGACACCGAAATCGCCCACTTCGCCAAGGACTCCGCCGGATGGTGGAATCCTGACGGCCCATTCAAGCCGCTGCACTGGCTGACCCCTGCCCGCATGGAATTTATCCGGGGCGCAGTCGGCTTCCATTATGGCCTCCCGGATGAGGCGCGCACCCCTTTTAAAGGATTAAGTGTTCTGGATATCGGCTGTGGCGGCGGTCTGGCCTGTGAACCGATGGCTCGCCTTGGCGCCAAAGTGACAGGCGTTGATGCCGACGAGTCTGCCATTACGGTTGCGCGCGCCCATGCCGCAGACCAGAACCTTGAAATCGACTACATTGCGGGGGCCGCCGAAGACCTCGGCAAAAAGACCTACGATATCGTGCTGGCACTTGAAGTCATCGAGCATGTCTCTGACCCGCAGGTTTTTATGTCGCTATGCAGCAAACTGCTCAAGCCTGGCGGTATTCTGATTGTATCGACGCTGAACCGGACATGGAAATCCTACGCTCTTGGCATTGTTGCGGCTGAATACATTCTCAACTGGGCACCCAAAGGCACGCATGACTGGAAAAAATTCATTCAGCCCGCCGAACTCGCCCGCATGTCGCGCCAACAGGGACTTACTGTCATCGATGTCTGCGGCATGGTCTATGATCCGGTCAAACGCGACTTTTTCCTGAAGCCACAGGATGTCGATATCAACTATTTTCTAGTCGCAAAAAAGTAAAACTCCCCCTGTCCAAGCCACTCCCGAAAGACTATCTTTATAGCCATGAATCCGATTATCGCAGTCTGTATCGTTCTAGCAGTTATGAGTGTCATTGCCGTCCTCGGCATCGGCATTTTTTCCATGGCCAAAGGTGGCGACTTCAACAAGAAGTACGGCAACAAGCTGATGCAGGCGCGAGTCATCCTTCAGGCTGTCGCCATCGGCCTTCTCGCCATTGCTTATTTCTCTTCCAAACAATAACGGAGTTTTCCGATGAAAGTCCTCGTTCCGGTCAAACGTGTCGTTGATTATAACGTTAAAATCCGCGTTAAAGCTGACCAATCAGGCGTCGAGCTGGCCAACGTCAAGATGTCGATGAACCCGTTCGATGAAATCGCCATCGAGGAAGCAACCCGTCTGAAAGAAAAAGGCATCGTCAAAGAAATCGTTGCCGTCTCCATCGGCCCGGCGCAGGCGCAGGATACGATCCGCACCGCCATGGCGATCGGAGCAGATCGCGGCATTCTTGTCCAAACCGATCAGCCGATCGATCTTGGTGGCGTTGAGCCGCTGGGTGTCGCCAAAATTCTCAAAGCTCTCGTCGACAAGGAGCAACCCAACCTGATCATCATGGGCAAACAGTCCATTGATGACGACAGCAACCAGACCGGACAAATCCTCGCCGCCCTGCTCGGCTGGCCGCAAGCGACGTTTGCATCAAAAGTCGAACTCAGCGAAACCTCGGCAAAAGTCACTCGCGAGATTGATGGCGGTCTTGAGACAGTTGAAATCAAATTGCCTGCGATCATCACGACCGACCTGCGCCTCAATGAACCGCGTTATGCCGCCTTACCGAATATCATGAAGGCCAAGCAAAAACCGCTCGCGACGATGAAGCCCGAAGAGCTGGGCGTCGATCTGACCCCGCGCTTGAAGATTGTTTCTGTCTCTGAGCCGCCGAAGCGTCAGGGCGGTGGCAAGGTCGCCACGGTTGATGACCTGATTACCAAACTGAAAACCGAAGCCCGCGTCATATAAGGAAATCTTCCATGTCAGTTCTCGTCATTGCCGAACACGATCATGTTTCTCTCAAGCCTGCGACGCTGAATGCGGTCACCGCAGCCCTTAAGCTGGATGCGGATGTCCATGTACTGGTGGCCGGATCGAATGCTGGCGATGCAGCCAGGCAGGCAGCCGCTGTCGCAGGCGTCAAGAAAGTGCTTCATTCTGACGCACCTGCTTACGCTCACCACCTCCCGGAAAATGTAGCGCCCTTGGTCGCGGGAATTTCAGGCAATTACTCGCATATTCTCGCTGCCGCCACGACCTACGGCAAAAATATCCTGCCCCGCGTTGGCGGTCTCAAAGATGTTCAGCAAATTTCCGATGTGATCGAGATTATCGATGCCTCCACCTTCAAGCGTCCGGTCTATGCCGGGAACGCGATTGCGACGGTTCAGTCTTCGGACTCCCTGAAGCTGATCACTGTGCGCACGACAGGGTTCGACCCAGCCGCCGCAAGTGGTGGATCAGCCGCAGTCGAAGCTTTGGCCGCAGGTTCAGAGTCTGGACAGTCTTCATTCGTCGGTCAGGAACTCACCAAATCTGAGCGTCCTGAACTGACCGCAGCCAAAATCGTCGTTTCTGGCGGCCGCGGCGTAGGCTCTGCTGAAAATTTCAAAATTATTGCCGCCCTCGCCGATAAACTTGGTGCAGCTGTTGGTGCGTCCCGCGCCGCCGTCGACTCTGGCTATGCCCCGAACGACTATCAGGTTGGGCAAACTGGCAAAGTGGTAGCGCCAGCTCTCTACATGGCGGTTGG
>CAYJDG010000024.1:0-13096 GCA_964368875.1 uncultured Pseudobdellovibrionaceae bacterium
GATGCTGTTGGGGCTTATATTTTCGTCTGACATGGGTATCTGCAATCTCCCTAATATGCCACGATGCTATATAAATATTGCACGCTCTAATTTTCTATTTTAGTCTCTTTGTAACAACAAAAAAAGTAAAACAGGGACTATCATAATGACATTCATAAATCAGGCTCAGGATATTCTTACATCACCGATCCGTCAGGATATGAAGACGCTTCGGTCATCAGGCGATACCTCTGGCGGCCCCATCGATGTCGCCTTGCTTTTTTGCAAGCATGCCGCTGCCGGGTTTACAGCCTTTGCGGTTTACAGCGGTACAAAAAGTTTCACGGCGGCTGCCGCTGCATATGCTGGAAGCACGGTGCTCATGACTCAGGCTGAACTTGCGATGGCCTCGGGTGTTGATGAGATAGCCCGCGAAATATCAACGATGCAGTTTCCACCGCCGCGTTAAAACGCCGCAATCCCAGTCTGTGCCCGTCCAAGGATCAGCGCATGAATATCATGCGTTCCTTCATACGTATTCACGGCCTCAAGATTCATCATATGCCGAATGACATGGTATTCGTCTGAGATGCCATTGCCGCCGAGCATATCGCGGGCTTCTCGGGCGATGGCGAGGGCCTTGCCGCAGTTGTTGCGCTTGAGCAAGGAAATCATTTCAGGCGCAAATTCTTTTGAACCCATCAATTGTCCCAGGCGGAATACGCTATGCAGTCCAAGCGTAATTTCCGTCTGCATATCCGCGAGTTTTTTCTGAATCAGTTGCTGCCCGGCGAGCGGCTTGCCGAAGATCACGCGGTCGAGCGTATATTGACGTGCGCGGTGCCAGCAGTCTTCTGCCGCACCCAGAACGCCCCATGCAATCCCGTACCGGGCTTTGTTCAGGCACATAAACGGTGATTTAATTCCGCCCGAGAGAGGAAACAGGTTTTCTTCGGGCACGAACACATCATCCATCATGATCCCACCCGTGACCGACGCGCGCAGCGAGAATTTGCCCTCGATCTTCGGAGCTTCCAGACCCTTCATGCCTTTTTCAAGGATGAAGCCACGAATGTCGCCGCCGCCCTCTTTTGCCCACACCACAAATACGTCGGCGAGGGGAGAGTTAGTGATCCACTGTTTTGCACCTGAAATCTGATAGCCGCCGGAAACTTTCTTGGCCCTTGTTTTCATCGCGCCCGGATCTGATCCTCCATCGGGCTCCGTCAATCCGAAGCACCCGATCAGCTCGCCTGTCGCGAGACCGGGCAGATATTTCTGTTTCTGCTCTTCCGAGCCGAACGTATAAATCGGGTACATGACGAGCGAGGATTGCACCGACAGGCACGAGCGGTAGCCCGAATCGACCCGTTCCATTTCACGGGCGATGAGGCCGTACGCGATCTCAGAGACCCCGGCGCAGCCATAGCCGTGCAGAGTGGAGCCGAGCAGGCCGAGAGCGCCCATCTCTTTCATGATGTCTGGATCGAAATTTTCGTTGCGGTTGGCGTCGATGATGCCGGGCAGGAGGCGGGTCTGTGCGAAGTCCCGGGCGGAATCGCGGACCATTTTGTCTTCAGCGCTTAACTCGTTCTCTAAGAGAAGCGGGTCATCCCATTGAAACTGGACTTTTTCTGCCATATTGAACCTCTGCAGTCAGTATACCTCAAAAAGGTAAACGGCCAAGGCGAAGCTCTATCTTTATCAGCAGGGTCTAGGAACCTCTTCCTTGGCGCGGCGTTGGTGAGGCATAACTTTTTCAAATGAGGATTGTCATGCTTTCTACAATTTTAATGGTCGTAGCTTTTATTCTGTTCGTAGTCGCAGCTCTTCCAGCTGCCACCAAATTGCCGTTCAGCCTCGTTCCAGCTGGTCTGGCGTGCTGGGTTTTGGCGCAGCTCGTTGCTGGCGGCCTGCTCAGCTAGGATTGCCTCCTTTCTATTCTAATGGTTTTATCAGTGCCCATGGGCACTGATTCCTTGGAAGGCCGTGAAGTTTATGTCGAGTTGCACCGCATAGGGCAAATTGTCAAAGCGACGGCTATGGATACGCAAACTCTGACCGAAGTTGTCACGCAAGGCCCGGTTTCTGCAGGCGAAAAGGCCTTAAAAGAGGCTGCCATCCGTCGTTTGGAATATGTTTTGCGTAAAAAGGGTATTTTGACCTGAATCAGGTTGAAAAGGGCGGCCTCTACCGTCTATACCCTAGCCATGCTTTGGACCAATCCGCTTTCGCGCAAACTTCCCGATTATGGGGTTATTTCTAACCTCGAAGACAAGCAGGCTGTCGCCCGCAAACTGGCCAGTGAGGTCAAGGACGGGCAGGTCATTGGTGTCGGTTCCGGCTCGACTTCGTTCCTCGCCTTGCAGGACATCGCCCGGACGGTCAAAGACAAGAAATTCACCTGCCGCTTTATCCCGTCCTCCCGTGAAATACATATGACCTGTCTGGCACTTGGCCTTCAGGTCGCCTCGCTTCTCGATGCGCGGCCGGACTGGTACTTCGACGGCGCGGATGAAGTGGATGCCCAAGGCAATTTGATCAAAGGCCGTGGCGGTGCAATGACCCGTGAAAAGATGGTCATGGTTGCGTCACCTAAAACTTTCATCCTCGCCGATAAAAGCAAGTTCGTTGAAAAACTCGGTCAGAAATTTGCGATCCCGGTTGAGGTCAATCAGGAGAGTGCTAATTACGTCGAAGAAAAACTCCTTCAGCTTGGGGCAACAGACACGATGGTTCGTCCGGCCAAGGGCAAAGACGGCGCTATTGTCACTGAATCCGGTCACTTTATCCTTGATGCCAAATTCGATGGCATTGGTGCAGGGCTGGAAAAAGAAATCAAATCCATCACAGGCGTAATCGAAAGCGGCCTGTTCTGGGGATACAATCCGGAAATCATCAGTTAACGCCATCATAACGAGAGAGGACTTCGCCATGACATCATCTGCAGCAAAATTCAAAGAGGACACCATGACCAGCACACCTTTCTTCAGCCAAAATCTTGCCGATGCCGACCCAGCGGTCTTCAAAGCGATGCAGAGCGAACTGACCCGCCAGCAGGACCAGATCGAACTGATCGCCTCAGAGAACATCGTCTCAAAAGCGGTTCTTCAGGCGCAGGGCTCCGTCCTCACCAACAAATACGCTGAAGGCTACCCTGGTAAACGCTACTATCAGGGCTGTGAATTCGTCGATATCACCGAACAGCTTGCGATTGACCGTGCGAAAGAAATTTTCGGTTGCGGTTTTGCCAACGTTCAGCCGAACTCAGGCTCTCAAGCGAACCAGGGCGTATTTCAGGCACTGCTCCAGCCGGGTGATACTATTCTTGGTATGTCACTGGCCTCCGGCGGTCACCTCACGCATGGTGCAGCACCTAACCAGTCCGGTAAATGGTTCAAAGCCGTTCAGTACGGTGTCAAAAAAGAAGACGGCCTCATTGATTATGCCGAAGTCGAGGCACTTGCCGTTGAACACAAACCTAAAATGATTATCGCTGGGGCCTCTGCCTATCCGCGCGTCATCGATTTCGCCAAGTTCCGCGCGATAGCTGATAAAGTCGGCGCGATCCTTTTCGTTGATATGGCGCACTATGCTGGTCTGATCGCGGGCGGCTCTTATCCTTCGCCGTTTCCCCATGCCCATGTCGCAACCACGACCACGCACAAAACTCTGCGCGGCCCACGCGGTGGCATGATCCTGACCAATGACGAGGCGATTGCCAAAAAAGTTAACTCGGCAATTTTCCCCGGCATTCAGGGCGGCCCGCTCGAGCATGTGATTGCAGCCAAAGCCGTTGCGTTTGGTGAAGTTCTCCAGCCATCGTTCAAAAAATACGCTCAGGATGTCGTAGACAATGCGCGCATCCTCGCTAAAACGCTGATCGCTGGTGGTCTTGATATCGTCTCCGGCGGTACCGACAGCCATATCGTGCTCGTCGATCTTCGCCCGAAAAACCTGACCGGCAAAGTCGTCGATCTGGCGCTTGAACACGCTGGTATCACCTGCAACAAAAACGCAGTTCCGTATGACCCGGCTCCGCCAATGGTAACTTCGGGTGTACGTCTTGGTACTCCGGCAGGCACCACCCGCGGCTTCGGCGCTGCTGAATGGGAACAAATCGGCAAACTGATCCTCGAAGTCGTCGATGGTCTGGCTGCGAATGGTGAAGAAGGCAATGCCGCCGTTGAAAAAGCGGTCCGCGCCAAAGTCAAAGCTCTCTGCGACCGCTTCCCGATTTATCCTGACGCAACGGCTGTGTAGTCATGCTGCCAGAGCACCTCGGAGGCCCGTTTGCTGGCGCAGTTAAAGAGGATGGCCGCTTGTCAGTGGCTTTCTCGATTCAGCGCATGCCACACGGCTACAAATCTACCGGGGCGGAGCTGTGGCAGGTTGAAATGGCATTCCCCGATTCAGAGACCTTTCAGGAAATCTGCCTGATTGAAGATTCATCCGCGCTCGATCCTGTTGAATTCATGCAGCGGGTTCAGGCGGTTGTGCTGGATGACATAGAGCGTATCGCGGATGGACACTTTAACCAATATATAGACGCGGCCTCGATCTATCTGGTTTCTTATGCGGTTGTCGCCAAGCATGCCTGGCATGATGAAGATGAGCATTCAGCCGTTATTGACGTCAAGGATCCTTCTCAGATCAAAGGGAATCATGTTCGCCGTTATGAAGTGGCGCAGAATATCGAGAATATCCTTCTTGAGCAGCCAGTAGATCCTAACGCTGACCCTGAAGATGATATGGCTTTAAGCTTAGTCAGACTCTATGCTGACTTCTTCAAGCGCATGCCTCCTCACAGAGCGGCTGAGCTAAAATTGACGTATGACTACGGAATTGATGAATCCACACCCTTTGATACACCGGTTTTAAAATAGATGCGCTGTCCGTTCTGCAGCTTTGAAGAAACACAGGTCAAGGACTCGCGTCCGACGGAAGATGGCACGACCATCCGCCGTCGCCGCGCCTGTCCTGACTGCGGGGCGCGCTTCACAACGTTTGAGCGTGTACAGCTGCGGGAACTGACGGTCATTAAAACTGGCGGCAAGCGCGAGGCGTTTGAGCGCGACAAGATCATCCATTCGATGACGATTGCCCTGCGCAAACGCCCGATCACTGCCGACCAGATCGAAAAAGCTGCCAATAGCATCGTCCGGCAACTTGAGACATCAGGCGAAAGTGAAATCTCCTCCGACCAGATCGGTGAATTGGTTATGCAGGCCCTGATCCAGCTCGATGTTGTTGGTTTCATCCGCTATGCTTCGGTTTACAAAGAATTCGCTAAGCCTGAAGATTTCAAAACTTTCATCAAAGAGCTGGCTGATCTGCAGATCGACCGCACCAAAACTGGTGACTGATTATTTCCCTAGCATCCGCGCGACATAACGGGCGAGGGGATCGACCTCAAAATTCAATGTTTCTCCGACCTTACGGGTGCCAAGCGTAGTGACCTGCCACGTGTGCGGGATAACATTGATCCCGAAGATGTCATCCTCAACTTCGTTCACAGTCAGTGAAATCCCGTCCAGTGCGACTGATCCCTTGGGCGCGATGAAATGTTTGAAGGCTTGCGGAACGCGCACGCGCACGCGGTGAGAATCTCCCTCCGGCAGAATGCTGTCAATCACGGCCAGGCCATCGACGTGACCTGAAACGATATGGCCACCCAGCTCGTCCCCAACCTTGAGCGAGGCTTCAAGATTGATCTGTGTGCCGGTTTTCCAGTTTCCGAGATTAGTTTTGGCGAGGCTTTCCGCGGAAACATCCACCGCGAACGAAGAGGCGGTTTTTTCAACGACGGTCAGACAGCACCCGGAACAGGCAATCGACGCGCCCAAAGCAAAACGGTTCATATCCCACGGCGTTTCGATGACGAAGCGCGTATCGCCGCGCGTTGTATCGACATGCGTGATTGTACCGAGGGCGGTGATGATACCTGTGAACATGCTTAATCCTTCTCGTAAATTTCCATCAGGTCCGGTCCGATGGCGCGGATTGATGTTCTTTGTAATGTGATCTTATCTTTCAATTGACCAAGATTGAGTGGCCCGATTGCAGAAATGCCGTCAGCACCCAGCAGGCTAGGGGCGCGGAACCAGACGAGGCGGTCATACAATCCGCTTTGCAGAAACGACGTAAGAACCTTGCCGCCCGCTTCGACCATAATGCGTGTTAAGCCCTGATCGGCAAGGAGCGCAAGCAGGGCAGGCAAATCATGCGGATCAGTTGCAGGTAAAACCTGAACGCCGTTCTCGCGTAGTGTCGCGGCCTCCATATCATTTCCTTGACCGACTACCCACACCGGTGATGTTCTTGCGGATTGAGCCAGCATCGATGAGAGAGGCAGGCGGAATTTGCTATCAAGTATAATGCGCACAGGTTGGTGCTTTGTGTCGGGCAGGCGCACAGTCAATTCAGGATTGTCGCTGATCACTGTGCCGATGCCGGTCACGACAGCATCATGGGTCGCCCGCTCACGGTGACCTTCAGTGCGGGCATCTTCGCTGGTAATCCAGCGGCTGTCGCCATTTTTGATTGCAATCATGCCATCGAGACTGGTCGCGACTTTCAGTGTTACCAGCGGACGCTGTCTCTGCACACGCAGGAAAAAACCTTTGTTGAGGGCTTTGGCTTCTGTATCACACAACCCGACATCAACTTGAATGCCTTGTGCGCGCAACATGGCTATACCCTTCCCATTGACGCGGGGATCGGGGTCCGGACAGGCGACGACGACGCGTTTGATGCCCGAGTGGGCGAGGGCGCTGGCACAGGGCGGGGTCTGGCCCTGATGAGCGCATGGCTCTAACGTGACATATGCGGTTGCGCCTTTGGCCTTATCGCCTGCTAAGGCGCAGGCCTGCGTTTCCGCGTGAGGGCGCCCGCCATGTGCTGTAGCGGCTTTGCTAACGATCTCATCATTAAGCACAATCACACATCCAACCGCCGGATTAGGAGCGACCTGACCAAGTTGCCGTGCGGCCACGGCCAGCGCTTCGCTCATAAATCCATGATCGGCCACGCTGAACATTTTTATGTCCCTGTTAGCAGATGGCCATGGCGGAGTTTGGCGTCGAGATAATCATGATTGGCCGATGTCTTATGCACGGTTGTGCGTTGAATTTCGCTGACCTCGATCTCATTAGCACGGAGGCTGTTAGCTTTATCAAGGTTGTTAGTCAACAGCCGGACTTTAGGAATGTCGAGATCCTTCAGCATTTGCGCAGCAACACTATAATCGCGCATATCTTCGGGCTTGCCGAGAGCAAGGTTGGCTTCGTAGGTATCGAGATCATCGCGGATTTGCAGGTCATAGGCGTCCAGCTTGGCTTTCAGCCCGATTCCCCGGCCTTCCTGACGCAGGTAAAGGATGATCCCGCCGTCCTTGGTCATCGTATCGATGGCTTCATGCAACTGCGCATGACAATCACAACGCATCGAGGCGAAGACATCCCCGGTCAGACATTCTGAATGTATACGCACCAGTGGCACAGGCGAACTGTCCCAGCCCGGAAAAAGCAAGGCGATATGCTCTTTCTCGGGCGTGGCGAAATCGAAGGTGACGAACGTAGCCGTCACCCCGTTTTCGAGCGGGACAGGAACTTTTTTATGAACGCTCACTAAGCGGCCTTTTTCTGCGGCGTTACTGCCTTCAAGTTATCAATCGTCTTTAAGCAAGCTTCGGCTGCTTCTTTGCCTTTGATTTTGAAGTGATTGAAGAAATAGGTTTTGTGTTCGTCGTGCTCATGGAAATTGATTGGAGTTAGGATAGCCGAAATGACGGGCACTTCGGTGTCGAGCATAACGCGCATGATGCCGTCGATCACGGCGGTCGTCACGAACTCATGGCGATAGATGCCGCCATTGACGATCAGCGCGGTTGCGACGATTGCGGAATAGTTGCCGGTCTTGGCCATCAACTGGGCCTGCAGAGGGATTTCCAGTCCGCCGGGAACTTCGATAAAATCTATGTTGCTCTCGGGAAAGCCCGCCGCTTTCATTTCTTTAAGGAAGCTGTCGCGGCTCTGGTCGGTGATGTCTTTATGCCAGCAGGCCTGAATGAAGGCGATGCGGTCGGTAGCGTATGATTGTGCCATAATATATCCCTTTACTGGTTAGGCGCTAACAAGCTCAGGGCAAGCACAAAGGATCATGTCCGCGCATAGGGGCGCAGACACGAGCTTCAGTTCTCTTTCATCCGGACTCTAACCGTCGGCTCCGGCATTTCACCGGATCTGCTGACACCTCTCTGAAACCAGAGAGGCCGCTCGCGGGCTCATGTCTTGCGACACATACCGCCGGTGGGGAATTACACCCCGCCCTGAGAACAGGGCTAATATAGGTAAGCTGTCCCGCTGAAGCAATGGATTCATTGACTTTCGGGCTGTATCAATGCAAACAGGCGCTGACCATGACCGAAAGCCCTTTGAAAAAAGCGTCCAAAAGCTCCAAAAAAGCCCGCTCTACAGCGGCGCGGCTTTGTGCCGTCCAGGCGGTATATCAGGCGCTTCAGCTTAAGGTCGCTCCGGACACCCTGCTTGAGGAATATATCCAGCACCGCGTCGGCATGGAGCTGGATGGGTCAGAAATGGTTCAACCAGACGGAGTTTTGTTTACGGATTTGCTGAAAGGTGTGACCGCTCGCTGGAATGATTTGCAGCAATTGATCACCCCACGCCTGAAAAACTCGACCGTCGAGCCACTGATTACCGCGATTTTGGTATGTGGGGCTTACGAGCTTCTCACCCACCATGACCTCGATGCGCCGATCATTATTTCGGACTATTTGCATGTGACACATGGGTTTTTCGAAGGATTTGAATCAAAATTAGTAAATGGTGTCCTCGACGCCTTGGCCAAAGAGCTACGCTCTTAGTCTAACGCATTGATTCAAAAGGATTGCTGCAATATAGCAATACCTAAAATTTTAAGCATTTGTTACCAGATGTTAACCGCCCCCCCGCTAAAATTATAGAAGGTACAAAAAAGTTATTTGGGGTCAGGGGCTACAGTAATGAAGAAATTGATCATCGCCATTGTCGCGTTAGCGTTGCTTGGCGGAGGCGGGGGTGGGGCTTACATGTTTTTCATGAAGCCAGCCAACGCGTCTGAAACTGCCAAAGAAGAAACTGCGAAAAAAGAGGAAGTGAACAAAGATGCGACCGTAGCATTTGTTCAGATGAGTCCGCTTGTTTTGCCAATCGTCGATAAGAACGGCGTGTCGCAGATCATCAACCTGGTGATCTCGCTTGAAGTCAAAGATGCTGAGACTGGCAAGGAAGTCGAAAGACTGCAGCCGCGTCTCAAAGATGCATACATTCAGGATATGTACGGGGTACTGACCCGTCAGGCTGCCATGGAAGGCGGCGTGGTGCAGGTAGGGTATATCAAGAGCCGGCTGAACAAAGTCACTGCCAGAGTGATGGGCAAAGACAAGGTTCAGGATGTTCTGTTGCAGGTCGTGCAGCAACGCCCGATTTAAGTTTTCATACGTAGCCCAAACTTTTCAAGGCCCGGAGCGATCCGGGCCTTTTTTCATCTGAGCAAATCTAAGTTGGGATAGGCGGCTGGCCCAGCGTTTGCGCGCCCGGAATGCGGCTGGCTTTCAGCTCTGTCTTGTGGGCTTCGATCTTGGCAGTGATTTCTGGCGTAAACGGATAATGATGCTCTTCTACATTGATGACATGGAAGTTATGCGTGTGGCCTGGGCGATCTTCGCGGGTGTAGTTGGTCAGGGTCGCTGAAATCACGGATGGGTCTGGCGTAGCGAGCAGGGGGACTAAATCTTCATGGCTGATCCACAAAAGGACGTTGCCGCGCGTATCGCGCAGTTTGAGGTATTTGCCCGGTGTCGATGTATCTGCGCCGACGACTGGCGGCTCATCAAGATTGAGATAGGAGAGGGTTGAGTGAATCTGCCCATAGCGTTGCATCGCTTCTGAACCCTTGGTGACGACGAGTAATACGCGCACGCCTTCATAATGTTCGCCGATGTTGCGGCGCGAAGAGGATGCCGCTTTGCCAAACTCACCCGTTGGTGTCGGCAGGGAGGCATCATTAGTGGCAGGAGAGGCAATACCTCTGGCTGATTTAGAAGGCTCTGCGCCTTCGCGGTTAGATGGCATGAACACAACCTCTGTAGAAAATTTTTCGAGATCATATCCTCGGTACGAAGAATATGTCAATTAATAGCTGCAATGACATTATCACATGGCTCAAAAAAGGTGAAGACCAAGTCAGTAAAAAACCGGGACATAAAATGTCGCTAACTTGCCCCCCTACTTGTAAGTGTTTGATTTTTTGTGCACCCTTACCCGGCTTTATTAAAAACCCATCAAAAAACGTAGGGGAATTAAGAGATGATTGAAGTGTATCTGATGATCGCCTGTTGTGCGGTCCTTGCTCTGATTTACGGGCAGGTTGCGTACCGCCAGGTTATGGCCGGATCTCCCGGCAATGCCAAGATGCAGGAAATTGCTGCGGCCATTCAGGAAGGGGCCTCGGCATATCTGGCCCGCCAATACAAGACGATCGGTTTCGTTGGTCTGTTTGTCGCCCTCGTTTTATGGATGCTCCTCGGCTGGTATGTTGCGACCGGCTTTATCATCGGCTCCGTTCTCTCGGGTCTTGCTGGCTTTATCGGCATGAACGTCTCTGTCCGTGCCAACGTCCGCGTTGCTGAAGCTGCGACCAAGGGTCGTGAGCCAGCTCTCAAGATGGCGTTCAAATCAGGCGCTATCACCGGCATGCTGGTGGTTGGTCTTGGTCTGCTCGGCGTTGCTGGCTACTATATATATCTAACCGAAGTTAAATTGCTCGAACAGCGTCAGGTCCTTGAAGGTCTGGTTGGCTTGGGCTTCGGTGCTTCGCTGATTTCGATCTTCGCGCGTCTCGGCGGCGGTATCTTTACCAAGGGCGCCGATGTCGGTGCCGATCTGGTTGGTAAAGTCGAAGCCGGTATTCCTGAAGATGATCCACGCAACCCTGCTGTGATTGCCGATAACGTTGGTGACAACGTTGGCGACTGCGCCGGGATGGCTGCCGATCTGTTCGAAACCTATGCGGTGACGACGGTTGCGGCGATGCTGATTGCTTACAACGTCTTTGATGAAAAAGATCTGGAAGTCATGACCATTTTGCCTCTGGTCATTGGCGCCCTTTGTATTCTGGGGTCGATTGCCGGGACGTTCTTCGTCAGCTTCACTAAATCCTGCACGACAGTCATGGGTGCTTTGTACCGTGGCTTTATCGCCAGTGCCATTTTCTCCGGCCTGCTGATTGTCATGCCAATCGTCAACTATGTTGGTCTTGATCATGTCTATACTCTGAAAACGGGTATGGCGATTACAGGTCGCGATCTGCTCTGCTGTGCAGGCGTAGGTTTGGCTGTTACGGGCCTGCTGGTCTGGATCACCGAGTACTACACTTCAACCGCGTTCCGTCCGGTACGTGATATTGCCAAGGCTTCGGAAACGGGCCATGGCACCAACATCATTCAGGGTCTGGCCGTTTCGATGGAATCGACCGCTCTGCCGGTGCTGGTTATCTCTGCAGGCATCTATGCCGCGTTCATGTTTGCCGGTCTCTATGGGATCGCCATTGCAGCGACGACTATGCTGGCTTTGGCCGGGATGGTTGTGGCACTTGATGCATTCGGTCCGGTAACTGACAACGCTGGCGGGATCGCTGAAATGGCTGGTCTTCCGAAAGAAGTCCGCGTCGTCACTGACGAACTGGATGCTGTCGGTAACACCACCAAAGCCGTTACCAAAGGCTACGCCATCGGCTCTGCGGGTCTTGCTTCACTGGTTCTCTTTGCGGCTTATACCGAAGAGATCAAGCACTACCTGCCGAAGCTGCCTGACCTGACCTTCTCGCTGCAAAATCCATATGTGGTGATCGGTCTGTTCATCGGTGGTCTGCTGCCATATCTCTTCGGTGCGATGTCCATGACCGCTGTCGGTCGTGCGGCATCCAGCGTCGTGATGGAAGTGCGCCGCCAGTTCCGGGAAA
The DNA here is from genome assembly GCA_964368875.1 of uncultured Pseudobdellovibrionaceae bacterium. Classification (GTDB taxonomy): domain Bacteria; phylum Pseudomonadota; class Alphaproteobacteria; order Micavibrionales; family Micavibrionaceae; genus CAYJDG01. The sequence continues at coordinate 12,001 of CAYJDG010000024.1, forward strand.
TCCCCGGTATCATGCAGGGCACTGCCAAGCCTGAATACGGCGTGGCGGTTGATCTGCTGACCAAGGCTGCGATCCGTGAAATGGTTGCGCCGTCGCTGCTGCCGATTGCGGCTCCGATCGTGCTCTTCTGTGTCGTTTACAAACTGGGCGGCCTTGGCGCTGCCTTCGAATCTCTCGGCGCTCTGCTGATGGGGACGATTGTAACGGGTCTGTTCGTCGCTATCTCGATGACCTCGGGTGGTGGCGCGTGGGATAACGCGAAGAAATACATCGAAGAAGGCCATTTTGGCGGCAAGGGCTCCGAAGCCCACAAAGCTGCCGTGACTGGCGATACCGTTGGTGATCCTTACAAGGACACTGCCGGTCCTGCCGTGAACCCGCTGATCAAGATTGCCAATATTGTGGCGATCATTCTGGTTGCCGTGGTTGCCAAGTTCCTAGGCGCTGACGCGCACTAGACTGAAATCCTTTAAAAGCCCCGCCTTGTGCGGGGCTTTTTTTATGGGGCAGGCGTGCTAGGTTCAGGGGAGGAGACACCCATGACCCAACCGGAATTTCGCGGACGCATCTATGACTCTGTGCTCGATACAATCGGCGCGACGCCGCTGGTGCGCGTGCCGCGCATCGTAGCTGATAAAAAACTTGTCGGTGATCTCGTTCTCAAACTGGAATTCTTCAATCCGCTGGCCTCGGTCAAAGACCGCATTGGTCTCGCCATGATCACTGCCGCCGAAGCGGATGGAAAAATAACTCCGGGTAAAACCGTCCTGATCGAGCCGACCTCCGGCAATACCGGAATTGCACTTGCGTTCGTCGCCGCATCCAAAGGCTATAAACTTATTCTCACGATGCCGGACAGTATGTCCATCGAGCGTCGCAAGATGCTCGCGCTCCTTGGGGCCGAACTCGTCCTCACGCCGAAAGAGCAGGGCATGAAGGGTGCGATCGCCAAAGCTGAGGAAATTCTCGCGGCTACGCCGCATGGGTTTATTCCCGGTCAGTTTGATAATCCCGCCAACCCGGCCATTCACCGCGCGACGACGGCAGAAGAAATCTGGAAGGATACTGACGGCAAAGCCGATATCCTGATCAGCGG
>CAYJDG010000024.1:13196-33142 GCA_964368875.1 uncultured Pseudobdellovibrionaceae bacterium
GAGGGTCTGCCAATTGGCATTTCCTCCGGTGCGGCGCTTGCTGCCGGAATTCAGGTTGCGCAGAACCCGGAAAACAAGGATAAGCTCATCGTTGTAATAATCCCGTCGTTCGCTGAACGTTATCTTTCAACTGCTTTATTTGAAGGCCTCGCCGTATAAAATTATGATGGAACTGATTAAATCGATTCAGGAGCGTGATCCCGCCAGCCCGACCTTCTGCGAAGTCATTCTTGCCTACCCCGGCTTTCATGTTCTTGGCTTCCATGCCGTTGCTTCACGTTTGTGGAAGATCGAGCTGCGGGCGCTGGGACGGTTTGTGTCGCATCTGGGCCGTTTCTTCACAGGCATCGAAATTCATCCCGGCGCAAAAATTGGCAAAAACCTATTCATTGATCACGGCATGGGCGTGGTGATCGGCGAAACGGCTGTCGTCGGCGATAATGTGCGCATGTATCAGAGCGTTACACTGGGCGGTCGTGGCGGCGAAGCTCCGGGCACCAAGCGTCATCCGACGATTGGCAATAATGTCACTATAGGGGCAGGGGCATCGATCATTGGCAATGTCCGCGTTGGCAACGGTGTGCTCGTGAAGGCCAATTCAGTGGTCAGCGCTGACGTGCCGGATGCAAATACTTCTATCTAAGCCCCGCCCGACCTAGTATAGGGATGTCCTTATGACCACCCCGGAAACCCTGATCATCGACCATATTGGCGGCAAAGGTGACGGCGTTGCCCTGCGCAACGACGAGCCTGTCTTCGTGCCGTTCACCACGACTGGCGATGTTGTGTCTGCCAGCATCACGGAGACCAAAGACGCGTTTCATGGTCAGATCGAAACGCTCATTTCATCCGGTCCTGATCGTGTGGCTCCGCCATGTCCCCACTTTGGCATTTGCGGGGGCTGTCAGTTGCAGCATATTTCAACTGAGGCCTACTGTAAGTGGAAAGAGTCCTCCGTCCATCTGCAATTCGAAAAATCCGGTTTGCTGCCGCTTGAATGGCTGCCACCTGTTTTTATCGGCCCGCATACCCGCCGCCGTGTGACCTTCGCCGCCTTGAAAAAAGGCAAAGACGTCATCCTCGCGTTCAATGCGGCACGTAGCAATGAGCTGGTTGATCTTAAAGTTTGCCTTCTTCTAACGCCTGCGCTTGAAGCTCTGCGCGATAAACTGAAGCCATATCTCAACAGCCTCTTGCCCGAAGGCAAGGTCAGCGATGTATCGCTGCAGGATATCGACGGCGCGATTGAATTAATCCTCACCGGGGATTTCGGTGATCTCCCGTTTCAGAAAATGGGCGTCATCAGTGAGATGGGTCACACCCTTGGTCTTGCGCGGATCGGCTGGCGACCAAAACCTTTCGCTGCAGCTGAACCGTTGCTCGAACTTGCGCCGACCAAAAAGACCTTCGGTAAAATTCAGGTCGATATCCCGCCGGGCACTTTCCTTCAGCCAAGCCGTGAAGGCGAAGACGCGCTGGTCGCGGCTGTACTGGCTGGCTGCAAAGGGCTGAAGAACAAAAAAATTGCGGATCTGTTCTCAGGGTGCGGGACATTTTCCGGGCATTTGATCGCTCATGGCTCAGTTTACGCCGCCGAAAGCGATCTCCCTGCAATTTCTGCACTCAAAAGAGTCGCCGCCAGCATTCCGCAGAAATTAAGTGTTGAAAAACGCGATCTGGCCAAAGAGCCCATGACACCGACCGAGCTTCGGGCGATTGATTGCGTTGTCTTCGATCCGCCTCGTTCAGGCGCGAAGGAGCAGGCCGAGCAGCTGGCGAAGTCGAAAACGCCGCGCGTTATAGGGGTGTCTTGCAATCCGTCGACATTCATTCGCGATGCGGGAATTCTGATGAAGGGTGGTTATACCTTCAAGTCATTGCAACTGGTCGACCAGTTTGTCTGGTCGGCGCATAGCGAAGTCGTCGGTGTGTTTGTAAAGTAACTAGCGTCCGCTATTCGCGCCGCCGGCAGTTTCAGCCGCGTTACCTTCCTGCTTGTTGAACTTGCCGAGGTTGCCCAGCAACTGCTGCATAAAGGTAAAGTCATTGCCTGTGGTTGCCGTTTTACGCTGCGTGATCGGAATATCTTCCCGGCCATCTTTACGCTCTACGATTTTATCAACGAGGCCATCGGGCGCAAAGGTTACGACGACGATGCGCTCTTCGGTCACTTTCGCATCCATGATGCCACTCTTCGATGTTTTCTGGCCCATGTAGTACCAGGTGTTATCGTCGAACGGCGCAACCGTTGTAGGTGATCCGATCTTGCGGATGACTTCATCGCGTCCATCGACGCCCGGCTGTACCTCTTTCATCTGATAATCGTCCAGCATATTGCCCCGGTTCGCCGTGGTCGGCGTACAGGCGCTTAGGGACAGGAGGGCGGTCAAAGTCAGGATGGCAATTTTCATGGCCATAATAGGTAAGAGGAAATGTCCTGAAAGGCAAGACAGTCTGTAAATTTATGAAAATAAACGCTTGGGAAAGCCCTCGATTTCTTTCCTTTTGTGTGTGGTCCTGCTAAATGACTGCCTATGCAGGACAAATCAGGCAAAGCGCAGTTGGAACAGCACGGGCTCCGCGTCACGGAACCGCGCCTTGCCGTGCTGAAAATACTGCAAAAGGAAGGCCGTCCCCTCAAGGCCTATGATGTACTAGAAAAACTCTCGACTCCGGGTCATGAGGTCAAGCCGCCTACAGTCTACCGCGCGCTTGAAGCCCTTGAGGAGGCCGGTCTGGTGCATCGCCTTGAGAGCATGAACGCGTATGTTTATTGTCACGAACATGCGCATGGTCACGATCATGAAGTGGTATTCGCGATCTGTGACACCTGTGAAAAAGTAACCGAGATCGATCAGGATATGGAAGCTGAGCTAAATCCCGCATTGAAGAAGAGCGGTTTTGTGCCCAGCAAGCGTGTCTTTGAAATTCATGGTGCCTGTTCAGATTGTAAGGAAGATTAAGCAAATGTATTTCCCGCCCATCACGCCCGCAGGCCGCGCGCGCCAGAAACTAGCCCGGACACTTTATGCCCAATGTGTAGATCAGGCGCGCGTACCCGAATTTTACATCCACATGGACGTGCCCGATACCTTCAATGGCCGCTTCGAATTAACGGCGCTGCATACAGGCATGGTGGTTGCACGGCTTGCCGATCCAGCCATGGGCAAAGAAAGCGAGAAACTGGCGCAGGCCCTGTTTGACGATATGTTCATCAATATGGACCGCACCATCCGCGAAATCGGTGTCGGCGATCTGTCAGTGCCTAAGCACATTAAGCGTATGATGAAAGCCCTCAAAGGCCGTGCGCTGACTTACACCGAGGCGATTGCTGCGGGTTCTGCCGAATTGCAGGAGGCTCTGGCCCGCAATCTGTATGGTACTATCGAGCGTCCGCCTGCGGATGTACTCGCCGCCGCCGCCGACTATGTCATCAATCTGCAGTCGCAACTGGCAGCGCAGGATTATGCTGGCTTCAGTGCCGGACGCATTACATTTCCACAACCCACATTCAGGAGAGCCGCTCATGGCGAAGAAAGCAAAGCGGCTTGATCGCGAATGGTCGGTCCCGGTCGCGGTCGATGAAATTCCGGCGCAGGGCAAATCATTCGAAATAACTCCCGCTGATGATGAGAAGAAAGCCATCGCCAAGCGCCTTGGCCTTGTATCTCTCGACGGGCTGAAGGCCAAGGTCGAGGTCATGCGCGAAAGCGGCCATGTCGTGCAGGTCAAAGGCGCACTCTCTGCAGCTGTTACCCAAAGCTGTATTGTTTCGCTGGAGCCTGTTACATCGGAAATCGAAGATGTCTTTGAAGCGTGGTATGCCGACCATGAGCAGGCGCTGTCGTTCAAACGTGCGCAGCACGAAGCTTTGAACAAGAAAGAGCTGGCTGACCTGCCGATGCTGGAAGAGAACGAAGATCCCGAGCCGATTGAGAACGGTCATATCGATATTGGTGAACTGGTGACTCAATACCTGTCATTGTCGATCAATCCTTATCCACAAAAGGAAGGGACCGAGTACGCCAATAAAGAGCAGGAGCAGAAAGAGAGCCCGGACAAATTGCGCCCTAATCCGTTTGCCGCGCTCAAAAACTGGCGGCCTCAGGACTAGCCCAGCGTTTTCACGCCGAAATCGAAATTCACCGCTTGTTTGATATACAGGGGCTCGATCTTGTCGGCGCCGCTCAGAATTTGATCGGCGATTATTGGCGTGATCACGATACCCACAGGTACTCCGCCTGCGAGCGTTGCGCGTGTTCCGACTTCGGCCGGTTTGTTATTGATCGTCGCATTGACGCCGGCTCTTCCGGTATTGATTTGTGTCCCATCGGCCAGAAGAATTTGATGGGCTGGCGTATCGCCCATTCTTTCCCAGCCGTGATCCTGAACTTCGACTTTGGTGAAGCCGCCTTTGTCATCACCTTTATAGACGCTGACCGTATTGCTCTGATGGTCCAGGGCGATGATGTATTTGTTGCCGGACGCGTCCGTGATCAGATCATAGCCGACACGGGCATTGGCCTGGGCAAGGCCTGGGGAGGTCGACGGCAGGGCGGTGCCGCTTGCGGCCCTTTTAAAAGCCGAGTCGGGATCCACGTTGGTCTGAATTCCGTCGTTACCCATGTCACACCCCACTTTTTTTAAAAGATGAGGTTATTCTGCCTGTAAAAGTCTAATGGACCGTTAATTACGGAAAATATGAGGCTTAGGCAGGTTAAATCCCTAATTTCCTTGCAAGGGGAGGTCAATTGGGCTAGAAACCGGACCTTAAACGTAACCAAGATTCTAGCTAAGACAGGAAGAACGCCATGGCCGTTCCAAAGAAAAAGACCTCCAAATCCAAGCGCAACATGCGCCGTTCTCACCATGCGCTGAAGACGTTCAACTGGACTGAAGACAAAGAGTCCGGCGAAGCCGTACGTCCTCACCACATCAACCTGAAGACCGGTACCTACAAAGGCCGTCAGGTTCTCGATATTAAAGAATAATATACGGGATAACAGGCCGCTTTTTTAAAGTGGCCTGTCCTATTTCAGCCTGCACTGAATTATCATCACCCCTTGCAGTCCACACCCACGAAAGCGATTGTTTTTGTCTGGAAGTCTGACCATTGCACTGGATGTCATGGGCGGCGATCACGGCCCTGATGCCGTTATCCCCGGCGCGGCGCTTGCTTTGCAGGAACGTCCCCAACTTCGCTATCTCCTGTTCGGAGATCAGAAGAAGATCGCGCCGCTGCTTGAACGCTATCCTGCGCTGAAGCCCGTCTCTGAAATCTGCCACACCGATAAATCTATTCCTCCCGAAGAGAAAGTTGCTCAGGCATTGCGCTCGGGTCGCGATAGCTCAATGCGATTGGCCATCAATGCAGTCTCAGAAGGCCGCGCTGATTGCATTGTCTCCGGCGGTAATACCGGCGCCCTGATGGCCATGGCGAAAATGGTTTTGAAATGTCTTCCCGGCATTCAGCGTCCGGCCATCGCCAGCGTCTTCCCGACCATGAAGGGCGAGACCACCGTTCTCGATCTGGGCGCGAACATCGAATGCGATGCCGAATTGCTGGTGCAATTTGCCGTTCTTGGCACGGTATATTCCCGCGTCGTGCGTGGGCGTGATGTTCCGACAGTCGGCATCCTCAATGTCGGCTCCGAAGAAATGAAGGGCCATGACGAGCTGCGCACTGCTGCAAGTATTCTTCAGCAGATCAAGTTTCCCGGTAAATACACAGGCTTCGTCGAAGGTAACGATATTCCCGCAGGCACGGTCGATGTGATCGTTACGGATGGGTTTACTGGTAATGTGGCGCTCAAGGTTGCCGAAGGTGTCGGCAAGCTTACGTCACAAATGCTCAAGGATGCTTTGAAAGGTTCGCCGCTCTCGATGATCGGTGCCTTGCTTGCCTCCGGTGCCCTGAAGGGCCTCAAGAAACGCATGGATCCGCGCCTCTACAATGGCGGCATGTTCCTCGGCCTGAACGGCATCTGCGTTAAAAGCCATGGCAGCATGGATGAGGTTGGTTTTGCCAGCGCCATCAAGGTTGCTGCTGATCTGGTTGCCTCCGGATTCAATGCCCGCGTCGCGCAGGAGATCCAGCAGGTTATGTCTCAGGAATCTTTCATTACGCCGGCTGCGGCTGGCGATGTGCTGAAGGCCTCTTAAAATGATCCGTGCTGTCATCCGTTCCACGGGCTCCTATCTGCCTGAGCGCATCGTCACCAACGCCGACATGGAAAAGCTGGTTGATACGACCGATGAGTGGATCGTCCAGCGCACCGGCATCAAACAACGCCACATCGCCGCCGAAAACGAAACCACTGCCGATATGGCGATTGCCGCTGCGCGCAAGGCGCTGGCTGCGTCCGGCCTCCAGCCTTCCGAAATCGATGGCGTGATTGTTGCCACCACCACGCCCGACCAGACATTCCCCTCTGTCGCGGTGAAGGTTCAGGCTGCGCTCGGCCTCCCTAAGGGGCTGGCTTTCGACGTACAGGCTGTCTGCACCGGGTTCGTCTACGCGCTGACCGTCGCCAATAACTTTATCCAGCTCGGCCAGACCAAACGGATGCTGGTTATTGGTGCTGAAAAAATGTCCTCGATCGTGAACTGGGACGACCGCACCACCTGCGTCATCTTCGCTGACGGGGCAGGGGCGATTGTGCTGGAAGCGCAGGAAGGTACGGGCGGTTTTGAAGATCGCGGTGTTCTCTCCACCCATCTGTATGCTGATGGCGAACAGCGCGGCATTCTCTATACGGATGGCGGCCCGTCCTCGACCGGAACCTCCGGCCATATCGTCATGCATGGCAAGGAAGTCTTCAAGTTTGCTGTGAACCATATGGCGCATATCGTTGAAGAAGTTCTGACTAAGAACGGTATCACGGCCGATAAAATTGACTGGCTGGTGCCGCATCAGGCCAATGTCCGCATCATCGCAGCCACGGCAGATAAGCTTGGCATGAGCATGGACAGTGTTGTGCTCACGGTTCAGGATCACGGCAATACCTCTGCGGCTTCGATCCCTCTGGCGCTTGATACAGCGGTCCGGGATGGGCGGATCAAGCCGGGACAGGTTATAATGTTTGAGGCTCTGGGCGGCGGTTTGACCTGGGGCGGAGCACTGGTCAGGTTCTAGAATACGCTTTTAGTTGACAGTTGCCATAATTATTTTATATGGTCTCTCAAAATTAAAATGAGGGTAGTACCAATGACTGTTTACAATCAAGATTCTTGGATCGCAAAACGCGCCGATCTTAAAGCCGAATTGGCCGGGCTAGCTTTTCGTCTCTACCGTCATGAGCAACCGGAGGGGCCGCGTGCAGACGACCAGACTCTCATCCGTGGCCGGTATATTCAGTCTTATCTCTCTGCCTGTGATGGCAACACGCTGCGCTTGGAAACATTCCTGAGCGATGCCTACAATCCATCTATGGATGAAATAGGCAGCGCCATTGATGGTATTCAGGATTGCGCCATGCATACTGTCATTGCCGGGGGCGATCTCACTAAAGTCATGCGCGTAGCTGGCGACTCTCAATTGCTTGAGAAGGCGACCAATCTCTCGCTGGGTGCTCTAAGCCGGGGGCTGTGTCAGGCATTCGATACATTGGGCGGTGGTCAGGTGATCCTCCCAGCTCAAGCAGAAAAAATCCTGAGCACGGGTGATTTCCTGCGTCAGCAATATCCGTACATCCATGGTGTGCTTGGCCAAACTTGGATTGGGGCCGCGCTCGGGTCCACGCTCAAGCAGGTTGATAAAGTTGCCGCAGTGCTCACAAGCTGGCCGGATAACGACCGTAAGGCCAGATGTGCCACGCTGGTGACCAAGCTTCAAAGAATAGGCGATTCGGTCCGCCCTGCTTGAACAACGCCCTCTATAGCCTTGAATTGAATCGCTTTTTCGCGGATTCCGGGCCTTCCCAAAGATTGACGGGAGGGCCGGGAGCGGTTAGGCTTATCGTATTCACAAACAAAAATTTTCCGGGCTCCCAGGGGGAACGATGAGTAACAACCGCACCATTACCCGCGCAGATCTTGCAGAAAAGATTTATCAGCGCATTGGTCTTTCCCGCAATGAATCAGCTGCACTGGTCGAGACCGTTCTCGATGAAATCGCCCACACGCTGATCAAGGGCGATACCGTCAAGATTTCCTCCTTCGGCTCGTTCAGCATCCGTCAGAAGGGTGAGCGCGTTGGCCGCAATCCTAAGACTGGTGTCGAAGTACCGATTACGCCGCGCAAGGTTCTCGTCTTCCGTGCCTCGCATGTTCTCAAAGACCGCATGAACGGCATCACCCCGACCACAACTGATGACGACGAGTAAAATCATGAGCACAGCCCAAAAATCAGAATCCGCGTTCCGCACCATCAGCGAAGTTGCCGAAGACCTCAACGTCCAGCAGCATGTGCTGCGTTTTTGGGAAACCAAATTCGGCCAGATCAAACCCCTCAAGCGTGGCGGTGGTCGCCGTTATTACCGTCCGGAAGACGTCGCGCTGCTGAAGAAAATCTATTCGCTGCTCTATGTCGAAGGCTACACCATCAAAGGTGTTCAAAAGCTTCTCAAGGGCGTTTCAAAAACTCAGGTCCTCGAAGAGCAAAAGGCCGAAGCGCAATCCGCTCAGGCCTTTGGTGCCAATCTGCCGCAAGTGCAGGGGCCCGATGTCGCTGCTGTCCTCGAGATTCCGTCGTCACTGGAATTTGCCGATGGCAACCCGGTTCAGCAACCAGATGCTCCGGCACTCAGTGCTCAGCAACGTGCTGCTCTCGAGAGCGTTCTCGGCGAACTCGTCGATATGCGCAATCAACTCCGCCAGTTAACTGGTGCGGTTGATGAAGAGCAACAAAGCAACGCTGCTTAATCAATGAAGAATATAGTCTGTCGCCGGGCCGCCTGACTTCAGGGGCGTGATAAGTGCATTGTCGAATTTCGTCCTGCATGCGGCGGGTAGCAGGCATCTGAAAACACCCGCGACGTCATTCCACAATTCAGTCTGGGTCAAAGTCTGTGCATCTGTGTCTGCGTGGTGCACTCCGTCGCTGGATTCACAAATTTCAGTGCGCTCAACCACGAATTTATGAGTCTCAACCAGTTGGCCCTCAACCGACCAGTCGACACGGCACAGACGTTCTTCGCCCGGCTCAAGGTCTTCACTTAATGTTGAATTGATGGTCATGCCGACGGTGCCGTCTTCTCCGGTCGTGGTCTGAAACTCCAGACCGTGCGGCCTGCCATACCCCTGAAGGGCGACATCGGCTGCAAAAGCGAGCAGCATGAAATCGAGAAGGGCGGTTTGCGCCGGGCTGTTGGGATCAAATGACGGTGAGGCCTGACCATGGGCCAGTCTCCCAAATTTATGACGCAAAATTTCACCCTACTGTTTTTATTTATTATTAGAATTTTCCTATATATGGGGTCTCCGGGTCAATGTTTTTATGAAAAAGTTAAGATTGCATACTTTAAGTAACTCCCTTAAAACCTCAGGCATGAAACTCGAATTCGACACGCAGGCCTTCGCTAAGGCCGTTTTTCAGGGGCCGTTCGCCTCTCTCGCCGATATGCGCCTGGCCTCGTCCGTTCCGATCGGATCAGAGGCTGATCACGCCCGCTTTATCCAGACTACCGGCCAGCCCGCGTTTTCTGAGAGCATTCTCACAACCCAGCACAATCCGCATTTCCTCGCGCGCCGTTACGACGTGCTCAGCGCTCAGATGCGCCAACTGCGGGCAGGGGCTCCGGCGGATGAAGTTCCGGGCCTCAATTTTTCCCTGCCGCCGTTTCTGGTTCGTGCCTTTGCCGATGTCTCCGCTGGCAACACGCGTGAAACCGTCGTGCTGGCATTTGAAGGCACACGCGAAACGCTGATCCCGCTTCTGCAGGAAGAATTCCCGGATCAAAAAATCACAGCAGGTCTCATCTGCACCAGCATCGAAGATGCACATGCGCGCAACGGTCTAGCGGCTCAGGGCGATGACACGCAAACTCTCAATCACATCACCACGAAAGATGTCGGGGCGGCGCATTTGGTTTTTGCCAATAGCTGGCTGCACTATCTCGATAGCAGGGACGATGTCATCAAATGGGTCGATCAGGCATGTAAAACCGGGGCCGATCATGTCGTTCTCGCCAACACGCTGACGACGACCGCCCGGGCACCTGAATTCTGGGCGCAGGCTTATTATGGCGGCTACATTCCCGTGCGCGTAGCCAATCAGTCCGAATTGGTTGATCTGTTCAATGTCCGTGGTTATGCGTTGAGCAAGCTCGACAAAACGCCGCCAACCTACGATCAGAACGCCGCCACAGTCCGTGGCCGCGCCTTCCCGCAGGAAACCCAGCTGGTCTTCTCCCGCGTTTAACCGCCCGGCTGGCCGCTTGCGCGGCCCGTCAAATTCCTCTAAAACAACCCCCAAGTCGGAGTGTGGCGCAGCCCGGTAGCGCACTTGCATGGGGTGTAAGGGGTCGCAGGTTCAAATCCTGTCACTCCGACCAGAGTTTTCAAAAAAAAATCTAGAAATTATATGTCAGGCCAACAGTGGCGGTTGCTTGCGGTGCATGTGTGTTGCTGCTGCGGCCGCTGATTTCTGCGGACAGGTGGGTTTTGTCGGTCATTGACCACTGGGCGCCGAGCGTAAGTTCGCCCCAGTTGCTGTCGCCGTGGTCGGCTTCGCTGACGAAGGTTAGGCCGCCGGCGCTGGTGGTAACGTTGGTACCATTGTTCGATGGGGCGTGAACATAGGCCACCTGACTTGAGAGGAGGAGGGTTGGTGAATATTGATACTTGCCCTCGATGCCGAGTTTGCCGAGGCGCGACGTTTCTGATTGTTCCGAGAAACGGGCTGGAAAAGATCCGCCGCGTTCCGTGTAGGCATCGATGCTGACATGCGTGAGGTGCGCTTCGAGATAGGGTTCAAACGACATACTGTCGGAGATCGCCTGATTCCACCCGATACGAGCGGCTCCGCCAAACGCATACCCGTTGGTGCTGCCCTCTGAATAATCGATAGCGCCCGCATCATAGCCGCGATGTGTGTCGATATCGAGCATCGCTCCGAACAGCGACGTGTAAAGACGCAGTCCGCCAGCGGGTTGATAGCTGGTGAGCATGGAGGCTCCCTTGGACACGAGGTCGGAATGGGAGTCGTAAATACCGGTGTTGCGTGTGGCCGATCCGTTGATGCCGACGCCGACTGTGAAATCGCGGCTCAGCGCAAATTTAAATCCGGCCAGTCCGTTCACGCCCCAGTTATCGAGATCGTTGTTCTGCCCAGCAACCAGAGATCCGACGACGAAGCCGGACACGCTTTGCGGTTGCAGGAAAGACAGGGTATTGACCGTGTCTCCGGCTGCGGGCGCGATTGAGGATGGGGCCATCAGGGCGAAATTTTCGCTCGTGCCCGGTGTCACCATGACGACAGACGGTTGCAGACGTGCTGCAAAAAGGCTCTGGCCGAGTTGGGCGCTGGATTTCTGAATGCTCTGTTCGCGCAGGCTCGGCATGCTGGCAATCGATTCAGCAAGAGCCGACGGCGTGGTGATGCCTGCCGATGCGGCGTTCAGGTTGGCGATAAAATTGAAAGAGGACAGGCCAACCAGATCATAGGCGTTACCTGAAACATAGGTGCCGTCATCACTGGCGCTCCAGATGAATTCAATATGCGTGTTGGTCATGTCAATGCCAGCTGTCGACATAATCTGGTTCATCGAGACAGGGCCTGTGCCTGATGTCCACTGGAACGCGGTCGGGCCACTTGGGCCGCTGCCGAATGAATATCCATAGGCGATGCTGCCATCATGGTTGACGGCCGTACCGGAGCTGAGCGTATCACCACCGAGAAATCCCAAACCGGTGACCCCATTCGCTTGTGACCAGATGAAGCCTTCACCGCCGGTTGCCTGATATTCGTTGTAACCCACCACAGTGGTGCCGTCGCCGCTGATCGCATAACCTTCGTTATACGCAGACGGGTTGAGTCCCGGTGGCAGAAGCGGGATGGCGGTCATGCCATTCAATGCATCCCAGTGATATGCGTTCAGATTGCCGAGATAGGTGCCGGACCCGGCGATGGCGCTGCCATCATCGCTGACAGCTCTTGGAATATGGGAGACCCAGCCGGGATCGAAGCCAAGGGCGACCGTGCCGCCGCCTGCGGTCCAGTAAAAGGATTCCTGATCGCCGGTACCGTTGATCATCCAGCCAACGATTGTCGTTGCATCGTCACTGACGGCGCGCGCTTCACCCTGGCCGGTGCCACCGGGAATGGTCGGGATCAGCATGATCCCGGTTCCGGCTGTCCAGTAAAAGGGTTGCTGCGAACTGATAAAACCTTCGCTGACCCCGGCTGCCAGCAGGCCATTGGGGTCAACGTCAAAGGCGGATGCTGAATCGGCGCCGCCGGCAAGATCACCGATAAAAACATTGCCGGTCGCAGTGCTCCAGAAATTGGCAAAGCCGTTGATGTCTTGATAGGTATAAGTTTCTAAAAGGCCATCCGCAGAGAGATAATGTAATTCAGGTGTAGAAATGAGCGTCTGCGCGGCAGGCGGCGCTGCGAGCGCGGGGGCACTGGCCGAGGCGAGCAGAACAGTCAGGAGACCGAGGCGGGATTTCATCAACATGCGCAAATGATCCCGGAAAATATTTAAAAAAGCGCATATTCATTATGTCCACTGATCTAAGTGCCTGATTTCTGGTCTGTTCTTTTCGATCAATTGCGATAAAATTGCGCATGGAAATTTCCACAAGCGCTCCTAAAAAATTCCACCACCATCTTTACGTTCAGGTTCTGGCCGCGATGACTCTGGGCATCCTGCTCGGTCATTTTTATCCGGACCTTGGCGAGGCGATGAAGCCGCTTGGGGATGCGTTCATCAAACTCGTCAAAATGATTATCGCCCCGGTGATTTTTCTGACGGTCTCAATCGGGATCGCGGGGATGACCGGGCTTGGCAAGTTCGGTCGTATCGGATTGAAGGCGATGGGATATTTTCTGGTCGTCTCGACGCTTGCCCTCGTGATCGGTCTGGTCGCGGGGACCCTGGTCCAGCCGGGGCAGGGGTTGCATATCAATCCTGCCGATCTCGACTCTGCCGCCGTCACTGGCTATGTCGCGAGTGCGCATGAACAAACCCTGACCGGGTTTCTACTGAATATTATCCCGCCGACAGTTGTTGGGGCTTTTGCAACGGGCGATATTTTGCAGGTGCTTTTTTTCTCGGTGCTGTTCGGGATCGCTCTTTCCAGCATCGGCGAAAAAGGTGAACCTGTCCTGAAGGCGCTACAATCTGCCTCGCACGCGATTTTTGCCTTAGTGGCCATTCTGATGAAGGCCGCCCCGATAGGCGCTTTTGGGGCGATGGCGTTCACGATTGGTAAATTCGGGCTGGGGGCCGTGGTCAATCTCGCTGCGCTCGTGGCGACGTTTTATATCACCGCCTTCCTGTTCGTGGTCGTGGTGCTGGGCGCGATTGCACATGTCAGTGGCTTCTCGGTCTTTAAGTTGATCAAGTATATTCGCGAAGAACTGTTTCTCGTGCTTGGCACAAGTTCCTCCGAGGCTGCCTTGCCAAGTCTCATGACCAAGCTAGAAGCCGCGGGCTGTTCAAAACCCGTTGTCGGCCTTGTCGTTCCGCTTGGGTACTCTTTTAATCTAGATGGCACGAACATCTATATGACGATGGCAGTGCTGTTTATCGCGCAGGCACTCGATATCGACCTTACCTTAGGGCAGCAGATTACGCTTTTACTTGTCGCTATGCTCAGTTCCAAAGGTGCTGCCGGGGTTACAGGCGCCGGATTTATTACCCTTGCCGCGACTTTGGCGGTCATGCCAACTGTTCCGGTTGCAGGAATGGCACTTATTCTTGGGGTTGATCGTTTTATGTCTGAATGCCGGGCTCTGACCAATTTCATCGGCAACGCCGTGGCGACAATTGTGGTCGCCGGATGGGAGAGAGAGCTGGACCGCTCACGATTGCAAGAGATCTTGAAATGAAGAACAGCTCAGGCAATGTCCTGTTCCTAATTTTGATTGCCGTCGCGCTCTTCGCGGCGCTGTCCTATGCTGTGACCCAGTCAACGCGCTCAGGCGGCGGCAACGCAACCTCCGAACAGGTGCAGCTCCGGGCAACCCAGCTGATAACATACATGACGGGCCTGCAGAACCAGGTCGTGCGCATGCGTATCACCGACGGCGTCGATGCTTTGGCAATCCATACCGGTAGTGATGTCTACACGTTGGGGCCGATTGGCACGCAATCGGCAAATTGCTGGAATGATAATACCAACTGTGTTGCCAACAAATGTCATGTCTTTAATGATCTCAATCCTGAGGGGACAGTCCCGCGCGTTTTCGGACCGGATTTTGTAACACCTGCAGCAGGCATACCCGGCCGGGTCACGCCGGGGCATTTAGGAAAACGCCAGTTTGCAATTAACGGCATCGGTACTCCGGCCAGTGACCTGACTTTTTATATCGCATATATCCGGGCGGATGTTTGCAATGCCATCAATGCTAAAATGGGTATGACAACCAACTTCGTCGAGACGGATACATTTCCACCCGGCGGGGAAGAAGGTTCCAGTGTCGGCACCAATTTTGGCGGGTGCGGCACGCCTGCGGTTTGGGATACGACATCTACTCCTTTTGGCGATCAGTTTACCGCAGTTTCTGGCCAACAGACGTTTTGCATACCTTATGACACCGCCAGCCCCGGACTGGCACTTTTTCAAGTGATTATTGATAAGTAAACCGGGGGGAACCGGCCCGCGGCACCGTTGATCCTTATATCCGAAAGGAATCACTCGTGAACCTCGATACTTTCATAGCAACCAACCGCTTCGGCTTGGGCCCTGACGGCACTGAATCCCAGCGTATCGGCAGCGATCCACGCGGCTGGTTACTGGCGCAGCTGCAGAAACCTTATATGCCCGCAGAGATCGCGTCTCATGGCGGGCCGGGCAGTGTAGGCTTGAAGATGTATATAGAGGAAATCGTCGGCAAGAAGGCTAAGAAAAATAATCCCGAGACAATGCCACAGGAGAAAAAGGGCAAGGAAATCCGTTCTTTGTATCTTCGCCAGATTGGTGAGCGTTTTATCGCGCAGCAGAAATCGTCCCAGCCTCTGTTCGAGCGGCTGGTCATGTTCTGGAGCAATCACTTCACTGTCTCAATTCAAAAACCTCCCATCACACCCTTGGTATGCCAGTTTGAAGCTGAGGCGATCCGCCCCCATGTGACTGGCCGCTTCGTCGATATGCTGAAAGCCGTCGAGCGGCATCCTGCCATGCTGATTTACTTGGATAACGTCCGTTCACAGGGACCGAACTCACCGTTTGGTAAACGCCAATCGAAGGGCTTGAACGAAAATCTCGCGCGCGAAATTCTTGAGCTGCATACGCTTGGCGTCGGTGGCGGGTATACGCAGGAAGATGTAATCGCGCTTGCCAAACTGATTACCGGCTGGTCGATTGACCGCGGCGAAGGCGGTGCTGCTGGCGGGTTTATTTTCCGTCCAAATGTGCATGAGCCCGGACCCAAAACCCTGCTTGGTAAAAAATATCAGGACGCGGGAGAGCGCGAAGGCTTGGCTGCACTCGAAGATATTGCCCGCCATCCCTCGACGGCACGGCATATCGCGACCAAGCTGGCCCGACATTTCATCGCCGATGCGCCACCTGCGTCGGCCGTGGACCGTCTCGCGCAATCCTTTTCTGCATCAGATGGTGATTTGCTGGCGGTCTACCGCACGCTTGTTTCGCTGTCTGAATGCTGGACGGATCCGCTCGCAAAATTTAAAACGCCTTACGAATATGTTTTATCTGCGGCGCGTCTGCTCGGGCTAAAACCTCAGGCCGAGCGCGTTACGATTGCGTTGGAAAGCGTCAATTATCGCGTCTTCAGTGCGCCATCTCCGGCGGGTTATGCCGATATTGCCAGTGCATGGGTATCACCTGATGCCATCAAGAAACGGATCGACTGGGCCAAAACTGTTTCCGTTCTGGTACCCCCTCGAATAGTTCCGCTAGAGCTGGCGGCACAATCTTTTGGCCCTGTGATGCGTGAAGAAACACGTTTTGCGATTTCCGGTGCCGCGTCGGGTGCGGACGGGATTGCGTTGCTACTTTCCAGCCCCGAGTTTCAAAGGAGATAATCATGCCTGATATATCCCGTCGTGGGTTCGTTGCTGGGGGCGTAGGCTTTGGGATGCTGGGTCTCCTGGGCTGGCCGGGCATGACGCTCGCGGCAGTGAATACGCCCAAACGCCTGATGCTGGTTATTCTGCGCGGCGCGATGGACGGATTGGGTGCGGTGCCTGCGATCGGCGACCGCGATTATCAGCAGGCACGCGGAGCTCTGGCGATGCAGGGCAGCGGGTTACTGAATCTTGACGGACACTTCGCCATGAACCCGGCACTGAAACCTTTGCATGATCTCTATTTAAGCAAAGAGCTTGTCGTCCTGCATGCTGCGGCGACGCCGTACCGTGATCGCTCGCACTTTGATGCGCAGGACTTGCTTGAGAACGGCACCTTGAAACCACACCAGGTTTCAACCGGCTGGCTTGGGCGCACGATTACCGCGCTTGGTGGCACGACACAGGGGCTGGCGATGGGGGCAACAATTCCACTTGTCTTGCAAGGCAGCTCTCATGTGCAATCCTGGGCACCTGCGCTTTTACCTGAAGTCGATAAGGATTTCATGGAGCGTGTGGCGCGCATGTACCAACACGATGCGCTTTTGTCTGGTGCGCTCGCCCAACATGCTGCGATGGGGGCCGTCGATAGCGGTGGCATATCTAAAGGCAAAGCTCAGTTCGTCGATATGATGAAGGTTGCCGCCGGATTTATGAAGAAGGAAGACGGTGCGCGGGTTGGATCCATTGATATCGGTGGGTGGGATACCCATGCGGGGCAGGGAACGACCGAGGGTCGGCTGGTGCAAGCCTTGAAACTGCTGGCCGATGGTGTGGCAGCCTTCCGGGCCGAGATGGGGCCGGTCTGGAAAGACACCGCCGTCCTGATGCTGACTGAATTCGGGCGCACCGTTGCGGCGAATGGTAGCGGCGGGACCGATCATGGCACGGCCAGCGCCGCGTTTATGGCGGGGGGCAGCGTGCGGGGTGGGCGCATGCTCGGGGATTGGCCCGGCCTGGCCCGCAACAACCTGTTCGAAGGCCGCGACCTCTATCCGGCGAATGATGTGCGCAGTCTGGTTAAGGCCATGCTGCAGCAGCATATGGGTTTACCACCCGAGATAGTCGACCGCGATATTTTCCCACAGAGTGCAGGTGTCCGCGCAATTTCCGGTTTATTTCTTTAAACGGGAAAGCTAAGCTGCGTATGCATCTCAAACGGGAATATTATGCATACTCAGCCGCTCTGCTTTATTTACACGACCGCCAAAAGTCTCGACGAAATGAAAAATATCGTCTCGGTTCTGCTGGATGAAAAGCTGATCGCCTGCGCGAATATTTCACCGGGAGTCAAAAGCTTCTACAGATGGGAAAACAAGGTCGCCAGCGCTGATGAAGCGACCGCTATTTTGAAAACCCGTGACAGTCTTTTTTCGGCAGTCGAAGCCCGCATCCGCAAGCTGCACAGTTACAGTATTCCCTGCGTTGCTAAAGTTCAGGTGAGCGCGGTCTCGGAGCCGTTCCACGCGTGGATTCTCAGTGAAACTCTCGTCTCTGCGCCGTAAAGTATAGCACTCCCGGTGCGATCAGGCATAGACCGCTCAAGCTCATCCATGTCCATACGACGCTGTTGAAATTGATGATCAGCGCATCGGAAATTTTATCGAAATCGCCAAATCCATATTGGCCTTTCTGTTCGAAATAAACCTGCCGTACCGCTTCGTCGTGAATCAAGGCCCAGCCATCGATCCATGCATGGAAGATCAGTCCGAAGCCGAACAGGGCGTTGCAAAACCGTTCACCCGGGCTGCGCGCGGCGAGATCGAACCAGGCGCGTATCAGGAAAAATCCGGCGAACAAAGCCTCTGCACCGGGGCCCATGAAATCTATCAGGCTCATGTGCAGAGTTTGATACGCCGTCGCCAGATGAAAAAGACCTGTGATGACAAGGGCGGCACAAAGCGGGCGGTTCTCGCGAAAAGTATAAATGCCATAGAGAATTGCACCATCGATGATCAGGTTCAGGGGCAATAATTGGCCGGTAATGGTGTACGCCATGCCGCCGCCATGCTGAAAATCAAAGCTCGGTAAGGCGACGTAGCCATAAAACCACGCGGTGACGGTGTGGCCGATTTCATGAAAGAAGGTCACGATCATAGCAACGCCTGCGCCGATCCAGCCAAGCGGAAATCCTTCCGCCCATGACCAGCCGTAGCTGTTGACCCACGAGATAAACGGCAGGTTCACGATCAGCCCGGCCAGCACTCCCCAGGCCATCAGTTTGCAGGTATCGGTTAAAGGAGAGTCGCTCATGATGCGCCTGAGTATAAGATAAAATGCCGGGGCAGGGTATCGTTGACATAAGCAAGGCACGATGCTAAATCCGGTCATCATCTTTTATATCAAGGGAATGCTCTTATGAACGAAACTGCTTACCGTTATGTTGATCTTCAGGCTCCTCGGGGAGTGACCTCCATGAGCCTTGCTGATCTTCGCGAACATTTTGGAATTGCGTGTCACAACATGGATTTGAGCTATGGCGAGCAGGGCATCCGTATGACGGATAAAACGCATGGTGTTTTCCGCATTGCTGCAACCGAAATCGGCGTCAATCAGTTGAGACAGAATCCAAACGGAGCCCGCGCTGTCGTCGCGCATGACTTCCATTTTCCGTCGACGCGCCGTTAAATCATATGGTATTATAATACCATTATTTTTAAGCTATTGATATATAAGCCCTATTCTTAATGAGTGGGGCTTTATATCATTTGACACCCGCACCGCAGTGCTGCATAACAACGCAGTTTTTAGAATAACGCTAACCAAAGGAACCCGGCGATGAAAACTTACTCCGCCAAGCCTTCTGACATTCAGAAGAAATGGGTGCTCGTTGATGCGCAGGATCTCGTACTTGGCCGTCTCGCCAGCCAGATCGCTCTGCGTCTCCGTGGCAAACATAAAGCCACATTCACTCCGCACATGGACACGGGCGACAACGTCATCGTGATCAATGCTGAGAAAGTCAAACTGACCGGCGGCAACAAAGCTGCCCAGTCGATTTTCTACTGGCACACCGGTTACCCGGGCGGGATCAAAGGTCTGTCGAAGGGCGCACAGCTCGAAGGCAAATACCCTGAGCGCGTCATCATGAAAGCTGTCGAGCGTATGCTGCCTGAAGGCAACATGGGCCGTCTGCTGCTGACGAACCTGCGTGTCTACAAAGGCGCAGATCATCCGCACGCTGCACAGAATCCTGAAGTCATCGACATCGCGGCACAAAACCGCAAGAACAAGAGGGCTTAAACCATGGCTCGTACCAAATCTGAAACAGTTACCGATCTGAAAGATCTCGCCGCTGCCGCTCCTGCGACAGTTGATGCAGCTCCTGAAGCCGACGCACCACGTCAGCCGAAGAAAGATGCACAGGGTCGTGCTTATGCAACCGGTCGTCGTAAAGATGCTGTTGCTCGTGTCTGGCTCAAGCCAGGCTCCGGTAAAGTGATCGTCAACGATCGCGAACAGGAAGTTTACTTTGGCCGCAAGACGCACCTTCTGGTGCTGAACCAGCCGTTCCTGATCGTCAACCGCATGAGCCAGTTCGACGTTGTCGCAACTGTCTGTGGCGGTGGTCTCTCCGGTCAAGCCGGTGCGATCCGTCACGGTATCTCGCGCGCTCTGCAGAATTACGAACCAGAACTGCGTGGCACGCTCAAGGCAGCTGGCATGTTGACCCGCGACAGCCGCGCCGTTGAACGTAAAAAGATCGGCCTGCACAAAGCCCGTCGTGCGAAACAGTGGGCCAAGCGTTAA
>CAYJDG010000025.1:0-29562 GCA_964368875.1 uncultured Pseudobdellovibrionaceae bacterium
GAAGATGATAACATGCGCGTTGAGCTTGATACGCCATACACCAAAAGCTACAAGATCGATTACATCTCATTCATTCGTGGCAACAAGAGCAACATCAAGACCGAAGTCAGCGTCTCCAGTGACAGCTCGTCTGGTGCTAAGACCGGTTCTGGCTTCCAGATCGACAGCTCGACCGAGTCAAATTTCTGGGGTGAGCTCGATGCCAACATCAAACAGATCCTTGCCTCGAACTCGCAGGCCAATTATCTGCGCACCGACGAAGACCCACAGATCACTCTGACCACCACCAACCCTGATTTGCCTCCGGCTCCGCCAATCGATGAATCGGCTCTTTCGGAAGGGGCTTCCCGTGTTTCACCACAGGCTGGCGTAGAAACAGATTACGTAAGCTCACCTGTGTCTCTGCCATCGAACAATCAGCCAGCACCTGTAACTCCAGCAACGCCTGTTACACCTGCACCAGCAGGTGAGCCAACCACCGTCAGCCCAGCAACTCCGGTTGCCCCGGCTCCACTTGGTACGACCGCACCGGTTGCTCCGGCTCAGGAAGCGGTCCTGCGCGTTGAATCTCTGCCAACCGCTCCGGCAGGAACCGCGACTGGTTCAAACGTCGTAACGTTCACTCCGGCCTATTCGATCAACAAACAGGCTGGTATCGTCTCGGTCTACGCGAATGAGCGTCTGCACCGCCAGATCGAAAGCTATATGCAGGACCTGCGCCGTGCAACATCCTCTCAGGTATTGGTTGAAGCCAAGGTTCTTGAGGTTCGCCTAAATGATGAATACGTCTCCGGTATCAACTGGCAAACCATAGCCGGTGCTGTCGGAGATTTCGGCATAGACCTCAACCTGCCTACCCCCGATATGAACCCGACCAGTGGTGCCAATATCTTCCAGATTGGTTTGGATGGAAATGATATGGGTGTGCTCGTCGAGCAGCTGTCACGCTTTGGTACAGTCCATGCTCTGGCCAGCCCTCGTCTGATGGTGATAAACAATCAGCCAGCGGTTCTCAGTGTTGCCAAAAATACCGTGTACTTCGAGCTCGACGTGACGCAGACTCCGGCGACCGCCGTTGGTGTTCCGCCGACAACAACGATCGACACCGAAATCAAAACCGTTCCGGAAGGCGTTCTGATCAACGTCTTGCCGTCGATCGACCTCGAGCGCAACCAGGTCTCTATGCAGGTCCGTCCGACGGTCACGCGGATTGACTCGTTCAAGGAAGATCCGGGTATTGCATTCCTTGGCGCAGGTATCACATCGCAGATTCCTGAATTGAACGTCCAGGAAATTGACTCGGTTATCAAATTGAAATCAGGCCAGGCTATGGTCATGGGCGGTCTTCTTGAAGACCGCGCCTCTTCTGAACAGAATGGCGTTCCAGTTCTCTCTGAAACCCCGATCTTCGGTGGCTTGTTCCGCAGCCAGAGCGATAAAATCAAAAAGACTGAGCTCGTTATCTTCCTGAAAGCAACGATCATTAAAGACGAAGATACCAGCGTGACCAACACCGATCGCGAACTCTACAGGACTTATAGTCAG
The DNA here is from genome assembly GCA_964368875.1 of uncultured Pseudobdellovibrionaceae bacterium. Taxonomy (GTDB): domain Bacteria; phylum Pseudomonadota; class Alphaproteobacteria; order Micavibrionales; family Micavibrionaceae; genus CAYJDG01. The sequence goes on from CAYJDG010000025.1 coordinate 1,546, forward strand.
GACCGCCGTCCGACGAAGATGTAAAGTGGAGCAGGTCTCCATATGATTTCCTTGGTTCTAGTAAGATATGTGCTAACGGCCGCCCTCAGAGATAAATTGCTGATGGCGGTCGTGGCTATTGTTGCTGTCGGTGTTTGCTTGTCTCTGGTTTTGTCGTCCAGCGCCGCGATCGAGCAAGATCAGTTCGCCGTCGTCTATACCGCCAGCAGCCTGCGCTTGCTTGGCTTGATGGGGTTATCGCTGTTCGTCGTATTCTTTGTCCGGCGCTCATTTGATGCTCGCGATATTGAATATCTGTTATCCCGTCCGGTTAGTCGCGCGACGCTGATTTCATCAAATGCCTGCGCGTTCTCAATTCTCGCGCTGGGAGCAGGGCTTCTATTGGCGGCTATTGTCGGAGTTATCGGTTGGCATAGCCAACACCCTGAGGGGCTTGCGCTCTGGGTAAGTGGTGTCATCTGTGAATACGTGCTGATCGTGAATGTGGCGCTATTCTTTTCAATGGTTCTCTCCAGTCCTGTTACGGCGGGTATGGCTGTGATGGGGTTTTATGTGCTGGCCCGGATGATCGGAGAATTGCTGGGCATCACCCAAAGCCAGCCTTTTCATTTTATGGGCGTAGAGCTCTTAAACGGAGCTATGCAGGTTGTATCGATGATCGTCCCGCGCCTTGACCTGATGACGCAGACATCATGGATTCTGTATGGGACGGCAGGGGTCGTCGACTACGTGTTCCTTTTAGCGCAAACCGGGGCTTTTATTGTCCTTGTCCTCGTCGCTGCCTTGATTGATTTAGCCAGACGGCAGTTCTGATGAGCACGCCGCATCTTCGTCTTTATATAAGTCTCTTCATGGCGGTGGTTCTTAATATCGCAGTCTGGTCGTATTCCCACACGCGCCATCCGGTCTGGCCCAATGTTCCGGAGCCGCCGAGTGAACGGGGCCTCGTCATGTCCTTTTTGGGTGACCGGGAGTTGGCATTTCGCGTCTGGGCTCTGGCTTTGCAGAATTTTGGCAATACCGGGGGCGAGTTTACCCCGCTGAAAACCTATAACTATGTTTCGCTCGGCCAATGGTTTGATCTTCTGGACCGTCTGAACCCTGAGTCCGATCTAGTGCCGATGCTTGCCAGTTATTATTTCGGCTCCACTCAAAATCCCGAGCAATTGCCTGCGGTGATTGGCTACCTTGAAAAGGTCGGGGCGCGTCCTGAAAAAGAGAAATGGCGCTGGCTGGCGCAGGCGATTTTTCTGGCGCGTCACAGGATGAAGGATATGCCCGAAGCCTTACGCTTATCGAAAAAACTGGCTGATATGTACAGGCCCGGCATGCCAGCCTGGACGCTGCAGATGCAGGCGTTGATTACCTCCGAAATGGGCGATAAGCAGGCCGCCTATATGTTGCTGAAATCCATGTTGGCAACCGAAACGGACAACATGCAGGGGCCAGAGATAAATTTTATGATAGACTATCTATGTACCAAGGTGCTGACAGCGGAGCAGGCGGCTCATGAATCCGTTTGTACTGGAATGAATCTTCTCCCCCCGGCGCCTGCGAAGTAAAGGTAAAGCATATGGATCTGGTGCAGGTTACAAAATGGGAATTGATCTCATTGCTGGGGCTGGCGCAATCTCTGTGGCTGCTAGTCTACATGGTGCTGCGGTCGGGACGGATCAGTAATGCCAGCGTCGCCCTCGCGTGCTTTTCCTGCCTAGCCTTGGCCTTCCTCGCTGATTTCGGCTCACGTTATCTTTCTGAAATTAAAGCCTATCCATTAGGACAGGATTTTATCTGGTACTCGTTGCCGTTTTTCTCGGTTCTGCTTTGTATACAGATTGCAAAAATTCACGGGATGCCTGAACGTCGCTTTTTCCTTGGCATTCTTTTTTTGCCACTCCTCGCGGCGATGGGCTGGATCCTTGGCAGTCTTTCAGAAGAATGTGGTTTCACGTCGATTTGCGATGTGAATAGTCGCCGCCAAATGCTTGGAATTGCAGGAATTTTATCGGGCAGCTTGTGTTTGCTGGGTTTATGGGTAGCACGGCGCAATATGAGTGACCTGCTGACAGAAAAATCATATAGATCAGATAGATACTGGCTGATCCTCTCACTTATAATTATAAACTGCGCCCAATTATGTCTGACCTTATCACATATATCGGGTGTTACCGGGCTGCAGGAATATCTGATGATTCGCGATGTTCTCGGTTGCGGGCTCGTATATCTCGCTTCGACCAGCCTGTTCCGCATCTACCCGCAAACCGTCAAGGTTGCACCTAAAAATAACAGTCAACTCAACGCTGAAGAGACAGGCCTTATCAATAAAATTGAAGATCTTGTGACTTTGCAAAAGGTCTATCAGGAGCCAGGGTATTCCCGTGCTGATCTCGCGCGTGAACTGAAGACATCTGAAGCGGTTGTGACTAAGTTGGTGAATGTCTATTTCGGTAAGTCGGTCCCTCAATTGATTAACGAAAAGAGAATCGATGATGCGCGCCGCCTTCTCGAACAGACGGATGCCGCGGTTTCTGTGGTAGCAGAGCAGGTGGGATTCAACTCTTTACCGTCCTTCAATAGAGTCTTCAAAGAGATCGCCGGAGTCTCTCCCACGGAATATCGCGCGCAGAAACAGCGCACGCCCGTGCGCAAGGTCTGACATCCTGACAAAATGCTTCTCAATTCGTCAGGATGAGAATGAGAGTGGCGGAAACTAAGGATTTCTTAACCAGCATCCGGTCATTCTAGGTATTCACGGGGTAGTCATGAGACTCAGTTCGTGTATACTGTTGGGGCCTTTAACAAGGGGTCTAAAACTATCTTTCATCAAATGGAGAAACTCAATATGACACAACAAATCTGTCAAAGCCGCCAGGCTGAACGGGGCTTTACCCTCGTCGAATTGGCGATCGTGATGATCATCATCGGTCTTCTGATCGGTGGTATTCTGAAAGGTCAGGAACTGATTGCCAACGCCCGTGTGACCTCGCAGGTTTCACAGGTTAAAGGCATCGATGCTGCTATGACCACCTTCCGCGACCAGTACGCCTCCCTTCCTGGCGATATGCTGACACCAGCCACCCGTCTACCAAACTGTGCTGCAGCTATCTGTAACACTGCAGGTAACGGTGACGGTTTCGTTCAGGGTACTGCGACAGCTAACGATCCGGGCGTTGCCGGTGCTGCTGCTGAGGGCGGTCAATCCTTCGTGCATCTGGCTGCTGCCAGCCTGCTCGGTGGTGTAAACCCTAGCGCGACAGCCTATAACGCTACCGCCGTTCCAGCTGCCACAAGTGGTAGTGGCATTCTGACCTTCGGGTACAGTAACGGTACGTTCACTGGTAAACTGGCTACAGCTGCTGCCGGTGCAGGTCACTACCTCGTCCTGCGTGCCAACCCGACAGCTACTTCTGCTGCCACTCCAGCGATGCTGCCTAAAACTTTGGGTAACATCGACCGTAAGCTTGATGACGGCAACCCAAATACTGGTAGCGTCCTTGCAACTGGTGCCGCTGCTGGTGCCGCTGCCTGTGCCGACCTTGGTACAGCTGCCGGTGTCTACAACGAAGCACTTGGTACTTCGGTCTGTAACTTCGCTGTTAAGATCCAGCAATAATCTTCCAATAAATCAAAAGCCCCGGAGCGATCCGGGGCTTTTTTTATTCCAATAATCGAAAAGTTACTTTCTCAGCATATTGGCCGCGGCACCGAGAAGCTCCATCGGCAACGGCAGAACGATAGTGCTGGCGCTCTTGCCATTCGAGAACTCAGCAAGGGTGCCAAGGTAGCGCAGCTGCATTGTTTCCGGGCGGCGGGCAAGGATAGCGGCGGCTTCATCGAGCTGCTGGGCGGCTTGGAGTTCGCCTTCGGCGTTGATGATCTTGGCGCGGCGTTCCCGTTCGGCTTCGGCTTGGCGGGCGATGGCGCGGATCATGCTCTGGTCGATATCGACATGCTTGATCTCGACGCTGACGATCTTGATGCCCGAGCCTTCGGTCTGACTATCAAGTTCCATCTGCAAGGCTTTGTTCAGCTCGGCCCGTTTCTGGAGCATATCGTCGAGGTCGTGTTGGCCGAGGATCGAGCGCAGGGTGGTTTGCGCCATCTGGTTGGTCCGAAACAGGAAATCTTCGTTGCGGTTGATGGCAAGGGCTGGGTCGACGACGCGGTAGTTAAGTACGCCTGAGACTTTGACCGACACGTTGTCCTTGGACACAAGGTCTTGTGCCGGGATGTCGTCGGTGCGAATCCGTACGTCGACGATCTGCATGACTTGTATGATCGGCACGATCAGTTGCAGGCCCGGGCCGCGCATGCCGGTATATTTACCAAGCGTGTAAACCACGCCCCGGTCGTATTCCTTGATGATGCGGACTGATGCAAATAGCAGGATAACCGCGCCGACTACCAGCACGCCTAGAAATGAACCCATGAATGTCTCCTTTAGTGGTTAAAAATTTAGTCTTTACGAATAGTCAGAACCAGATCGTCGTTGCCGCTCACGGTGACTGTGTCGCCACTGCGGAACGAGCTGCCATGCAGGCTTTTGGCCTGCCAGAGTTCCCCTTGAATTTTGACCGTGCCCTCGGGCCCGGCCCAGTCGATGACTTCAGCGTCCTGACCGACCATGCCTTCGACGCCGGAGATGGTTGGTTTGTTGCGGGCGCGCAGGATGACGGTGCCGACAATTGCCATGATCAGCAGAGCAGCTCCGTCGATGGCGAAGACGATCAGCATAAGATCGTTATTAAAGATTCGGGACGCTCCCCACGTAAACATCGCCAGCCCGCCGACCCCGAGCAGCCCGAAGGACGTCACGAATAACTCCGCGAAGACCATCAGAAAGCCGCACAAAATCAGCGTATAGGCGAATGTATCCGGGGTGAGCGTCTCGATCATGATTATGCAGCCTTGTCTTGTTTAGCGCGTTCAATGCCTTCCAAAATCATTTTCTCGGCTTGCTTGGCATTGCCCCAGCCAATGACCTTCGACCATTTGCCTGGCTCGAGGTCTTTGTAATGAGTGAAGAAGTGAGCAATCTTATCGCGCAGGATCGGGCGCAGTTGCTCGATGTCCTCGACATTGTCGTGGTACGGATAAAGATTGTGGTGCGGCACGGCGATGATTTTCTCGTCTTGGCCTTTGTCATCTTCCATCAGTAGCACGCCAATCGGGCGCGAGCGCATCACTGCACCGGGCATCACGGCAAGGCGCGAAATCACCAGCACGTCAACCGGGTCGCCATCACCTGAAAGGGTGTGGGGAATGAATCCGTAATTGCCGGGGTAGTACATGGCGGTGTGCAGAAAGCGGTCAACGAACATCAGGCCGGACTCTTTATCCAGTTCATATTTGATCGGCTCTGCGCCCATCGGATTTTCGATGATGACGTTAACGTCAGTCGGGGCATCTTGTCCGGTCTTAACTTTATTCCAGTCCATAATCTAAGCAGCTTTCTCTAGGTTTTGTTGCAGGTGGGTTATCACGGCATCCCCCATGCCGCTGGTAGAAACTTGGGTGCAGCCGGGAGCCATGATGTCTCCGGTGCGAATGCCTTTGTTGAGAACGGTTTTAACGGTCGCTTCAATCCGGTCGGCAAGGTCCGGCATTTCCAATGAATAGCGCAGCGCCATCGCGAAACTGAGGATCGCAGCCAGTGGATTGGCCTTCTGCTGTCCCGCAATATCCGGGGCCGAGCCATGGCAGGGCTCATACATCGCATTCTGGTGCCCGTTTGACTCTTTGGCACCCAGTGATGCTGATGGCAGCATACCCAATGATCCGGTCAGCATCGCCGCTTCATCGGACAAAATATCGCCAAACAGGTTATCGGTGACGATGACATCGAATTGCGACGGATTGCGGAGCAACTGCATCGCCGCGTTATCGGCATACATATGCGTCAGTTCCACATCCGGGAAATCGCTGGCGTGCAGCTTGGTAATTTCTTCCCGCCACAGTTTGCCGCTTTCCATGACGTTCGCTTTTTCACAGGAACACACACGGTTGCCGCGCTTGCGGGCCAGATCAAACGCAACGGCACCAACGCGGCGGATTTCCTTGGTGGTATAGACCTGAGTGTTCACGCCTTGGCGTTGCCCATCCGGCAGATCGAAAATCCCGCGTGGCTCACCGAAATAAACGCCTCCGGTCAGTTCGCGGACAATCATAATATCGAGACCTTTGACGATCTCCGGCTTCAGCGTTGAGGCATCAATCAGTGCATCGAAGACGATGGCAGGGCGCAGATTGGCAAACAGCTTGAGGTCCTTGCGAATTTTCAGCAAACCTGCTTCCGGGCGGATCGCATAATCCACCTTGTCCCACTTGGGTCCGCCCACTGCGCCCAGCAGCACGCAATCCGCAGCCTTGCCCTTGGCAATCACCGCGTCAGTCACGGGCACGCCATGCGCATCAATCGATGTTCCACCGACAATGTCATGCTCAACTACGAACGCCGCGCCATCGCGATTGAGAAACTCAATCAGCTTAGACACTTCCGCCATCACTTCATGGCCAATACCGTCGCCTGGAAGGATAAGAATGTTCTTAGGCATTTGTGCTCCACAACCACGGCTTGGCCGTGCGCATCTTGTCTTCGTAATCAGCTATAAAGGTTTTCTTTTCCAGCGTCAGGCCGATGTCGTCGAGACCGTTGAGCATGCAATGCTTGCGGAAGGGGTCGATTTCGAAAGAATAGACATCATTCCCGGCAACCACTGTTTGCTGGTCGAGATCGATGTTTATTTCGCGTCCGGTCTCGGCATATTTCATCAGCGCATCGATCTGCGCCTGTGGCAGGACGATCGGAAGAACACCGTTCTTAAAGCTGTTATTGTAGAAAATATCACCAAAGCTTGGCGCAAGAATGCACGTGATGCCGAAATCGAGCAACGCCCACGGCGCATGCTCGCGCGACGAGCCGCACCCGAAATTATCTCCGGCGACCAGAATATTGGCATGGCGGTAGGGTTCGCGGTTGAGCACGAAGTCGGGGTTCTCTTTCCCTTCCATGTCGAACCGCGCTTCATAGAACAACCCTTTGCCCAGTCCCGTGCGCTTGATCGTGCGCAGGAATTGTTTCGGGATGATCATATCGGTGTCGATATTGTTGAGCGGGTAGGGGGCCGCAACACCGGTGAGTTTCTTGAAAGCTTTCATTCTACAAAGTCCTCACATCGGTCAGTTTGCCGGTCAGCGCAGCGGCGGCGGCCATGGCGGGTGACATCAGGTGCGTGCGTGCGTTACGCCCCTGACGGCCTTCGAAATTACGGTTGCTGGTCGAGGCGCAACGCTCACCCGGTTGAAGACGGTCTTCGTTCATGCCGAGACACAGCGAACACCCGGCCTCGCGCCAGTCAAACCCGGCTTCGATGAAAATTTTATCAAGGCCTTCTTTCTCAGCCATCTCTTTGACAAGGCCCGAGCCCGGCACGATCATCGCGCCGACGGTTGCCGCTACTTTCTTGCCAGCAACAATCTTCGCGACCTCGCGCAAATCTTCGATCCGCGCATTGGTGCAAGACCCGATGAAAACTTTATCGACGCTGACATCCTGAAGTTTCTGTCCCGGTGTCAGGCCCATATAGTCCAGCGACCTCTGCATCGAGGCGCGTCTGTTCGGATCGCTGACATCCGCGGGGTCCGGCACATATCCTGTGATCGGTGCCACATCCTGTGGTGATGTGCCCCACGTGACGATGGGGGGAATATCTTCTGCCTTCATTGCAATCTCGACATCATATTTCGCACCCGGATCGGACGGCAGACCTGACCAGTACGCAACCGCGCGCTCCCAGTCATCGCCCTTGGGGGCCATCGGGCGGCCTTTGATGTAGGCGAAAGTCTTGGCATCCGGTGCAATTAATCCAGCACGTGCCCCAGCCTCAATCGACATATTGCACATCGTCATTCGGCCCTCGACCGACAGGTCCCGAATAACGCTGCCCGCATATTCGACAACGTATCCCGTACCGCCAGCGGTACCGATCTTGCCGATGATCGCGAGGATCACATCTTTCGCGGTGACACCCGGGCCGAGCGTGCCATCGACACTGATGCGCATGGTCTTCGCCGGTTTTTGAATTAAAGTTTGCGTGGCGAGAACATGCTCGACTTCCGATGTCCCGATCCCGAAGGCGAGGGCACCGAACGCGCCATGCGTCGAAGTGTGACTATCACCGCAGACAATCGTCATACCCGGCTGGGTGAACCCTTGCTCGGGTCCGATGATATGCACGATGCCTTGGCGCTTATCGCTCATCCCGAAATACGTGATGCCGTGCTCACGCACGTTTTCTTCCAGCGTGGAAATCTGCGTCCGGCTGTCCTCGTCCTTGATCGCGGCGACATTGGTGCGGTCATGGCTGGTCGGTACGTTGTGATCGGCGACCGCGAGGGTCGCATCAACGCGGCGCACCTTACGCCCCGCCAGTTTCAGCCCTTCAAAGGCCTGCGGCGAGGTCACTTCGTGGACCAGGTGGCGGTCGATATAAATCAGGCAGGTGCCATCGGCGGCCTTATGGACGACATGGTCGTCCCAGATCTTTTCAAACAGGGTGCGTGGCTGTGCGAGCATGGTGTTCCTTGGAATGCGCTATCCCCAAACTTATAGAGGATTTGAGCCATTTTTTTCAATGTGTTATGAAATTTTTCTTGCGCGGTTGCCCTAAAATGTTGATTTTATGGTAATCATGAAAATCACCCGCTTGCACACCAGTGTTGCCACCGCTTTCGTGCTGTCCGCGGGAGCGACATATCTGTGGCCAAGCCTGCCCGAAGAGGGCCGGGTTTGCCGCCCGACATGGGATGCGCCCAATGAATATGAGGTGATTGGCCGCCTGAACCGGCAGCGCGTGGTGGTGGGCCATATGATGGGCGAGGACAAGTCCAAGAAAGTCGGGCTGGCGGTTATCTTCCGCAAAGGACTTTCTCCTGAACTGACGACCATGACGGTGAACAAGGCCGAGGGTACATGTGAGGTCGCCTACACGGGCTGGGCCGGCAAATATAACAGCAAATACCCCCTCGAAGGCCCGTCCGTATGGGCCATTCTTTTCAGCAAAAAGCCCACTTAAGCCAGATTCCCTAAAATTTTAGGCAATTCTAAGCCTTCTTTAAGCCCCCTCAGGTAAGCTTCTCCTGTGCTCTGCAGCAACGCAGGTGCAGCAAGGCTTAGGGGCTTAAAACAATGGCAGATATTTCTTCTGGTTTTCTTCTCAATCAGGCAGGCAAAGTGGCGATCGTATTCGACGATCCGACCTTCGTGCGCGCTGAAACCATCACATTGGACCGGGCCAGCGGCTCGCTCCATGCGATCCTCCACGAACAGCATCATCACATAGGTGATCTCTCAGGCCATATGATCGAGGCCTTCGCGGCCAACGGCCATGTGCTTCTGACCAGCAAGCGCGGCGACGGTTCGATCTTCGATCTGCAGGCTGATTTGATCGTCTATAACTAGGAGCAACCTGATGGCCGCAGAAACCATGACTACCGCTTTTATCCGGGCTGGCGTGATTGAAACCGCCGGCAACAAAGATCTGGCTGATGATCTCACCGACACCACTGTAAGTGCGCAAAACCCGCAACCACGCAATTTTGCTGCTGGCGGATTAAGACGCTCCGGTGTAGAACTTTAGGCAGGTTTTAGCCCTTCTTCGCTGAGAGACTGCCGTGCTTCAAATCGCCATCCTGCTCTGTATCATCGCCTTCATGTATTACATGGTCAGGATACTTTTTGTTGCGCTGGACCGCAGTATGCTGTGGTTTCTCTGCTGCCTGCTCATTCCGTTTTGTATCTATGTCTTTTGCTTTAAATATTGGTCGGATGTTGAAAAATTCTTCATGCGCGGCCACATCGCGCTGATCCTCGCCATCGGTCTCGGCGGCTACTTCATGCACAATCTCGATCCTACCAGCGCGCCCACCGGCGTCCCGGTCATCGTCAAACGTCCTTAGAAATTTCCCGATAAAAAAACCGCCATAAAATTTATGGCGGTTTTTGGTATTTTGCTGAGGCCCGTTTTTATTCTGCGGCTGCTGGTGCAGCTTTGTCTGCCTTGGCAGGACGCGGGTCTTTTTTCTCGGTGATACGGGCTTTTTTGCCTTTGAGATCGCGGAGGTAGTAAAGCTTGGCACGACGGACCGAACCGCGACGCAGCAGCTCGATGCTTTCGATACGTGGGGACAGCAGCGGGAACACGCGCTCGACGCCTTCACCATGGCTGATCTTGCGAACGGTGAAACGCTCGTTGACGCCGTGACCCTGACGCAGGATGCAGACGCCTTCGTAAGCCTGAACGCGTTCGCGGTCGCCTTCAACGATCTTGATGTTTACTTTGACGGTATCGCCGGGGCCGAATGGCGGAATGGTTTTGCCTTCGGTCAGTTTGGCAACCTGGGTTGCCTCGAATTTTTGCAGGGTATTCATAGTCTTTAGTCCTTTTTGGTTCATTAAGCCCGGTTTACGAACCCGTATATCAGACGACTGTCGTCCGGCGGTTCCCGTGGTCTATGTAGTTCAAGTCGTGGTTTGATACCCCATACGCCCCCCGAAAACAAGCTTTTTAGGGTTTTCAGCGCCCTTCAGGGCCTAATTTGCAGATTTATGGCATTTTCGTATAGAATTTAAAGGCTTAACAACAAGGTGTGTGTCCCATGAAGCCTGCAAGACCAGATGCCAAAGTCATAGCCGCAATCGGCACTGATGGAATGGCGCGAATTGACTCTTTCGCCCGTGCTGTCGCCGGGCAGTTGCAATTGTCCGTTCATACTCCGGCATTGGTGGACCGAAACCTCTCTCATTCCCCGGTCGTAGCGGGTATCGAGTTTCAGGCGGCTGTCGTCGCCCAGTCTCTAAAAGAATCTGGACTATCAGGAAACGGGGATGCCCTGAAACTCTGCAGCGATTTAAAAAGCCTTGGCTTTACTCATCTCCAGAAGTTTGTCGCGGACGGATATAGACAAATTCCGGTTTTGGCCTGATCGCGGGGCGATTTCCCGGCTTTTTGCGTTTATAGTGAAAGCCGGGAGACCTTCCATCATGACCTCAAGAATTTCCATTTTTCTTATTGCTACGCTGATCGTCAGTTTTGCCCTTCCGGCAGATGCGGGTGGTTTGCGCGAGCGCCTTAAGGCACGACGGCAGGCCTCCTCGTCTCAAGGCGACGAAGATGGCGGCAAGCCGGGCGCGAAGGTCAATCCGGCGGACCTGCCTGCAGGCACAAAAATCTATAAAGACATTCCCTACGGCAAAGACCCGCTGCAAACCTTCGATGTTTATACGTCTGCCAATGCGCAGGATGCGCCGATCATCATGATGGTTCATGGCGGCGGGTGGAAGCGTGGCGACAAGGGCGGGGGCGGGATGGTGACCGCCAAGGTGAACTATTGGCAGCCCAAAGGCTTCATTTATATCTCGATGAATTATCGCCTGTTTCCTGAGGTTGATATTCCCACCCAAGCCGCCGATGTCGCAACCGCGATTGCCCTTGTGCAGCAGAAAGCCTCGACATGGGGCGGTGATGGCTCACGCCTCATTATGATGGGCCATTCTGCCGGGGCGCATCTCGTCTCTTATCTCTCCTCCGATCCGGCGCTTGCTGAGAAGTACGGCGCAGAACCATGGAGCGGCACAGTCTCGCTTGATAGCGCGATGCTCGATGCCGTCGAACAGATGGGCAATGCGCAATACAAATTTCTCAATCAGAAAATCTATGTTCCGGTGCTCGGCGATGACCCGGAGTACTGGAAGCTGGTATCGCCCTATCATCACTTGAGCAAAGACAGCATCCCGCTTTTTATAGTGTGCTCCAACACCCGCAAGGATTCCTGCCCGCAGGCTTACGCGTATGCCAAAAAAGCAAAATCCCTTGGCGGCCAGTCCGCCGTGCATGAAGAACACATGTCCCACGGCCAAATTCTCGCCAATTTAGGCAAGCCGGGGAGTTATACGCAGAGCGTGGATGCGTTTATTCAGGCTGCAATCCGGAATTAACTGCACGACAGTTATAATGCGGGGCTTCTTCATCCTTTTACTTGGAGAGAACAAACCAGATCAGTATTGGGCAGGCAAGGATAAGCAACCAGAAAATCTTCTCGCACAGCGCATTCAGTCTGGTTTTGGCGACGTGAACATCGAGCACAGTGCCGGAAACAAAAGTATTTTGAGCGCTGGGTTTCAAAATTGCGGCGATAGGTTGGTCCGTCTTAATCATATACGGAAGCCCCCGCAAAAGTTCGAAAGCCTTCATCTGCCTGGAATTTTCTGAAACCGAGAGAATGACTCTTTGGTTTTCTTTAAAGGCGGCAAACATGAGAGTGCGCTGAAGAAGATATATTTTTTGAGTTTCGTTTCTAAAGTCTGGGCTTCTGAGTTCAGCGACGTATAAATAAGCTCCTGCTCTATCTAGCTCAGCACTGAAGCGTATGGTCATGCCGTCATATTGGTAACGTTGCACGTTGTGCAATGAGCCTTCAATTTTTTTCATGATTTTTTATAGACACTCCACAAATCCGGCCTGCGTTCTTTGGTGATTTCTTCTGCTTGTGCCTGCCGCCATTTGTCGACATTGGCGTGATGACCGCTAAGCAATACAGGGGGCACGTCATGCGTGGTGCCTGACGTATCCGTCCAGCTCGCTGGGCGCGTGTATTGCGGATATTCCAGCAAGCCATGCGAGAAGCTTTCATCATCTGGTGTCTCTGCATTGCCGACCGCGCCGGGGATCAGGCGGATACAGGCATCCATCAGAATGATCGCCGCCAGTTCACCGCCGGTCAGAACATAATCGCCAATACTGACCTCTTCAAAGCCCAGCGCATCGAGTGCGCGCTGGTCGACGCCTTCATAGCGCCCGCACAACAATGTAAGCGCGGGTTCTTGCGCCAGTTCCTGGGCAAGCTTTTGTGTCAGTGTCTTCCCGCGCGGCGAGAGATAAATCTTGCGGCCCGGAGTTGTCACCGAGAGCAGGGCCGCTTCGACGATTTCGGGTTTCATGACCATGCCCGCGCCGCCGCCGAACGGCACGTCATCAACGGTCTTGTGGGCATCAGTAGTGAAATCACGAATGTTCACGGCGTTGAACGACCACAATCCTTGTTTCAAGGCACGCCCCGTGATCGAAGTCCCAAGCGCGCCCGGAAACATTTCAGGAAACAGCGTCAGGATATTGACGGTCCAGCTCATTCGTTCATGAACTCCTCGTGGGGTTCAACGACGATCAGGCGGGCGTCGGCGTCGATGCTCTGCACGAACGGTTCGGCGATTGGCAGGTAATAGCTTTGTCCGGCGACGGGCTGGATTTCCAGCAGGTCGCCCGCGCCGAAATTATCGACGCCGATAACGATCCCGGCAGGCAGGCCTTGCGCGGTGACCGCGCGGCAGCCGATCAGGTCCTCGTAATAGAATTCATTTTCCTCAGGAGGAGGGAGCTCGTCGCGGGTGATATAGAATTTCAGGCCACGCAGTTTTTCCGCGTCGTTGCGATCATCGATGCCTTTGATCTCGGCCACCCAGTCGGTCTTGACGCGGTTCTTGAGCACCACTGTCCATTCCTTGCCGTCTTCGGATTTGAGCGGGTTGTAATCCTTCAGCTCCTGCGGATCTTCAAGATGGCAGCGCAGCTTGACCAACCCCCGGATCCCGTGGGCGGTCATGACTTCGGCGATACAGATGGTCTTGCTCGGCTGGTTGTCGTTTTCGGCGGCGCTCATAGAGGGCTTATAGGTGGCTTTGACCTTAAATTCCAACTATTTCACCCGCTTTCTTGACATTATGATAAATCAACCGCTATGGTCCGATATCTTGATTTCAGGGAGCGTGTACACATGTCAATTCTTTCAGGGGCCGATCCGCACAAAGTAGCTCAATTTGTTTTTGCCAATCGTACACCGATTGACCCGACAACCTATGCGGACCGCTTTCGCCCTGAAGACCTGAGCCTTCCGCACACCGTTCCGGCTACAATCGCCTTTATCAACGCCATGGTTCGCGGCGACGTCAAATGTGACTACACTGCAAACGACTACATCATATGCTTCCTCGAAGTCTCTCCGTTGCTGCGCGCGCTCGATGAGCGCCTCGATGTCATTCAAGCGCCGGGCCAGCCAAACAGCGGCACGACCTATCCGGAAGTCGTCTGTTCGCTGGTAGCGCTGATGACGACTGAAGATGATCCGCATAAACACTTGCGGGCTGATGTCCTGCACCGGACGCTTGCAGAAAGTCAGACGCTCCGCGCCAACCTAAACAACTATGGTTATGACGGGATGAAGGCGGGTGAGCCGGGTTCTGTCTGGGCCATTCGCCGTGCGTTGAGCGCGCTTGGCGGTATGCCGACCGAATATTATCCGCCGGTGCTGAATGAGTTAAGCGGTCGTCTTGGCCGCAGCTTCCCTGAGCATAAAGAGGCGATCACCCGCATGGCGCAGGACTATCGCTATGTTCGCCCGCCAGTTTATCAGCACCCTGCCATGGGTTAAACCCAAGCTACTGATTTACAACCCATATCCGAATTTGTTGACATTATGAAAACCAAAGCGTAGTGTCCTGTCGAAATTCTCAGACGAGGGCGCGACGATGCTTAAAGAATTTGGAAAATTTACAGGCTTGGGACAGATTTTGCCTGCCGTATTTGGTGGTGCCGCGACACCGCAGGCAAGTCCGACTGATTTCCCCAAGCGGTTCATTGTTAATAAGGCTGATGTGTCCCACAGTGCCAATGACACGATCCGGTACGCGCGCTATCTGCGTGACTCACTCGCCTCCACGGGTGATAAAGGCCTGAACGAAATCCTCGCCTATATCAGCACCTATGTTCGCCAGTCGCGCGACCTGCAACAAATGGATAACACCTCGTACCCGATCTATTGCAAACGTAACAACGGGTCATATCCAGGCGTTCTGGTCGAACTTGCCCGCACGCTGCCGAAGACGCCGGACGGGATAGAGGAGCGCCGCAAATTTCTGGTCGACCATTTTGCTATCAGTGTGACGCTCAAGGATCACCTCAGCCAGTATCCTTACCGGGGCGCTCAATCTTTGGCAGAAGACACTCCGTCTGCCGTCTGGGCCATCCGCCGCGCGATGCGCAGCCTCGACTCCGCTAATGCAGCTATATTTATCCGTGATCTCGCCCATAAACTTGAAGGCGAAGTACGGCGTGATCCCCACCAGCAACTGGGCGCGATGTATGCTGACTTCAGACGCCAGCCGACGATTGAACGCGAAAACAAACCCGCGTAACGCCCACAAGACCAATAAAAAAGCCCCGGATCGCTCCGGGGCTTTTTCAATTCAGGATGATTACTCTGCCTTAGGCTCTTCAGCTGGGGCAGCAGCTTCTTCAGCAGGAGCTTCAGCAACTGGAGCCGGAGCTTCTTCTTTGGGAGCGTTTTTCGCTTCTTCAGCAGCAGCGGCAGCAGCTTCAGCTTTTTGGGCTTTTTCTTTTACGCGTTCGAGAGCTTTGGCTTTTGGCTTGGCTTTCTCTGGGTTGTTGCGCTGGGCTGGCATTGGCGCGAGGCCGGCTTTGCCAAGGAATGTGGCAACGCGGTCGGTCGCTTGTGCGCCCATACCGAGCCAGTGGGTAGCACGCTCGCCGTTGATGACGACGCGGCGATCGCTGTCTTTAGGTTGACGAGGATCGTACGTGCCGATTTTCTCGATGTAGCGGCCATCACGTGGTGCGCGGCTGTCGGCAACGACAATCGCATAAAACGGAACAGCTTTGCGGCCGTGACGGGCCAGTCTTAGTTTCAGTGCCATAGTGTTTTCTCCTTTATCTATGATTAGTCTGAACTTTTAAAAAACGTACTTTATCTTTTCTTGCGGTTTTTCTTGGTACCGCCGCGGCTGAACGCACCCATACCGGGCATTCCGCTTATCATATTGGCGCCGGGCATTCCCGGCAGACCGCCCATACCCGGCATTCCGGGCAGGTTGATCCCTTCCTGTGCCTGAATCTCGGCCAGCTTGTCCTGATCGTCCTTGCCCATCAGGCCCTTCATCGCGCCGAGCATGCCGCCAAGGCCCATCTTGCGCATCTTCTTCATGACTTGTTCCATCTGCTCGTACTGTTTGACGAGGCGGTTCACGTCCTGAACGGTCAAACCTGCACCTGCGGCAATCCGCTTGCGGCGGGACGCGTTGAGGAGGGCAGGCTTGGCCCGCTCCGCTTTGGTCATCGACTGGATCAGCGCTTCCTGATGCACGAGGACTTTATTATCGAGCCCTTGCTCATCGATCTGGTTCGCAAGTTTGCCAAGACCTGGGAGCATCTTCATCACGCTGCCCATGCCGCCCATGCGTTTCATCTGCTGGAACTGTGCGAGCATGTCGTTGAAGTCGAATTTACCTTTTTCGAACTTCCGCGCCATTTCTTCGGCGTCGTTCTGGTTGATCGTCTCAACCGCGCGCTCGACGAGCGAGACAACGTCGCCCATACCCAGAATGCGGCCTGCAATGCGGTCGGGATGGAAGGCTTCGAGTGCATCGGCTTTTTCACCGACACCCAGAAGCTTGATCGGCTTACCGGTGACCGCGCGCATCGACATCGCGGCACCGCCACGGGCATCGCCATCGACGCGGGTCAGGACCATCCCGGTCACGCCGATTTTTTCGTCGAAGGTTTTGGCGGTGTTAACGGCATCCTGCCCGGTCATCGCATCGACGACCAGAAGGGTCTCGACCGGCATCGTCGCGTCACGAATGGCGGCCACTTCCGCCATCAGCTCTTCATCAATCGCAAGGCGGCCAGCGGTATCGAGCATGACGACGTCATAGCCTTCAAGGCGGGCGGTAGAGATGGCACGCTTGGCGATCTGTAACGGCGTTTCGCCTTTGACGATCGGCAGCGTGGCGAGGTTGTTCTGGGTGCCGAGCTGCGCCAGCTGGTCTTGCGCGGCGGGGCGCTGCGTATCCAGCGACGCCATCAAAACTTTTTTGCGGTTCCGCTCGGTGATGTATTTGGCGATCTTCGCAGTCGACGTGGTTTTACCAGACCCTTGCAGACCGACCATCAGGTACGGAACGGGCGATGAGCCGGCGAATGACAGCTCGGCGTTATCCGACCCAAGCAGCTCAACCATCGCGTCGTGCACGATCTTGACGACCTGTTGCGCGGGGGTGACTGATTTGATGATGTTCTGGCCGACCGCTTTTTCGCGCACGGTTTCAACGAAGTCTTTGACGACCGACAGGGCGACGTCAGCTTCGAGCAGCGCCACGCGGATTTCGCGGAGCGCCAGGTTGACGTCCTCTTCGGTCAGGCTGCCGCGGCCGCGGAGCTTGTCGAATACGTCGCCTAATTTGTCACTGAGTGACTGAAACATCCAAAAACCTCATAACAAATTTGCCGCAGTGAGCGCATCAGCGCCGGCTGCGGGATATCCTGAGACACGCCTTCCAAAGGTGTGCGGGGGTATTAAACTGAAGCTTTTCTAGGGAATTGGGCTGGAAAAGTCAAATCTTTCTAGCACAACGCAACATAAGCGGCCTTTAAACGCCGTGAAGTCGGTAAAAAGCCGTGCTGGACGAGGGTCAGGCTCCGTTCCAGCTTGCCGACTTCGGTCAGTCTGCTGAACAACTCGAACGGCTCGCGCTGCTCGGGGGTCATGACGTCGCCGTGTTGTTCAAGGAAGCGTTCGGCGGCGGCGCATTTCTCTTCCTGCTTGCTGCGGGCCGCATCCATCAGTTTACGGACATCGTTCATCGCGTGACCGCCGAAAATCAGCCCGAGCACGCCTTTGGTGCGCAGTGAATAAAACGGATTGTTGCCGCCGGCGACATTCGCGCCGTGAATGCGGTAATCGGCCAGCTGGTTCGGGTTGTACCCGATCTTCCCGAAGACGGCGGCGACCATCGAGACATAGTTGTCATGCGCGTCTTCCTGCGCATGCAATGGCAGGCTTTTATCGATCAAAGCGCGGTTGCCCAGCGCCGCAAAGCCATGCACGATAGGCTGTACCAGCATATGCTCGATGCTCGAATTGGCCTTGCCCACCTTGTATTTCTTTTCAAATGACGGCGCGACGGGCTGGCCGTTGGCATCGATGATCGAGATGTCATGATGCACGAGCAACGGCGTTGTCTCGCCATAAGCGGCTTCCATCGCTTTGAGCTGCGCCAGACTTTTTTCTAATTTATCCGGATGCCACACGTCATCCTGATCGGCGAAGGCGACGTAAGGGGCGGTGGTATGTTCCATCAACCGCGCAAAGTTACCGCAGCAGCCGAGATTGGTGTCGCCATCTTCGATGAGTTTGATTTTATCGCCATGCTTCATGGCGTACGCGCGCAGAATCGCCCGCGTTAAATCCGGCGATCCGTCATCACGGGCGATGATCTGCCAGTTGGTATGCGTCTGCGCCAAAATGGAGTCGATCTGCTCCGGGAGAAACTTTTCTCCTTTATAAGTGGCCAAAACGATTTGTATCTCAGGTCGCATGGGGACTTATTTAACATAACTTAATTTTTCATGTCAACTTCTGCATATTAGAGGAAAACCAATCGAAAGGTAGCGTTTTTTATAGGGTTATGAGGGCAAGTCTGGGGGAGCTTTCTGGACCTTTTTAAGGCCCTCTGTACGGGGTAGTCTGCTTACCTGACAAGAAACAGGATTAAGATGTCTAAAGAGGTGTTCAAAGACCATTTTTCCTCCGGCTCCTCGTCTTACGCAGCCTATCGTCCAACCTATCCGCCTGCGCTGATCGATTTTCTCGCCGGGATCAGCCCGGGTCTGGGCCGGGCGCTTGATTGCGGGTGCGGCTCCGGGCAATTGTCCTTACTCCTTGCGGATCGGTTTGCCGAAGTCATGGCCACCGATGCCAGTGCCGCGCAAATTGAAAATGCGCAGGCCCATGACCGCGTGACGTATAAAACAGCCCTCGCAGAGGACAGTGGCCTCGCTCCCGCAAGCGTCGATCTCATCACCGTGGCCCAGGCCGCGCACTGGCTCGATCTGGAAAAATTCTATGCCGAAGTCCGGCGCGTCGCGGCTCCGGGTGCGGTGGTCGCGCTCATCGCTTACGGTGTGCTGCATGTCGACCGCGCGGAAGCCGATGCCGTGCTAAAAGATTTTCACTACACCGGTATCGGCCCGTATTGGCCGCCCGAACGGCAGCTTGTGGAAGAGGGCTACCGCAGCCTCCCGTTTCCTTTTGCCGAACTCAAAGCCCCGCCGCTTGCCATCGAAGTGGAGTGGGGGATGGAAGATATTCTCGGTTATGTGGGCACGTGGTCGGCGGTCAAGGCGGCCCACAAAGCGCTCGGAATAGACCCGCTCGAAAAACTGCGCGCCGATCTGGTGCCCGTCTGGGGCGGGGCGGAGGTGCGGCGCAAGATCGTCTGGCCGCTGTCCTTGCGCGTCGGGCGCGTTTAGGATTTTTTGAAAAAGCTCAGCTTCAGCCCCGCCGGATCATACGTGATGAAACTCGTATGCCCCCACGGCTTGACCTGAAGGACGCTCACCGCATGGCCAGATTTCTCGAGCGCCGTATGGATGTCGTCCAGATCGGCAACCTCCAGATACAGATAGAAACTATTCTCAAACCGCGTCGCCTGATCCGGCGGACAGAACAGAATTTCCAGCAGAGCCGTCCCCGCAAGATAAATCACGCCCTTATCGGTCAGCGAGCGGTCCCACTCACTATAAACCGTCCACCCCAGCACACTCTCATAATAATGACGGCTCTCGGCATACAGATCGGTTGAGTAACAGATGCGGGTTTCCATTTTTTTAAAGTCTCGGCATCATCACCATGCGCGCATTGCATACAGACGTGCTCAGTTGCAGTTTGCCTTTGGTGAGCACCAGCTTGTCGTTGCAATCGGTCGTGCCGCTCATCGTGATCGGCTGGCCGGGGACCGGGGTCATGCCGGTGATGACGGAGGTGTCGGTGATGTGCGCGCTCTTGCCATCCGGCGCGATGGTGATGGTCTTAACCTTGTAGTTGAGCGTCGCGTTCCGCATCGCGCTGTGCGTGATCTCGGCCATGTTCATCAATTTTGGTTTGGTCGAAACTTCCTGCCGCTTGAACGGACGCTGGCTGGGAATGGTCATCTGGATCAGGGTCGTGGATTTAAAATCGTCGGCCATCATGTCGCTCATGATGGTTTTGTACTGGGCAAGCGGCTGGCGGTAAGAGCTTGCGGCGGTCATATAAAAAGACTGCACGGCGGCTTCAGTGATTTTATCTGCGGCCTGCGCCGGCGCAGACAGGGTAAGCAGGGCAGCGGACAGGGCTAAGGTGCGGGCGAGTGACAGGCGAACCATCGTGAACTCCGTTTGGTTGAAAAGTACAGGTGCGGGATTATTGCTTGGGCGGGGTCACGCTGAATTTCATCAGGCAGTTCGATCCGTCGATCTGGATATCGCCCCTGGCGTTGAGGACGACCGTGTCGTTGCACAGGCCACGGCCATTCGCCTTGGCGGGGCCCATCGCCATATTCCTGATCTCGGTTGAATCCGTGACCTGCGCGCTTTTGCCGTCGGCGGCAATCGTGATCTTGACGACCTCGTTGCTCATGCTGGCGCCTTTCATCGCGGTGTAGACCTGCTCGGCGGAGGTGATCGACTGTTGCTTGGTCATCGTGTCGCTCTGCTCGGCAGGCGGCTGGCCCGGCATCTCGATGACAACCTTCGATGTCGCCGTATAGGTATCGGTCATCATCGCGGTCAGGGTTTGCAGATACTGGTCATAGGGGAGCTTGAAGGACTCTGCGCTCTGCTTATAGAACGCATGTACGGCATCTTCCGTGATCGTTTCGGCGGCATGGGCCGGGGAGAAGGTGGCGCAGACCAGGGCGGCGGATAGCAAAAAACGGGAGATCAGCGGGCGTGAGGTGAAGAGCAGCATGGGGTAAGTCCTTTGGTTGCCGCCATTCTTGCCCGACTGGCCCTAAACCGCAAGCGCAGGGCGGTAAAATCTTTAATTTAGTTCTTGATAATATTCCCGTTTTTATCTTACGCTCAAGCCAATCAAAAAATTAAAGAGTTGAACAGGACTATCCACCATGAACACCCCCGATCGCCCATCCGTAAGCCGGATGGTCACAGACCCGCATGATCACCGCGAGCGCCCGTTCTGCGCCAGCATCGGCAAACTGTTCGCCTTTGCGATGAAGACCAATCGCTATTGCGCACCCACACGTGAAGAAGATGTTCTCTGGCGCGCATCGGGGCAGGCGCTGATCGATCAGACGCAGGCAGCGCGACGCACTCCTGCCGGGCCTGCCTTGCCTGACCGCACCAAAAGAATGCCGGCCTGAAAAATTGATTATGCGAGAGACGCGGGCCCTGCTTAAAACATATGCCGCGTGAAGCGGATATTGTTCGACGCTTCATAATCCGGGTCCGCATACTCGATCATGGGGCCGCCCGTAAATCCGGCTTTCTGTAGCAGGCGGATCGAGGCCAGATTGGTTTCATGCGCCTGCGCATACGTTACCAGATATTTGCTGTTTGCTTCCAGATGTGCACGCGCGGCGAGATAAGCTTCCGCGGCTAAGCCGTTGCGGCTAGCTGATGGCAACACGAAATAAGACAGCCGTAAATTGTCATGCTGGTCCGGCCAGAAATCGAGCGTACCCAGAATTTTACTTTGGTCGGCGGAAAAAATTCCAAGCGTCAGGCCAATGTCGTTGGGTTCGCCACTGGTAAAATACGCATACGCCTGATTATCGGCAGCGCAAAACGTCGCCAGCATCTGCGCATCGATCCCGGTCAGGCGGCGCACGACGAGGCGCGGCGTCATGACTGCCCGTTCGAAAACTTGCCGCAATGTTTCTTGAAGCGTCTCCATAGGGCTCGTTAACATAACATTTGAAAGCAAGTCAAATTCACTGTAAGCGTTGAAAGGCTTGTACTATAGAAGAAACGTTTCATTTAAAGAGCATTGCGACCAAGAGTTTCCTGACATGACCACCTTTCTGAAGATGCATGGCCTCGGCAACGATTTCGTTATTCTGGATGCCCGTACGGGCGATCTGGCGATGACGGCTGACCGGGCGCGCCAGATTGCCGACCGTCATTTCGGCGTCGGCTGCGACCAGTTGATCGTGATCGAGCCATCAGCAAAGGCGACCGCCTTTATGCGCATCTACAATCCCGACGGCTCCGAAGCCGGGGCGTGCGGCAATGCCACGCGCTGCGTTGCCAGTCTGCTGGATGGGGATGCGCCGGTGATTGAAACCATCAGCGGACTGCTGCCCTGCGTGAAAAACGCCGACGGCACCGTGACGGTCGATATGGGTGAACCTAAACTCGACTGGGAACAGATCCCGCTTTCCAACATGACCGATACCCTGCGGGTTCAGGTGGGGGTGGGGGCCGTCAAGGAACCGACCTGCGTCAACATGGGCAATCCTCATGCTGTGTTCTTCGTGCCCGATGCCGCCGCTGTGCCACTCACGCAGATCGGGCCATCGCTTGAAACTGCTTCGGTCTTCCCTGAGCGTGCCAATATCGAAGTCGTGCAGGTCTTGGACCGTGCGCATGTCCGCGCCCGTGTGTGGGAACGCGGGGCCGGGATTACGCTCGCCTGTGGCTCAGGCGCATGCGCTGTTGCCGTTGCCGGTGTCCGCCGCGGCCTGACCGACCGTAGCGTAACCGTAACCATGGATGGCGGCGATCTGAAGCTCGAATGGCGCGAAGCCGACAACCACGTCTATATGACCGGGCCTGTCGCGACCTCGTTTGAGGGCGTTCTGAAGTCCTAGCATCCGATTTGCGGGAATGGCATACTTGCCAGCGCCGAATGGGCTAACAGAGGGGACCTAACGTGATCACCGTTTACCAGCTTAAAACCTCGTTCCAGAATTTGCTGCGCCCGATCTGCGCCAACCTCGCCGCCAGAGGCGTCACCGCCAATCAGGTCACGATAGCCGCACTTGCCGCCAGTGTCTTTTACGGCCTGTTGCTGACCACAGGCTGGGGCTTCTTCTGGCTTCTCCTGCCGTTGTTTCTGTTGGTCCGCATGGCGTTGAACGCCATCGACGGCATGCTGGCCCGTGAACACAACATGAAGACACGTCTTGGTATGGCGCTCAATGAACTGGGCGACGTCGTCGCCGATACGGCCCTGTTCCTGCCGTTCATGATCTGGACACCGTCCGGCGGACAGGATTTCTATGTGATCCTGTTTGCAATTCTTGCCATCCTCACCGAATTCTGCGGCTTGCTTGGCTTTATGATGAGCGGCGTGCGCCGCTACAACGGCCCGATGGGCAAAAGCGACCGCGCGGTTGCGACTGGCATACTCGGGTTCCTGATCGGTGTCGGTGTGCCGCTCGGCCTCTGGCTCGGGCTTGCGTTCACCGTTCTCTCGGCGCTCTGCGTCTGGACCTGTTACAACCGGATCAAATCTTCACTGAACGAGACCGCCGATGCTGCCAACTAATCCTGTCCATCTCGGGCTGATCGGCCTGTATATGGTGCTGGTTGTCGCCAGCCTCATCGTCACCGTCCTGCGCCGCGCCAATCCGGAAAAAGATTACCGCGAACTTGCCGACCGCACCAAAAGCTGGTGGGTCATGATCACGATTTTTTCGGTGGCGACCCTGATTTCACCTCTGGCCTCGATCATCTTCTTCGGTCTCGTCAGTTTTCTCGCCTTCAAGGAATACGTATCGATCATCGAACTGCGCAAGGCCGACCGCCGCATTCTGTTCTGGGCCTACCTGACCATTCCGATCCAGTATTATTTCGTCGCTACGGGCTGGTACGGCATGTTCATCGTCTTCATTCCGGTCTGGGTCTATTTCCTGCTGCCGCTCCGTTTCATCGTGCAGGGCGAAACGCAGGGATTTTTGCGCTCGGTCTCGACCATCACATGGGGTCTGATGATGACGGTCTTTTCAATCTCGCATGTCGCGATGCTGATGAACCTCACCACGCCCGCCGGGGCTGCGTCTTCGCTTGCGGGCGGGGCAGGGCTGGTGCTGTTTCTTGCCGTACTCAATCAGGGCAACGACGTTGCGCAATATGTATGGGGCAAGATGCTGGGCCGCCACAAGATCGTCCCGACCGTCAGCCCCAAGAAAACATGGGAAGGCTTCCTGGGTGGTGTCGTGACCAGCATGGCCGTCGCCGCTATCCTCGGCCCATTCCTGACACCGTTCAGCCTGCCGTTCTCGCTGATGATCGGCGCGGTGATCGCTGTCACCGGGTTTATCGGCGATGTAACTTTTTCCGCGCTCAAGCGCGACCTCAATCTGAAAGACACCGGATCGTTTATTCCCGGCCATGGCGGCATCCTCGACCGCATCGACTCTCTCAGCCTCTGCGCGCCCGTGTTTTATCACATCGTCTATTACGCCTATTTTTAGATCATGACCTATCTGCGCCTCGCCTTCTTTGTCTGTCTCGTGCGGCCTTTGCTGGTGCTGATCCTTGGGCTGAACATCCGTCATCTCGAACGCCTGCGCGCCGTGGCTGGCGGACACCTCGTCGCGGCCAACCACAACTCCCATCTCGATGCGCTGGTCTTGCTCAGCCTGTTCCAGCTCAAAGACCTGCCAAGGGTCAAGATCGTCGCTGCCAAGGATTACTTCTGCAAGACGCCGCTCCGCACTTGGCTCTCGCTCAATCTGATCGGCATTATTCCCATCGACCGGCAGGGCGGCACCGCCGATCCGCTGGCCCCTGTTGCCGAAGCCTTGGGGCAGGGGCTCACCGTCATTATGTTCCCCGAAGGCTCACGCGGCGAGGCTGAGGTGCGCCAGCCATTCCGCTTCGGCATCGCCAAGCTGCTCGAACAGTTTCCTGCCGTCAAAATCACCCCTATCTACCTCCACGGCCTCGGCAAAGCCCTGCCGCGCGGGGAGAGCCTACTGGTGCCGTTCAACTGTAACGGCAGCGTGGGCGAGGACATTGCGTGGGACGGTGACCGCGCCAGTCTGATCGCCCGGCTCGAAGCCGTCTTTGATGCCCTCGCCGCCGAGGTCGCCCCGCGGGATCTCTCCTGATGCGCCGCTGGTGGCCTGAAGTTCTCTCCGCACTGTGGGGCTTTGCCGAGGCGACGTTTTTCTTCCTCGTGCCCGATATCTGGCTCAGCCGGATGGCCCTGCATGACCCGAAACGCGCCTTGCGCAACTGCCTTGTCGCGACTGTCGGGGCCTTGCTCGGCGGGTTAGGGGTCTATCTGGCGGCTGAGGCCGATTTCGGGGCAGTGCGCCGCCTGCTCGAGGCTATTCCCGCCATCTCGCCGGGCATGATTGACCGCGCCGGGGCGGCTCTCGGCGCTGCGCCTCTGTCTGCGTTGCTGGAAGGCATGGCGGGCGGCACTCCGTACAAGATATACGCCGCGTGGGCGGGCGACTCCGGGCTCAATCTGGCTCTCTTCATGGCTTACAGCGCGCTCGCGCGACTCCTGCGCTTCGCTCTCGTGACGTCTTTCGGCGTGATCGGGGCCTGGATCTTCCACCGCTGGCTCAGCCTACGGGCGATGCAGATGATCCATCTGGCACTCTGGATTGCCTTTTATATTGGGTATTTCTATGTTTTTGGGGTGAATTGAAAACACCCTGCCGGGGCTGTAACGCGCCGTCATAAATTATTTTGTGCAGGGGCGTGATTTTTTTATTGAATTTGTGAGTTCTGATATATAATCAATCCTGACGCACATGCCGATGGCCGTCTCTACAGCAGTAGAGGAGAGGTTATGCAATGACGAATACTTTTGGACAAACTTGTATGAGGCCACTCGGTACGGCCTCTTAACTGAAGGATTTATTGCATGACCACTAACATCGCCCGGGGGCGTAATGTCCCCGCACTGGTTGCCACATCACCTGATTCCCAGCTTTACCGCAACACCTCGGGCGCACTCGTGTTCCAGGGCAATGCCGATCAGCTCGTCAACGAGATGAAACCGGCTGATCCTGTGCACATCATGCGCATGGAACGCTTTGAAAGCGCTGCTCGTGAATTCGTGGCTGGCTTTCCCGGCACCCCGATGTACGCAGTCAAGTGTAACCCGGACAAATCCGTCATTCAGGCCCTCTACCGCAACGGCGTCAAAAACTTTGACGTGGCCTCGATTGGCGAAGTTCGCCTCGTGAAGAAACTGGCTCCTAAAGCCCAGCTTTACTTCATGCACCCGATTAAAGCGCGCGAAGCGATCTTCGAAGCGTACTTCACCCATGGCGTGCGCAAATTTGTGCTCGATACCAAGGCTGAACTCTTCAAGATCATTCAGGAAACCCGCATGGCGACCGATGTCGAACTCTTCGTTCGCGTCATGGTCTCGAACAACCACGCGGCTGTGGCTCTCTCCGGTAAATTCGGCGCGATTGCCGAAGATGCGGTTGAGCTGCTGCAAGCCTGCCGCCCGGTCTGCACCAAGCTCGGCGTATCCTTCCACGTCGGTTCCCAGTGCATGAACCCGGTCGCCTACAGCGATGCGATTGCCCAAGTGGCCTCGATTGTCGAAGAGAGCGGCGTCAAGATCGACGTCCTCGATGTCGGCGGCGGCTTCCCGGTTCAATATGCTGACCTGACACCTCCACCGCTTGCCGATTACTTCACGGCTGTCCGTGAAGCCGTCGAAGAGCATGGTTTCAGCGATCTCGAAATCCTGGCTGAACCTGGCCGTGCGCTGGTTGGTCGTGGCATGTCCCTGATCGCCCGTGTCGAGCAGCGTAAAGACCACAAAGACGGCACCCACACGCTGCACTTGAACGACGGCACCTATGGCGGTCTGTTCGAAGGCGGCAAATGGGGCGGCATCAACTACCCTGTGCGCATGATCCGCCCGGGCGACGAAGAAGCCCAGCAAGAGCTGATCCCGTTCCGCTTCGCAGGTCCAACCTGTGACTCGGTCGATATGCTCTACGGTCCGTTCATGCTGCCGGCCGATATCAACGAAGGCGACTGGATTGAAATCGAGCAGCACGGCGGCTACGGCATCTGCACCCGGACGACCTTCAACGGCTTCACGGAGTTCAAAAAGGTCTACCTGAAAGAGCCGCAGTAAGCTGGCCCCTAAAGAATTCAAAAACCCCGCTCACAAGGCGGGGTTTTTTGTTGTCCGGGAACCTATCGCCCGGTGCGTCGTTTGTAAGGATAGGAATTTGAAGGAGAAATTTATGAAACGACTTATTACTTTGGGATTTGCATTTTTAAGCCTGACGCTGGTTTCGGCCTGTGTGTATGAACATCCCGGCCACCCCCATGATGGAAATTTCTGTCCTCCGGGCCAGGCCAAAAAGGGCAATTGCTAAACCTTTTCAGAAATTCAAAAACCCCGCTTTCAAGGCGGGGTTTTTTTAATTTTGAAGCACATTTATAAGCACTAGATAACGGTAGTATGAGGGTCATGCAAATATTAATTGACATAATTATATTACTTATGTAATTTCTTTGCACATTTGATAATGGTGGCTAAGTGAGCCAAAGGGGAATGAACCATGAAGAATTTATCGAATATTTTAATAGCGGCCATTTTTTCAGGTGCGGCCACGACCGCTTTTGCGAATGACCGCGTAAATTGTTTGAGCAATCTGGCGAAGTCGTGGGACCCGGCGGCACGTCTCTACACGGACAGGAAAGACCTAGGCAAAGTTGGCTTCGTTATAAATATGCAGCAACAATATACGGTCGGCAGCGGCGAGACAAAAATATCACCAAGTTTTCCTAAAGAAGCCATCATGGTAGCCGACACCAAAAAGCAAACTTTGGCTTTTTATACTTTGTTCGCAACCGATCCTGATTTGGGTAAAGCTAAAGAGGAATTGGTTAAATCAGATGGCTTTACCACCGTCACATTTCCTCCTTCCTTTGTTATCAATACCGCGCATTCTGAAACAGCCGCAGCGCATAAGAAATTTATGGACGATGTGCGGTCGTGTCAGTTGCGATAGATTTTCTGATAGGTTTATAAAAAGGGATCGCCTAAGCGGTCCCTTTGATCGTTTCAATCCGGCAGATATCTTTTATTTTAATGCTGGCATTTTCTTCGCGACATAGATGAACCGTGCGTGTGCATCCGATCCGCTCCCCGGCCAGAAAACCGGGTGACCGT
>CAYJDG010000026.1:0-28631 GCA_964368875.1 uncultured Pseudobdellovibrionaceae bacterium
TACATTCGCGGCGAGTTCTATCACGAAGGTTCTGCTGTCGTCGAAGCGATCAAAGAAGCCTACGCTGCCGGCTTGCTTGGCAAGAATGCTGCCGGTTCCGGATGGGACTACGACATTACGTTGCACCGTGGAGCAGGGGCTTATATCTGCGGCGAGGAAACTGCGCTGCTTGAAAGCCTTGAGGGTAAAAAAGGCCAGCCCCGTAACAAGCCGCCGTTTCCAGCGGGAGCTGGGCTTTATGCTTGTCCGACAACCGTTAATAACGTTGAAACCATCGCGGTAGCACCCACCATTCTGCGGCGTGGGGGAAGCTGGTTTGCGGGCCTCGGTAAAGACGAGAAAAATACCGGGACGAAGCTTTTCTGTATTTCGGGTCATGTGAACAATCCTTGTAACGTCGAAGAAGAGATGGGCATTCCGCTGAAGGAGCTCATCGAGAAACATGCCGGTGGCGTGCGTGGCGGTTGGGATAATCTGCTGGCGATCATTCCGGGCGGGTCCTCGACACCGCTTCTGCCCAAGGATATTTGCGATACCGTCCTGATGGACTTCGACTCCCTGCGGGCGGTCCAGAGCGGTCTTGGTACTGCTGGTGTCATCGTCATGGACAAATCGACCGATATCGTCGGCGCGATAGCCCGTCTGACGCACTTCTACATGCATGAAAGCTGCGGCCAATGCACCCCTTGCCGTGAGGGCACGGGCTGGCTCTGGCGGATCATGCAACGCATGGCGCGCGGCAATGCCACGGTTGAGGAAATAGACCAACTCCTTGAAGTTACCAAGGAAATTGAAGGTCACACGATCTGCGCCCATGGCGATGCGTCGGCCTGGCCAATCCAGGGTCTGATAAGACATTTCCGTCCGGCCATGGAAAAGCGTATACTGGAATACAGGGCGTCTGCGCCCACCAGTGACGCACACCCGATGGCAGCGGAGTAGGATGATTAAGGGGCTGTATTTTCAGTTTTTTCTATTTCTGGCCATCATTCTGGCTGGCCCGTCTTCTGCCCGTGCGGCAGAGGAGCTGTCTCTTAAAGAAAAACAGGTTTCCGCCGCTTACGCCCAGCACCTCTATACCTCGATCTGCAGCCAGACCTATCGTGGCAAGTTTCCGATCTATAGTTTGAGCGAAAAAGACCGCCAGCAGCTTAACAAACATACCAATCAGGCCTGCGCCTGCGAGTATGAAGCAGTCGCCAAAGTCACCACCCCGACAACCACGGTTGACTATCTTATGTATACATTCGGGATGGTGGCCGGGGATCCAGCCACGCGCAAGACCCGTCCCCTGAATGAAACGCCGCTTTTCAAACCTATTTATGCGGCGCTTGCTGACAAAAACCTGCGAAAAAAATGTGGGTTTGTGAAGTAATTGGGCGTTTGCTCCTGCAACGCAGTATGATAGTTAAAAGGGGCAAAAATTAACAGACTGAGTCAGTCATGCCCAAGCTTAAAATCAATGGCACCGAAATCGAAGTCGCGCCAGGAACCTCCATCCTTCAAGCCGCCGAAGTGCTGGGCTACGAAATTCCCCGGTTTTGTTATCACGACAAGTTAAGCGTCCCAGCTAACTGTCGGATGTGCCTTGTTGAAGTCAAAGGCGCTCCCAAACCTGTTGCGTCCTGCGCGATGGCCTGTGGCGAGAGCATGGAAGTCACAACAGACAGTGCCGTTGTCAAAAAAGCGCGCACTGGCGTCATGGAAATGCTCCTCATCAACCACCCGCTCGATTGCCCGATTTGCGATCAGGGCGGCGAGTGCGATCTGCAGGATCAGGCGATGGGCTATGGCTTTGACCGCTCGCGCTACAACGAGAGCAAGCGCGCGGTAAAGGATAAAAACCTCGGCCCTCTGATCAAGACAGTCATGACCCGGTGCATTCAGTGCACGCGCTGTGTCCGCTTCGGTGAGGAAGTCGGGGGCGTTGCAGAACTCGGCCTGCTCAATCGCGGCGAGAATGCAGAGATCGGCACGTTTATCGAACATGCAGTTACAACTGAACTCTCCGGCAATATGATCGATATCTGCCCTGTTGGCGCTTTGACCTCGAAGCCATATGCATTTCAGGCGCGCCCATGGGAGCTGCGCAAAACAGAAACCATCGATGTTCATGATGCCGTTGGCTCCAATATCCGCGTCGATGCGCGCGGCAACGAAGTTATGCGCGTTCTGCCACGCCTGCACGAAGATGTGAACGAAGAGTGGATCAATGACCGCACCCGTTTCGCCTATGACGGACTGAAACGTCAGCGTCTGGATCGTCCGTTCGTCCGTGATACCCAATCGGGTCGTTTACGTCCGGCGTCATGGGAAGAGGCCTTTAGTGTTGTTGGGCAAAAGCTCAAGACAACAGCCCCGGATAAAATTGCTGCGCTGGTTGGTGATCTTTGCGCGACCGAAGACATGCTCGCCCTCAAAGATTTGATGGCTGGCCTCGGTTCCAAATGGGTGTCTGGTATGATCGGCGGGCTTCGTCTCGATGCGACAGCGCGGTCCGGTTATATTTTCAACACGACCATCGCCGGGATCGAGAAAGCAGATGCCATTCTCCTCGTCGGCACCAATCCGCGCTGGGAAGCGACGCTCGTCAACGCGCGCATTCGCAAAACTGGCCTGAACAAACGGATCAAAGTTGGCATGATCGGCGAAAACGTCGATCTGACCTATCCGACAACCTATATCGGGGCTGGGGCTGACAGCCTCAAAGACCTGATCGCTGGCAAACACAGTTTCTCAGAAGTTCTCAAAAAGGCTCAAAACCCGATGATCATTCTCGGGGCAGGGGCCATGATGCGCGAAGATGGCGCGGCCATTCAAGCGCTGGCCCGTGAAGCGGCTGAGACCTTTGGGATGGTTAAAGAGGGCTGGAACGGTTTTAACGTTCTTCATACCCATGCGTCCCAAGTGGCTGCCCTCGATCTTGGCCTCACCACTGCCGAAACTGATGCATCTAAAATCGAAGTTGCCTATCTGCTTGGTGTCGATAGCGCAGTTGTCGCTGATCTCCCAACCACGGCTTTTGTAATCTATCAAGGCCATCATGGTGATGCAGGCGCGGCCCGTGCGGATGTTATTCTACCGGGTGCGGCCTACACAGAAAAAGACGGGCTCTACGTGAACACTGAAGGCCGCGTGCAAATGGCCAAGAAGGCCGTCAGCCCACCTGGCGAGGCTCGCGAAGACTGGAAAATTCTCCGCGCGCTGTCAGCCGAAATCGGCAAGCCGCTGCCATATGACAGCCTCTATCAATTGCGCCAGCGTCTCGTTAAAGACTATCCGCAGTTCGGTCAGATCGACACCATTCAGGCAGCGCCATGGAAGTCGTTTGGTAAGGCAGGCCCGGTTTCTGCTGAGCCATTTAAATCGCCGGTGCAGAATTTCTATCTGACCAACGTTATCGCCCGTGCTTCGCTGACCATGGCGAAATGCGTGGCAACCCGCGAAGAAAATCCGGGTTCTGTGGAGGCTGCTGAATAATGACCAAAGAAGCTTTCATGGAGTTCTGGACTCTGTACGGAAAAGACTTTGCCATCATGGTCGGGTATATGGGCCTGCTGGTTGGAACTCTGCTGATCAGCGTTGCCTATCTTGTGTATGCGGAACGCAAAGTGCTTGGCCTGATGCAGCGTCGGCAAGGGCCGATGACCGTCGGTCCGTTCGGTCTTTTGCAGACCTTCGCCGATGCCTTCAAACTGATTTCCAAGGAAGTTATTTTCCCGACACAGGCGAACAAGCCTGTCTTTCTGCTGGCCCCGATGCTGACCATGACCCTTGCCGTTGCGGCGTGGGCGGTTATTCCAGTGAATGCCAAATGGGTGGTTGCCAATATCAATGTCGGCATCCTTTATCTGTTCGCTATTTCTTCGCTAGGCGTATACGGCGTGATCATGGCCGGGTGGGCGTCCAACTCGAAATATGCCTTCCTTGGCGGTATGCGCTCCGCATCGCAGATGGTGTCGTATGAAGTCTCGATGGGCCTCGTTATCGTCACGGTTATTCTTTGTACCGGGTCGATGAACCTGTCGGAGATTGTCACCGCAGATCGTCCTTGGTGGATGGTGATCATGCTGCTGCCAATGCTGATCATTTTCCTGATCTCAATTCTGGCCGAAACCAACCGCGCGCCGTTCGATCTGCCTGAGGGTGAATCCGAACTCTCTGGCGGGTTTCTGGTTGAATACTCCTCTATCGCGTTCGTCCTGTTCTTCCTGGGCGAATACGCCAACATGATCCTGATGTCGGCCATGGCCACGGTTCTGTTCCTGGGCGGCTGGTTGCCACCATTCGGTCTGGAATTCCTGTCTTTCGTGCCGGGCGTAATCTGGT
This sequence comes from uncultured Pseudobdellovibrionaceae bacterium, assembly GCA_964368875.1. Taxonomy (GTDB): domain Bacteria; phylum Pseudomonadota; class Alphaproteobacteria; order Micavibrionales; family Micavibrionaceae; genus CAYJDG01. Next base: position 4,330 of record CAYJDG010000026.1, read on the forward strand.
TTGTTTTCAAGGTGTCATTGGTCCTGTTCTTCTTCATCTGGACCCGGGCGACGTTCCCGCGTTACCGCTATGACCAGCTGATGCGTCTCGGTTGGAAGGTCTTCCTGCCATTCAGCATGGCGTGGGTAGTCGTAGTTGCCGGTGTTCTGATCGCCATGGACGCTGTCCCTAAATAGAAACTGAGAGTTAAATGTCCGTATCAACCATTGCCCGTTCGTTTCTTCTGGCCGAGATCATCAAAGGGATGATGCTCACGCTTAAATATATGTTCTTCGTTCCGAAAGTGACGATTAACTATCCGTACGAGAAGGGCCCGCTCAGCCCGCGGTTCCGTGGCGAGCATGCCTTGCGTCGGTACCCGAACGGCGAAGAGCGTTGTATTGCGTGCAAACTTTGCGAAGCCATTTGTCCGGCGCAGGCGATTACGATTGAAGCCGAGCCACGCGATGATGGCAGCCGCCGCACTACACGGTACGACATCGATATGACCAAGTGTATTTACTGCGGCCTGTGCCAAGAAGCCTGCCCGGTTGATGCGATTGTCGAAGGGCCGAATTTTGAATTTGCGACCGAAACCCGCGAAGAGCTTTATTACAATAAAGACAAGTTGCTTGCGAACGGCGACCGTTGGGAAGCGCAGCTGGCATCGAACCTTGCATCGGATGCGCCGTACCGATGAAACAGCCAATCAAAGCTGCTTTGCTGGGATGTCTTGAAATCCCGCTGTTCATGAAGATTTCACGCGACCGCTTTGTAAATTCTCCAGAGGCAATGAAGCAGTCGTTTCTTGTGCCCTTGCTTATACTTCCGCTTGGTATCCTGATCGCTCCGGTTAATCCTGAATTTGCAGCGCTGCCGTTTCCGAAGCTGGCGTTCCGCTTTGCACTCGATTTCTGTCTTGTTGTCTTCGTATATCTTTTATTCATGCGCGCCGTCGCCAAAGCACTCGACCGCTCCCAGTATTTTTTCCAGTTTGTGACCGCCTATAACTGGCTCAACCTGACATCTCTGGTGATCTCGCTGCCTTTTTTTGTTTTGGCGATGAAAGGGATCTATGAATGGGATGAAGTTAAAAACATCCTGATCGGCTTGGTCTTATACGGTTATGCCTATCTGGCGTTTGCCATTACCATGATCCTGCGCATTAACTGGATGCTCGCGGCCAGCCTGGCGATTGTCAGCATGGCTTTGGGGCAAGTATCCAATGCTCTGGTTTATTAAATTCATACCAGTTCGTTTATCAGTTCGTTTTTCATTTTTTTGAGAATGAAAATTCTTAAGTATCTGATATTAAAAAGAAATATGCATATTATATAAATCTAATTATTCGGTGCAGCTTTTCAAAGCAAAATCGCTATATTTATAGGATATAACACCTAAAAATGCAAGCTAAAGTTATAAATTACCTCTCGGATCAACGGATTTGTTCCAAAAAAATTCTTGCCAGTTTTGGGAGTTTCGACTAATACTCAGGTGTCTTTCATCCGGACCGTGGAATTTGAGGATCAGCTTGCGCCACGTAAATCCCGCTAAAGCGCTATAGCCAATCAAGGCTGTAGTTCCCAAGACCCTACGATAGGGCCTTAACTTATAGGAATTATAGCTATGGCAAACAACACCACCCCTGGTGCACGCGCACCCATTTCCCCAAAAGAACGCTTTGCAGCAGTCGATTCGGCTGACGTCGCCAATGCAGTTGCAACCGAGGCCAGCCTCAAGTCCGCGCAACACCTGCTCGCGTCGTCAACGCAAGAGGCTGTTGATAATCGCGAGACTAAAAAGCTGCTGGGACTTGCCGAGCATTTTGTCAATGCCACAGGTTTTTACAGAGATGCGTTGACTGGTCGGCAAGGATTTGTCCGCGAATGCACTACGTCCAGCGATCCAAATCAGCGCAGGCTCGGCTTTGCCTTGAGCGAAGCGACCTTCAAAGGTACTGATGAAACGCCTGAACGGCAGGAGCTGCGTATCCGTGCCGAATTTACGATCCAGTCCTTGCATCCGCTTGCCAAGCGTTGCTTCGAATTTCGTGAGGACGCGCGCCGCGCTTATGAGGCCGCAGCTAACCCGCCAGCCCAGGTGAGTGAAGCTAGGGAAGAGCGCCGCCAGCCAGCCCTGACAAGTGCCATAACTGGCCTGTTACGCTTCGCCCGCACGTAAGTTTTCCCAGATATTCCAGAATACTATTCAGGCTGAAAATATTCAGCTTCGGGACGTGGATTTTTTGCGAACTGTGGCTTGCGGTTTGAGACGTAAGGCTTTAGAAAAGTGAAGCTTTTTCAAAGCAACATCAAGCCTGTGAGTCTCTCCCATGATCGGGGCCTTAGCCTTTTACGCGTTTGCGTCCGTACTCGTCCTTAGCGCCATTATGGTTATTTCGGCGAAGAACCCTGTTCACTCGGTTCTGTTCCTTATTTTAGCGTTCTTCAACGCCGCCGGACTGTTCGTTCTGCTCGGCGCGGAATTCGTCGCGATGATCCTCGTGATCGTTTACGTGGGTGCCGTTGCCGTCCTCTTCCTGTTCGTTGTCATGATGCTCGACATCAGTTTCGCCGACCTGCGCAAAGGGGCGATGCAATTCGTACCGCTCGGACTTTTGTTCGGCGGCATCCTTCTGGCCGAACTTGTCATGATGTATCTCGCATGGGAGACGGCTCCCGAAGCGGATAATAATCTCGCCTCGGCCCTGGCTCCCGTCGAAGCGCCAAGCAATGCCAAGGCGCTTGGCGCAATTCTTTACACGCAATATCTGTTTCCGTTTCAGGTGTCGGGCCTCATTCTGCTCGTCGCCATGATCGGAGCCATCGTCCTGACGCACCGCACACGCAGCGGCGTGCTGCGCCAGAAGGTCGGCGATCAGGTCAGCCGCACGACTGCGGATGCCATGGAAATTCAAAAAGTACAAACCGGCGTAGGGATCTCGTAATGCTTGAAATCACCCTGTTTCATTACCTGACTGTTGCAGCGATCCTGTTCACTATCGGTGTGTTCGGTATTTTTCTCAACCGAAAGAACGTGATCGTCATTCTGATGTCGATTGAGCTGATGCTGCTCGCCGTTAACATTAACTTCGTTGTGTTCTCGTCGCATCTCGGTGATCTGACCGGGCAGGTGTTCACCATGTTCGTCCTCACTGTTGCCGCCGCCGAAGCGGCCATTGGGTTGGCCATTCTCGTTGTCTTCTTCCGTAACAAGGGATCGATTGCTGTTGAAGACATCGCATCCCTGAAGGGCTGATCCTGATGCTCGAATATCTCGCCGTATTTTCTCCGCTGGTCGCGTTCATGATTGCTGGCCTGTTAGGCCGCCAGATTGGAGACCGCGGGGCGCAAGCCGTGACTTGTTTCGGGGTTATCCTTGCTGCCGCCTGTTCGATCACCTTGTTTTTCGAAGTGATCCTTGGGGCTGATCCGCGCACGGTTCCGGTGATGAGCTGGATCAATTCCGGCGACTTCCACGCCGAATGGGCGCTGCGCGTCGATCAGCTGGCGGTCGTGATGATGTGTGTCATCAATATCGTGTCGTCTTGTGTCCACGTTTATTCGGTCGGCTATATGAGCCACGATAAAAATCAGGCGCGGTTTATGGCTTATCTGAGCCTGTTTACGTTTGCGATGCTGATGCTGGTCACCTCCGATAACCTGTTGCAGCTGTTCTTCGGTTGGGAAGGGGTGGGGCTTGCGTCTTATCTTCTGATCGGATTCTGGAACGAAAAGGCTTCGGCCAATACGGCAGCGATGAAAGCGTTTATCGTCAACCGTGTCGGCGATCTGGGCCTGACGCTCGGCACGATGGCTGCCTTTGTTATTTTTGGCACCATTCAGTTCGATGGCATCTTTCAGGAAGCCGCGGATAAAAGCCTCGAGACGTTCAGCTTCTTTGGTTATGAAGTGCATGCGCTGACGTTGATGTGCCTGCTATTGTTTGTTGGCGCGGTAGGTAAATCGGCCCAACTTGGCTTGCATACGTGGTTGCCGGACGCGATGGAAGGCCCGACACCTGTGTCGGCCCTGATCCACGCGGCCACCATGGTGACGGCAGGGGTGTTCCTCGTTGCCCGGTTCTCACCAGTCTTTGAATATGCGCCGGATGCGTTGCAGGTCGTCTGTATCATGGGCTCGCTGACCGCGTTGGTTGCGGCCACCATCGGTATGACCCAGTTCGACATCAAACGCGTGATCGCCTATTCGACAATGTCGCAGCTTGGCTACATGTTCTTTGCGCTCGGCGTATCCGCCTATGGCGCGGCGATGTTCCACCTGATGACCCACGCCTTTTTCAAAGCGTTGCTGTTCCTCGGTGCCGGATCGGTGATCCACGCCATGTCGGGTGAGCAGGATATGCGCAAGATGGGCGGTATCTGGAAGAAGATTCCGGTGACCTATGCGCTGATGTGGATCGGGTCACTGGCACTTGCCGGGGTTCCATTCTTTGCCGGCTATTATTCCAAAGATATGATCCTTGAAGCCACGTGGGCGTCGGGGACATGGTTCGGCCATCTGGCCTTCTGGATGGGTTGCGCCGCTGCCCTGATGACCGCGTTCTATTCATGGCGGTTGCTGATTATGACGTTCCATGGCACGCCGCGCGCGGATCATCATGTGATGGAGCACGTACACGAGTCTCCGGCTGTGATGGTCGGGCCGCTTGTACTGCTGGCGATTGGGGCGATTTTCGCAGGGGTTGTTTTCTATGGTGGGTTTGTTGGCTCCCCAGAACATCACGTGGAAGGTCACGAAGAAGCTGTCACCGAGCATACTGAGAACCATTGGCAGAAATCTTATTTCTGGGGTGACAGCCTGTTTGTTCAACCTGAGAATGACACTGTTGCCAAAGCGCATGGCGTTCCGACATGGGTCAAGTTGATGCCAACGCTGATGGGGCTGCTTGGGATTGCGCTTGGGTATCTGGCCTATATGTTCAAACCCGATATTCCGGCGGCTGTCGTCAAGACCTTCAAACCACTGCACACGCTCTTCTATAACAAGTGGTTCTTTGATGAGCTCTATGACCGCGTGTTTGTGAAAACCGCGGGTATTCTCGGCAATGCCTTCTGGAAAGGCGGCGATCAGGCGGTTATTGACGATCTGGGTCCAAATGGGATTGCCTCATCGTCACGTCGGCTTGCAGGGCTGATGAGCCGCTTCCAGAGTGGGTTCATTTTTCAATATGCGTTCGTCATGATGATCGGCCTGATTGGCCTCGTCACCTGGCTCGCGTTCAGAACAGGGTTGATCGGGTAAGGATTTAAATACGATGGTCTCATTTCCCATTCTTTCGCTGATGACGTTTTTGCCTCTGCTCGGGGCGATCCTGATCATGACAATGAAAGGCGATGCACTTCAGGTCGCGAAAAACGCTCGCTACGCAGCGTTGTTCACCTCGGGTATCGTTTTCGTTTTGTCGCTCGTCATGATGGTGAATTTCGCGCCGAATGAGGCCGGGTTCCAGTTTATTGAATACAAAGCATGGTTTCCGACACTTAACATTTCTTACCATATGGGCGTTGACGGGATTTCGATGTTCTTCGTCGTGCTGTCGGCCTTCCTGACCCCGATCTGTATTCTGGCCAGCTGGCATTCGATTGAAAACCGCGTCAAAGAATACATGATCTGCTTCATGCTGCTCGAAGTCTTCATGATCGGCACGTTCTGCGCGATGGATGCGATCCTGTTCTACGTTTTCTTCGAAGCTGTCCTCATCCCGATGTTCATTATCATCGGTGTCTGGGGCGGCCAGCGGCGCGTGTATTCGGCGTTTAAGTTTTTCCTCTATACCCTGCTTGGTTCGGTGCTGATGCTGGTCGCGCTGCTGACGATGTATATGCAGGCCGGGACAGCGGATATTCCGACCCTGATGCAAACCAAGTTCGATCCGTCGCTGCAGGTCTGGCTGTGGCTGGCGTTCTTCGCGAGTTTTGCGGTCAAGATGCCGATGTGGCCAGTTCATACATGGTTGCCGGATGCCCACGTTGAAGCGCCGACTGCCGGGTCAGTGATCCTTGCCGGGGTTCTCCTTAAAATGGGTGGGTACGGTTTCCTGCGCTTCTCGGTACCGATGCTGCCTCAGGCGACTGAAATGTTCATTCCGCTTGTCTTTGGTCTCAGCATTATCGCGATCATCTATACGTCGCTGATTGCCCTTGTGCAGCAGGACATGAAGAAAATGATTGCCTATTCGTCGGTAGCTCATATGGGCTTCGTGACGCTTGGGATTTTCACGCTGACCGAGCAGGGCGTCGATGGCGCGATCTTCCAGATGATCAGCCACGGAATTGTGTCCGCTGCGCTCTTCCTCTGTGTTGGTGTCGTTTATGACCGTCTGCACACACGTGATATCAACCGCTATGGCGGCCTTGCCAAGACGATGCCGTTCTATGCAACGATCTTTATGATTTTGATGCTTGGCTCAGTGGGTCTGCCGGGTACATCAGGTTTTGTTGGCGAGTTCCTTGCGCTCCTTGGTGCCTTCAAGGTGGATACGGTTGTCGCAACGCTGGCCGCGACCGGGGTCGTGCTCGGCGCGGCGTATATGCTGCTTCTTTACCGCAAAGTTATTTTCGGAACTTCTGCCTCGAACGAAGCCGCCACGATGTCCGATCTCGACAACCGTGAATATGCGTATTTTCTGCCACTGATCATTCTCGTGATCTGGCTTGGCGTTGCGCCGGGGTATGTGCTGGACCGGATCGGGCCATCGACCCAGAAACTGGTCGCCGATTATCGCGAAAATCTTAAAGACACCGGCATGCCGCTTGAAAAGCAGGCCCGGATCAACTCTGACGATATTGACCTGAAGAGGGTTTCCAAATGATTGAGTTCCAATGGCTGGCAGTCAAACCACTCGCCCCGGAATTGTTTCTGGCTGTATTTGGCATGATGTTGTTGGTCTTCGGTGCTTTTAAGGGTGAGAAAGCTCTCGGGTTCATTACCTTTGCAGTAGCTGGCGCATTTATCGCCGCAATATCTATGATCGGCGTGTCGGACTGGTCCACGAAAAGCCTTCTCGGCGGTATGGTGATGGCCGATGGGTTTTCGGCATGGCTGAAAATTATTATTCTCTGCGGCCTGACGGTCAGCATCCTGCTGTCGTATGACTGGTTGAAAGACAACAATCTGATCCGCTTTGAATATCCTTTGCTGGTGCTCTTTTCCGGGATCGGCATGATGCTGATGTGCTCGGCAACCAACCTGATGGCCCTTTACGTTTCGCTCGAACTGTCATCGCTGTGCCTCTATGTGCTTGCGGCAATCCGCAGGGATAATTCGGCCTCAGCTGAAGCCGGGATCAAGTATTTCGTACTCGGTGCGCTATCTTCAGGGTTGCTGCTGTTCGGTATCAGTCTCGTATACGGCTATACCGGAAGCGTCGATTACGCCTTGATTGGCCAAACGCTCTCGGCGCATACCGGAGCAGTTCCGGTCGGCGCTATTCTCGGCATGGTCTTCGTTCTTGCAGGTCTGGCTTTCAAGGTATCGGCGGTGCCGTTTCATATGTGGACTCCTGACGTTTATCAGGGAGCGCCAACCCCGGTAACGGCGTTGTTCGCAATAGTCCCTAAAGTGGCCGCGATTGCCCTGATCGTTCGTCTGCTGGCCCAGCCATTTCATTCGGTTGTCGCGGACTGGTCGCAGATCATTATTTTCATGTCCTGTGCCTCGATGGTATGGGGATCGTTCGCCGCTATTGCGCAGGAAAATATCAAACGCCTGATGGCTTATAGCTCGATTGCGAATATGGGCTATGCCCTGATCGGCGTGCTGGCGAATGTTTCGGAAGGAACGGCTGCGGTCATTCTGTATCTGTCCGTTTATATGATCATGACGGCAGGAACGTTTGCGATTATTCTTTGCCTGAAACGCAATGGCCAGCCAGTTGAAAAAATCTCCGATCTCGCTGGGCTTTCGAAAACATCACCATTCATTGCCTATTGTCTGGCCGCGTTCATGTTCTCGATGAGCGGTATTCCGCCGCTTGCAGGGTTCTTCAGCAAGCTGTTTATTTTTCAGGCTGCGGTTGCTGCGGGTCACTTTTACGTCGCTGTGATCGGTGTTCTCGCATCGGTTGTGGGCGCGTATTACTACCTGCGCATTATCAAGGTTATGTTCTTCGATGATGCTTTGCCTGCTATGGATGCTGATACGTCCTATCTGCGCAGATATGTTGCGCTTGTTTCTGTCGCAGTCATCCTGCTGTTCTGCATTAATCCGATGTCGCTGCTGGGTCAGGCGCAACTGGCGGCAGGAAGCCTGTTCCCCTAATGCCTGACTGGCACATTCTCAAATTTGATGAAGTCGCCAGCACACAAGACCTTGCCAAAGAACAGGCGAGGGCTGGTGCCGCAGAAGGTACAGTGATTGTTGCCAAAACCCAGACCGCAGGTCGGGGGCGTAATGGCAATAGCTGGGAAACTTTAAGCGGAAATCTCCTTTCTTCTATTCTTCTGCGCCCCTCGGTTGAGGTTGCCCAGTTCGGTCTTTATTCCTTTATGATTGCCGTCGCGTTGAACCGGGCGCTGAATGAATATCTTGAGGAGCCGCATTCTATCCTCAATAAATGGCCGAATGATGTTCTGGTCGATACGCGCAAGATTGCCGGTATTTTGCTGGAAATCGAAGAAGATGCGCTGATCGTTGGTATCGGAGTGAATATTGCCAGCGCACCTGCCGACCGTATCTGTCTGCATCAGGTCAGCCGCGAGCGGGTAAAGGTCACGGATTTCCTCCATGTGCTGCTTGCGAACATCGCTGCCGTCCTCGGGGACTACGACCGGGATGGCTTTGACGGTATCAGGGAAGAGTGGCTGGATCATGCGGCCAATCTGCACCAGAAAATTGTCGCCAAGCTGCCGCAAGGCAGTTTTGAAGGGGTTTTCGAAGGTCTGGATACCGATGGTGCGCTGCGATTGCGGCTGGCTAACGGTGAAATAAAAGTGATACATTCGGGCGAAATATTTTTTGGATGACTGAACTATGCTGCTCGCGATCGATGCCGGAAACACCAATATCGTCTTTGCCGTTTATGATGGCAAAGAGCGCAAGGCTGTCTGGCGTTGTAAGACGGATGCGGCGCGGACGGCGGATGAATATATCGTCTTCCTGTCCCAGCTCTGTGATCAGGCCGGGATCAGTTTTAAATCGATAAATAATGTGATCGTCAGCTCGGTCGTGCCGGATATAAATTTTCCGTTGCGCCTGATGGCGTTTCAGGCCTTTGGCAAAAAAGCCAAGTTCATCGGCAAGGAAATCAAAGATGTCGGCTTGAAAATCAAGCTCGATAAGCCTGAAGAGATCGGCGCGGACCGAATGGTCAATGCGGTTGCCGTGCTTAAATATTATAAAGCGCCTGCTATCGTCGTCGATTTCGGTACGGCGACGACCTTCGACGTCATCGACAAGAGCGGCGCGTTCTGTGGTGGCGCGATTGCCGCAGGGGTCAATCTGTCGATCAGCGCCCTGCATATGGCCGCAGCCAAATTGCCCAAGGTCAGTGTCAGCCGTCCGCGTAAAACGATTGGCTCAAATACCGTAAGCGCGATGCAGTCAGGCATTTACTGGGGGTATGTCGGGCTGGTGGAGGGGATGCTGAAACGCATCTCTGCCGAAATGAAAGTTAAGCCTCTGGTAATAGCAACAGGGGGGCTTGCGCCGCTGTTCCAGGGGGATATTCCGCTCATCCAGAAAATCGACGATGAGCTCACCCTTAAAGGACTTCTTGCGATCTACGAAGACCAGAAGAAAAAGTAATGTCTAAAAATAAAACTGTGTCCCCTGATACTTTTGCGAATGGTTTGCATTTCGTGCCGCTTGGCGGAAGCGAAGAATTCGGGGTCAATTTCAATCTGTATGCCTGTGACGGCAAATGGATGATTTTTGATTGCGGTCTGGGGTTCGCCGATCATCGGTATCCAAATGTCGATATCCTGCTACCTGATCCGACTTTTATCGAAGGCTATCGCGAAGATCTGCTTGGTATGGTCATTACCCATGCGCACGAAGACCATATTGGCGCAGTGGCGTATCTGTGGCCGCGGTTGCGCTGCCCGATTTATTGTACGAAATTTACTGCCAATGTTCTGCGCGCGAAGTTCGATGATTTTCCGAACTGCAAGGGCGCGAAGATCATTGAAGTCCAGTCAGGCGGCGCTGTTAAACTTGGCCCATTCAAATGCCATTTCTTTGGCGTGACCCATTCCATACCTGAGGCAGTCGCTACGCTGATTGAAACATCGCATGGCAATGTCCTGCACAGCGGTGACTGGAATCTCGATCCGACCCCGGTGATCGGCAAGCCAGCTGATGCGGCCATGTTCAAAAACGCAGGCGACGCAGGCGTGCTTGCGTATGTCGGCGATTCAACGAATGCTCTTGTGCCGGGGCGCGGCGGGACGGAGCGCGATGTTGAAATCGGCCTGACGAAGCTGTTTGCTGAATGCAAAGGCCGGATAGGTGCAACGATTTTTGCATCCAACATTGGCCGGGTGCGCAGTATCGCCAAAGCGGCGCAGGCTGTGGGGCGGAGTGTTTGTGTGCTTGGGCGGTCGTTGCACCGTATGACGAGCGCAGCGCGTGCATGCGGATATTTGCATGATATTCCCGATTTTATTCCAGAGGGCGATCTTGAATATGTTCCAGCGGATCAAATCGTTTTCATTCTGACGGGGTCACAAGGCGAGGCGACTGCGGCACTGGCGCGGGTATCGCGCGGTGAGTGGCCGAGCATGAAATTCGGGAAGGGTGACACGGTCATCTTTTCCTCGCGGGCCATTCCGGGCAACGAAACAGAAATCAATGCGGTCAAAAATAATCTGAGCGCAGGCGGTATCGCAGTTGTCGATCCTGATACGACACAGCACAAAATTCACGTGTCTGGTCACCCGTACCGTGATGAAATTGCCGAGATGCTCAGCTGGGTCCGACCACAGGTGGTGATCCCGGTGCATGGTGAGCGCCTGATGCTCGATGGCCATGCGGCGCTCGCAAAAGAATGCGGCGTCGAGCAGACGATCATTCCCAATAACGGATCGGTTATCCGGCTTGCGCCAGGTATTCCTGCCGTGATCGATCATGTCCCGACGGGTCTGCTCGCGGTCGAGCCACAGCGCGTGGTCAAAGCGGATCACAAAGGCATCATCGAGCGGCGGAAGCTTCAATATAGCGGGGCAGCCCATGTGACTGTCGCTATCGACAAACGGGGCGACTTGATTATGGACCCGCAACTGACTTTGGTCGGGCTTGTCGATGGGGGGGTGGCCGGGGAATATGACATAATCAAAGAACTTCAGATGGAAATCGAAGATACTTTGGCCGATCTTCAGGATGACGAAATTGTCGATAACGCCCGCATCGAAGAAGATATCCGGGTCGCGGTTCGTCGCATGCTGCATCAGGCTTTTGGTTTTAAACCAAAGGTCTCTGTACATTTATTGAGAGTTTAAATGAGCTGGGTTAGTGGTATTGTCGTTTATCTTCTAGTATGGTGGACGCTTCTGTTCTGCGTTCTCCCCTGGGGTAATCAACCGGAGGAGAATCCGGAGGTGGCAAACGCTAAAAGCGCGCCCGCCAACCCACGGATTCGCAAGAAATTTTTGATTACGACCTTGTTATCGTGTGTGCTGTGGCTGATCATTTATGGACTGATCGAATCAGATGTCATAAGTTTCAGTGAAATGGCGCGTAAACTGGCCCAAGAGGAGAATATACAATGAAATTCACTAGCCTGGCTTTAACCACCGTAATGCTTCTGCCTCTCGCCTCTGTAGCGCAGGCCAAAGACCCGACCGACGGGAAAAGCGAAGCGATCGCGGTTGAAAAACTGATCTGCGAACAGCTCTATGTCCACACGCCATCTGAAGATGTGGCGTACAAGCCTGGTGTTGATGTCAACGGCAATGCCGTCGCTCCGGCTGATCTGCCAGCTCAGGGTGCGGCCATTACAGTCCCTGATTACATCGAAGTGCCGCTGACCGTCGATATGGCGCAGCGTCTGAACCAGCCAGTTCCGGAAGGCGTCAAGATGGAAGGCGTTATCGGCAACCTGCGTCTTTATAAAGACGGCCGTATTTCATACAACGGCACGGATGTTCTGGCACATACAAGCGCGATGTGCGGCAAAGACCTGAAAGTCGAGCCAGCCGCAGAGGCAGCGATGCCTGTTTATGAAACCATTTCGCCACAGACTCCGCTAGCCGGGGCGACAGCGCAATCCGCGACTGAAACGCCACCGCCACCACCGCCGGCCGGCACGCCATTGTCTAAAAAAATGGCCAATTTTGAAGGCCAACCGGCAGAATAGCTTTTTAATCAGAGGTCATCATGGCTCAACCAGCTCAAGCTGCTAAAGGCAGCGCCCCTAAGACTGCCATAAATCCAACGCGGGCCGAGAACTTCGCCGAGTGGTATCAGGAAGTCATCAAGGCTGCCGATCTTGCAGAAAATTCGCCGGTACGCGGATGCATGATCATCAAGCCCTATGGCTATGCGCTGTGGGAAAACGTGCAACGCTCGCTTGATGACCTGATCAAGGATGTCGGCGTGCAGAATGCGTATTTTCCGCTGCTGATCCCGCTCAGTTTCCTAAGCAAAGAGGCGGATCATGTCGATGGTTTTGCGAAAGAGTGCGCGGTCGTCACGCACCACCGCCTTGAAAAAGGTCCGAACGGCGGATTGATCCCATCGCCGGATGCCAAGCTTGAAGAGCCGTTTATCATTCGCCCGACATCCGAAACGATTATCGGCGATGCGATGTCGCGGTGGGTGCAGTCATATCGTGATCTGCCACTGCTGTTGAACCAGTGGTGCAACGTCATGCGGTGGGAAATGCGCACGCGCCTGTTCCTGCGCACGTCCGAATTCCTGTGGCAGGAGGGTCATAACGCGTTTGAAACTCTGGAAGACGCGCAGGGCGATGCGATCAAGATGCTTGGCGTTTATAATGATCTCTATGAGAATTATCTGGCCGTACCGGGCTTCAAGGGCGAGAAAACTGCCGATGAACGCTTCCCAGGTGGCGACAACAGCTACACCATCGAAGCGATGATGCAGGATGGCAAGGCGTTGCAGGCCTGCACGACGCATAACCTCGGTCAGAATTTCGCCAAGACATTCAATATCAAATTCCAAGGCCGTGAAGGCAAAGAGGAAACCGCGTGGACAACCTCGTGGGGACTTTCTACGCGCTCGATTGGCGGCGTCATCATGATGCACGGCGATGACGACGGCATGGTCATGCCGCCGCGCGTTGCGCCGACGCAAGTCATGATCATTCCCTTCATCAAAGATGAGTCCGGAGCAGGGCCGTTGCTTGAGAAGGCAGCAGAACTGGTCAAGCAGCTGAAAGCCAAAGGCATTCGTGCCAAGGTCGACACGACCGAGCGCCGTACACCGGATAAAATGTGGGATGCGATCAAAAAAGGCGTGCCGATCCGCGCTGAACTTGGCCAGCGTGAGCTGGAGCAGGGGCAGATCACTTTTATCCGCCGCGATATTGGCAAGGATTCAAAAGAAACCGTTACGTTCGATGAATTCGTTGCCAAGGTACCCGGCACACTCGATGCGATCCATGCATCCATGTACAAGAAGGCGTATGATTTCTCCCGCGCGCGCATCAAGGATGTGAAGTCTGTGGATGAGATCAAGAATTTCTTCAATTCTGATGAGATCGGTTTTGCGCGGGCTTCGGTTGAGTTGCTCGATGATCCGACCTACGCCGCAGTTAAAAAAGATAACGGTCTGTCGTCGCGCTGTCTGCCGTTCGAAGATGAAGGCCGGATCGTGCTGATCGGAAAATCATACTGATGTTCTCTCCGTTTGAACGCATGATGGCGATGAGATACCTGCGGGCCCGCAAGGCCGAAGGCTTTGTGTCGGTGATCGCAGGGTTTTCGTTTACTGGAATTATGCTGGGTGTCGCGACACTGATCATCGTTATGTCCGTGATGAACGGGTTTCGCGGAGAACTGGTCGGGCGCATTCTTGGGCTGAACGGACATTTGAACGTGTATGTCGCGGGTAGTCCGCTGATCAATTACTCTGACCTGCAAAGTAAAATTGCGGCAGTTGAAGGCGTGCAGGCCGTTGCGCCAGTTGTCGAAAGTCAGGCGCTGATGACCATCAATGGCACGGCAAGCGGTGCGTTGGTGCGCGGGTACCAAGAAGAGTATATGGCGACCAAGCCTATTCTCTCTAAATCTATTATCGAAGGGAATATCTCTGATTTTCGTGGCGATGTCGTTGCGGTGGGTCAGAAGATGGCGGAACGTCTCGGTCTTCATGTCGGCGACCAGATTACGCTGATGGCCCCTAAAGGCCGCGCATCCCCATTCGGAACAATCCCGCGTACGATGCAATATACGGTCGCGATGGTGTTCGATGTCGGGATGTATGAATACAATAATGGCTATTTGTTCATGCCACTCGATGCGGCACAGAGATTTTTCCAGTATCCGTTGAATACAGTCACCATGCTCGAAGTCATGGGTGGAAGCGCGACGGATATCGACCATATCAAGCAAGCGGTCTCTGCAGTCACGGCGGGTCGCGCCGGGGTGTATGACTGGCGGGATTCCAATAGCAGTTTCTTTACGGCGTTGCAGGTCGAACGCAACGTCATGTTCCTGATCCTGACGATGATTATTCTGGTTGCTGCCTTCAATATCATTTCCAGCATGATCATGCTGGTGAAGGATAAGGGGCGCGATATTGCGATTATGCGTACCATGGGCGCGTTGCGCGGGTCGATGATGAAGATATTTATGCTGACCGGGGCAAGCGTTGGGATTTTCGGCACGATTGCCGGGACTGTTCTCGGGGTTCTGTTTGCCGTCAATATCGAAAGCATCCGCCAGTGGTTGCAGGGTATGACAGGGACGGAATTGTTTTCGGCGGAAATTTACTTCCTTTCCAAATTGCCTGCGGAAATCGACTGGCTGGAGGTTCTGATCGTGGTTGGGATGGCGGTGACGCTGTCTATTCTCGCAACACTTTATCCGGCATGGCGTGCGGCGAAACTCGATCCGGTGGAGGCGCTGCGCTATGAATAGTGAGCCGCAAGCCAACGTCACGCCCCTTCGCCAGCAGCGCAAAATCCTGATGGAAGTGCAGGGGCTGGAGAAGGTGTATCATCAGGGCGATGAAAACCTGACGATTTTTAAAGACCTCAATTTCAAACTCGAGCCCGGCGAGATCGTTGCCATGGTTGGCGCGAGCGGCGCGGGGAAATCGACGCTGCTGCAACTGATCGGTTTGCTCGATAAACCGACCGGTGGTCAGATCATGATGGCTGGGCGCGATGTCTCGACGCTCGATGACGAACAACGCACGCTGCTGCGCCGTCATTATATCGGCTTCGTATATCAGTTTCATTATCTGCAACCCGAATTCTCGGCGCTTGAGAATGTGATCATTCCGCAGATGATCAAAGATGTTCCGTTTAAGCAGGCCAAAGAAAAAGCAACGCAGCTTTTGACCGATATGGGTCTTGGCCACCGTCTGGAGCACCGCCCGGCCCGTCTGTCCGGCGGGGAGCAGCAACGCGTGGCGATTGCCCGTGCGCTTGCCAATGATCCGAAAGTCTTGCTCGCCGATGAACCAACCGGAAATCTTGATCCGCGCACGTCGGATGACGTGTTCGATATGCTGATCGAGCGGGCCCGCAATTCCGGGATCGGGGCGGTGATTGCCACCCATAATATGGATCTGGCCCACAAGATGGACCGGATCCTTGAGCTGAAACAGGGTCAGCTGAAAGCTTACTAACTATTATGACTGCGCCGTTCATTCATTTGCACGTGCACTCGGCCTATTCACTGGCGGAAGGCGCGATCCAGATCAAGACACTGGTCAAAAAGTGCCGCAGCTTTGACATGCCTGCTGTTGCCGTGACGGATAGCAACAACCTGTTCGGCGCGATGGAGTTCGCCCTTGAAGCGAGCAAGGAAGGTATCCAGCCGATCCTCGGGGCGCAGGTACTGGTCGGACCTGAAGAATATCAGATTGTTTTGCTGGTCCAGTCGGAGGAGGGCTATAAAAACCTTTCCGCGCTGATCAGCAATGCCTATATGACCTCGGAAGGCACCGCCAAACCGACATTGTCGATGGAGCAACTGAAGCAACACAGCGCCGGACTGATCTGCCTGACGGGCGGCGTCAAAGGCCCGATCGGGCAGTTGCTAGTAACACGCCGCGCCGATGCGGCTGAAGTTTCGCTGAAAGATTTCAAGAAAATATATGGCGACAGGCTTTACGTTGAATTGCAGCGCCATGGTTTGCGCGAGGAAGAGGAGACCGAGGAGGGCTTGATTGAGCTAGCCTACAAACTCGATGTTCCTCTGGTCGCGACCAATGATTGTTATTATCCGTCGGCTGATTTTTATGAAGCGCATGATGCGCTGCTATGTATCGCCGAAGGCCGTTATATTTCCGAAGAGGATCGCCGCCGCGTCACGCGCCAGCATTATTTCAGGCCTGCCGAGGAAATGATCGAGCTATTCGCTGATCTTCCCGAAGCCATTCAAAACACCGTTGCGATTGCAAAACGCTGTCATTATTTCCTGACCGTCCAGAAGCCAATTCTGCCGCCGTTTAAGACAGATAGCGGCCGCAAAGAAGTGGAAGAGCTGCGGGCGCAAGCGGCAGAAGGCCTTGAATGGCGGCTGGAGAACTTCGTCTACAAAGAAGGCGATAACCGCGAAGAGGTTGCGAAGCCCTATCGCGAGCGGCTCGAATTCGAGCTGAACGTGATCGTCAATATGGGCTTCCCCGGCTACTTTCTGATCGTGTCGGACTTCATCCGGTGGGCGAAGGACAATAATATTCCGGTTGGTCCCGGACGGGGATCGGGCGCGGGCTCGGTGGTTGCGTGGGCACTTAAGATCACTGACTTGAATCCGCTGCAACTTAATCTTCTGTTCGAACGCTTCCTGAATCCGGAACGGGTCTCGATGCCCGATTTCGACGTCGACTTCTGTCAGGATCGCCGCGACGAAGTGATCCGGTATGTGCAGGAACGCTATGGCTATGACCGCGTCGCTCAGATCATCACCTTCGGTAAACTTCAGGCGCGCGCCGTGGTGCGTGATGTCGGGCGCGTATTACAGATGCCGTACAGTCAAGTCGACCGCATCTCGAAGATGATCCCGAACAATCCAGCTAATCCAGTGACGCTTGCGGAGGCGCTTGAAGGTGATGATGAGCTGCGGGCGCAGCGGTCGGATGACCAGATCGATCGTTTGCTCACTATTGCCCTGCAACTGGAAGGGCTTTACCGCCATGCGTCGACGCACGCGGCGGGTGTTGTTATCGCGGATCGCCCTCTGCATGAGCTGGTGCCGCTTTACCGTGATCCGCGCTCGGAAATGCCGGTGACGCAGTTCAATATGAAGTATGTCGAGCCTGCGGGCCTCGTCAAATTCGACTTTCTGGGACTGAAGACACTCACCGTCATTCAGAAGGCGGTCGAGATGATCGCCGACAAAGGCGATACGGTCGAGATTTTAAAAATCCCGATGGATGATGCGGGCGCGTACGGGATGATCGCCTCTGGTATGAGTACCGGAGTGTTCCAGCTTGAAAGTGCCGGGATGCGCGACACGCTGCGCCGCATGAAGCCGGACCGCTTCGAAGATATTATCGCACTCGTCGCGTTGTACCGTCCCGGTCCGATGGACAACATTCCCAAATATTGCAGCGTCAAAGACGGCAAGGAAGAAGCTGATTACCTTCATCCTAAACTGAAACCCATTCTCGAAGAAACTTACGGGATCATGGTGTATCAGGAGCAGGTGATGCAGGCTGCGCAGATCCTGTCCGGCTATTCGCTCGGTGCCGCCGACCTGTTGCGCCGTGCGATGGGTAAAAAGATCAAAGCCGAGATGGACGATCAGCGCGATGCGTTTGTCAAAGGGGCCAACGAGCACAGCAACGTCAGCGCCCAATACGCCGGGGAAATTTTCGATACGATCGAGAAATTCGCAGGCTACGGGTTTAACAAATCGCACGCAGCGGCTTATGCCCTGGTCGCCTATCAGACCGCATGGCTGAAGGCGAATTATCCGGTCGAGTTTATGGCCGCGCTGATGACGCTTGATCTTGGCAACACTGACAAACTGGCGTTGTTCAAACAGGCGCTCGACCAGATGGAAATTCCGGTGCTGCCGCCGGACATCAACGCGTCCTTTGTCGACTTCGCGGTGGAGGGCAGGGCGGTTCGGTATGCTCTGGCCGCGATCAAGGGTGTTGGCGCACAGGCCATGAGCCTGCTGGTTGCAGAGCGCACACGCGGCGGACCTTTCAAGTCGCTTGATGATTTCCTGAAGCGCATCGATGCCAAGGCCCTGAATAAGAAGGCGATGGAAAACCTGATTGCAGCCGGAGCGCTTGATAGCATTCATCCGAACCGGGCACAGTTATTTACGGCGGCAGAACGTCTGGCCCATTACGCACAGGCTCTTGCGGAAGAGCGCGCCAGCAGCCAGTCGTCTCTGTTTGCGATGGGCGCGACGGCAGCGCAGGACTTAGCCGTTCATCACCTAACCGAGATGCCGGACTGGAGTCCGCTTGACCGCCTGAGCTATGAATTCGGGGCTATCGGCTTTTATCTCTCGGCGCACCCGCTTGATACCAAGCGCGCCCAGCTGGAGCGCCTTAATATCATCACCTATGCTGACGTTGAGGCCAAGATTGCAGACCGTCCGGTCGCGCGGGTCAAAATGGCGGGCGTGCTGATCAAGAAGACCGAAAAGATTTCGGCGAAGAGCGGTAACAAGTTTGCGATCCTGACGCTCTCGGACAGTTCCGGCGTTTACGAGGTCATGCTCTTTACTGAAATCCTGATGCGCAGCCGGAGCATGCTGGAGCCGGGTGAGGCGCTGTTGCTGATGGCAGATGCCGAGCAACGCGACGAGCAGATCAGGATTACGGTGCAGGATATCAAGCTGCTCGATCCGTCACTTGAAGGACAGATCAAAGGGGTTCAGGTGACACTGAACAAAGAAACGGCCATTCCGACCCTGAAAGCCCTCCTGGAGAGCGCCGGGAAGGGTACCGCCCGGATCAACCTTGTCGTTGGGGCAAGCGGCGGACGCCGGGTAGAGATTTCACTGCCGGATCAGTATGCCTTTACTGCCGAAACACGGAATGCCCTCTTCCAAACCAGCGGAATTACGGCCATTCAGGAATTGTAATTCTTTCAATTGCTTAGCGCGCGATGTTCAGTTCGTTCCGCAGTTTAAATTTTCCAGCGCAAAAAGATTGATTAACATAATAAGTCGTGCTAGTTTTGCGGCATGAAAAAAATCGAAATCACCTTTGATTTTCAGCGCGCCCGCAATGCGGTAGCCGCCTTTGGAGAAGTTGCTACGATCCTTGGGTGCATGGCTTTCCAAAAGGCTGCTGGCTATCGCTATATCATCGTTGAACCAGGCGAAGGCGATAAAGTGCGCCTGCGGACACCAGGAAGCGGCATCACATGGAGATTTCATGGGACCCGCGAAGATCTAGAGCGCGAAGTGACCAGAGGCGAAATTGAGCCGCAAGTTGCAGCGAAAGCGATACGGTTTCTCGAAAATCGTTCTTTGGTATAAATCAAAAGCATAGGATAAGAAGCCTAAATGACAAGAACTCAGCATAATGTTGCAACCGTTTCCGATTGCTCAACTGCCATCAATCGATTGCTGTGGACACAGGGGGCTAGCCTTTTAGCCGGGACATCCGGCACCGCGCTTTTTGCCGCCGGGGCCATCAAAACAAACAATCCGGCTTTTCTGCTTGGAAGCGGAGTGAGCTTGGCTGCTGGCTTTGTCTTAGCATCGTCATGTGGGCGGGCGGCCCAAGGCGTTCTCAGGAATGCATGGCAATCAGTCCAGCGTCCCTTTACGGCCGCGACCAACAGTTCTCTAAAAACCGCCCTGATCGTCCCTTTGCTAGGGGCGGCGATAGCTTATGTCACCAAATCCCCAGCCATTACAGGAATCAGCATGGGTTCGGCATGGTTCCTGGCACAGGCGTCTATTAACAATACCTGCACTACGGCTATGCAAAATGGGGAAGACTGGTTGAATGGAAAATTCAACTCATACCCGCCTTTACGGACCGATAATCCTTGGCTGACTGGCAAGAAGCCGGGATAACGAATTTCGTTACCTTTTCCCTTGCGTTTCCGGCTCTGAAGCCATATAAACCGCGGCATCTACTGAACTAAATTCACATGCAGGGACGGCCCTCGATTTCGGGCTTACCGGTGGGATGGATTGTCCGTCCTTACTTTACCCCTGCAGAGGCTTAACCGGAAAAGGAAAACGATCCATGTCTATGCCTGAATTCTCTATGCGCCAGCTCCTCGAAGCAGGCGTTCACTTCGGTCACCACACCCGCCGCTGGAATCCTAAAATGCGCCCGTTTATTTTCGGCGTGCGTAACGGCGTGCATATCCTCGACCTGCAACAAACCGTTCCGATGCTCGATCAGGCGCTCCGCGCCGTGCGCGATGTCGCTGCCAATGGTGGCCGCGTTCTGTTCGTCGGCACCAAGCGTCAGGCTCAGGAAAAAGTTGCTGAGTCCGCAAAACGCTGCGGTCAGTACTACGTCAACCACCGCTGGCTCGGCGGCATGCTGACCAACTGGAAGACACTCTCCCTGTCGATCAACCGCCTGCGCGAACTTGAGCAAATTCAGGCTCAGGGCAAAGCCGGTGGTTACACCAAAAAAGAACAGCTGATGATGGCTCGCGAGATGGAAAAACTTGATAAGTCCATCGGCGGGATCAAAGACATGGGCGGCCAGCCTGATGCGATCTTCATCATCGATACCAACAAAGAAGAAATCGCCATCAAGGAAGCCAATGTTCTGGGTATTCCGGTTATCGCGATCATCGACAGCAACAGCTCGCCAGATGGCGTGCAGTTCCCGATCCCTGGTAACGACGACGCTCTGCGCGCGATCGAAACCTACTGTGATCTGGTTTCTTCCGCGATCCTCGACGGTATCCAGGCTGAAATGGCTTCCAAAGGCAAAGACAAAGACAGCAAAGCCGCTGTTGATGCCGCTGTCGAAGAAGCTAAAGCTGCTATCCCAGCTGCTGCCAACGCAGAAGCCGCGCCTGAAATCAAAGCCGCCGCTTCGGCTTAAATCCAATCTGTTATCCCGGGCGCATGCGAGACCTCTCGCACCGCTCGGGATGGCAAAACCTCTAATCAAAAGGAACTCTCAAAATGGCTGATATCACAGCAGCAATGGTCAAAGACCTTCGCGAAAAAACCGGCGCCGGCATGATGGATGCCAAGAACGCCCTCGTCGAAAACAACGGTAACATGGATGAAGCAGTCGACTGGCTGCGTAAAAAAGGCCTCTCGAAAGCCGCCAAGAAATCCGGCCGCACGGCTGCTGAAGGTCTGGTTGCAGTTGCGTCGTCTGCCGATGGCAAAACTGCCGCCGTCATCGAAGTCAACGCCGAGACAGATTTCGTTGGCCGTAACGAACAGTTCCAGAACTTCGTGCTGAAAAGCGCACAAGTGGCTCTGAAAGCTGGCGATATCGATAGTGTCGGCGCAACTGAGTTCGAAGGTGGCAAGAACACCAAGGACACGCTGACCGCCCTGATCGCCACAATCGGTGAAAACATGAACCTGCGCCGCTCGGAAAAACTTTCCGTCAGCAACGGCTATGTCGCAACCTACGTTCACAACGCGGTTGTGCCGAGCCTCGGCAAAATCGGTGTTCTGGTTGCCCTTGAGTCAGCTGCACCTGCGGATAAACTTCAGGCACTCGGCAAACAGCTCGCGATGCATGTCGCCGCTGCGAACCCTGAGTACCTCGATGCCGCCAGCGTCGACCCGAAAGTGGCAGAGCGCGAGAAGAACATTCACCGCGATACCGCCCGTGCGTCTGGCAAGCCTGATGACATCATCGAGAAGATGCTCGAAGGCCGGATGCGCAAATATTACGAAGAAGTCTGTCTTCTGGATCAGGTTTTCATCATGGACGGCGAGACCAAAATCTCCGCTCTCCTTGAAAAAGCCGCCAAGGATGCCGGTGCACCGATCAAGCTGGCGGCGTTTGCCCGCTACGCCCTTGGTGAAGGCATCGAGAAGGAAGAAACCGACTTTGCCGCCGAAGTGGCCTCCGTCGTTAACGGTTAAGGCCTGCTTTTAAAGGTTTTTCGATAGCCGCGTTGCAGATGAGCGCGGCTATCGCTACATTAGGACTGTTATTTCACGAGGCACTCAATGACTGCGACCGCAACTGCCATGAAACCAAACCTGCAACCAAAATATAAACGCGTGCTCCTGAAGATTTCAGGTGAGGCGCTGATGGGGACCAAAGAGTTCGGGATCGATCCCGATACAGTCGGGCGCATCGCCAACGATGTCAAAGACGTCGTGGCCATGGGCATCGAAGTTTGTGTCGTCGTCGGGGCAGGAAATATTTTCCGCGGTGTCTCGGGTGCGTCATCTGGCATGGACCGCACCACCGCCGATCACATGGGCATGCTCGGGATCGTCATCAACGCGCTGTGTCTGCAAAACGCGCTTGAAAAAATTGGCATCAAGACCCGCGTCCAGTCGGCGCTCTCCATGGATCAGGTGTGCGAACCTTACATCCGCCGCAAAGCAATGCGTCACATGGAAAAAGGCCGTGTCGTCATTTTCGCAGCAGGCACCGGCAATCCATACTTTACCTCTGATACCGGCGCATCGTTGCGTGCATCGGAAATGAACTGCGACCTGATTGCCAAAGGCACCAAGGTCAACGGCATTTACACGGCCGATCCGATGAAAGACCCGGATGCGAAGAAATACGAAAAGCTAACCTACATGGATATCCTGACCAAGGATCTGAAGGTCATGGATGCGACCGCCGTGTCGCTCGCCCGCGAGAACAAAATCCCGGTGATGGTGTTTTCGATCCGCGAACATGGCAATTTTGCCAAAGTAATGCGCGGCGAGGGTGAGTTCACCATCGTCAGCGACGAGAAATAAGCGAGGCCGTTATGCCATTTAATATCAATGAACTGAAACAACGTATGCAGGGCGCACAGGATGTTCTTGAAAAAGAATATGTCGGTCTGCGCACCGGGCGTGCGTCCACCAATATGCTCGAAACCGTCACGGTCGATGCTTATGGTTCGCGCATGCCGCTGAACCAGGTAGGGACCGTCAGCGTTCCCGAGCCGCGCCTTCTGACCGTGCAGGTATGGGACAGTGGCCTGACCAAATCAGTTGAAAAAGCCATCCGCGATGCGGGCCTTGGTCTGAACCCACAGGGTGAAGGTTCGCTTATTCGCGTGCCGGTACCGGAATTGTCGCAGGAACGCCGCATCGAGCTGCAAAAGGTCGCCGGAAAATATGCCGAGCAGGCCCGTGTCTCCGTCCGCAACATCCGCCGCGATGGCATGGATGTGATCAAGAAGATGGAAAAGGACAAGGAAATCTCCGAAGACGAAATGAAACGTCTGAGCGACGATGTCCAGAAACTCACCGACGACTGCATCAAGAAAATCGATCAGATGCTGCTGGCCAAAGAATCCGACGTGATGAAAATCTAGTATGAGTGACCAGCCCGCCCCAGACACTGTTCCGCGTCATGTCGCCATTATTATGGACGGCAACGGTCGGTGGGCACGGGCGCGCAACCTGCCTCGCACAGCGGGGCATCAACGCGGCATTGAATCGGTTCGCCGCGCCGTCAAATCCGCGGTCGATCTTGAGATCCCTTATCTGACCCTGTTCGGCTTCTCGTCCGAAAACTGGAATCGCCCGCAAGACGAAATCAGCGAGCTGATGCGTCTGCTGCATTTTTATCTGCGCTCTGAAACGGCGGAACTGCATAAAAACAATATCCGCCTGCGCATCATCGGTGACCGCAGCCGCTTCAGTCCCGAGATCATCGAACTGATCGACAATGCGGAACGGTTGATGGCAGACAATACCGCGCTGAACCTGACCATCGCGCTGAATTATGGCGGGCGGCAGGACATCGTGAGCGCGGCGGCCAAACTTGCCGAACATGCGTGGAAAGAAAACCGCAAACTGAGCGAAGAAGAAGTCGGGTTTCTTTTTCCTCAATTCCTGATGACCGCAGGAATTCCCGATCCGGATCTTCTCATCCGCACGAGCGGCGAGCAGCGCATTTCAAATTTCCTGATCTGGCCATGCGCGTATACGGAATTCTATTTCACGGAAACGCTGTGGCCGGATTTCAGCAAGGCTGACCTCGAAGAAGCCCTCAAAGTCTACGCCGTGCGCGACCGCCGGTTCGGAGCGCTGACCCGTAAGGGCTAGGCGAGAATGCCATGCTGACACTTAGCAA
>CAYJDG010000027.1:0-25746 GCA_964368875.1 uncultured Pseudobdellovibrionaceae bacterium
TGAAGGAAAGGATTAATAACCCCATTCGGGAAATTAATTACCCTGAGCGCAGATAGGCAATCGCTTGGTCCTGCTCGAATAAGTAAAGCAGTGTGCGCAGAGCCTCTCCACGCGGCGTTTGCAGCTCTGGATCGCGGTCGATGATCAGATTGGCATCGTCGCGGGCCGTAAGCAAAAGATCGCTGTGCGCCCCAATCTCAGCCAAGCGAAATTCGGGTATACCGCTTTGACGTGTTCCAAGAATTTCCCCCGTGCCACGCAATTCAAGATCCTTTTCAGCGATCAGAAAGCCATCTTCTGTCTGGCGCATAATCTGCAGGCGTTCTTTGGCAGTTTCACCAAGGGGTGCTGCATAGATCAGGAAACAATAGGACTGCTTCTCTCCTCGGCCTACACGTCCGCGCAACTGGTGCAGCTGGGCAAGACCGAAGCGCTCGGCGTGTTCAATAATCATAATGGTTGCCGCCGGAACATTGACTCCTACCTCGATGACAGTGGTCGCAACCAGAACGCTGATTTCACCGGCAGAAAATTTCTGCATCACCGAATCTTTTTCTGCGGGCTTCATGCGGCCATGAACCAGACCCACTTGATCACCAAAACGTGACTGTAAAAGCTCAAATCGCGCATCTGCAGCAGCCAGATCAAGAATTTCGGATTCTTCCACCAAGGGGCAAACCCAGTACGCCCGTACGCCATCTTTAATCTGCCGCTCGATCCCAGCGATCATGTCTTCAAGACGGTCTTGCGGAATTAGACGTGTATCGACAGGTTTTCTGCCGGGGGGCTTTTCGGTGATACGACTAACATCCATATCGCCATAAGCCGTTAGGGCCAATGTGCGGGGAATGGGTGTCGCGGTCATAACCATCACATCTGTGCCGCGTCCTTTGCTCGATAAGAGCAGACGCTGGTGAACACCGAAACGATGCTGCTCATCAATAATTGCCAGACCAAGATCCTTGAATTCAACTGATTCCTGAAAAAGAGAATGCGTACCGATCACGACCTGCGCCGAGCCGCTTTCAATTTGTTCTACAAGCGCGGCCCGAGCCTTCCCTTTGTCGCGCCCTGTCAGGGTCACAAGAGTGATACCCAGCTTGGTAAATACTGGGGTTAGTGTTTCTGCATGCTGGCGGGCAAGAATTTCAGTAGGTGCCATGATCGCTGCCTGTGTGCCGCTGTCGATGGCGTTCATCATGGCAATTGCGGCAACAATCGTTTTACCGCTGCCTACATCCCCTTGCAGCAGACGCAGCATACGGCGGGGCGACGCCATATCAGCATCGATTTCCTGCATGACGGATTTCTGCGCAGCGGTCAGGGCAAACGGTAAATTGTCTTCGAATTTGCGCCGTAACGGCCCTTTGGTTTTGAAGGATCTGCCATTCAGCTTGCGCTGCCGGTGTCGAACTAGGGCTAAGGTAAGCTGGTTTGATAACAATTCATCATAAGCAAGCCGCGCGCGCGCTGGGGACGAGGGTTCAAGATCAACTCCGCCCTTAGGATAATGCAGTTTGCTCAAACAGTCTTTCCAGCCCTCCCACTCCATGCGCTTTTGATACGCGGGGTCTAACCATTCGGGCAGTGCAGGAACGGTCTCCAGACCACTCAATACGGCTTTGCGTAATGGTTTGGTCGTTAGGCCTGCAGTCAGGGGATAGATGACTTCGAATTTTTCGACTTCATCTTCACTCTGGCCCAGCAGGTCAGGGTGGACGATATGCTTGCGGTCGCGAAAATTTTCGACCTTGCCACCGATGATAACGCTGGCCTGAACCGGAAATTGTTTTTCTATCCAACTGCTATGGGCATTAAAAAAGACAAGATCGATAAACCCTGAGGCATCACTGCAGCGGATGCGATAAGGCTGGCCGCGTCGGGGCGCAGGAGTATGCTGCTCAACCGTGACAGTCAGCTTGACCGTTTGCCCGTCAGGAGCCGCCATGATGTTGTCCGCATCAATGCGTTCGATCAGATCAATTGGCTTGTGAAAAAGGAGATTAACAACTTTTCCGCCCCCGGTAAGTTTTTCATACAGCTTGAACGTTTTCGGGCCCACACCGGGGAGCGTGGTCAGGGCGCGGAAGAGCGGATCAAGTACAAAAGGGCGCATCAGAGTGCCCTTGCTTACGGTGTTCTTGGTTGGGCAGTGATTTTCTGACTTAGCTTGACGGCATAGGAACTGATGATGATCAGAACCAGCCCAAGGCCAATCAGCGCAATTGGCCAGCCAACGACATCCGCGAAATATTTATCTGTAAAGGATGCCAGATAACCTAGCAGCGAGACGACTGATACGAACAGGAGCGTTCTGCTACCTATGACAACGCTCAGATACATGAGCATGGCGCCATAACCGATCATTAGTACCTCAAACGGGCTATTGAGCAACAATTCGTGGACACAGCATGAGGCAATAAAGCCAAAGATAAAAAATAGAATAGGTGAGGTTTTCTTATGCAGGGTCGAGCTCAACCCATAGGCCGCAAGCATTCCGGCTGTTCCTATACTCATACCGATCCATTCATAACTGGCCCAGCGCATTTCCTGCAAAGCGGACCCCATAAATGCCATATAAGGCGTGATGACAAAAAACATGAAGACCGGATGGGGCGTTTTCAGGACGCGTGTAAGGGTCAGAATAATAATGCTATAGAGGACCCCTGCGAGAATGACCAGACTGAACGGGTTATCAGAGCCGCTCAGAGTGAGGAAGCAAGAGCAAACAAAGGCAAAGCCTGACCCTACGGTAAACCATGGCGCGAGAATCCGGTGCGATGTTTTGCTGATGGCGTAAGTCGTACAGAGTGCCGACGCGGAAAGCAGAGTACCCCAGAGCCTCTCATCGAGCTTAAGCCAGATCAGAAGCAACGCCGTAGCGGTGTAACCATACACACAGGTAAAAAATAACAGACTGGTACGGTTGCAAGCTTTAAAGGCAATCATCTGTTGCAGAGAAACGAGGGCGAAGACGCAGCTTAGCGCCAATGCGGTGTTTCCGGTTGGCTCGAAATACTCATGTAGGTAAACGGTTAGGCCAACAGGTTGCAGGAAGGCACCAAGCACGAACATGGGGGTGGCAACGCGCTGAAATTTTTCATCTTTCAGGCAGATAAAGCCCATGATGAAACAGATGATGCCGGGTCCAAGGGTAATCACGACGCGGCTCAGCGAGCTTAATTTATCCCATTCGATGCCCGTGTAGATGCCAAGTCCTGCAAAGACGAAGAGGGCACCCAGATAAGAAAGTATGCGTGTCAGAATATTACCGACATTGCGCTTCTCTTCTTCAGGCAGCGCAGTGATCGCGGTGGCAATCTCTTCTACTGACAGGGAATGCTGCCGGGCGAGTTCAGCAATCTTGGTCAGGGCATCAGCGCGGGAACCAGAAAAAATCATTTGGTCCAGCCAATAAAATCAAACTGCGAATAGCGGTCCTGTAGCGGGAGCTGGAATGACTTCCCATTTTTACCAATGGTATAGCGGTCATCATAATAACCGCCATGGCCAAAGAGGTCATTGAACAGCCCGCCACTATGATATTGGGTGCTGTCGCGGTTGTAGCTATAGCCGTCAGGAGCGATATCACCGGACTTGATCTCAAGGGCGGGCATTTGCGGGCTGGTTACTATGACGGTTCCCGGCTTCATGGAGTCTGCTACGTCGAATGGATACTGAGACCGCGCCCCTGTGATCGGATCGAAAACGATAACAAATGTTCTGGCCATGACTGGCGGTTGCGGTTGCTGGCCTGCATAAGGTTGCGGACCTGTCCAGGTGACTTCAAGCTTCCCGGCGCCGTCTACCTGATAGTTGAATCTGCCATTATAAGCATTCTGGCCCAGTTGGGCGTAAACGGCTTTGTATTGCGGCGGGTCGACGGTGGCATCTGTAACAATCCGCGCGAGACTAAAGAGGACGATCAAGGCTAGAGGGAGGGTAATTCCGGCAATCAGTACGAAATGCTCTTTTATAAAGGCGCGGACTGGACTAGATGACATAGGGTACCCCTTCAGAATGTAGTGAGAAATCAATTATGCCGCAGAGCGCGCCTCAAGTCGAGACTCCGGAAAACCGCAGGAAAAGGCTCAAATTCCGCTCGTGGCACCGCGGGACACGCGAAATGGACCTGTTGATGGGCAGTTTTGCCGATCGCCACGTCATGACCTTCACTGAAGGCCAACTCGATCAATACGAAGAATTGCTCAATTGCGAGGACCCTGATCTCTATAACTGGATGATTGGGAAGGAAAAGCCGCCTCCGGAGCAGGAATGCGAGGTTCTTGCCTTGCTTTTGACCCATAGGTTTGCCACATAATCTGCGCCATGGCGCAGCAGACAAAACCAACTCTCGACGAACCTTCCGTTTACCCGGTTCAATACGGTGCTCCTGAAGGACAGGATGCCCGGCTGCTGATACGCCGGGCGCATGAACTCGCGCGCGAAAAAAGCATTCTTCTTCATATCGTTCAGGATGATTTGCGACTGGCGGTAATTGACGAGCTGGTAGCATTTTTCGATCCTGAAGTTGAAGTCATAACGATCCCCGGCTGGGATTGTCTGCCGTATGATCGTGTCTCTCCTAATTCAGAACTGGTTGCTCAACGCATTTCAGGCCTATCGCGTCTGCGTGAGTGGGAAGCCGACCTCCTCTATAAACCGCGTCTGGTTATCACAACCGTCAATGCCGCTCTCCAGCGCGTGATGCCGCATGCGGCGCTCGAAGCTGCCCATTTGGTCGTCAAAAAAGGTGGACGGCTGGATGAGAAACATTTGCAAAGATTTCTTATCGATAACGGCTACCTGCGCACGGATACGGTGCGTGAGGCAGGGGAGTTCGCAATTCGCGGCGGTATTTTTGATCTCTTCCCGCCGGGCAGTACCGAGCCATTACGGATCGATCTATTTGGTGACGAAATTGAAAGTGTGCGGGCTTTCGACCCATCTACCCAGCGCACGACCAAAGCAGTAGAGCATTTCGCACTGCGCCCGGTTACAGAATTTTTTCTGAACGAAGAGTCGATCAACGGCTTCCGTGCACGTTACCGAGACCAGTTCGGTGTGTTGGTGCAGGATGATCCTCTCTATCAGGCTGTTACCGAAGGTCGCCGCCATGCCGGAATGGAGCATTGGTTGCCATTGTTTTTTGCCGGCATGGATACGCTGTTTGATTATTCGGCGCGGTTCAAAATCTCTTTTGACGCTCAGGCGGAGCAGGCGCGGGCGGAGCGCCTTCTACAGATCGAAGATTTTTACGAGGCACGCCGAACCCTTGATAAGGCTCTCGCGAGCAAACGCAAAAAGAAAGATGGCAGCGAGGTTTCCTTGACTGGTGGTGTCTATCACCCACTTCCGCCGGAACAACTCTATATCTTTGACGCTGAATTCAATCAGAAAATTGCTCCTCTTGAACCCCTGATCCTGCAGGGTTTTGGTTCACCGCATGAGGAGATCGAAACGGAAGCGCGTCGCGGTCGCGATTTCTCAGACATCCGCGCCAACAATCCAACTGGATTGTTTCAGGAACTTGATGCGTATCTGCGGGCGCACCAGAATCGTAAAATTCTGATTGCTTGTTATAGCACCGGGTCGCGTGAACGCTTGCGTGTCCTAATGGAAGATGCCGCGATCAAAAATGTCCTTCTCTGCGATAGCTTTGCGGATGCCCGGAAACTCAAGGATGGTCAGATTGCCCTGTGCATCCTGCATCTGGAGCGGGGCTTTAACGCACCGGACCTGATCGTTCTGACAGAGCAGGATATTCTCGGCGATCGTCTTGCGCGCAAGTCTGGCCGCAAACGTAAAGCCGATAACTTCCTCAAAGAAATCTCCTCGCTCAACGCAGGCGATCTCGTCGTTCACATCGATCATGGCGTTGGTCGCTTCGAGGGTCTTGAAACTCTCAAAGCCGCAGGCCTGATGCACGATTGCCTGAAGCTGGTCTATGCGGGCGGTGATAAATTATTTGTTCCGGTTGAAAATATCGAAGTCCTTTCTCGTTTTGGCAGCGATGAAGGCAATACTATCCTCGATAAGCTTGGCGGAGCAGGTTGGCAGGCGCGTAAGGCGCGGGTTAAGAAAAACCTGATGGTTATGGCCGACGGCCTGCTTAAGATTGCTGCTGAGCGCATGTTACGCAAGGCAGACACACTCGAAGTTTCCGCGCACGACCTGCATGAGTTTATTTCCAAATTTCCTTATCAGGAAACGGAAGATCAACTGCGCGCAATCTCCGATGTCATGGAAGATTTTCAGTCTGGACGGCCTATGGACCGTCTGGTTTGCGGAGATGTCGGCTTCGGCAAGACCGAAGTCGCCTTACGCGCCGCTTATATTGCTGCGAAAGCTGGTATGCAGGTTGCCGTGGTTGCTCCAACGACACTTCTGGCCCGGCAGCATCATCAGAATTTCTTGGCCCGCTTTCAAGGGATGGGCATCCGGGTCGATCAGCTCTCCCGGCTCGTCAATGCTAAGGACTCGAAACTGACGAAGGATGGTCTGGCTGATGGGTCCGTCAGGATCGTCATTGGTACCCATTCTCTCCTCGCCGAAAAAATAAAATTCGCAAATTTGGGCTTGGTGATTGTTGATGAAGAGCAACGTTTTGGTGTGAAACAGAAGGAGCGTCTCAAAGAGCTTAAGGCCAACGTTCATGTTCTAACCCTGACCGCCACCCCAATCCCGCGCACTTTGCAAATGGCCCTAACAGGCGTGCGTGACATGAGCATTATTGCCACACCGCCAGTGGATCGTCTCGCGATCCGGACTGCCGTCATGCCCTATGACCAGCTTGTCATTCGCGAGGCAATCCTGCGCGAACATTACCGAGGCGGGCAAAGCTTTTATGTCTGTCCGCGCATCAAGGATATGCATGATATTGAACAGCAACTGAAAGAACTGGTACCGGAAGTACGCGCTATTACTGCACACGGTCAGATGACGCCAACTGAACTCGAAGACCGTATGAATGCGTTTTATGAAGGCCAGTATGGGATTTTGCTCGCAACCAATATTATTGAATCGGGTCTCGATATCCCATCGGCCAACACGATCATCGTGCACAAGGCCGATCTATTTGGGCTAGCGCAACTCTACCAGATCCGGGGCCGGGTTGGCCGGTCCAAGGTGCGGGCTTACGCCTATATTACCTATGATCCTGCGCAGAAACTCTCTGCGTTGTCGCAGAAACGCCTGGAGGTATTCGAAACCCTCGACAGCCTCGGCGCAGGTTTCCAGCTGGCCAGCCATGATCTGGATATCCGCGGGGCAGGCAACCTTCTCGGTGATGAACAGTCCGGGCACATCCGCGAAGTCGGGATTGAGCTCTATCAGCAGATGCTGGAGGAAGCTGTCGCCGCGACCAAAGCTGGTGTCGACCTTGATGCTCCTCAGGCCCAAAGCGGCTGGACACCGAACATTAATCTTGGCACCTCGGTTCTCATTCCTGAAAAATATGTCGAGGATCTCGGTGTACGGATGAGCCTATACCGCCGTCTGTCAGAACTGGAAACGGCGGATGATATAGAGTCGTACGCTGCCGAGCTGATCGATCGGTTTGGCGATCTGCCGCCCGAAGTCAGCAATCTTCTGGATATAGTCAAAATTAAGCAACTCTGCCGCGAGGCCGGGGTAGCCCAGCTGGATGCTGGGCCGAAGGGGGCCATTATTGCCTTCCATCAGAACACCCCGCCAAATCCGGAAGCATTGCTGGCATGGATGCAATTGAAACCAGGCTCGGTCAAATTGCGTCCCGATCAGAAGATTTCCGTCCTGCGGTCGTGGGATAATGTTAAAGAAAGGGTTAAAGGGATTCAGTCCCTGATGACCGATCTGGCTAGCTTGGCGCGTTAACCCTTCCATGATAAACTGCTCTGTGCAAATGGAGCAGAGTAAATGGCCCAGACCTACCTTGAAAACCGCATCGCGGAAGCCCTAAAAAAAGCCAAAGGTAACCAAACCCGTGCGCGTCAGAATCTGGCGTCGATGGCGATTGAGGATGATCAGTTACTTCTGGCCCTGACCAAGCCGCATTTGAACGCAATCGTTGCGCATGCGGTTGGCCATTACGCCAGCGTGGTGAAGAAAAAGAAAAGTGGCGGTGATGATCTTCCACCGATCCCGAAAGGGGTGAAGGATGAAGAAGGCTTTGGCCTTGATCTGCTCAAGGCCCTCGGCGGTCAGAACGTCCCCAAATTCGGTAAAGAAGAAGCCGCGCCGCGTATCGGCAAAGTCAAAGCATCCGAACAGCATGTCAGTGCTTTGAAACTGATGGCCAGCAAAAGCAAAACCAAACCGAGATAATCCTGATGAGCGACACATTGAAACAGCAGTTCCTCCAGGATGCCGGATGGAGCGGAGCTACTGAGCAGGCGATTGGTTCGGATTGGTCACCGCGAAAGATGGTTCGTTTGAACCGCAACGCGCAGACTGCAATCCTGATGCAAAGCAAGCCTGACGAACATCCCGAGGCGCCCCCCGGTCACAAGATTGCCGATTATGTTAGGATCGCTACATATCTGCGCGGCTTGAACCTGAAAGTTCCAGAGGTCTATGCCGCCAGCCCGGAGTTGGGATTTTTACTGGTTGAGGATTTTGGGGATGAAAGTTTCCATGCTTTGCTTTCCGATCCAACCGTTAGTCCCGAAGCACTCTATGTGAACGCTACTGACATCTTGATGCACTTGTACGAACATACCGAGCTCAACGATATCGAGCTACCTTTGTACTTCGATAGCTATGTCCATACGGGACGCCGCCGTGTGATAGATTGGTATGCTCCTCTGGTGCGCAATAGAAAGAACGAAGATGGGCTGACCCAGTATTACCTCAATCTCTGGGGTGATATTGAGCGCGCTTTGCCAGCACCACCTATGCGTTTCCTGCATGTTGATTTTCATCCGCACAATCTGATGTGGGTTCCTGATGCACAAGGTAGCGGTAAAACCGGAATTCTCGATTTTCAGGGCGCAATGCGCGGCCCTGCCGTTTATGATCTGGTGAATTTGCTGGAAGATGCGCGCCGGGAGGTTCCCGCCGGGATCCAGAATATGTGCCTACTGCGCTTCCAGAAAGCGATGTCGCCAGAAGCTTGGGACTCTTTCTCAGCGTGGTATCCGGTTCTTGCCTGTCAGTTTCATTGCCGTGTGCTGGGGCAGGCGATCAGACTCGCGTCTCAGGGGAAAAGCGATTTGCTCCAATATATCCCGACCATCCAGAACTATATCCAGACCGATCTCCTTCATCCCGCGCTCTGGCCAATGGAAAGCTTCTTCCGCGAAAATGGTATAGATTTTTCACGGCCGTTAAAAATTGATCTGCAGGCGCTCAAGCCATTGATCCGTGATGATGCCTTCTAAAAGATCGTTTTAAGCCTTAAAACCATTATTTTCCTTTAAATTATAGTGCGCGGCATCATGCGCAAATCTTGCTTTTGCAGGTAAATTTCCTTAAGTTGGCCCGGCTTTAACCATCCCAAATAGAGGTCAATTTAAATGTCTTTTCTCGCCACGCGCCTGAACAAAATCAAACCATCGCCCACGATCGCTGTGACCACCAAGGCCGCAGAACTCAAGGCGGCTGGTAAGGATGTGATCGGTCTTGGCGCAGGTGAGCCTGACTTTAATACGCCGGATCATATTATCGAAGCGGCCTACACGGCGATGAAGAAAGGCGATACGCGCTATACGGCGGTCGACGGTACCCCGGCCCTGAAAGATGCCATCATCGCCAAATTCAAACGCGACAACGGCCTGACCTATGAACGCAACCAGATCACGGTCGGCACCGGGGGCAAACAGGTTCTCTATAACGCCCTGATGGCAACCTGCTCTGCGGGTGACGAAGTGATCATCCCTGCACCTTACTGGGTATCTTATCCAGATATGACGCTGATGGCCGAAGGCGTGCCAGTGATTGTCGAGTGCTCTGAAAAGAACAACTTCAAACTGCAGCCACAAGAACTCGAAGCTGCAATCACGCCAAAAACCAAATGGGTTATTCTGAACTCGCCGAGCAACCCGACCGGAGCG
Source organism: uncultured Pseudobdellovibrionaceae bacterium (assembly GCA_964368875.1). GTDB lineage: Bacteria > Pseudomonadota > Alphaproteobacteria > Micavibrionales > Micavibrionaceae > CAYJDG01. Next base: position 10,032 of record CAYJDG010000027.1, read on the forward strand.
GCCTATACTTATGACGAACTCAAAGCCTTGACAGACGTGCTCCTGAAATATCCGCACGTCTGGGTCATGACTGACGATATTTATGAACATCTGGTTTATGACGATTTCAAATTCTTCAGCATCGCGCAGGTGGAACCAAAACTTTATGACCGCACGCTGACCGTCAATGGCGCATCCAAGGCCTTCGCGATGACTGGCTGGCGGATTGGCTTTGCCGGAGGTCCGAAAGAATTGATCAAGGCAATAGCCAACGTTCAGTCTCACAGCACCTCCAACCCGTGCTCGATCTCTCAGGCTGCAACGGTTGCAGCGCTGAACAGCGACCAGTCATACCTCAAAGACTGGTGCAAGGTTTATAAAGAACGCCGCGACATGGTCGTTGATATGCTCAACGCCGCCCCCGGTATCCGCTGTCCTAAGCCGGAAGGGGCATTCTATGTCTATGCCAGCTGTGAAGGCTGCCTGGGCAAGAAAACCCCGGATGGGAAAGTCCTCAATAGCGATGAGGACTTTGTGACCTATCTGCTGGAATCGGCGGGTGTTGCTGCAGTTCAAGGTGCGGCCTTTGGCCTTTCACCATACTTCCGCATTTCATATGCAACCTCGACGGAAAACCTCAAAGAGGCATGTGCCCGGATTCAGAAGGCATGCGCTGCTCTGACGAACGGGGCAGTAAAGGCGGCGTAACCGTATCATCGTGATGAACCCGAGGGGGCAAAAGCTTATTTAGTAAGCTTTGCCCGGCGCGCTCGCGGGCTGGTTGCGTTTGTTGCCATTCATGTCTAAGCCATGCCGCCAATCCTTTGACGGCTGGCATGACAACCTCTCCGGTCTGCTGACGGATAGCGTTGGCACGTGCGTAAAATTCTTTCCCAAGCCTCACGGCGTTTCTCAATCCCTGCGGCTGATACTCTGGTAAAGCTATAAGCGAAGTCGGGTGGGTGGCTTCCGAAAAATTAAATTCTAATTTCTTTTTTTGCCCATATATGGAAGCAAAGGCTGTTTCTACGAGACCGAGTTGCGATTGATACTCGTCGCCCCGCATTATTTCTTCTGCGAGCTTGGTTATATACTCAATGTCGTAAGGCGCCGCTGAGAGAGAGCTCGGTAATGCTGTGCCTTTTGGAACTTTTGCGCCGAGTTCAATGACATGGTCGTAGTTCACTGAATCTATAAGTTGACGCTGGGCCTGAACATAGCTGCTAAAAAGTCGTGGCCCTTTTCTGATTGCCCAGAGCAGGTCCATGCCAGCTTCAGGTACCTCCGGCTCAATGATAAAATTGTTCATGCTCAGGAGCAGAGTTCTCGCATGTGGGTTAAGTCTGCGAAATTGGGTAACGATTTGTAAGATGGGCGAGTGTTGCTCGATCATGCCCATATCCATATGGCGCTGTCCATCTGGTAGAGTACGGGGCAGACGGCCAAAAGGAACTGCAATGCTGGCAGACAGGGCATCTTTAAGCAGAGTCGTTTCGTTAATGTTGTCAGGGAGGTTCAACCCTGCATTTCGCATACGAAAATCCTGCGGCAGAAACAAAAATCCGCCAGGTTTAACGCCTGCGGTTATATTCGCACTGGTGATATATAGAGGAACGTCCACATCGCAAACTCTCATGTCACCAAAAATATCGTGCAACTCTTGTAAAACTACTTCGACTTTAGGAGATAATAGTTTCAGGACATGCCTTTTAAAGAGTGACGGAAATGTTACAGGATCTTTGCCTGTGGCTAAACCGGCTGCAGCAAAGCTGCCAACGGAGTCTCCAACCAGGATTGCGTTTAATGATTTTAAATCGGCGAGGGGGGCGGCAAGCTTCGCAGCTGCCATCATTCCAACAATGCCATGCACACCCCCATGCTGGCAGCGGATCACCGTCAGCCCTGCAGGAGAGTCGGGCTCTTCGTTTGGAAAATTTATCTCTTGGCTCATGGCGAGAGAAATCATAGGCAGTCGTCCCAGACTCAGTTATTTTTTTATTGCTTACAAGAGTCATACTCCTGCCCGCGAGGGGATCGCAATGTAAAAATAGCGTTACTCTTGGGCGGAGATACCAGTCTGGGGATTATTTTTTGTGCGCCGCCCCATGAGTTTCAAGCCGCGCCGCAGAATTCCGCTGTTTGGATAGTCTTCCGGATGTGCTTTCTGCCGTTCATCATAGTTTTTAACCAATAAGTCGCAGATGACGTCGAAGTCTTTACGATTTTCTTCAAGCATCATTTCATAGAAATTTTTCAGACGGCGCAGGTTCTCTGAACTAGCATCATCAATGTCTGTGTTGGGATAGTCCTGAGCGTATGGTCCAGTTATCAAAGATTTATTGAATACATGCAGATTACTGCCCATCTCAGCGGTAAAGCTTTCAAACAGGGCCGTCTCAGAGGCATAGAAGAAAATATTGATCAGCGGCATTTCATGCTTAGGATCCACCACACCCAATGAACCAAAACGATTCCAGTCTTCCTTTTTGATGGAGCGGTTGAAATAGCCTGTCCCCAGCACGATCAGGATAACTTCACGGTCAGCCGGAATATGATGACGCAGGGCACCAATATAGCTCATGCAGGGATTATCAAAGATGCTGCCATCGATTGCGGCGACATCCATATCACGGAAGCCGTTGTTGCCATTGCCCATTAGGAAATGGTGGCAGGGAAAATAGGTTGGTGCAGCGGTGCTACCCATTACGGCATCATAGACAGCCACATCTTGCGGCGTTTTTCTGTTCAGCGCGCCCTCAAACTTGATGTTTTTCAACCATACGGCGTGCCCACCCTCATTGATAAAGTTATTGACTGTATGGACAGGGGCATCAGCCGTTTCGCCCTTATCTTTGGAGGTCTGCGGGTAACGGCCATCGATATTATAAACCGGGATGATCAAGCTGCCGAGGCTGTCAGAAAGTTTGCTGCGACCAAACAGCGCGCGAAGCGCCCGGCCAAGGTTGGCATGTTCGTAATGGCCATGCTTGAGAAGATTATCAAGCTGCCCGATCCGCATGGTTCGGTTGTTGAAATCGTGAACCATCGAGCGGAATGCCCGGAAGCTGTCGCGCGGGAAGATCGAAATGCCTTCCCGTTCGTAAAAGCGGACCATGTGCCGTGCCCGGAATTTAGGGCGCAGGGGATCATGGGGATGCGGCATGGTCAGAGCAGCGTTAAGAATTGAACCGGTTGACGGCCCCATAAAGACGTCGACCATATCGACCATCTGCAGCCCGGTGGTCTCCTCGATCTTCTGCATGAAATGAGCGGGAATCAGCCCACGCATGCCTCCGCCATAGTTAAACAAGGCGATCAGCGGCTTTTTCTTGATAGGTGGCTTCTGGGTCATACGGTGCAAACGAGTGGCAAGCTGAGAAAATCCAAGACTTTCATTATCTTACCACGTTTTTCTTAAGAATGTGAGGCTGGCGGACCTCGTAGGAAAAAAAGCAAAAAAAACCGGGCACTAAGGCCCGGCGAGTTGAACAGGGAGGTTTCACGTCTGGGAGACGTAAAATGGAACCCGGAGGTTCCGAGGAGGGTTATAATCCTTAACGAGGGATAAATACTATGGTTTTCTGGGTATGACTGATATGCGCATTACGCATATCTTGCATCAGAAAAGACTCATGAATCCAAGCACTTGTAATCAGACGCAAAAGTTTAGAAATCCGTCAGGCCTACGCGTTCCAGTAGAAAATCGCGGAAAACGGAAATCCGCTTGGAATGGCGACGCTCTTCTGGATAAACGAAGTACATTTCCACCGGATCCGGCTGAACTGACGGCAATATCATTTGCAGGTCCGGATTGCCCGAAACCATGTACTTCGGCAAAACAGCTAGGCCCGCACCGGATCGCACCGCAGCATGAATGGCTGATACCGAATTCATCAGAATGACCTTGTCGTTTTGCGCAACCGTCACTCCCGCACAGTCGAAGAGCCAGTCCGTATTGTGATACGGCGCAATAACGTCATCGGGATATCCAATCAGCGTATGATCCTTGAGTGCAGAAACGGTCGTCGGCATGCCGTGGGATTTAAGATACTCATTGCTGGCGCAGATGGTAAAATTCAGTGTCGCAAGTTGGCGCTGAATCAGGTCTTGTTGTTCGGGTCGATACAGACGAATGGCGGCATCGGCTTCGCGCATGCCAAGATTGAGCACGCGGTCTTCGAGCAGGAGCGAGAGTTGAATGTCGCTGTTGAGCTTTCTAAAAGCACCCAGATGCGTCGCAAGCCATGATGACCCAATAAATTCGGCAACGGTGACTTTGAGTGAGCCGCTGCTTTGATCTTTGGAATCCGTGAGCTGGCCTTCGAGCATCGAGAGGCGACTGAAGATGTCGCGTGAGCCCTGATACAGAAGTTCCCCGGCTTCAGTCAGGACAAGTCCGCGGGCATGACGATGGAACAGAGTTGCACTTAAAGATTCTTCAAGAGCGCTGATATGGCGTGAGACAGCAGATTGAGAAAGTTTCAGAACTTCGCCTGCATGCGTGAAGCTGCCAGCCTCGGCAACCATGTGGAAAATCCGGAGCTTGTCCCAGTCCATGGTCACGTTATTCAGCAGCCTGTGAAAGATCTGAGAGGGCACCGTGTTCAGCAAGGAAGCGGTCAGCTTCAAGCGCTGCCATACAGCCTGTACCTGCGGCGGTAACAGCCTGACGGTAAACCTTATCTTTGACATCGCCTGCGGCAAACACGCCTTCGATGGAGGTCGCAGTCGAGTCCGGCGCAGTCACAATATACCCGCCTTCATCCATGGTCAGTTGGCCTTTGAACAAATCTGTTGCCGGATCGTGGCCGATGGCGACGAACATGCCGTGCACAGGCAGTTCAGATGTCGCGCCGGTTTTCAGGTTTTTCAGTTTCAGCGCGGTGACACCGGCATCAGGTCCGCCCGGCGGGTTGCCGATTATATCTTCGACGGCAGTATCCCAGATCACACTGACCTTGGGATTGGAGAATAAACGGTCCTGTGCGATTTTTTCAGCCCGCAGAGAATCACGACGGTGAATGAGTGTCACTTTGCTTGCAAAGTTAGTCAAAAACAGCGCTTCTTCTACAGCGGAATTGCCGCCGCCAATTACTGCGATTTCTTTGCCACGGAAGAAGAATCCGTCGCAGGTTGCGCAGGCAGAAACACCAAAGCCGCGGAATTTCGTTTCAGATGGAAGTCCCAGCCAGCGAGCTTTCGCACCAGTGCAGATGATAACTGTTTCGGCCTTATAGGTCGTACCATTCTCACCTGTCGCAATGAATGGACGCTTGGACAGATCGATTTTGGTGATCATATCTGCGATCATCTTGGTGCCGACATGTTCGGCTTGCGCCTTCATCTGCTCCATCAGCCATGGACCTTGGATGACGTCGGCGAATCCAGGAAAGTTTTCGACATCGGTAGTGATCATCAATTGGCCGCCAGGCTCGAAGCCTGCAACCTGCACTGGATGAAGATTTGCGCGCGCGGCATAAATAGCTGCCGTATATCCGGCCGGGCCGGAGCCTATAATCAGGACTTTGGTTTCAACGGTATTAGACATGATATTGATGTAGTTTGGTTTTCTAAAAGGGTAAAGGGGTTAATTCCCGAATAGCCCGCTTTTCCGCCGGATTTCCTCAGCGATCTTGGCTGCATCCTGAAGAGGGGTGTAGGTGTAATTTTCCAGAGAACCAGCAAAGCTGCGGATCAGGCCATTATCCTGAAGGGTTTTCAGGGCACCATTCAGGCGGGGGGCGCCGCCGAGCAGCGGGATAACATAGGTAGGTTTTCCTGTGGTCAGCGCATCTGAAATCATCGACATGCTGTCAGAGGTCACAATGATGAAGTCCGCCCAGGCCAGCATTCCAAAATATGGGTTCTCACCTGAGCCATCCCAGATCACGCTGTTTTCCGCCTGCAGATTGATACGAATAATTTTTGCAGGACCCTCGCCAGTGCGGCGCGACGTTGTAATCATCAGGCTGTATTTGTCGACGATCAGTTTCATCAATTCATCGACCATGTCATGCGTGTGTTCGACCGTCAGGCTATGAACCTTGCTTGTTCCACCAATGAGGACTGCTACACGCGGCGCGGGCAGGGGTTCGAAGCGTGAGCGAAATCCTTCTTTTGCTGCTGCAAGTTTTTCCGCTGTGATGCGGTTTGGGGAAAGGGTCGTGACCAGAACATTTTTGCCGCGCGCCGGGTCATGGGCGGGGACCGCGACCAGATCGAAACCGGACGTGCGCACACGTGGATCTTGAATCTGCACGCAGAATGTTTTGGGATTTTGTTTTTTGATGTAGCGCGCGGCGGCGATACTTTTACGCCCCGAGGCGATCAGTAGCTCAGGCCATGGTGGGCCTAGAGGGTCGCCGCTGAAGGTGGTTGCCCCTTCCATGCCAAGATAAGGGGATAGTGCATGCCAGGGCTGATTTAGGCCGATCCGCTTGATCACGGGTGTGATACCGAGCGCATCCGTGACCCCAAGGCACTGATTCTCTGTTCCGGTCAGGCCTTCTGTGACAATCCATGTGGTTGGCGGCATTAAATTCGGTCCTTTAAAGGGATTAGGTATTAAAATTACAAAATACTTGCCAAGTCAGGCGCAACTTTATATCAAGGCTAGGCGTAATTCTACAACATATACCCAAGCTCTAGGGGAGTTCTCTGTTCGATCATGCCCATTCCAGAAAAGCCGCCAAAAATCAAACTCGACCGTATTGACCGCCGCATTCTAAGCGATTTGCAGGACAGTGGCCGGATGACCAACGTTGATCTCGCCAAACGCGCCGGAATTTCTGCGCCGCCATGTTTGCGCCGTGTACGTAATCTTGAAGAGATGGGGCTGATCAAAAGCTACCATGCGAAAGTCGATAACGCCGCGCTGGGGTATCCCGTTACAGTATTCACATTGGTCAAGCTGGTCAGCCTTGCCGATGGGGATTTGAAGAAATTTGAGCAGCAGATCCTTGATTGGTCGATGGTGCGCGAGGCATATATGATGACCGGAGAGAATGATTTCCTGCTGAAAATCGTGGCTCGTGACTGGGATCACTATCAGACCTTCCTCACCGAGCACATCATCACAAGCCCGAACGTCGCAGGCGTGAAGTCTTCACTCAGCGTGAAGATGTCGAAAGACAAAGCCGGCGTGCCGATTCAGGTCGACTAAAAATTCATCTCAGTTGAAGGTCAGCCCGGCTTCACCGCCACCGGTGACGGCTGAGCTTGCGCCCATGGCTGCTGCCGACGGCACGAAGCCCGCGAAGCTCGCAAATTTTGCGCTTAGCGCAAGGCCCAACGGGCTATAATGGAAGAAGGCGTTGGTTACAAACTCGGTCGCTATCATCACGAAGATCGAAGCCAGAGATACACCCGCGACAACTTCAGCAGTGCTCGGTTCGGATGCTTGTTTTGCAGGTGTTGCAGCAGATGCCGCTTTATTGAAATTAGCAGGAGCTTTTATAGCAGGGGCAGCGGCAACCATAGGATTTCTCTCGTTTTATCAGTGTGATTGAGAATGATTCTCATTGACATGATTATTGCGACTCACTATCAGTGTCAATAGCAAATGAGAATGACTTTCAACTCCACGGAACTAAATCAACATGCGTATTGAGTCGGTAAGAAAAGGGCTGGAAGCCTTGGGTCTTAGCTTCGCTCTGGTGGCAACGCCAGCTATGGCGGCACAGGAAAACTATCCATTGAAAGGTGTCAGAGTCCAGCAGCGCGTATCTTCAAACATTGCGCCTAATTACCGTGATATCAACGTTGATTGCGGCTCACTGATCGCTGCGAAGCAGGGCGCTAAGGATGTTCTTATCCTTACGGTTGCGTTCATCGCCAATTTTGATGCAACGAATTCGCCTCAATACATGGCGACCCTTGATGAAGAATCGCGTCGTATCATCGCATCTTCTCGGCAGAATTTCACAGCCAATCCGCAGCAGGTTCGTTTTATGCTCGAACACGCACGCTCCGCGCATGGTGTTGCGATAGAACAAATCGCTGCGGCTTTTAAGCAGTGTGACTCTAAATGGGCCAGAAACCCTTCATAATTTTTTATTTTCCCGGCGTATTCCATGACTGCTTCCCTTGCATCCAACACACACAAGCTCGGCCTGAAGGGCCATTTTGTCCTGGCTGAACATTTGCAGGATATCGCTCTGGCACAGGGCTTAACCATCAATGCTGACAGGCAAGGTGGTTATAGCGTAGCTGGTGGAAATATTGATCGCCTCTGCCCCTCTTTTATCGAACGCAAAGGCAATCAGTTTGATCTGCCGCAGTTGAAAAAATTTCTTGAATTCTTGCACCAGCCTGTTCGGGTCAGTCTCGAACACGTTCTTCCTGAGTTTCGCGCAAAACAGGCACTGTCTCCAACTCGTCTTGCCGTGCATCAGGTTGCGCGTCTGCTGACCAACGGATCGGTCAGGGCACCCAAGGATATTTATGGCAGTCTCGAAAATCACTCGGACGTGGATCATGCGCGCACGGAACGCGCCATGCGCGATGAGGATGACTGGCTGGCCAATCAGGAGATTGGCAATCCGCGACTTTCTCAAAGCTCGATTCCCGGCAGCCACATCGATCCTGCCCGTGGCTTTATTTTTGCCCGCGCGTCGGACCGGAGTATGGGTGAGGCTCATGCGGCTTTATCCCGCGAAATGCGGGCGTTGGTTAAGAAAGCCGCTGGCTTTTCAAGCCCTGTGGAATTTACGGCGGACGAATTCATCGAATTTGTGAATGATATCAATGAAAAATTGATGGAAGAAGAAGGAGCATGGTCTCTATCGGATCTGCTGGTTAGGGCTGCCTTTGAAGAAGATGTTCAGGATCATCTCCGTAACATTGACCGGCGCATGTATGATCTGGCTTCGTCAGCAGCGTTCCAGAAGTTGCAGCAGGGTGACACCGCCGTATCTAAATTACAGGAACTTCTGAGTGCGACCACTGCCCTGACGCCCGTTGTTAAGTCGGCGGCGATGCATGAGATTTGGAGACGCTATCACTTTTCCGAGCGCAAGGAATCTACCCTTGCCGATTTCGGCAGGCAACTTGAGGTTTTCCAGCAGACTGTACGTCTCCACAGCCAGTCTGCGAACATTCCTGCGCTGCAAGCCGAAGCAATAGCACAGGAGTTTTACCCCTTATTGGCCACGGCAGCACGTATGTCGGAGATTTTGCAGCAGGGTCTTGATAAAACTACAGATCGCGATGCGTGGCAGGGTGAATTAGCAACGCGTTTTTGCAAGGCTGCAGAAACATTCCGACATGCGAGCGTTGCCGGGGTAGCGCTGGATCCGAAATTTATGGACGATGGCGCGAATAAAATGGTGGACGCATTGGCGAGGGCACTCGGTGAGGATCGCTCGGCAGTCACGCGTATCATAGAGACCGGAGCTGCAACCTTTCGCAATTTTGTCGGCGATATTGTAAATTTCACGCGTGAAAATCCTTATGCTGTGCCGGTCTGTGCTGCGCTGGTTGCGGCTTTATATATCAGCAAAGGTGGGTCTGCGGCTGCAGCGCAGGCTGTTGTTGAAAATGCTGTCGTGCTGACGGATCAAGGCTTTCAGGCAGTAACCGTAGATACAAATTCATTACCTGCTGAAGCCCTCAAATCCCAGAATTGGCACTGGAATTTTGGACCGCTCGGACCTTACAAACATTTTGCTTTTGATAACGTCGTCAAAGGTGTGGCCGAAGTTGCCGTTGATTGGGCGCGGGTAGGCACTTACTGGGCCTATCAGCAGGCGGGCATTCCGGTTAATGTCAGCAACCAGTTCTTCGCAAATGCCAGTGAGACGATCACTCCTGTTGCCGATCAGCTGTTTGGCATCAATCTCTTGCAGAATGCCAGCCACGCAGGTTTCTGGATGTATGTTGGTAGCAAAGGTTATCAGCACGGCTTTAAAGGGGCTAGCAAGATCGTCGAGTTCATGTCGCCAATAGCTGATCTTGGCTATCAGGCTTGGACTGGAACCAAGGACATGATGCTGCGTCACCGCAAGGATGCATCTGTTTCAAGCCGCCTGCTTGGTCTGACACAGAATATCCCTGTCGATGAGGCTCCAGACCTCTCGTTAACTCGTTGTAACCAGCATCGCTGTCTCATGTTCGGACTGGCCAAGGCAGCTGAGGCCCGATCGGAAACTGAGCGCGGGTTACCGGCCGAAACTCGCAGCGGGGAAGGTATCGTTAAAATCGGCGGAATAAAACACGTCTTCCGTATCAGCTCTGAAAATCTTGGCCCAGTCTTGAAAGCGCTCAATCAATTTGATCTGGTAGTCAGTAACATTGCCGGACAGGCAGATATGGCGCAGCCATTCTACCAGAAATTCCTCGCCGAAAAACTTGATGCCGTGACGTCTGCGCTGAAACGACATCAGGAAGCCGGCAATGATATCGAGCTTGAGGATGTCCTCAGTCAAAATCTTGCAGAACTTCTGGCTGCGCAAAGCAGATACACAGGCGGGTCATCGATTTACACGGCTATTTTCGGACTTGATCCTGATGTGGACGTTGCGAAAAGATTGCATAAAGAAGGCCGCACGGATTACCGGGATCTGAAAGCAGCGGATAGCATCGCCAGTAATCGGCAGCGTCTGACGGCTACAAATCTTCCCTTAAAAGAGAGGGCCGGGCTACATACAAAAATTATTGGTACTATTGTCTGGAATGGGATGATTGATGCGGCTGCAGCTCTAGGCCGCGGGATCGATAAAGTTGCGACCAAGCCGGCAGTCATAGCAACCGCAGGGTTGACGGCTGCTGCAATTGCGCTTGATGTCGCAGGCAGTGGTAATTCGCTAACCTCAGGAGTTTCTGCAATAGCCGGGCAGGGGGCAGCGGCCCTTTTGACCACGGGCATTTTCGGTGCGTGGAATACGTGGGATGATATGATCCTCAACCATATCGGCGGCGGTGCCGTGCTACTGGTTGCGGGTGCGGCCAGTGGGTATGCTTTCAAAAAAGTCATTCGTCCGCTGGCGATGTCTGGGATGGAAAGCCTGCAGGCGGTAACAGGTATTGATCTTCGCCAAAAATGGGCCAAGGCTGGCGATACGAAGCCTGAGCATACCGCCCCTGCCTATATTGCTCCTCAGATCGAGCGGACGCACACGCTCCACCAGATATTCCCCGTCCATGCCCGCGAGCCTGTGGGGGCCTGCATGGCGTGCACGGCCCGCCCCATGACGGTTACGGCTGGAATTCAGCCAAGCTGAAATAGGTCTTATTTATAAATGACTGAAACGACTTCGTAACGCTTGATGCCCTTAGGCGTCCGTACTTCTACGGAATCGCCAACCGATTTTCCAATCATGGCTCTGCCAAGCGGAGCCGTGATGGAAATTTTTCCAAGATCGGCATTCGATTCATAGGATCCCACGACCTGAATGGTCATTTCTTTGTCGTCTTCTTCATCGGCGATGACAACGGTCGCGCCGAACATGACGTTATCGCCTGACATGGTGGTTGGATCGATGACCTGTGCGAGCGAGATAGCGCTTTCCAGTTCCTGAATCCGGCCTTCGATAAAGCTCTGGCGCTCTTTGGCGGCATGATATTCAGCGTTTTCTTTCAGGTCGCCATGACCGCGTGCTTCCGAGATCGCTTCGATCACAGCCGGACGCTCGACGGATTTCAGGTTTTTCAGCTCTGCTTCGAGAGCGATAAACCCTGTTTTGGTCATTGGGACCTTGTCCATAATTTTATCCTTTATAAAAAAACAAAGCCCGCCTGAAAGCGGCGGGACATTGCGTATGAAGGTAAGGTAGTCGCTTAGGTGCTTTTCGTCAACTATTCGGCGGAAGCCGCGATTTTAGTGGGTTCATCGTCGAAATAGGACTGCAAAGGGGCCACATGAATATCGCGTGATTTCATCGCCCGAATGGCCTGCACGCCGGCCTTCGCAGCCGTCAGCAAGGTGTAATACGGGATTTTATGCATCAGCGCGAGGCGGCGGATCGATGACGCATCGGCAATCGCCTGTGCACTCTTCGTCGTGTTGATGATGAAATCGATCTGGCCGTTGATGACGGCGTCAGCGATATGCGGCTGGCCTTCCATCACCTTGTTTATGCGCTCAACTTTCAGTCCGGCAGCTTGCAGGTGCGTGCAAGTCCCGCCTGTTGCCACCATCGTAAAGCCCATTTCGGCCAGGTCCTTGGCAATCGCGACGATGCCTTCCTTGTCGGTATCTTTGACTGATAGAAAGACAGTTCCACTCTGTGGCAAAGCAACACCAGCACCCAGCTGTGATTTGGCAAACGCATGGGCAACTTCAAAATCGAGACCCATGACCTCACCCGTCGATTTCATCTCCGGCCCCAAAATTGGATCGACACCGGGGAAACGGCTAAACGGGAAGACGGGAGCCTTGACCGCGACGTGATCGGTGGTCATGCCGCGTAGCAGACCCTGAGCCTTGAAGTACGCAAGTTTTTCTCCAGCCATGACACGCGCGGCGATTTTGGCAACAGGTGTTCCGGTTGCTTTGGCAACGAACGGCACAGTCCGTGAGGCACGTGGGTTCACTTCCAGAATATAGATGATGTTCTCACCCGTATTTTCGTCTTTCTTGATAGCAAACTGGACGTTCATCAGGCCTTTGACTTTGAGAGATTTCGCCAGCAATTCCGACTGTTTTTCGATTTCCTTGACGGTCTTGTACGGCAGCGAGTGCGGCGGCAGGACGCAAGCAGAGTCGCCTGAGTGAATTCCGGCTTCTTCGATATGCTCCATGATCCCGGCAACATATACATCTGTGCCGTCAGCAATCACATCAACATCAACTTCAATCGCATCTTTCAGATAACGATCCAGCAAGACCGGGCTGTCACCAGAGACGCGCACGGCGTTGGTGATGTAGCGTTTCATGCCGTCCATATCTTGCACGATCTCCATCCCGGCACCGCCCAGAACATAAGACGGGCGGATGACGATCGGGAACCCAAGCTCTTCGGCTTTCTGGTAGGCTTCTTCAGCCGACCGGGCCAGAGCATTGGGCGGTTGTTTCAATTTAATTTTATGCAGAAGTTTCTGGAAACGCTCGCGGTCTTCGGCAATATCAATCGAGTCCGGATCGGTGCCAAGGATTGGAATACCTGCTTCCATCAAGGCCTTGGTCAGCATCAAAGGTGTTTGACCACCCAGCTGGACGATAGCACCAACGACTTCGCCGTTCTTCATCTCAGCTTTGATCAGCTCAATCGTATCTTCTGCGGTAAGCGGTTCAAAATAGAGGCGATCCGAGGTGTCGTAATCGGTTGAAACGGTTTCCGGGTTACAATTGACCATGATGGTTTCATAGCCAGCTTCCTTGAGTGCATACGCCGCATGAACGCAGCAATAATCGAACTCGATGCCCTGGCCGATCCGGTTCGGGCCACCGCCCAGGATGATGACTTTCTTGCGGTCGGTAGGATCCATTTCGCACTGGGCCGGATTGACTCCGTCACCTTCGTAACAGCTGTACATATACGGCGTATCCGAAGGAATTTCTCCAGCGCAGGTATCGACACGTTTATAAACCGGGTGAACGTTGTGTTTATGACGCGCTTTGCGGACAGCGTCTTCTTTTACGCCAACAAGTTGAGCAAGGCGCACGTCTGAAAAGCCCATTTTTTTCAGCTCAAGCCAACCCTCAGCATTGATCGGCAGACCCGCTTTCTTGATGCGGCCTTCTGTGTCGACGATATGCTTGATACGCTCAAGGAACCAAGGGTCGTACTTAGTGATTGCATTGACATCGACCACGCTCATGCCATGGCGGAACGCCTGTGCGATATAAAGCAAACGTTGCGGGGTTGGTTTGGACAGCGCGGCGCGGATTTGATCCGGCTCTGGCTCTGGCTGTTGCAGCGTCGGGCTACCGATCTGGATGTCGGTAAAGCCGCTGACGCCTTTTTCGAGCGAACGCAGGGCTTTCTGGATTGATTCCTCAAAGCTGCGGCCAATCGCCATCGCTTCGCCAACCGATTTCATTGCGGTCGAGAGGCGGTTGTCGGAGCCGCGGAATTTCTCAAACGCAAAGCGCGGAATTTTGGTAACGACGTAATCAATCGTCGGTTCAAACGAGGCTGGCGTCTTGCCGCCAGTGATATCGTTGCCGAGTTCATCAAGCGTATAGCCAACTGCAAGCTTGGCCGCGATCTTCGCAATCGGGAAGCCAGTGGCCTTGGAGGCGAGCGCTGAGGAGCGGCTCACGCGCGGGTTCATTTCGATGACGACCATGCGGCCATCCGCCGGGTTAATCCCGAACTGTACGTTTGATCCGCCCGTTTCCACGCCAATCGCGCGCAGAACCTTCAGCGAGGCATTGCGCATGATCTGGTATTCTTTATCCGTCAGCGTCAGGGCCGGGGCGATGGTGATGGAGTCACCCGTATGTACGCCCATCGGATCAAGGTTTTCGATGGAACAGATGATGATGCAGTTGTCGGCCTTATCGCGCACGACTTCCATTTCATATTCTTTCCAGCCAAGCACGGATTCTTCAACCAGAACTTCATGAATTGGCGACGCATCCAGACCTTCACGAACGATATTTTCGTATTCATCACGGTTATAGGCAATCCCGCCGCCCGTGCCGCCGAGAGTGAATGACGGACGGATGATAGCTGGCAAACCAATTTTCGGCAGGGCGTCGAGCGCCTCTGCGAAGGTTTTAACGACAAGGCTTTTCGGGCTCTCAAGACCGATCTCGTCCATAATGTCGCGGAATTTCTGGCGGTCTTCGGCTTTTTCGATGGCGTCTTCGTTCGCGCCGATCAGTTCAATATTGAGCCGCTTCAGTGTCCCGTTTTTAGAGAGGGCAAGCGCGGTATTTAGTGCAGTCTGTCCCCCCATGGTCGGGAGGAGGGCGTCGGGGCGCTCCTGTTCCAGAATTTTAGCAACAACTTCAGGAGTGATCGGTTCGATGTAAGTCGCATCGGCAAGGCCTGGATCGGTCATGATCGTGGCCGGGTTCGAGTTGATCAGTACAACGCGGTATCCTTCCTCTTTCAAGGCCTTACAGGCCTGTGTGCCAGAGTAATCAAACTCACACGCCTGCCCGATGATGATGGGGCCAGCGCCGATGATACAGATAGATTTGATGTCGGTACGTTTAGGCATGGGTTCTCAACTCTTCCTGGTAGTTTTCAGTGATAGGTACGAATTCATTTTTAGCGGGGGCATATTCTAACAGCTGGCCATTCTCCATATCGAACAGCCACGCTTTGATGATGACGCGGTTTTCTGCGAGTGCCCTCTGCACCGATGGATAGCTGTGCAAGTTATCCATGCTTTCGTGAACAATTTCTTCTTCGGTGTGCCGCAGAAGCTCATCATGTGTGCAAACGCCGTCGCAGCGTGTCTCGGCACGGCTAAGGCCAGCGCGGGCGACCTCAAGAAAGCTTGAAATCTCTTCGTCTTGCAGCCCCTCAACCAGCGCGCGCACAGCGCCACAGCCCGTATGACCAAGGATGATGATTTCGCGCACTTTATTATATTCCAGTGCGAATTGAAGCGCAGCGGCCAGAGCCGTGCCTTTCTTGTAAGGGCGCACGATTGCGCCCATCGCCTTGTGGGCAAAAAAAGTGCCCGGCTGAGGGCGGAAGATAGTACCTGGGTTGGCACGGGAATCGATGCAGGAAATAATGAAGTAATCAGGCGACTGGCCGTCTTTGACAAGTTGTGGCATCGAGGCTGATGTACTTTCGTACGCCTCTTTCCTGAACTTTTTGAACCCTTCGATCAG
>CAYJDG010000027.1:25846-28215 GCA_964368875.1 uncultured Pseudobdellovibrionaceae bacterium
CCAAGCTGCAGGCGGATTTTACCGTCAGCGGCGTAGAAATTCTGTCCCGGCGAGCCCTGATAGACATATGCCTCAAGTCCTTTTGGCAGCGCGTCGTCGCCAAGCAGGAAGTAGCTCATACGTGACGCGGCTTCAGACGGTGTTGAGGTCAACATGACCTGTGCGGCAAATCCACCCGCGAAGGCACAGAAGAGGAGGGCTGATCCCTGAAGGAGTTTTTTCATTATGCAGCCTTTCTATGATCACGGATCATGACGACGAAACGCTCGAACAGATAATGGCTATCCGTCGGGCCGGGTGAGGCTTCAGGGTGGTATTGGACCGAGAAAGCGGGCTTGTCGGTACAGCGCAGACCTTCGTTAGAGCCATCGAAGAGGCTGACATGCGACGGCACCACATTGGCAGGCAGGGACGCAGGCAGAACTTCGAAGCCATGGTTCTGCGAGGTGATTTCAACGCGGCCAGTCTGCAGGTCTTTAACCGGCTGGTTCGCGCCGCGGTGGCCGAGATGCATTTTGCCTGTCTTACCACCAAGCGCGAGCGCAAGGAGCTGGTGACCAAGGCAGATACCAAAGATTGGTATGTCTTTGGCGAGCAGCTCCTGAATAACTGGAACCGCATACACGCCCGTTGCTGCCGGGTCGCCGGGGCCGTTGGAGAGGAATACGCCGTCAGGTTTGTGGCGCAGAATATCCTCGGCGGTCGAGGTGCCAGGTACAACCGTGACCTTACAGCCCGAAGCTGCGAGACAGCGCAGGATGTTGCGTTTTGCGCCATAATCAACCGCGACGACATGGAAGACCGGGTTGGTCTGCTTGCCGTAGCCTTGGCCGAGCGTCCACAGGCTTTCATCCCAGGTATAGGTCTGTGTGCAGCAGACGTCCTTGGCCAGATCCATCCCATCAAGACCGGGCCAGTCCCTGGCTTGTTTCAGCAGGGCTTCAAGATCGAATTTGCCCTCGGGGTTATAAGAGATGACGCCGTTCGGCGCGCCGAGATCGCGGATGCTGCGGGTCAGCGCGCGGGTATCGATACCCGAGATCCCCGGCAGATCGTAGCGCTTGAGCCACTCATCAAAATGTTTGGCGGAACGCCAGTTGGACGGTGCGGTGATATCTTCGCGGGTGATCAAGCCTTGGCACGCTGGGTTGACCGTCTCAATGTCTTCTTCGTTGGTGCCGACGATTCCGATATGGGGGAAGGTGAAGGTGATGATCTGCCCGGCATAACTCGGGTCGGTCAGGATCTCCTGATATCCGGTCATCGAGGTGTTAAAACATATTTCCCCGACGCTGGTGGTGGCGGCACCAAAGCCGCGGCCCCACAGGACGGTTCCATCGTTTAAAACGATGACGCCAGTAGCGTTTTTAGGTTGTTTGGGGAAAGTTGGGCTAGACATTTTCTAGTACTCCGCGGGGCAAAAAGCGTTCAGGCACTAGAAAGAGATTTTAGTAACCAAGTTCCCCCGGTTGTACAACAGGATTCTGCTGGTACACGGTTTTTTCCCGGTCTTCAAAAAAGGAAGTGGTTGTACTTGGGCATTCAATCTCTTAAATAAAGGCGTAGAGGTATAAAAACATGTCCGAAAAACGCATCGAACTGACCAATTCCATGAAAGAGGCCATGAAGGCCAAAGACGAGCTGACCCTCGGCACGGTCCGCATGGTTCTGGCCAAAATCAAGGATCAGGACATCGCTGCTCGCTCGTCCGGTAATCAGGATGGTATTACAGATGGTGAAATCGCCTCCCTGATGCAGAACATGATCAAGCAGCGGCAAGAGTCATCGAAGATGTATCGTGATGGCAACCGTCCGGAATTGGCCGACAAAGAAGATAGCGAAATCAAAGTGATAGAGGGCTTTCTTCCAAAACAACTTTCTGATGAGGAAGTTCAGAAAGTAGTTGAGCAGATCATCGCATCTACCGGAGCCTCGTCTATCAAGGATATGGGCAAGGTTATGGGCGAATTGAAATCTAATTACGCCGGGCAACTCGATATGGGCAAAGCCGGAGCAGTCATCAAGCAAAAGCTCGCTGGTTGATTACAAAAACGCATGTTCTGGCCGATACCTTAAAATAAATTAACATAATTAAATTTGATAAGGCTGCTATTTCTACCAAGCATACATGTCTCTGCTGCGTCTTACGGATATAACCGCTACCATCTTTCCGGGGACATTCATGACTGCACCGCGCCGCTCATACTATAAATCTTACCGCTCAACCTTTTTCATCTTTCCGGCCCTGATTCCGCTGGTCGAAATCCTGCCGTGGCTGCTCGGTCTAATCGGCGGGGTTGCCGGGGTCGTTGA
Source organism: uncultured Pseudobdellovibrionaceae bacterium (assembly GCA_964368875.1). Classification (GTDB taxonomy): domain Bacteria; phylum Pseudomonadota; class Alphaproteobacteria; order Micavibrionales; family Micavibrionaceae; genus CAYJDG01. Next base: position 28,160 of record CAYJDG010000027.1, read on the forward strand.
ATTCTTGCGCATCAAGGTCTGGCATCGTCCCCGTGTGCGCGTCTTGGCAGTACTCG
>CAYJDG010000028.1:0-6088 GCA_964368875.1 uncultured Pseudobdellovibrionaceae bacterium
GCGAAATATTCATAGCCCACGCAACGATCGTCACGAGCGCACCGCCTTCGGCATAAGGTGTGTGCCCTTTGAAAATTCCGGGCACCGCGCGGCTGAGTTGTGCGCCCGGTGTAAACAACGCGGCCATGATCATGAATTTGCTGGCGATCAGATACGGCACATAGCCGAATATCCTTTCCAGCCACAGGGCAGCATCGCCAAGACCTTTGGCGAACCCTTCCTTGGCGAGAGCCCAGCGCGCGGCGGCGATCCCGGCATAAAGATATGCGAGCGGCAAGCCGCCGATGAGATACCAGAAAAGTGGCGCGATCAGGGCTTTGTCAAAACTGACCGCCATAAAGCCGATGCCGACGCGGGTGATGCCGAAGTCATCCGTCGAATTCAGATCGGTGCGGGTCGACACAGCGATGGGAAAGTAACTGCCCCGGGTGAGTTTCTTGCCTTCAACCAGCGCATGATAAAGTTTGCTGAGCGCGAACCAGACTGTCCCGCCTGTCAGCGTGAGCGACAGCAAAACAGGTTCGGTAAAGCCGGCGAGAGGAAAACGGCGCAGGAGCATGTGCGCCCCGGCACCCAAACCTGCCGCGAGCACAACGAAGGCCAGCGCGAAAATCGCCCCGCGAAAGGCCAGCGAGGACGGCGAGCGGGAGACATTATAGGTACGCCGGGCGAAGTTGCCGCAGACGCGGTCGACTACATTCCATAAGAACGGATTCGCATTGCCCCCGACAGGGCCCGTCAAAAGCCCCAGTAATGACACCAGCAGGACCGCCATAATCGCAGTCAGGAGCCGATCTTCACTACAAATTTCACCAACAATCTTATCGAAACTATGAGGAGCCATGATGCCTAGTGCGTTGAGATGCAAAAAGAATTAGGATGATACAGCTTTTTTCGATTCTGCGCACCCACTCGCTATCACGCCCTTATGAGCATTTGCTTATAGAATATTAACAAGTTTGCCCTACTTTAAGTCCTGAAACAGAAGAGGTTTCCAGGTGATCTATCATCTATACGATCTGCAACACGCAATCATGACCCCGGCCCGTCTAGCCGCAGAACTGACCCGGTCGGTCTTTTCCAACCCTTTCAATCCTTTGTCCTACCTCCATGGGGGACGCACCGTCGCTGCCGGCGCGGAAGTCTTCGAGCGGATGACGCGCAAATTCGGCAAACCGAGCTTCGATCTGCCCTTCACCATGATCGACGGCAAAAAAGTCGCCGTGACCGAAGAAGATATCGTTGAAAAGCCTTTCTGCCACCTCCTCCACTTCAAACGCGCCACCAAACGCAAGGACCCGAAAGTCCTGATCGTTGCACCGATGTCGGGTCACTACGCGACGCTGCTGCGCGGCACGGTCGAGGCCCTGCTGCCCCACCATGACGTTTACATCACCGACTGGGTCGATGCCCGGATGGTGCCGCAAAAGGATGGCCGCTTTAATCTGGATGACTATATCAATTATGTCCGCCAGTTCTGCAGCCTGCTCGGACCTAACACGCACCTGATCGCGGTTTGCCAGCCAACCGTGCCTGTCTTCGCCGCCTGCGCCCTGATGGCTAGCGAGAATGACCCGAACCAGCCCCTCACCATGACCATGATGGGCGGCCCGGTCGATACGCGCATTTCCAAAACTGAAGTGACCCAAACCGCCGAAGAGCGTCCGTTGTCATGGTTTAAAAACACCGTCATTGCAGATGTTCCGTTTTATTATCCGGGCGCGCACCGCCGCGTCTATCCTGGCTTTATCCAGCTCTCGGGTTTCATGTCGATGAACCTCGACCGCCATGTCAGCTCGACGATGAACTTCTATAAACACCTCGTACAGGGCGACGACGATTCATCCGAAGCGCACCGCAAGTTCTACAATGAATATCTCGCCGTCATGGATATCACGGCTGACTTCTATTTGCAGACCGTCGACGTCGTCTTCCAACGGCACCTGCTGCCGAAAGGCCAGATGAAGTGGCGCGACCCGCTGACCGAAGTTCTGCATGACGTGCGTCCGCAGGACATCGAACACACAGCCATACTTTCTATCGAAGGTGAGCTGGATGATATTTCAGCGCGTGGCCAGACCACTGCAGCGCACGACCTTGCATTCAACCTCTCGCAGAAGAAACAATATCACCACTTCCAGCTTGGTTGCGGTCATTACGGGATCTTCAACGGCAGCAAGTGGAAACACCAGATCATGCCGCGCGTGCGCCATTTCATCCGCGAATTTGATCCCGAGGCCGACCCGATCCCCGAGGCCGACCTCAAAGCCATTCCTGACCTCGTGCCAGAACGCTACAACCGTGATAAACACGGCATTGCCGCCGTCCGCCGCTGGCTAAAGGAAAAAGAAAAAGACACGTCTAAAAAAGAGAAAGAAAAAGCGGAATAGCCCCCTTTTCCTCAAATTTGCCTAAAGCGGCGCCGCGCCCTATATTCATTGAAACACCAATTACGAGAGGAGATCACAGATGAGCGATCCAAAGAAACCTGAAGAGAAAAAAGACGAAACCACAACGACTAAAGGCGGCCATGGTTCGGGCGGCTGCGGTTGCGGTCACGCACACTAATCTCACCTGAGAATTCAAAATCCCCCGCCCGTTGCGGGGGATTTTTTATGCGCGCTGTGCAATGCAGCAACGTATTGGTGCGCTGCAAGATCAGTTTTCACGGAGAATCTTTAAGATTTCAGGCACACTTCCCACATAAGAACTTGCAGACAACGCGAGTCGAACAGGGAGCCACTGCTTGGATACAACGCCTGCACATTACCTGTTTCAAGAGGCTGCCACTGCGGCCCCCACTCTCAGAAAATATCACCCCTACGAACGCCGCATCGCCGTTGCTGGCCAAGGTGGCGGCGCGCTGACATTCGGAGGCGCAGAAGCCGTTACGCTAACGCTTCCCCACATCCTTAGCCGGGGCGATTTAAAGGCAATTTCTGGAACAAGCGGCTTTGCCCTACTCGCCGCGATCATCGCAAACGCCCTCAATCAAGGACTCGGACCGGCCGGTGTCAAAAAAGGATTTGATCGCCTGCAAAACGCAATTGGCGACATCGACATGGCCTATGGGATATCACGCATTCATAAGATGGCGGCCAACCCTATGTTCGGGGGATATATTGCCATGATGGAAAGCTTCGCGGCGGCGGCTCTAGCCCATATGGGTGGCCCCACTCAGAAAACCCGCGATATATTGATGAAGATTATCGGCGATGGGAAGCATGTGCAGAACGGCCCCGTCGTACCGTATGTCAATTATCTTCGCCGTGACAGCCGGACAGGTAAGGACGAACATGTCATTGCCAGCGGCAAGGGTGCCACGATTGACCGGATAGTCGGTTCAGGTGGACTCGATGAACTGGGCAATCACCGCGTCAGCGACTGGATCACTGGTCGCACCGAGATCATGCGTGATGGTGCTTACAAAGGGGGAGCCAATCCTGCGATCACACCGATGATCGAAGACCATCAACCGACCGATGTCATTGTCTTTACACTTCATGGCCCAGCCAACCGGGTAAAAGCTCCGCGCGAGCATAATCTCATTACCACTGAAATTCATTCCGAGGTTGCCCTCCTGCGCCAGCAGTACAAGGGGCGCGTTAACTTCCACGCGATCCATTTGGACTTCGGCGATATGGACCATATGAGCGGCGATCCGGCACACCTTAAGGCGATTGCCGCTATCGCCCATCGCCAGACGCTTGAGCAACTGCCTGATTTCCTTCATGGCTTCGATACTGCTCCACGCGTGCACTTCGGCCCGGCTAGACAGAAAACCAGCTCGCATGAATCACCGCAGCTTGCGGTCGTAGCCTAAGCTAAAATCATTCTTATAGTTGGGGGCTTTACGCATTTATCTTGCAGATAAATGCGCTTTGTCATACCAACAAATAACAAAAAAATTTATGAACAGGTGCGTTATGGCTTTATTGCAGATCAACGATTATGCAGACCCTCTTTCCGAATTTGCCCAAAGGTATGCGGTGATGACAGGCGGCGGTGCCGACGACGAGGCAAAATTCCGTCTGGCCGTCACCAACAGGCGACAAGATTTGTTCTTTGCCGGAAAAGTTTTTCCGGGTATCCGGTCCGTTAATACCGATCTGGAGATTATCGACCAGCTTTACGATCTGGCCAACCAAGGTCAAGGCACGACTTTCCCCTCCGCCGACAGGCTGCGTACAGTGATCGACTTACATCAAAAGCCTGCGTTCCATAGCGTGGGAGATGCTGAGCGCCATAAGTATAAGCTGGATGGTCGTTCTCCATTTGTAGATGGCTTTAGAAAAATTCCTGTCGAAGCTGCAGCCAGTGCGATGCTCTATTCAGAAGAAAGAATGGGACAGAGTAGTTTTGCCACACAGTTTCAGATCGCGATTGAAAATATGCATCATGATGGGGAGATGCTTTATCCGGATGGAGGGTATACCGAAGATTTAGCCCTGCATGATCTTCTTGAGCAAGCCAGACGAAGTGTCAGGAGTAGCCGTACAGTGCTTCCCGATGAAGCTGTTATCGAGGTTGTCCAGGCCCATCAGACTAGGCAGTATCCAGTTGAAGCCCCTCCCCGTAAAATCGCGTGGTTGCTAAGTCCAGGCCCGATGGGTTCAGGATTGAACAAAAGCTGAGGCCAATCTGAAACCTTCTCTTTGGCCCCAGCTTCTGGCAGACTGCGCCCATGCCTGATTTTTCTGCCATTTCTCCTCATCTCGATGTTCGCATTTCGCCACGTGCACGGCGCATGGCGTTGCGGCTGGATACCCACAAGCGTCGCGTTTGTCTGGTAATACCCAAACGGGCGAGCCTGAAGAACGCCTATCTGTTTGCGTATGAGCACCGCGACTGGATCGAGCAGAAGGTCAGTGAAATTCCGGCAGGCATCGGCTTTGCGCACGGCACGGTCATTCCAATCATGGGCCGTGAAGTGACGGTGGTAATTGATCGCCAGCCCACCTACCGCGTGACGGATATTACTTTGACCGAAACAACCTTATTGGTGAAAACGAAACTTGAAGATATTGAACCGCGGATTATTCGGTATCTGAAAAAACTGGCCGCTGAAGAATTTTTGAAAATCGCGAGTGCGAAGGCAGAACAGATCGGTAAGAAAGTCGTGAACCTCAGTTTGCGCGACATGAAAACACGCTGGGGCAGTTGTTCGACCGATGGCCGCATGGCGCTCTCGTGGCGGCTGATCTTTGCGCCGTTTGAAGCCTACGAATATGTGATTTCACACGAAGTCGCCCACCTCACCCACCCCAATCACGGCGCGCGGTTCTGGAAGTTGTGTGAAGAACTGTCGGCAGATTTCACCACGGGCCATACGTGGATGCGGGAGCATGGCACCGAGCTGATGCGGTTTGGGAACGGGCGCTAGAACTTTAGCTCTGCGGCAACGCTTCTATACCAGCGCGCGAAGAGATCAGGGCGCACACCCACAAAAGGGATAGACGCTTTTAAAGATTTTGCATTGGGAAGATCTCCCCCAAACATACGCGCGAAGTCGCGTCCTAAGCGTTCTGCAGCATCCTGATGTTCCGGAACATGCGCGGTCACAATAGACACAAGCGTCTCGCCATCTTTTGCAAAAATAGGAGAGCCAGAATAACCGGGAACAACTTTAGCAGTGGGAGTGCTAAATGAGGCTGTATTCTCATATCCCGGCATTCCGCGTCGGGCACTTTGAAAATCAACAAAAACGGAATGCTGCGCAGATTGACCGTGATATCTGGTTTTCATCACATGCGTTGCAGATTGATGAAAAACATCTCCTAGATCTAAGCCTGACTGTTTGGGAGGCAATGCAAAATCATGACCGATAGCATCTTTCACTTCTATGACAGCTAGATCGAGATCTACATCGCGGCGATGCTGCCCGCCATCCTTGCCGCGCTTCATGCTGGTTACGCCAAAATCAGTTTCAACCATTACAGATGTGCTCCCGGCGACCACATGCCAGCAGGTTAAAACGCGGCGCGGTGAAACGAACACCCCAACGGCCCGCCCTAAGTTCGTTTGAATACTGCACACACTCGCGAAGTTTGTATTGGTCATGATCACACCTTTTTCATGCATTTTTCAT
>CAYJDG010000028.1:6188-13303 GCA_964368875.1 uncultured Pseudobdellovibrionaceae bacterium
TATTTTGTCAAGAAAAAGCAGGAAATCCTTAGGTTCTTTGGACAAACTTTTAAATATTTAGGTCTTTTGCTGCTTTCTGGATCCAGTCGTGAAAATGACGGGGGTTGGGGCCAGAAAAGTTAATCAGAGGCAGAGCACCCTCTAAAGCAATGCCAGAGACCTGCTGTAGCACATTTACAAAGTGCATAAGCGTTGCTTGCTGCGTCGGATGATGTGACGTGACGAGTGAGACAAGTTTTTGACCATCCCCCGCCATGATCGGCGATCCAGAATAACCGGGGATGACCTGTATGCCTGTTGCAAAATCTACAATAGGCGCATCTTTGGACTGCGGTCCAAACATGGCTTCATGGAAACAGTCCATCACAACCATGTGCGCGGTGGCCTTGTTCTGAAAGATAGTTCGCAGTAAGCCTCTTTTTACATCTTCATAAGGGCCTTCGGGTATGCGGGCACACTCTTTTCCTATCGGCACGAGAAGCTTAATGATCGCAACATCCATCTCGCGGTCACTGGCGACAGGATGCAGAAAACGCGTTGTCGATTTTCGGCCAGCCCCATCTGCAACCTCAATCTGGTGCATGCCCCGAACAGAGTGCAATGTCGTGAGCACATGCTGGGGCGATATGAAGACACCGATACTTGCCCAACGGCCCTTTTGCGGGCCTCGGGTCGCGGTACTGAAAACATGACAGACAGGGAAAGGCTCTTGCTGTGTCGTCATATTATAGCCCTAACTCACGTTGAGCTGCTTGATACCACCGCGCCAGAACAGCCGGGGATGTTCCGAGGAATGGATAGCCCAGACGCTGTGTGCCTGTGCGGGGTGGAATGTGAGTAAAAACATCATTGAGCAGACGTGCAGCTTTCATATCCTTGGTACGGACTCCAGTCAGCAACGAGATCACCGTCTCGCCATCTTCTGCAAAGACAGGTGAGCCGGAATGGCCAGTCTTTGGCTCAACAGCTAGAATAAAATTTTGCCAGTTAGGGTAACGACGATGTCCATAAGCGTGCCCGCGCGTGGGCAGGGTGACGTCGTATCTCGCATACCCACGGGTATGAAATGTTTCCAAGCCAAAGACCGCATGACTGAAGTCTTTTTTCAAATCAATCCCGGCGGTTATGACCCGGGCGCAATGATCGGTAATCGGGTGCTCAAGTTCGATCAGGGCCAGATCTTCTGCTTCGCTGAAAACATGACGACCACCTTGAGCAGAGGGACGCATATTGGCATCCCATCCTGTTGCACTTATGGCGCGAACGGTTTCCTTGCTATCAATCACATGCGCGTTGGTCAGGACATGCCGCGGTGAGACAAATACACCATTGGCCGCGCCCTCCCATGGCTGACCTTTTACATCCGTCCAGGTCACGGCCAGCCGACAAATCGTTGAAAATCTAGGTTTCATACGCCCTTTTACCTAAGCATTATGCAAAGTGTCAAGTTACTTGCCATAAACTCAGGTAGGCGCAGGGTTTTAATCGAATTTATACTTAAGGATGACTTTTAAAGTCCCGTCCGGCGCGGCTTCGCTGAGACCAATCAAATAGCCTGCATCGTAGGACAGGTTCTTCCCGACCTTGCCGTAAAAGACAGGGCCCACACGGTGATCCTGCGTATCAAAGCCCTGCTCATCCCCCATTTTTCCAAAGCTATCATAGAGCTCGAAGCCCGGCTGGAATTGATCGGAGAGTTTGTAACGGCTGCTCCATGACGTGCCCCAGTTCGCGCCCCTGCCCGACTCTGTCGTGCGATCAAAGATAACGTTGACGCGGTGGGAGGTCTTGCCAATGTCTTTTCCGGCAAGAAGTTTCACTTCAACTTTATCTTCTGAACCGCTGAGGTTTTTGGCGTAGCTGATGCGAAAACCGCTATCCAGTCCGACATCTTTCTGGCTGGTGAGCTGGAATTTATTCTTCCAGTCGATGCTGGTGAAGTCGGTGCGGTCATCGGGATCACCACTTTGATCAACATTGGTTTCAAGCTCGGAATACCAAAAGGATGTAAAGCCATGCCCGAGGGTCAGTTTGTTCTTCCACGCCCCATCGGTGTCGTCATTTTCATCGATGGAGTATTCACCTTTAACCTCAAAAACGGTTTCGCCCTCATTCACAGTTGGCGACGTCACCGTGCGTGTCGCATAAGCCGGACTGGAGAAAAGGATGAGGGCGAGTGGAAGGTATTTTATAGATTGGCGCATATTTTCCTGCTTATGACAAAAATGATATAAGTATTTCTTGAGCGGCCATTTTATCAATGATCTCGCTGCGGCGCTTGCGGGTCATGTCGACTTCATCGATCAAGAACTTATGGGCGTTGGCGGTTGAAAACCGTTCATCCCAGAAGGTAACAAAAATGTCCGGCAGCCACTCCTGCATCGCCAGAATCGTGTCTTTGACGCTCTGGCATTTCGGGCCTTCGCTGCCGTCCACATTCAGCGGCCAGCCGACCACGAGGCCGGAGACGCCATATTCCTTAATCTGGGCCGCGACAATTACGGCATCGGCTTTCAGCTTGGTGCGGGAAATGACCTTCAGGGGGGTGCAGATTCGGGTCGCTACGTCACCAAAAGCCAAGCCGATGGTTTTGGTGCCCACATCGAGGCCCAAAAGCTTTGCATTCGGGGGCAAACTCCCTTTAAAGTCTTGGCTGGAAATGATTTTCATGGTTCGTAAAGCCATCCTACAAAAAAGAGACCCCTGATGACTATAGACAAAGCAACCGTTCGCAAATTAGGCACCCTGTCACGTATCGACGTGTCAGCCGAAGATGAGGATTACTACGCCACCCAGGTCGGCAATATCCTTAAATGGATCGAACAATTGCAGGAAGTTAACACCGACGGCATCGAGCCCCTGACCAGCGTGTCGAGCATCGTGCCGTTCCAGCGCCCCGATGTGGTGAATGATGGCGATAAAGTCACCGATGTTCTCGCCAATGCCCCGGAATCCGTTGAAGGGTTCTTTGTTGTCTCCAAGATCGTTGAATAGAGTTTTACCATGACCGACCTTTTGAACCTGACCATCGCTGACGCTGTTGCCAAGCTGAAGAAAAAAGAAATCTCCTCCACTGAGTTGACCAAGGCCCATCTCGAACAGATGGACAGCCACCGTTATCTCAACGCGTACATCACCGAAACGCCAGACCTCGCGTTGAAACAGGCCGCAGCCTCCGATGCGAAGCTTGCCAAAGGTGACGGCGGCGCACTTGAAGGCATTCCGCTTGGGATCAAGGATCTTTACTGTACTAAAGGTGTGCGCACGACGGCGGGTTCTAAAATCCTCGGCAATTTCGTGCCGACCTATGAATCCACCGTCTCACAGAAACTGCTTGATGCAGGCGCTGTGACGCTTGGTAAACTCAACCTCGATGAATTCGCGATGGGGTCGTCCAATACGACGAGCGCCTATGGTAACGTTATCAGCCCATGGAAGCGCAACAATGGCGATAACCGTGATCTCGTGCCGGGTGGCTCGTCCGGTGGCTCTGCCGCTGCGGTCTCTGCCAACATGTGCATGGGCGCAACCGGAACCGATACAGGCGGTTCAATCCGCCAGCCTGCGGCCTTCACCGGCATTGCAGGCATCAAGCCGACTTATGGCCGCTGCTCGCGCTGGGGCATCGTTGCCTTCGCGTCGTCGCTCGATCAGGCGGGACCATTCGCGCGCACAGTTGAAGACTGCGCCCTGATGCTGAATTCAATGGCCGGGTATGATCCGAAAGACAGCACGTCGGCTAACATTCCTGTGCCGGATTACACCAAGGCGCTTATTCCTGATATGAAGGGCCTGCGCGTTGGCATTCCTAAAGAGTACCGCCTTGATGGCATGCCTGAAGAAATCCTGAAAATCTGGGATCAGGGCATTGAGTGGATGAAGGATGCCGGTGCCGAGATCGTTGAAGTATCCCTGCCCCACACGAAATACGCTCTGCCGACCTATTACGTGATCGCCCCAGCCGAAGCATCGTCTAACCTCGCCCGGTATGACGGTGTGCGCTATGGCCTGCGTGTCGATGGCGAGAACCTCAACTGTACCTATGAGAAAACCCGCGCCGAAGGGTTCGGCCGTGAAGTGAAACGCCGCATCATGACCGGAACGTATGTTCTCTCGGCTGGGTACTATGATGCCTATTACACCAAAGCGCAGAAAGTCCGCCGTCTGATCTCGAACGACTTCACCGAAGCATACAAGAAATGTGACGTGCTGCTCACCCCAGCTACACCGTCAGCGGCGTTCGCAATCGGTGAGAACGAGGATGATCCGGTTAAAATGTACCTCAATGACGTCTTTACAGTGACCGTCAACCTTGCTGGCCTGCCCGGTATGACTGTGCCAACCGGATTATCGAGCGACGGATTGCCGCTTGGCCTGCAACTGATTGGAAAATTCTGGGATGAGGAAACTGTGTTCCGCGCAGGTTGCGTGCTGGAGCAAGCCGCCCAGTTTAAAGCTCAACCCCAGCTTCTGAAGAAGGCAGCATGATCCGCATTCTCATACTCCTTTTGAGCGTTATGACAGTTATGACTCTCGGCTTCACCGCGCATGCCCAGGACGCAGATTTCCTGGGCAAACCAAAAGCTCTGGATCCTAAAGTCACGTCCGGCAAATATCTGTCGAATGAAGCGACCGATGAAGTGTTCAAGAAATGCAAAACCACTTACCCGCCGCGCTTCACACCCGGGTCACTTGATTACTATTGCAGCTGCACGTCCGTGGCCACCCAAGGCACCCTGACAACTGCTGAATATGAAAGCCTGCAAATCCCCCGGAACCAAATGGTGGGTAACCCAGTTTATGATAAGTATCTCACGCAAGTCGTCGCACCTTGCCTTGATACACCGACACTTGATTCTGAATATTATTATTGCGTTCTCAACCGTAAGAGCGATCCCGGCATCAAGGATATCGTCAATTACTGCACCTGCGTCTCTGAAAAAATTGCCAAGCATGTCCAAAATTATGGTGATGCCGATATGATGAGCCGCATAGATAACGATTTGTATAAAGACCCTATGGAAGCGATGTGGAGAAGCGATGGCTTCAAGCAGGCCAAAGAAGCCGCCCATACGCAATGCCGCACTGGCAACTGGAAGAGTCCAAGCATCTATAATTAAAACTGAACGATAAACAGAAGAAGGGTGTGTAAAAAATGAGAAACTTATTAGCAGTTCTAACCTTACTGATGTGCTTTACTTCAACCGCTGCTCTCGCGCAGACGGCCATTTCCGAAGCCAACGCGCAGAAATTTTATCAAAACTGCGTGGCAACAACTCAACCTGGTCAGGAAATGAAGCCGCAGACCAAGGATGTCTATTGCCAATGCACAGCTCTGCATATGCGCAGATCCATCACGATGGAAGATATCCGCGCAACCATGGGCAACGACCAAGCCGCCCGCGACGCGATTAACAAGACCCTTACGCAAGTGCATGCCCCATGCATGGAATACCCGGTGCGCGACCTGATTGCGACCAAATGCGCAAAAGATGTTGGCGTTACCAACGTCTGCAACTGCCTGTCTGACAAGATGGCTGCCTATACCGCACGGGAATCCCAACGCCTGCTGGGTGTCGTGCTGGCCCAGAACCCGAATATCACTGACCCGATGGCTGCCATCATGGAAACCAAAGAGTTCAAGGATAACGAACAGCGCCTGACCATGTCATGCGCCCAACTGATGTTAAAATAACTTAAGAGAGACCAAAGACTATGGCTGCATTAATCAAAGGCGAAACTGGCGACTGGGAAATGGTGATCGGACTTGAAGTCCACGCGCAGATTATCGCCAAATCGAAACTGTTCTCGGGAGCGTCCTGTGAATTCGGTGGCGCACCGAACAGCCATGTCAGCCTTGTTGACGCTGCGATGCCTGGCATGTTGCCAGTGCTGAACCAGTATTGCGTCGAACAGGCAGTGCGCACTGGTCTTGGTCTCAAATCGCAGATCAACATGAAGTCGATCTTCGAACGTAAAAACTATTTCTACCCTGATCTACCGCAAGGCTATCAGATTTCCCAGTTCCTGCACCCGATCGTCGGCAAAGGCATGATCGAGATTGATCTCGCCGATGGCACGACCAAGCAAATCGGCGTGACGCGCCTGCACCTTGAACAGGATGCCGGGAAATCGATCCATGACCAGCATCCGACCAAGAGCTATGTCGATCTCAACCGCGCCGGTTGCGCGCTGATGGAGATTGTGTCCGAGCCGGACCTGCGCGGTCCCGAAGAGGCCTGCGCCTATATCTCGAAACTACGCATGATCCTGCGGTATCTCGAGACTTGCGACGGCAACATGGAAGAAGGCTCGATGCGCGCCGACGTCAACCTATCGCTACGCCGCCCCGGCGAGCCGCTCGGCACACGTTGCGAGATCAAGAACGTCAACTCGATCAAGGCCATCCAGATGGCAATTGATTATGAGGCCCAACGCCAGCTCGAAATTCTCGAAGGCGGCGGCTCGATCAAGCAGGAAACCCGTTTGTGGGATCCGGTCAAAGGCGAAACGCGTTCGATGCGCTCGAAAGAAGAAGCGCATGATTACCGCTACTTCCCTGATCCCGACCTCCTCCCGGTCGTGCTGGAAAGCGCATGGGTCAACCAGATTAAAGAAACCCTGCCTGAACTCCCCGACGACAAGAAGCATCGTTTTATGAAGGACTTTTCGTTGAGCGCGTATGACGCCTCGGTGCTGATTGCGGAGCGTTCACGGGCATCCTTCTATGAAACCGTGGCCGCAGGTCGCGATCCGAAGCTGGCAGCCAACTGGGTTATCAACGAACTGCTTGGCGGCCTCAACAAAGACGGCAAGACCCTCGAACAAAGCCCAATCACCGCGGCTCAGCTTGGCGGCCTGATCGGCCTGATCACCGACAACACCATCTCTGGCAAGATCGCCAAAGATGTCTTCGCAGAAATGATGGCGACCGGAGAAGATGCGGCCAAGATTGTCGACGCGAAGGGCCTGAAGCAGGTGACCGACAGCGGCGCAATTGAGAAAATCGTCGACGAAGTCATCGCCGAAAACCCGGACAACGTTGCAGCCTATAAAGGCGGCAAGGATAAGTTGTTTGGCTTCTTCGTTGGGCAGGTTCTGAAGAAATCTCAGGG
>CAYJDG010000028.1:13403-25132 GCA_964368875.1 uncultured Pseudobdellovibrionaceae bacterium
TGGTTTTTATCGGTTATCTGCTTTTCTCTCTCGATCCTGGCGCTCGAAACCTATACGGTCACGACATATCTTTACCCGGCCACGTTTGTGGCGGTAAATCTGGGCCTGACTGCCCTGCTGCTGATGCGGCGTAAAGTCCTGAACCTGACACCTGAACAAGCGAGCTAGAAAATTTATACTCTGACCCCTGAACGCACTGAGCGCTTTGACGTTATCCGCGACGATTTCACTTTCGGCGGCACCAAGCGCATCGCCCTTGAAACATGGCTGCCCTCTTTAAACGTCGATCATGTCATCTATGCAGGGTCGGTGTTCGGCTGGGGCGTGCCTGCTCTCGCCATGGCGTGCCAAACTCTCAAAATGAAATGCACCATTCTGATGAGCGAGTCCGATTACGTGCCGCCATGGATGAAGCGTCTTGATGAAATGAAGACACGCATCATCATGAAGCGCCCGACACCGGTTGAAATTCTGACACAGGAAGCGACGGCTTATAAAGAATGTCACCTGCTGACGTCCGGTTTCGATTATCCGGGCTTCCGTGATGCCATCGCCGAACGCGCCGCCGAACTTCCCGCTCCCGAGCGGGCATGGGTGCCTGTGGTCAGCGGAACGTTGCTGCGCAGCCTTGAACAGGCGTGGCCTGAAACCGAATTCCATGGTGTCTGCGCCGCCCGCAAACATGGCTATACCGGCAAGGCAACCCTGCACATGGCCCCGGAAAAATTCAGCAATCCGGCAGAAACGCCACCACCTTACCCGTCCTGTCCATTCAGCGATGCCAAAGTCTGGCAATTTGCGGTCAAGCTTGGTAAGCAGAATGACCTGATCTGGAATACCAATCCCTGATCCGCTGAAAGCTATGAATTCCAAGTTCTACAAAAAATACGTCGAGCTTCAGCCCGACGAAGGACAGCCGACGGTTTTTCCAAAAACCGTCCTTGGGGCCTTATGGGATATTTTCAAGCTCAATCCATGGCGGTGGTCGACGCTGCTGCTGGTCAATACCGGCGGCGCAATCATCGAACCGATTACGATGCTGCTGATCGGGCAGTTTGCCGATGCGCTGTCCGCCGGGACGGTCACGGCAGCAACAAGCATGACACACCCGGCCCTGATCGGCGCGATGCTGTTATTCCTGATCGGTTTCCCGCTTTTCGGAGCACTCGAAGCCATCTTTCATAACCTTGTCGTCAATCCGAAACTCGCACAGCGGAGCCGCTTTCGGGCAATGACGTACCTGACACAACAATCGATGGAATTTTTCCACAATGAGATGGCCGGGCGCTTGAGTGCCAAGGTCTTCGATTTTGGTCGCACATCCGCCGACCTGATGCTGAACGTGATCACCAATGTCTGGTGGGTGATGGCGTTCTTTATTACGACGGTTGTGGTCGCAGGCACGATTCACTGGTGGCTGGTCGCCCTGCTGATCGGTTGGGTGAGCGTTACTGCGCTGGTGGCATGGTTTTTTACTCCAGTAATTTCGCGCCGCTCCGACAAACTGACTGAAAGTTATTCGACTGCGCTTGGACGCTGCGTCGATATCATCACCAATATCTCGCTCACCAAACTGTTTTCACGGCCGGAAGATGAAAACAGTGATTTCAGGGGCTTGCTCAACAACCATCTTGAGAACGCTTATAGCAAAAGTAAGGTCGTGACCGCTGCGACGATTATTCTCGATTGTGCCAACAGTATCTTCATGGTCGCATTGACGGTTGCGTCGGTTTATCTGTGGTCCAAAGGGACCGTTCCGATTGGCTCAGTGGTGGCGATGTTTCCACTGATCCTGCGGATCCGCATCCAAATGGTGTGGTTCTTTATGCAGGCTTCGATGATCTCGGAGAATTACGGCACCGTCAAAAACGGACTGGAAGTTCTCAACCGCCCGGTTGCCGTTCAGGATAAGCCGAACGCCACCACCCTGCCCCGGGTTAAAGGCACAATTGATTTTAAGGACGTGACCTTCGTTTACCCGAGTGGCCGGGTCATTTTCGATCATCTTAATCTGCACATTCCAGCCGGACAGAAGGTAGGCCTGGTCGGGCCGAGCGGCGCGGGCAAGACAACGCTCGTCAATCTGCTGTTGCGCTCCTATGACATCAAATCAGGCTCAGTCACGATTGATGGGCATAACATTATGGATGTCACCCAGAATTCCCTGCGTGCGCAAATTGGTATGGTGACGCAGGAGCCGACACTGCTCAATCGCTCGATCCATGAGAACCTGACCTATGGCCGGCGCGAGGCAACCGAGGCCGATGTCATGCGCGCGACACAGCAAGCTGCAGCGCATGATTTTATTCTCGGCTTGCGTGACAGCTATGGCAACGAAGGCTACCAGTCGCGGGTTGGTGAGCGCGGGGTCAAACTTTCAGGTGGTCAGCGGCAGCGCGTGGCGATTGCCCGCCTTATTCTGAAAGACGCGCCGATCATGTTACTGGACGAGGCAACTTCGGCGCTTGATAGCGAAATTGAATCCGTGGTGCAGACCTATATCTATCCCCTGATGGAAGACCGCACAGTCATAGCGATTGCCCATCGCCTGTCGACCGTGATGCGCATGGACCGCCTCATCGTGCTCGACGCCGGCAGGATTGTTGAAGATGGCTCACACGAAGAGTTGTTGAAAAAAGACGGACCATACTCCAGACTATGGCTGCGCCAGTCGCAGGGTTTCCTACCGGCCGCATAAAGGAGAAGCGCCATGAACGAACGATATGAATATCAGGTCTTGATTTATCAGGAAGCGATGCTTGGCTCGCTGGTGCTTGGTCAATCAAAGGTCGACCCTGAGAGATTTGCCAAATTCCTGAACGAACAGGCCGCCAAAGGTTGGCGTGTTAAGACCATGGAGCGGGAAACCCGCCGCATGCTTCTGTTCTTTAACCGCGAGGCCTTTCTTGTCGTCATGGAACGCGAACGTTCATAAATCCCAATAAAAACGGTCTTTCAGCAGTTTCGCTTGAAATAACCGCCTGAATAAGCTACTCATTTTTGACTTTCTGGAACGGTGGCCGAGCGGCTTAAGGCAACGGTTTGCTAAACCGTCATACATTGTAAAGGTGTATCGAGGGTTCGAATCCCTCCCGTTCCGCCAGTTTTTCTCCTACAAAGCCTGCTGCAGTTTCTGCTCGAGGTCTTTCGCCGAGAACGGCTTGGAGATGTAATCATTCATGCCAGCTGCAATACACCGCTCTTTATCACCCGCTAAAGCATGGGCTGTCATGCCGATAATCGTCGCAGGTTTACCGCCCCGGCCTGCTTCTATTTCCCGGATCGCCTTGGTCGCTTCGAAGCCATTGAGTTCCGGCATTTGCACATCCATCAGGATGGCCACATAGTTCTGATTTTCTGCCTTTTCAATCGCAATACGGCCATTGGCAGCGGTATCGCAATCATAGCCAAATAATTCAAGCAAGGTGCGCGCGACCAAAACGTTTGGTTCATAATCTTCCACCAGCAAGATACGGCCTTTGACGTCCTCGTTGAATGTCTCAAGCTTTTCAGGCTGGACCGCTGGCTGAGTACCCATTTTTTCAATTTCGAGCGTAAGAGTGACCTTAAATTCAGACCCTTTGCCGACGACGCTTGCAGCCTCTATCCGACCACCCATGAGATCAGCCAGAGTTCTGCTGATAGCCAATCCAAGCCCGGTGCCGCCGAACTTGCGGCTAATCGTATTATCTGCCTGCGTAAATTTATCGAATATCCTTTCAAGGTTTTCAGGGGAAATGCCAATTCCGGTATCCGTGACGGTAATAACCACCTCTGCATGCAATTCATCACGGGTCTGCATGACAACCTGCATGGTAACAGATCCCTGATGGGTGAATTTGACGGCGTTGCTACATAAGTTGGTAACGATCTGGCGGATACGAAGGGGGTCACCACGAAAATGTACGCCTGTAATCGAATCCATATCAACGCGGAACAACAGGTTCTTCTCATTGGCCTTTACCGACATCATGCTGATGACTTCTTCGATCAACTGATCCATCTGGAATGAGATATTTTCAATCTCAATCCCGCTTGCTTCGATTTTTGCAATATCAAGCAGATCGTTGATTAACATCAGCAAACTTTCGCTACTCTGCTTCAACGTCGAAATAAATTTCTGCTGATCTGAGGTGAGCGGCACGCTTCGCTCAAGAATATTCGCTAAGCCAAGGATCGCGTTCATAGGTGTGCGAATTTCATGGCTCATATTGGCTAGGAATTCGCTCTTGGCGAGATTGGCTGCGTTCGCAAGCTCCATGGCCTTGGTCAAGGCCTGCGCCTGACTCTCTCTCTCACGCAGAGCCGCACGAATTTTATATTGTCGCTTACGGTCGCGTAGCGCCATATTGATCGTACTGACAAAATTATTAAGCTGCACAGGCCGCTTGATAGCGGTCATATGGCCAATTTCTTCAAGGCGGGCCAGCGTACTCGAAAAATCACGGCCTGAGACGGTCAGAACGATGACCGGGATATCCGACCATTCTTCCTGATTGAAAAGCGCGTCCTTAAAGAGTTCGTCTTTATCCTGTAGCACAGCCTCTTCGGTGACGATGATCGCACCTGCACCTTTCGAAAATTCATCGCAAATTTCCTGCAAAGATCTGCACACATGCGATAGAACTTTTTTCGACGCCAGAAACTGCGCCGTAACAATTCCATCCTTGTGGGTAGGAGCCAGAATTAAAACACGGTACTCATTTTCATTATTATTCATTTTTGCTGATCAACTGACTGTCAACCCCACTAAACGTTGGAGTGCCTGTCAGAACACCCCTGAAATCATGCAGGGGACGACCTATATTCAGCCCGCTCGAGCTCATACGGAATTCACGCAAGGTGCGCTCATGTTGACCACTTCGCTTCTTCAGGACCGAGATCAACTGTCTGACTTCGCCTTGAGCTTCGAAATATCTAAAGAGGATAACCGAATCCGCCAGATAGCTTGTATCAATCGGCGTCTGCATCGCCTGACCAAGCAAGCCATGCTGGGCAACCACGATAAAAGTCACAACATCCAGGTGACCTAGAAATGTCAGAAGCTCATGCAGCTGCGCCGTCAGAAACCTCTCTTCAGGCATGGCGTTCAAGTAACCATTCAGGCTGTCGATAACGACGATTTTGGCATGCTTGCCATTTTTACCTTCGGCAGATGCGCGCACAAGCTGAGCAAACTCTCCCGGAGACAATTCAACCGGATCGATCGTGCGCAGATCGATCAAACCTTCATCAATATATTTGGCGAGCGGAATACCTAAGCCCTCGCTCCGATTGAGCATCGTCTGGATACGCTCATCAAACGTAAAGATGGCGCTGGCATGGCCATTCCGTGCGGCCTCGACGGCATATTGAATCGATAAACTGGATTTACCAACACCCGCGGGACCGAGCAGCAGGACGCTTGTGCCTGAATCAATCCCCCCACCCATGAGGTTATCCATTTCAGTGATACCGCTCTTGAGAACATTTGGCTTATTTCTGCGCGTGTGTTCAGACGCGACGATCCGCGGGAAAATCCTGACTCCACCCCTGACAATTGAAAAGTCATGATAACCGCCACGATATCTTTGCCCCCGTAGCTTGGTGATGCTGATGCGGCGACGTTCAGCCCCATAACCGGGAGACAATTGCTCAAGGCTAATGACACCATGCGCGATACTGGCCAGCTGCATATCTTCCTCTCCCGACGACGCGGTCTTGTCATCAAGGAAGAAAACAGTACAGTCACGACCTGTAAAAAACTGCTTCAGCGCAAGTACCTGTCGTCGGAACCTGAGCGTGCTTTGTGCCAGAAGCTTCACTTCTGAAAGGGAATCAATGACAACCCGTTTGGGTTTAATTTTATCGATGATGTCGAGAATAGCCTTCGTCGTGACATTGAGTTCAATGTCAGAGGGTTGGTACATGGTGTACTGATTTTCAAGATCTAGCTCTTCCTCTTCAGCAACCAGCTCGAAGATTTCGACGCCACTTAGATCGAAGCCATGCGAGGCCGCGACAGCTGACAATTCTTTATTGGTTTCAGAGAGAGTCACATATAGAACTTTTTCACCAGCGCTGACCCCCGCTAGCAAAAATTGCATGGCCATGGTTGTTTTACCTGACCCCGGCGTACCGTGGAGCAGATAAACGCGATTAGCAGTTAAACCACCACCAAGAATGTTATCGAATTCGGTTATACCAGTGCTAATCAACTTGGCCTGGTTATTATTGATATGAGTCTTCAACACACCTGACATTTTTTTATCCTCCTAAAAATAACTTCTACCCTTAAGAACAAGTCGAATATATTTTCATTAACAAGCATTTCTAATAGAACCAACGAGACGCCGTTTTTGTTTCTCAGAAAAACAATTATTAGATGTATATTATAAGAAGGCTTAGCGACTCAGGGCAGATTTTGCCCTTAGCTCCCCCTCCATGAGTGACTAACTGAGTAAAAGCTGAAGCGATCAAGGCTTCGGTATAGAAGAGGCTAATAACGTCTCAAACACGCAAATTGATCCCTCAATTCAAGAATTAATGCCGAAAGGGTGTGCAAATCCTTATGCAGGGGTTAGTTCCCTGATAAAACTACCTAAATTGCAAAAAAGCCTCTGGAAAATACCTGCCAAGTCCTTTAGATGGTTCAGTAGAAAAATTCCACGAGGAGACTAAACCATGAAAAATAACCTGATGCTGATGGCCTTGGCCATTCTCGCCGTTGGCGGTCTGACTGCCTGCGACGATAAAAAAACCGAAGAACAGACCAGTGAGCAAACCACTCCGGACGGCACTGTGATCGAAAAATCGGTAACCACCGAAACAACCACCGATGGTGAAGGCAATATGTCTCAGGAAACCAAGACAGAGACTTCTGTCGATCCTGAAGGCACGATGAATAAAGAATCTGCCACAACCACTGAAACCACCACCACTGAAACAGATGGCGATGGCGAAGTTACTCAAGAACATAAAGTTGAGACTGTTGTCGATCCAGCTGGCGCGATGAACAAAGAAACAACCACTGAAACCCATGAAACAAAAACGACCGAATAGGTCTTTTTGAGTTCATTGGCTCAATAAAAAACCGGCAGCAATGCCGGTTTTTTTATTTCCTGTATATCAAGTAAGACACGCCACCAAACACCTGCCCCTTGAAAAAAGTGTAGCCAGTAAATGTTTTGTCCAAAGTGTAGCCACATTTTTTAAGAGCCTTGCTGGATACGTCATCAGGCGTTTGCGTATTGAGCACAGGAAGCACAACAGCCAGCGGTTGCCCGGCACAAAGTTCTTCCGATTTGATTGGTAGTTGCTGTTCATTGCGCGACGACCACAGCCAGAAGGCTTTACCGTTCATCACAGGCGACTGATTAGAATAAATATTCCCCGTAAAATAAGGTTGTAACGCGACCGACCAGAAGTCGTAGCTCCAGACGGATTTATCTAATTCCTGTGCATGCAGATACGTCGCCGTATCGCGAGATGCAGAATAAATACCGCGCCAATCCATCTTGTACGTCGCGACCGTATAATAAACTTGCAAGGACAAGATGAGCGCCATGGCCCCGGCCATACATAGCTTCAAGCGCCCTTTTGGAGCGGCCTTATCACTATAATCCCACGCAACCCAGAGGGCGAAGATCCATGCATAGAGAAGAATTCCTTCATGCCAGATATTCCAGTATTTAAATGCCGCCAAAGTCGTGAGTAAGACCCCTGAGACGATTCCGAAGATCGAGCGCTTCCACAGGGACCACACAAATGTCGCCACAACCAATACAAACAGAAGGACTTGAAGAAGCACAGGGTAATTATCATGCCCTGAAAAACTGGTCGCGATATACCTTGCGCCGGACCCAAGGGGAGATAACTCACCCAACGGGAAATTTAGGTCTGCAGGCGGAGTTACGATCAGTACCATAGCCAGCAGACTGCCTACCAACATCGCACCGCCTGCAAGAATGCGCCGGTTCCTCCAGAAGGTGAACTCATGACGCCGCTGGATACCCTCCCATAACGCTTGAGTACCAAATGCACAGGCTAACAAAGCCCCGTGCAGGCTTACGTGGGCGACTAAGGCAAGCGCGCCAAAGAACCTGAGGGGCCGGGTGGGCCACGTTCTTAGATAATGCGCTGAGAGCGTCATCAGAGGTAACAATAAGCAATAGCTGCGTGCTACGATTCCATATTGATAGAGACAGAAATACGTAAACGGAACCAAGGCACTCACCCAGAAAGGAAACGGTGATAGCCAGAGAAACAGAGCTACGCCGAGCGTCGAAAAAATGATGCTTAACTTGCTGATGGTATCTTCATAAGGCAAACCCAGATGGGCCGGAATATAAAGCAAAGAGTGCCATAGACCGGGCGACCCCTCATAGCGCAGATACTGCGTCATCATTTCTAGCCAGGAGTTATCACGCGCAAGCAGCCATGCCTGCGCCTCATCGGCCCATGGCTCGTGATGAGCGGCTCCACACACAGCTAGCACAAAGTAAATGAGCGTTAGCAGACCGACACGAAACGCCTTGCTGGTGAGGATATTCATCAACTGCAAGAGATATCCTCCCTCGGGCGCTTTAGGCCGCTGGCAATGGCTTGACGTTCATATTAAATTTTTCATTCGCGATTTCGATGATCTTGGTCAGGCGCACATACGTGTGCGATCCTGGCTCAAGATCACGGAACGCAAGCAGCCCTGCAGAGACGGCTTGGTCCGTCTGGCGTTTCGGGTGCATATCAAAAATTACAACGCGGGTATAAAGATCATATATACGCCGGGCATAGACATCATCGAGCTTGGTCACGCCCGACCCTTGCAGGCGAGTCCCCAGAGCATCTTCGTCGCCGCCTTTGCCGATTTCTTCAACCCAACCATCGGCATTGAAGCGCAGTCGCATACCGCCTTCAAGCGTCACAACAAATTTGCTTTCGGGAGGACGCGGAACGTCAAATTCTTCGTTTTTCATGGCGAAATTCTCTCTTGTTTCATGGGCTGGATCGCATACAATTCAGACATATTAACCTACAACCTTACAGGATGTTCAACCATGGCAAAGTCAAAAGACACCAAAAAAGAATCCAAAAAAGCCCCTCTCAAGACCCCGGCAGAGAAAAAAGCTGCCAAGCGCGAGAAGAAGAACTCTAAATAATCTTATTTACCCGCAAAGGCGGTTCCGATCCATGTCTGAAGATAACATCAACCGGATCGAAACCGCCCTTGCTCATCATGAGCAGCAGATCGAAGATTTAAGCGAGATGATCCGCCGCCAATGGCAGGAAATCGATCTCCTTAAACGCCGCCTTGCCTCGACGCAGGCCAAGGTCAATGAACTGAACACGGGGATGTCAGAGAACGACCCCAACGAGCCGCAGACGATCACCGAAATCGCTGCCGCTGAAAAACCTCCGCACTACTAATGAGCACCGCACAGCACATCGCCATCATTGGCGGCGGTCCTGCTGGATTGATAGCAGCAGAGACGTTAGCCCGCGCTGGCAAGGCCGTTACCGTCTATGACCGCATGCCGAGCGTCGGCCGAAAATTCCTGATGGCCGGGCGCGGCGGTTTAAACCTGACGCATTCTGACCCGTTTGAAAAACTGATCACACGCTATGGGACTGCCACACCGCATTTGTTGGCAGCACTGGAAGCCTTTCCACCAGAAGCGCTGGTCGCATGGTGTGAAGAGCTTGGCCAGCCGACTTTTACCGGATCGAGCGGACGCATATTTCCCAAGACATTCAAAGCATCCCCCCTGCTCCGCGCGTGGCTGAAGCGCCTAGGCGAACTGGGTGTGACATTTAAAACCCAGCATCGCTGGACAGGCTGGAATAACGATCAGCTGACGTTCGAAACGCCGGATGGGCCGCTGAGCGTTCAGGCTGATGCGACTGTCCTCGCCCTTGGCGGCGCGTCTTGGCCGCGGCTTGGATCAGATGGGCATTGGAGCGCCCTTCTCGAACAGCGCGGCGTAAAACTTCAGCCGTTTAAAGCGGCCAATTGCGGCCTTCATATTTCATGGTCGGATATTTTTAAAACCAAGTTCGCCGGACAGCCGCTTAAATCGATTGCGCTGAGATACCAAGACACAACCATTCCCGGCGAGATGATGATTACGGCGACCGGGTTGGAAGGCACGCCTGCGTATACGGTTGCGGCGGCGCTGCGGAATGCGCTGCCTGCGCCGATTGCTATTGACCTGAGGCCAGGCTTAAGCCTTGCAGATTTAACCGCAAAATTGAGCGTGCCGCGCAAGCGGCAATCCTTGTCGACCTTCCTGCAAAAGGCGGCGGGTCTGTCGCCAGCGGCGATCGGGTTGGTGCAGGAAATCGTGCATAGCAGCAAGACGGAAGAGACACCGGCGGCGCTGGCGAGACTGATCAAAGCTGTGCCGTTAAGCGTTACCGGGACAGCAGGACTTGAGAGGGCGATCTCGAGCGCCGGGGGTATTGATTTTTCAAGCCTCGATACCTATCTCATGCTTTGCGCCGTACCAGGCGTATTTGCCGCAGGAGAAATGCTCGATTGGGAAGCTCCGACTGGCGGATACCTCCTGCAGGCCAGCTTCAGTACCGGTATCAGCGCCGCTCGTGGCGTCTTGAACTGGCTGGAGACCAAGAAAGGACCACTAAAATGATTACGCTCAGAAAAGCCGCAGATCGCGGCCAAACTGCATTTGACTGGCTTGATGGTAAGCACAGTTTCAGCTTCGGGCGCTACTACGACGAACAGCATGTCGGCTTTGGGCCGCTGCGCGTCATCAATGAAGACATTGTGCAGCCTGCCAAAGGGTTCGGTACGCACGGCCATAAGAACATGGAAATTTTGACCTATGTTCTGGACGGCGCGCTTGAGCATAAAGATTCGATGGGCAATGGCGCGGTGATCAAACCGGGCGAAGTGCAGTATATGTCGGCTGGCTATGGCGTTGAGCATAGCGAGTTCAATGCCTCTCAAAGCGATCTTGTCCACCTGCTGCAAATCTGGATTCTGCCGGACCGCGCCAATATGGCGCCCCGGTACGACCAGAAAGATTTCAGCGCGGTGCGCAAGCCGGGACAACTTACTCTGCTCGCATCTAATGACGGGCGCGAGGGCAGCCTTGCGATCCGGCAGGATGCGGAGATGGCGGTGCTCGACCTGACCAAAGGCCAGACGTTCAAATATGCGCTGCCGGAGAAGATGCAGGGCTGGGTGCAGGTTGCACGGGGCGGCGTTACGCTGAACGGCGAAACTCTGGCGCAAGGTGACGGCGCGAGTACGGAGCTTGGCGATACGCTGGAGTTCACGGGCACAGAAGACGCGGAAATTCTTGTCTTCACTCTGCCGAAATATTAGCCAAACAAAAAGGCCGCTGAGATTTCAGCGGCCTTTTTTAATTCTTCTATTCAACCTAGGCGGCGTTGCGCTTTTTCATGCGGTCGCCATAGTGTTTTTTCTTGGGTGGCGCGTCGCCGTTGCCGGTCGAGGCTGGCTTTTTGTCGCCGGACCACTGCTTCTTCACAGTCGTGTCGCGGTTGCCCCACTGCTTGCGCTCGCCATCTTTTTTGAAGGCTGGCTTGCCGTTGGTGGCGCCTTCGCGTTTAACCCAAGGTTTGGCATCGCCGCCTTCGCGTCTTACCCATGGCTTGGATGACACACGGTCAGAGGCTGGACGGGCGGCGCGTGGCTCGGAGCGTTCACCTTTGTTGACCCATGGCTTGTCGCTGCGCTCGCCAGCCGGACGGGCTGGACGATCAGA
>CAYJDG010000028.1:25232-26921 GCA_964368875.1 uncultured Pseudobdellovibrionaceae bacterium
GGCTTGTCAGAGCGTGGACGATCATTTTGCGGACGATCATTGTTCTGTGGACGATCCTGACGTGGAATTGGGCGGTCAGAACGGTCTACGAACACTGGCGCACGTTCGGAACGTTCAGCCTGAACTGGACGCTCAGAACGTTCAGCAAAAGCCGGACGCTCTGTACGGTCAGAACGGCCACCGAAGTGACGATCTTCGCGCGGTTTGAAATCACGGTTGCCAGAGGATTTGTTGTCCCATGGCTTTTTCTCACCGAAGCTGCGCTTACCGCCGAATGATTTACCGCCACGATTGCCGCCGGATTTCTTGCCTTCGTCTTTGTGCGCAGGCAGAGCTTTCTGGCTTGGATCGATCAGGCGCACAATGGCGCGCCATTTGGCGTTGTCGGCTGGAGTGAGCAGGTTGACGGCTTCGCCTTCAGCACCGGCACGGGCCGTACGGCCAATGCGGTGAATGTAGTCTTCCGGACATTGCGGCAGGTCATAGTTGATGACGTGTTCGATGTGCGGAATATCAAGACCGCGCGCGGCAACGTCGGTTGCCACGAGAATGCGGTGTTTCTTGGCACGGAAATCTTGAATGACGCGGTCGCGGCGGCTCTGTTTGAGATCGCCGTGGATTGCATCAGCCGGATGATCGGCGCGGGTCAGACGGTCAGCAAGGCGGTCACAGCCATGTTTCGTTTTCACGAAAATGATGATCGAGCCAGTACGCTGAGAAATCTGCGCGACGAGGTTGGTGTATTTCTCACCTTCCGAAGTCTGGATCAGTTCTTGTTTGATGTTCGCCGCAGGAACCGTGGTCGAGCCAACCGAGATACGGGTCGGGTTGGTCAGGTAACGCGAAGAAAGTTTAGCGATTTCGGCAGGAATGGTCGCCGAGAACAGCATGGTCTGGCGGCCCTGGGCCGGAATGTATTTGAGGATCGCATCGATCTGAACGCCAAAGCCCATGTCGAGCATACGGTCGGTCTCATCGAGAACGAGGAACTGGGTCTTGTTCAGTTTCAACGTGCCACGGTTTAGGTGATCATTGATACGGCCCGGTGTGCCGACGATCAGGCGCGGCTTCATTTGCAGCTGACGGAACTGGCGAGGCATCGCTTCGCCACCGATCAGGACAGCGCATTTGATGGTCGGGACGGGAATCATTTGTTGCAGAGCCGCGGCAACCTGAACCGCGAGTTCGCGGGTCGGGGTCATGACGAGCGCGGTGGCGTGCTCGTTTTCCATCAGCTTGGCAATCAGGGGAATGCCGAACGCGCCGGTTTTGCCGGTGCCGGTTTGCGCAGAACCCAGAATGTCACCGCCTGCCATCGCAACCGGAATCGCCTGTTGCTGGATCGGGGTTGGCTGGGTGAACTGCATCCGGGTCAGGGCTTGCATCAGTTTGTCGGGGAGGCCGAACGAGGTAAAATCGGTCATAGTCATTGTGTTTGTTTCTTTCACGTATGTCGTTCACCGGCCTCATGATTGAGGTCGGTTGGTCTTTTTCGAGCATAGCAACCGGCGGGTACGCCCTTTCGGGTGTATCGGTCAGTCCACAACTCTTCGACATGCGCGGAAAAAATCTGACTTCTTTAGTCAAGTCAGGGCCGATCTGTGTAGCGGTAGTTATCGGCAGCGAGCGAGAGTTACATCTAAACTCGAGGCGGTTATGACAGGGTTGGAATAAAGTTGCAAGGTTTTT
>CAYJDG010000029.1:0-21866 GCA_964368875.1 uncultured Pseudobdellovibrionaceae bacterium
ACTTAAATTGCGTCAAATATGAGCCAGACGACATAAAAGTTTTGCACTGCAAGATAAACGCACTGAAAATGGAAAAGGTTCAGAATTTTACATATCTTAGAAGCAGCTCTTAGCCCGCTTTATGGCGCAGGGTGCGTTCGCGCCACCAGAGAAATAGAGTGATCAGAATGATGACGCCCAGCACGATCATCGCTGCGAGATCGATCAGGTCAGGGTTGAAATGTAATCCGACTTTCTGCAGCAGATAATCGATATAGGACGATGGGATGTCTTTTTCGCCGCGCAGGCGTTTGATCTGCCAATGCCAGTCCGTCACCGGGCAATAGCCCAATTTCTTATGCATCAGGAAAGCAACCGCCGTCCAGCAGACCACTGTGATGCCGACCACCCAGCGGTGCAAGCGGCGGGTCCGGTAGGACATCCAGCCAGTCAGCAGCATAATGACAATGGCAAAGTGAAAAATATTGAGCGCGTGATCCGCAAGCAGGAGCTGGAACCCCGTCATGGCCTTAAGCTGCCTGCACCGGTACGCCATATAGATCGTAGTCGTCGGCGTCTTCGATCTTGACCTGAATGATATCGCCGACCTTCACGCCCTTGGCGTCACGGATCAGCACGGCACCGTCGATCTCGGGGGCGTCGCCCTGCGAGCGGCCATCTGCGCCGCCTTCATCATCGATCTCGTCGATGATCACTGGCAGGGTGCGGCCGATCTTGGCCTGCTGGCGCACTTCGGAGACCTGACGCTGCACTTCCATGAAGCGTTCCCAGCGTTCCTGTTTGACCTCTTCCGGCACATGGTTTTCGAGGCCGTTGGAGACAGCGCCCTGGACAGGCTCATACTTAAAGCAACCGGCGCGGTCGATGCCCGCCTCTTGCAACCACTCCAGCATGAATTCGAAATCGTCTTCGGTTTCGCCGGGGAAGCCGACGATAAACGAGGAGCGCACGGTAAGATCCGGGCAGACCTTTCGCCAGTTCTGGATGCGCTCAAGCGTCTTTTCCTGATGCGCGGGGCGTTTCATAGCTTTCAACACGTTCGGGCTGGCATGCTGGAACGGGATATCGAGATACGGGAGGATTTTCCCCTGCGCCATCAATTCAATCGCCTGATCGACATGCGGATACGGATACACGTAATGCAGACGGACCCAGATGCCGAGTTCGCCAAGGGCTTCGCAGAGATCATAGAATTTCGTTTTGCGCCGCTGGCCACGCCATGGGTATTCGGCGTATTTGGTGTCGATGCCATAGGCCGAGGTATCTTGTGAAATGACCAGGAGTTCTTTCACGCCAGCCTTAACCAGTTTTTCGGCTTCGAACAGAACATGATGGATTGGGCGGCTAACGAGGTCACCGCGCAATTTGGGGATGATACAGAACGTGCAGCGATTGTTGCAGCCTTCGGAAATCTTCAGATACGCGTAATGGCGCGGGGTCAGCTTCAGGCCTTCCGGCGGCACCAGGTCGATAAACGGATCGTGCACAGGTTTGACGACGTCATGCACGGCGTTGACCACATCTTCATATTGATGCGGGCCGGTGACGGCCATGATGTTCGGATATTTAGAAAGAATCTGTTCAGGCTCCGCGCCCATGCAGCCGGTCACGATGACCTTACCGTTTTCTTTCATCGCCTTGCCGATGGCGGCGAGGGATTCTTCTTTGGCAGAGTCGAGGAAGCCGCACGTGTTGACGATAACGACATCGGTGCCGTCATGCTTGTCGGAGAACTGATAGCCCTCGGACCGCAGCTGGGTCATGATACGTTCAGAGTCGACCAGCGCCTTCGGGCAGCCGAGCGAGACCACGCCGATCTTCGGCGAGGTCAGTTTTTTTCCGGTGGCGGAGGCGTCTTGCATGCGCGGGTTATAGGGTCTTTAGGGGGCTTTTGCAAATTTTTGTTGCCGCGCCGCAATATTTCATGGTTTCCTGATTGCATGATGATTCAGTCCTTCACAGCCAACGCACAGATTATGTCGCTCCCTCATGGGCGCGGCGCGCAGGGTAACGGTCTCAAAACCGCGACCGTGGGCAATTTCGCGTCCTATGAACCCCGCTTGAAGGGCTGACCCTGCCATCAGCCCGCCCGCTTTAGCGGAAGGCTGATGATCCTCTCTCAAATCCCGTATTTTTGATGGCCCGTCTGCCTTCCGGTTTTAACCGTAAGGAGACCTGTTATGAGCCACGACCTATCCACTATTACCCTCCGCCCATTCCGCAGCGATGAATGGGAGGCTATCCGCACCATCCGGCTTGAGGCGCTGAAAAGTGACGAAGGTGTGTTCCTGCCGTCCTACGCGGAGGGTCTTGCCATGCCCGAGTCATATTGGCGCGATCTCGCAGCCCAAGTGAACAGCTGTCTGTTCGGTCTGTATGACGCAGATCGCCTGATTGGCCTGAGCTCGGTTTTCACGGACCGCGATGATCCGTCCGGTAAAACCGCCAAGCTCGCGATGAGTTACATCAACCGCGCGTACCGGGGACGCAAACTTTCGCGTCTTTATTACGAGGCACGGATCGCATGGGCACGTTCGCGCGGCTTTGAGCGCATCGTCGTCGGCCATCGCGAAGGCAACGAAGCGTCGCGGCGGGCCAATCAGGCTTTCGGCTTCCGTTATTTCGAGAGCGAGGAAATCACCTTCGGCGGCGTGCGCGCGCTCGACCACCGCTATGAACTTTTTTTGAAAGACACATAAAAATGCAACGTAACTTAATTCTGATCAATATTTACACCTACCTCATCAATCTGGTGTTCCTGCTGCCTGTGCTTGTTCCGTTTTACCGGGACGAGATCGGGCTGAGCTTTCATCAGTTTTTGATCGGCGAAACCGTTTTCGCCGCCGTCGTGATCCTGTGTGAAGTTCCGACCGGCTGGCTGGCAGATATCTGGGGTCGCAAGATGACAATTCTGGCGGCGAGCATTACCGCTTTGATTGGGTATGCCTGTATCGGTTTTGCGGAAACTTTTCTGCACACCGTAATCGGGCAGGGAATCATTGGCTTGGCCGTTTCGCTGCAGTCAGGCACGCTCAACGCGCTGCTCTACGACACACTGCTCGCCTGTGGGCGGGCGCAGGAATGCCGGAAACGCGAAGGTTTGCGTCACGGGATCAACCTCTATGCGGTTGCAAGTGGCTCGGTCATCGGCGGCGTTACCTATCAGATCGATCATTTCCTGCCGGTCTGGCTGGAGCTGGGCGCGCTTGCCCTCGCCTTCATCGTCGGGTTGTTCCTGATCGAGCCGCCGCGCGCAACAAAGGCGGTTGAGAAGAACCCGTTTCATGATGTCGTCGAAACGGTGAACTTCGCCTTGCGTAGCAACCGCGAGATCGGTGTCTTGGTTATCATGGCGGCGTTGATCTTCTCGACAACCAAGCTGTTTCTGTGGGCGCAGCAGCCTTATTACGAGGCGTTGCACATTCCTGAGGGCGTCTATGGCTTCATTCTCGCTGGCGCAATGCTGTGTGCGGGGATGGCCGGACATTTCGGTCACGGGATTTTGCCACGACGCAGCGGCACGCAAATCATGACGATCTTATTTCTGATCGTCGTCGGCATTTGCCTGCTGGGCGGGGTTGCCATGACTTATGGCGGCTTCGCCGTCATGCTGATCGGTCCGTCGCTGTGGGGCTTTGGGTGGCCACGGTTGCAGGAAACCATCAACCATGCGGTGGGATCGGAGCGGCGCGCGACAATTCTATCGAGCGCCAACCTGATCATCGCGCTGGCCTTCATCCCGTTCAGCCTGATTCTAGGCTGGGTGGAGGACCTGCACGGGATCGCCATGGCTTTGCTGGTTCAGGCTGGCATTATTATGCTGCTGGGTGGTCTCTTTGCTGGCTGGCTACAGATCAGGAAAGTGTCAGCAGGTACTCGATAGCCTCTTCATCGAGCTGCACGGACGCGTCGTTGGCCGGATTGATAATGATCATGCTGTCTTTCAGTAACTCGATCAGCGCCTGACCGGGCAGCACCGTATAGGCGGCCTCATCGGGAACGGTATCCTGCAACTCGTCGAGCGAGGTGAAGACGGGGATAAACAGCGAGCCGTCGTCCAGTTCGTGCTGGACGATGGCGAGCTCATCCCCCTCTTCACTTTCCCATTCGCCTTCGTCCTCGGGCGAGGCATCGCTGAGGATAAACAATTCAGCCTTGAGCAATTCCTTGAAGAACGCATCGCGTTTATCGGGGTTTTCAGAGGCGTCCTGCATAAGTTTTTCGAGGGCGTTGGGCATGATCATTCTTTCTAGAGTTTGAGTTCCAGCAGCACGGGAACGTGATCGCTGGTTTTGTCCCAGTCGCGCGCGTCGACAAGGATCTGGTGTTTTTTAATATTTTCGACAAGGGGCGGCGTGACCCAGATATGGTCGAGACGGCGGCCCCGGTTGGATTTGCGCCAGTCCTGATTGCGGTAGGACCACCACGTGTAGAGTTTTTCGTCCTCAGGGACGAAATGGCGGATCGCGTCATACCAGTTCAGGGATTTTTGGAACGCAGTCAGCTTTTCGACTTCAATTGGCGTATGCGAGACGACATCGAGCAGTTGTTTATGCGACCAGACATCATGCTCGAGCGGCGCTATATTGAAATCGCCAACAACCATCAATGGTTTCTTCTTGGTGTAATGCTCCGGGAACCACGCAGTGAGTTCATCGACGAAATCGAGTTTATGTGCGAATTTGATGTTCGCCTTGCGATCCGGGATATCGCCGCCCGCCGGGATATAAAGGTTATGCAGTTCGAACTGCGGAAACTTGACCGCGATATGGCGGCAGTCCTCACGCTTCACGCGGTGGTGGATTTTCGGAACGCTGAACGGCACCTTCGAGAGAATGGCAACGCCGTTATAGCCCTTCATGCCATGGATATGGCGGTGTTTGAAACCGAGATTTTCAAAAACCTCATGCGGGAAATGCTCATCCGGCGTTTTGGTTTCCTGCAGACAAATCACATCCGGTTTCATCGTCCGGATTAGCTCCGCCATCAGGAGGGGCGCGCGCAGACGGACGGAGTTGATATTCCAGGTAAGAATTTTCATTTTTATCTCACCACGAAACTCATGATAAAGCTGCCGACTGTCACAAGGAGCGCGCCGCCGCAGGCGAGTATCATGGTGCGCTTAGGCAGCTGAAGATGAAAACCGATCCCACAGAGTACGATCAGGCCAAGCCCGATAAACCCTGCACCTGTAAATCTTGCTGCTGCGTCATGCAGTTCATACGGACCGCTATAGCGGGCGGTTGAGGCGTAAATACCAGTGACAACCGCCACCAGACCGCGCCCCATCAGCAAAAGCGATAAGAACCCAAGAATACCGATCACAGTCCAATCTGACTTTTTGAGATCTTTTTTCATGACAAGGCCGCCTCCACAGCAGCGCGACATTGCAAATAGGTGGGATTGAGAATTGGCAGGGTCGTGATTTGTTCGGTGACGACCAGCGGCAATTCGGTACAGGCGAGCACCACCGCATCATACTGAGGATAGCGCGCCAGCAGCTCCTTGAAGCGATCTGCATATAAAGCGGGATCGTCCCCGGCGGCGAGTTTCGGCTGCATGGTTTGAATGAGATCGCGGTCGGCCAGCCCCGGAACCTCAACCGTGAGGCCGAAGGTTTCGAGTTTGCGCGCATAGGCGCCATCTTCCATTGTGGTCTTGGTACCAAGCAGGAGAATGTTCTGATAGCCCTGCGTCTTGGCTTCTTTGCCTGTTTCCTCAACCATATGGATCAGCTGTACCGGGCCGAAATCGATGGAAAGCTCATCAAGGGCTTTATGCAGCGTATTGTTGCAGATCAGGAAAATATCTGGCTTCAGCGCCAGCGCCGCATGGATTTCTTTTTCCAGCAAGGGCGCGACCTTGCTCCAGTCGCGTCCGTAACAGGATTTGATGTCGTGATAATCGATGCTTTTGAGAATGATCTGCGCCGAATGAAAGCCGCCGAGTTTTTCGCCAACCATGCGGTTGAGCGTTGCGTAATAATCAAGCGTGGACGGCCAGCTGGTGCCGCCAAGAAGGCCGATGGTCTTCATTGACCTAGAACGGCATTCCGCCGCCCCCGAGCATGCCGGGAGGAATGCCCATATCGTTCATGGCTTTTTGCGTGGCCTCGGCCATCGTCTGGTCGGCCTTGCTGCGCGCGTCGTTACAGGCGGCAAGCACCATATCTTCGAGCATCTCTTTATCGGCCAGTCCGGATGGGTCGATGTCGATTTTTCTCATCACGCCTTTGCAGGTCATGGTGACTTTGACGAGCCCACCGCCAGCCGTGCCCTGCACTTCGATCTGGCCGGCTTCTTCTTGCAGCTCAGCCATTTTCTTCTGCATCTTTTGGGCTTTTTGCATCATCTGCTGCATGTTGAACATGGTTTACGCGTCCTCTTTGGTGATGGAAATAATTTCAGCGCCGGGAAAAACCTCGAACACTTTTTTGATCAGCGGCTCGCCTTTCAGCGCACTCAGTTCGGCATTACGGGCGGCATCTTTCTGCGCGGCGAGTGTCGGCTGCGCAGGCTTCGATGAAATGCTGACCATCCAGCGTTGCCCGGTGATCTCGGAAAGTTTCTTGCCAAGATCATTGGAGAGCTTAGCAGGTGCATCATCGGCGAGCTTGATATCAAGCCGTCCGGCTTCGAGCGAGACCAGCTCGACATAATGATAAACCTGACCCGCAATGATCATCGCGCCGTTCTGTTCAAGCAAAGCGACGACATCGGCGAGGGTCGAAAGATTGTTATTGGCAATCGCGACGGTCGCGGCAACAGGAACATCGACAGGTTTCAGTTGTGCCTGCGGCCCGTTTCCGGACGAGACCGATGTCATGACGGTCGACGATCCCGCAGAGCTCGAACGCGCAGGCGTTGCCGTACCAGCCGAGACGACCGTGCCGTCCTGCAATTGTTTCAACACTGTGGCCGGATCGGGCAAATCGGATGCGTAACAAAGGCGCATCACAACCATTTCGGCTGCGGCCTGCATATTCCCGGCATGCTGGACTTCGCCAACACCCTTGGCCAAAATCTGCCAGACGCGGCTGATCACCGGCATTGTGAGGGATTTGGCAAAGCCCGCCGCGCGGTCGCGCTCGCCGCTGGTCATGTTCGGTTCAACCGTTGAAGGTGGTGCCTTGATTGCCTGAAATTTGCCAACCAGATGCGTGATCTCAAGCAGATCCTGCACCAGCGTCAGCGCATCGATGCCGGAGCGGTAGAGATCCGCCATTTGTGTAAGCGCCGCTTCGCAGTTGCCTTTGAGAATATCTTCATAAAGATCGAGGAGCTTGGTGCGGTCAGCGAGACCCAGCATCTGCTGCACCTGTTCGGCGGTCACCGTGCCGGAGCCAAGCGCAATCGCCTGATCGAGCATTGAGAGACCATCGCGGACTGAGCCATCGGCGGCGCGCGCGATCATCGCAATCGCTTCATCTTCGGCTTTGACATTCTCTTTGGCACAGACGCGGGCGTAATGACCCGACAGCGTTTCGACATCGACGCGGCGCAGGTCAAAGCGCTGGCAACGCGACAGAATCGTGATCGGAACCTTGCGGATTTCGGTTGTCGCGAAAATGAATTTCACATGCGGTGGCGGCTCTTCGAGCGTTTTGAGCAACGCGTTGAAGGCGTTGCGGGAGAGCATGTGCACTTCGTCGATGATATAGACTTTATAACGGGCTTCAGCTGGCGCGTAGCGCGACCCGTCGATCAATTCGCGGATGTCATCGACACCCGTATGGGACGCGGCATCGATCTCGAGCACGTCCGGGTGGCGGTCTTCGGTGATTGCCTGACAGATTTTACAATCATCGGTCGGGCCGATGGTCGGGCCGGACTTGCCGTCCGGGCCGGTATAGTTCAACGCTTTGGCAATGATCCGGGCAGTGGTGGTCTTGCCGACCCCGCGCACGCCGGTCAGCATGAACGCATGCGCGATCCGGCCCGAGGAAATGGCATTGGTCAGGGTGCGCACCAGCGCGTCCTGGCCGATCAGCTGTTCGAAATTCTGGGGACGGTATTTGCGCGCAAGGACGCGGTACTCAGCCTGAGTGGTCGTTTGGGATTCTGTGTTGGACATGGGAGAACCTTAAAAGGAGTCTCGCAGGGCTTCAACGACAATATGGCGGATTTAGGGGAATTTAGAGGTGGAAGACTGGACACAACCCGGAAAAATTCGTTGCGGCTGCTGCCTTTCGGCCCTGACCGGATTGGCGATATCTCCGCCCGCGCCAGCCTTCCGGGAGGAGTCTTAGCAGAAACCGGGGCGCGGACACAAGATTCGATTTTTAGAGCGTACTATTTAAGGACGTGGGCTACTAAAAGTCCCAGCGATCCACTTTCATCGCTATGCGGTTTGACGAAGTGCGCTGCAGGGCGAAGTTTGCCATCTGCGTAAAAATCCTCGACCTCTTTACCAAAACGGCTCAGAAAATCTGTGACTTCCTTGCCCATCGTTGGAATCTCAAAAGCGGCTTCCGCTTTATCGGTGAAAACCTGAAGGCGGGTTGCATAGCTCAAATGATCAAACAATTTTTCTGCGGCCTCTGGACCAAGGTCGGTATAACCGTCGCCAAGTTCTTCAGCTACATGGAGAAGCCGGTCGGCCAGAGCTGGTTCACGGAAATCTTGCGTTTGCGTGTGGCCAAGGAAATGCGTGATCTTAGCATCGATGGCCTCAACGATGGCATCCTTGCTTTTATGGCCGAGTTTCAAATCGCCCGTTTGCTCTATGTGTTCAAAAATCTCAACGGCAGGCCTGACGCTCAGGCCTTTGATCATGGTTACGAACTCAGCGCGCAACTCTCTGCCAGTCGGCAGCGTAGGGCTATCAGTTTTATCACTGTAGGCGGGAACCAGGTCCGATACATCTGCAAGCAGCAGCTTCCTGTATAGACTTTCAGGTAATTCACCTGCTTCTGTATGATCAACAGCAAGCCGGGCGATATCATCGGAATATAATGAATTCGCGCTGAGGAGCTTGCCGATGGCATCGAAGGCTTCGGCTGCGGGAACTTTTTCGAGTTGAAGGCTAAGAAACCCCAAGTCTACAACAAAGGCTTCTCGATCACCTTTAAGTCCAGCTTGATGAACCGCGACGGCGGCGGTTACAAGAGCTGGCGAAGCACCATGCGCCTCAGAAAATTCTTGGGTAAAGTCAGTCATCACACACACCTTATTTTTTTATAGTTTTGTGAAGCAGGCTTAGTCTATTCAGATTTTTTTATTTAATTTAGTACCAATCCAGCGACCAGGTTGCTGTGTCTTCGGCAGGTGTCATGGACAAGAAACTTTCCTGTGACAGCGCGTCGTATGCTGCGGTCAATGGCGAGGCAGCGACGACAGTGATTTGATTGTCATTGTGAGAAACAGTCGGAAAAAATCCTTTAGGAGCAGAGCCGACTTTCAGAGTCTGCGCCGATCCAGCCGGCACTTGCAGACGTTTGATTACTACGGTCATGTAATACACCCTCGTACTATTTCGCATGATTATGGAATATCGCAGAGCAAAATGTCAAGAAATTTCAATGTCAGCTCTGACATGCAAAAAACGCAGGGGAATTAGTCAGGTATATCAATGAGAAGCGAGCAATCGAGTCGCATCTTAACCATTTTGCCCCTCATACGTGCATAGCTGTATTGTCTCAATATCTGCGCTTACAGGTTATGGACATCGGGTGAACGACCCATTTTCCAGCGGTGCCGATGACTGAAAAGGGCGCACAGCTGGCCCGAAAATGCGCGTGGCGAGAGACCAGCCAACTGCTCGCTCACCGAAATAAGCGTCTCCACGCACTCTTTCTATTTCATGATTTTCGTCGCGGTGCGCGAGCGTGGGGACAATAAAGTAATCCCTGAGGACGGTTTTATTCTGCGCAGTTTTGGCGAGAGTGATCCTGAGAAGCGCCCCGGTACGCGCTTCTGGCTCTATAAAATCAGAAACGAAGTCACCCAAAGAATACGCAATTAATTTGCCTTTATAAAACTCTATTCCGTTAAGGACGTGCGCGTGGCTGCCGACCACCAGATCAAACCCTGCATCGATCAGGTCTTGTGCTGCCCTGCGCTGATCTTCGCTCGGCCGGAAGTCCCATTCGTCCCCCCAGTGAACCAGCGCGATCAGATAATCGGCATGATTTTTTTGTGCATTTTGTGCGTATCTTGAAAAACGGCCTTTCCCTTCCACTCTTTTTTTCCCCTGCCAGTCATGAAAATCCAGCGGGTGTAGGGCCGACTTTCGGAGCCAGCCCGCGTAATCGTCACCCTTTTCCTCATATGAATTGGGGGGAAACGTAAACGCCGCAAACGCCAGACGATGCCCTCCTTTATCTGCAAACAGCGGTATATCTTTGGCAGCATCTGCATCCGTGCCAACGCCCCTGAGATTGCTAAAGGATAATTGCCTGAGTGTTTCCGAGACGCCGTCTATACCTTGATCAAAAGCATGGTTGTTGGCCGTGCTGAGAATATCGAACCCGGCCCATGCCAGAGCTTGCAGATGTCCGGGTGAGCCATTGAACCGCACCGATTGAGGAGCCGGTCCCGGCGGCTTGGCAGGCATGACAGGAAATTCCAGCATCCCGATACTTAAGTCCTGCTGCGCGATTAAATCCCTTACCTGAGCATATGTCTGATTGAAGTCGTCATCCATTTGCTCTCGGTGTTGCATGATGTCGCCGACAAAGCCGAGGGTTAGAGGGCACCTGCTGGTGCTAGTTTCAACACTAGAGGTCATACTCACCCAAGGAAGCAACGTATCCATATCCTTGAATACGACCGGGGTGCTGTCCGGCCTGCTTCTTTCCGCGAGCATCTGGTCCGTCAGCACCGCCCCTCCCGCCAGCGCGAGAAAAATACCGCCAGCGATTAACACCTTCTCAAAAAAACTGAACTTGAAGTTCATGCAGAGAACCTATCTCAACCAAGACCTTTATTTGCTCTTATGATAAAGGATTGGCTTTCTGCGTCCCTTGATCTTGATCAAAGAATTATCCCGCAGACACTTCGCGCGTCAGGCCGGATTCTGCGGGACAGCAATTCTGGCTTATAATGGGTTTGTATAATGCTGAAAGTGATCAAGACGGTCTGCGTCAAGCTCGGCGCGATCTTTACCCGAGAACAGCTTATAAAGCGCGGGCAACACCAGTAACGTTAACGCGGTTGCGGAAATCAACCCGCCGATGACGACCATGGCCAGCGGTTTTTGAACCTCCGCGCCTGTACCATTGGCAAGAGCCATCGGTACAAACCCAAGCGAGGCCACGAGAGCGGTCATCAGGACAGGACGCAGTCGGGTCATCGCGCCTTGAATAATCGCCTCCTGACGCTCGATCCCCTCTTTCACCAGTTGATTTATATAGGTCACCATCACCAGCCCATTGAGAACGGCAATCCCGGACAGGGCTATAAAACCGACCGCAGCAGGTATCGAGAATGGCATTCCGGCTAAGAACAGTGTCAGGATACCGCCTGAGATTGCCAGTGGTACGCCGCTAAAGACCAATAATGCTTGTTTTGCAGAACCAAGCGCTGTGAACAGCATCATAAAGATGATGAAGAAGCAGGCAGGCACGACGATCATCAGGCGGTCCCGGGCTGCCGTAAGGTTTTCAAACTGACCGCCCCAGTCGAGCCAGTATCCGGCAGGAACTTTGACATCCTTGTCGATGACAGCTTGGGCCTCGGTGACGAACGACCCTATATCCCGGCCCCGCACGTTGGCTTGAACCACCACGCGGCGTTTACCATTCTCCCGACTGATCTGGTTTGGCCCTTCGGAGAGGCGGAACGCAACGATCTGTTTCAGGGGAATAAAAGCACTTCCCTCTATACCGTCATCATGCGGAACAGCAACGGGCAGATTTTCAAGCGCAGATATGTCCTGACGGACTGCTTCAGGTAGACGCACCACAATCGGGAAGCGTTTATCACCTTCAAAAACCAGTCCGGCTTCCTGACCACCGACCGCCGCTGAAATCAGATCAAGAACATCGCTGATATTCAGGCCATAGCGGGCAATCATCGGCTTGTTGATGTCGATTTCCAGCATTGGCAACCCAGTTGATTGCTCGACTTTTACGTCTGCCGCACCCGGTACTTTACGGAGAGCTGCCGCGATACTTGTTGCCGTCTTGCCGATGGCATCGAAGTCATCGCCGTAAACCTTCACGGCTACGTCGCTTCGAACACCTGCAATCAACTCATTAAACCGCATCTGGATTGGCTGGGTATATTCATAGTTATTGCCCGGAACCCGTCCCACAGCCTCGGCGATCTTGTCGATCAGGGCGGCTTTGGTTAAGCCTTGGTTCGGCCATTCAGACTGGTCTTTCAGAATGATAAACGTATCCGAGACGTTCGGCGGCATCGGATCACCCGCCATTTCAGCCGTCCCTGTCTTGGAAAAGACGAAGGCGACTTCGGGCTGGGCGCTGATGGCCTTCTCGACCTGTAGCTGCATGGCGGTTGACTCCGATAGCGATGTGCTCGGGATACGCATAGCGTGCATCGCGATGTCTTTTTCATCAAGCGTCGGGATAAACTCCTGTCCCAGCCGCGTGAAAATCAACAGCGAGAAAATAAAGAAAGCGACCGAGCCAAGGATCATTTTCTTAGGATTTGCGAGGGAGAAATTCAGCAGCGGTCGATAGGCGGACTTGGCTTTCTGGATGATCCAGTTGTCTTTCTCTTCGATCTTACCACTTAGCCACATGGCAATCATGGCCGGGACATAGGTGATGGAGAGAATAAAAGCGAAGATCAGCGCGATAATGACGGTCAAGGCCATTGGCGTGAACATCTTGCCTTCAACACCGGTGAAGGACAGCAGTGCCATAAAGACGATGATGATGATAACCCGCCCGAAGACCATCGGCTTGACCATTTCGGCACTGGCTTGCATCACTTCGTCAAGACGTTCCTCATAATTCAGCAGACGACCTTCTTTATGCTGGCGTTCCGATAGACGGCGCAGGCAGTTCTCGATAATGATGACTCCGCCATCGACGAGCAGACCAAAATCAAGCGCACCGAGACTCATCAGGTTGGCACTGATCCCGGCTTCCACCATGCCAATCCCGGTCATCAGCATCGTAAACGGAATTATCAGGGCGGTAATGACAGCAGCGCGGAAGTTCCCCAACAGTAGGAATAAAACTGCAATAACCAGCAACGCGCCTTCGGCCAGGTTCTTGCTGACCGTCTTGATCGTGGCTTCGACCAGCTTGGTTCGGTTCAGAACGGTTTTGGCTTTAACGCCTTCAGGCAAAGACTTCTGGATTTCTGCCAGTTTGGTATCAACCGCCTTGGCAACAACGCGGCTATTCTCTCCGCGCAGCATCATGGCGGTGGCGACAACGACCTCATGTCCGTTTTCGCTGGCACTGCCGGTGCGCATTTCTTTACCAAGCCCAACAGTGGCGACATCTTTCAGGTAAATTGGAACGCCCGAGCGAGTTGAGAGCACAACGGAGGAAATTTCATCAGTAGTTGCCAGTCGTCCATCTGCCCGGACAACATAAGACTCACCTTTTTGTTCGAGATACCCGGCCCCAGTGCTGGCGTTGTTACGT
Organism: uncultured Pseudobdellovibrionaceae bacterium; assembly: GCA_964368875.1. GTDB lineage: Bacteria > Pseudomonadota > Alphaproteobacteria > Micavibrionales > Micavibrionaceae > CAYJDG01. The sequence goes on from CAYJDG010000029.1 coordinate 13,565, forward strand.
TCCAGCGCCTCGATCACGTCATGAAAGGTCAGGCCGAGCGCTGCCAGCTTCTGCGGGTCAGGCTGGACATGATATTGCTGGGCATAGCCACCGATAGAGTCGACGGCGGCAACACCTTTTACGGTTTTGATCTGGGGGCCGATGATCCAGTCCTGCACGGTCCGGAGATACATCGCCTTTTCAAAGTCTGATGCAAGCGTTTTGCCCTCAGGTGTCGTGTATGGCTGGTCAGGCTTCTCATACTCGACCGTCCACATATAAATTTCCCCAAGGCCGGTAGAAATAGCCCCCATGACGACTTCTGCGCCGTCTGGCAGACTTTCCTTGGCTGTTGCCAACCGTTCATTCACCTGTGCGCGGGCAAAGTAGATATCGACACTGTCTTCAAAGATCACCGTGATCTGCGCAAAGCCATTGCGCGACATTGAACGTGTTTCAACCAGACCCGGAATGCCCGCCATCGCGGTTTCAATCGAATAGGTGACCTGTTTCTCAACCTCGAATGGTGAAAGAGCCGGTACCTCGACGTTGATCTGCACCTGATTGTTCGTGATGTCGGGCACGGCATCAATCGGCAATTTGCCAAGAGCGTATACGCCATAAATGGAGACCGTGATCGTCAGCATCAAAATCAGCAGGCGATGGGCAATTGAAAACTTAAGAATTTTCTCGATCATAACTTAAAGTCCTTTAATGAGCGTGTTCGGCTTCAGCTTTGCCGAATTCTGCCTTGAGGGTGAAGGTGCCGCTGGTGGCGATGGTTTCACCACCCCGCAAGCCGGAGACAATTTCGAAATTGCGGCTGTCTGCTCGTCCCAAGACTACAGGCTGTTTTTTGAAACCCTCCGGGGTCTGGACGAAGACGACATTTTCACCTTCGATGCTTTGTATGGCATCTTTGGGGATCAGGAGATTTGCGTCCTGTTGGGAGGTTGCAATCTCAGCCGTGGCGAACTCACCGGGCCGCCATTTTCCATCCGGATTGGCAAGCTCGATGATGGCTTTGGCGGAACGGGTTTCGGGATCAATCGCTGGGCTGATAAAGATTAATTTTCCTTCAGCAGAGCCGCTACTACCTGAGATATTAGCCATCTGCCCTTCCTTCACGAAAGGAAGATCGCCCGGAGCAATCGCGGTTTCAACCCACACTACGCTGAGATCTGCAACTGTGAAGGCGGTATGAGTCGTATCGACATATTCACCGAGCGCCAGTTCACGCGCAATGATCCGGCCAGCGAGGGGTGAACGGATTTCATGAAAACGCAAACCGCTCATTGACTGAACGCTGTCATATTTTTTTAGTGTTTCCTGATCGTGACCCAGAGCCTGTAACTTTTGACCCGTCAGATCGTATTTGATCTGAGCTTCCTGATAGACGTTACGGGCGTTGAGGTAATCCTGCTCCGCCGTAATCTTTTTCGTCCACAGGGACTTCTCCCGCTCGTAGGTCGTCCGGGCTAACTCCAGGGCGCGTTTGGCGGCGAGATAATCAGCAACCGCTTCAGCCATCTCCCGGCTTTCAAGCACAGCCAGTACTTCGCCTTTTTCGACCGTATCACCAAGGTTTTTACGGGCCTCAGTCACGATCCCTTCCACTTTCGGAACGATTTGCGCCATGCGGTCAGCAGCGGTTACGGTCTTGCCGGGAACGCTCACCTCCCGCGCCAGTGCGCCGGACGTGACAGGCGCGACTTTAATTCCGGCAGCTTGAAGCTGGGCGGCATCAAGCGTGACGACACCTTCCTCTTCTTCATGGTGGCCTTCTCCTTCAGCGTCGTCGTGGACCTCAGCAGGTTCAGCTTCACCCTCAGCATGACCATGCTCGTCAGCGGCATGGCTTGGGGAAACAATCTGTGTCCAGACGAGAGCGCCTGATATGGCGATAACGGCGACACCCGTCAGGAGGACAAGTTTAGTTTTTGGTGATGGCATGGTTTTGATCCTTTGCAGAGATGGCTGAATGAATGGCGCTCAGTCGCTCGATGGCTGCTAGTTGGCGGTAGTAGTCGAGAACGGCGTTGTTGAGTTCCTGCCGCACTTCGAACAGGGTGCGCTGCGCATCAAGAACTTCGAGATACCCGAACTTCCCGGCTTCATAACCCTGACGGGCAAATGAAAACGCTTCTTCCGCTCCGGGCAGGACAGTACTTTTAAGTGACGTTGCCGCCCGGTATGCACTGACCAGATTTTGATACGTTTCCGTCAGTTCTGCATCACGAGAGAAATACGCACCTTTCTGGTCGAGCTGCGCTGCCGTCACCTCATGACCTGCACGTTTAATTCCGGCGCGGTTGAGGTTAAAGACTGGTAGTGGCACCGAAAGACCAGCGACCAAAGCCTGCTGGTCATCTTCCTTGAACTGCCTAACCCCGATTGAGAAGGTGGGATCAGGAACAGCATTGGCTTTTTCCAGTGACAAAGTGGACTGTGCCTTCAGCACATCCGCATCTTGGCTTCTTGCCTCCGGGGTCTGACTTAACCGGGCTCGATACAACTCGAGCGTTTCCGGTTCGATCAGGGCGGGCAGACTATCAGGGTCAAGTTTGACGGCTTTGGCATCCTGCCCCATGAGGGTTGAAAGAATACGGGTCTTGGCAGTCAAGTTACGGTCTGCGTGTTCAAGCGCAATCTCGCTCGATGATAACTCGATTTCAGCTTTATTTTTCTGTATCGGCGGCTCTTTCCCGGCCTCGACTTTGGCAGCGACGCTATCCCTGACGAGTGCGGCCAGCTTGCGTTGTTCGGCAAGAATACCGAGTTGAGCTTCAGCAAATATCGTTTCGGTATAGGCCACAGTAATATCGCGGATCAGGTCGAGCCTTGCGGCATCGCGTTGAAAATGGATCAGCGTTTTCTCATTATCCGCCAAGCTGATCCGGCTGGACCGTTTCCCGGCAACCTCGATCTGCTGGGAAATGCCATAGGTCATCTCAGCAGCATCCGTTCCCTTATATGGGCCATCCCCGAAGATGTTTTCGGCTTCGATGGACAATTCCGGGTTCGGCAGGGCTTCGGCCTGTGACAGGCTTGCTGTCGCGGCATCCGCCCGACTTGATGATGCACCCAGTATGGGAGATTGTTTCAGGGCAGTATTGACTGCCTCTTCAAGCGTGAGCACATGAGCGGTTTCCACAGGCATAGGCGCGACACCTTGCGCGGATGCCATTACCAGCGACGATAAAGAAACGGTTACAAGCAAACCTGCAAACAGCAGGGTTCGGGAGATGGTCATGTCAACGTATCCTTTGGTTGACGAAATTGAATGTATAGAGAAAGCCAGCCGGCTTCTCGGATAGAGAAGCGCGGTAACCGCATGAAAATGCGGCCTAAACTAAGCGAGGATACGAGGGGGGCGTAATTGAGGCGGGGATGCAGAGCCATCTGCCGTCTGGTCGAAGAAAGCCATAGTAGTTCTGATGCTGGCTACACCTTGATGGCTGCCTTGACTGACGGGCAGACTGTAGCTCACGCAGCATGCGTGGCAATCAACGCAATGGGATTTCCCTGCCGGATGATCTTTCCCGTGATCAGGTTGCGATAGATCAATCCCAGTACAATGTTCGGCCTGGGATGACTGGTTGCAATGAAGATCAGCATACGCTTCCGCCGCGGCTGCTAAGCCGCTGAAATTTAAAGTTAGGATCATGAGGAGGATCACGAAGCGCATGGTTTTGCGTTTAGCATCTCTAAAAAAATGTCGCAATAGTAATCGGGTTATGTTGAGTATCCCTAGGATCCAGCACTCACACCAATGTCACAAAAAGCCCAAGAAATTGCTTGTTAGTAATAAAACCTTTTACTATAACTTTGCCTAACTAATTGATTTCTTTGTTTGTGCCGTTGTAGCTCAGGGGTAGAGCAACGCATTCGTAATGCGTGGGTCGGGGGTTCAATTCCCTTCAACGGCACCAGTTTCCTCACAAGCCATGTTTCTCAAGATTTTATGTGATCACTTCTCTGTTTGCTACAGACTGGTGCTACAGCATGGCCGCTGCCCTTACCGTGTGAATGCAGATGTATGAGCATCATTGAAGAAGCTGGTTTTTAAGAAAAAAAGCTTGTTTCATAAACTTCATAACTGTTTTTCAAAGGGCATGGAGAACTCTATGGGCGCGACAATACTTGTTATCGAAGACGAACAAACCATGCGCGAAGTGCTGGCTTCAACACTCACGACCGCAGGATATAACGTCGTAACAGCTGCAAATGGCGAGGAAGGCATGCTCACCCTGCACGTGATGCAGCCAGATTTAATCATTTGCGACCGCTCCATGCCCAAGATGTCGGGTTACGAATTTCTGAATCATATCCGCACATCGTTTCCAAATTATAATTCGATGCCCTTTATTTTTCTGACCGCCTTGAGCGATATGCGGGATCGCAAGGCCGTTGATCACCTCGGTCCGGCAGCTTACTTGTCGAAGCCCTTCGAGTACGGCGTTCTGCTGGATACAGTTAAAAAGAATCTGATGAAGACCTGATCACTATCTGATCGCTCATTCTCGTCAATCTCACGAATAGCAATTTATATATAAAGTTTCTTTGCCGGACGAAAGTCACGGTGGGTCGTTTGTGGTTGCGAAAGCCCACCTTACATATAGAAAAAAGGATATCATAATCATGACAGCACAACCCAACACACAGCCGGGCTCATTCAAACAACTGAGCGAAAAAGATCAAAAAGACCAAGCTCCGGTCGCTGCCAACGCGCCTGAGAAAAAAATTGATCCTGCGGCTCCACCTGCCAAGGCTCCTGAGCCAGCAGCAAAGCCGGGCGAAGAAAAAGCTCCTCCAGCTGGCGCAGCGAAACTCGAAGCTGTGCCTGCTAAAGATGCAGCAGCCCGCAGCTAGTATCTAAAATCTATCTAAACACCCGGCGCTGTATGGTTTTTACCATGCGGCGCCGCAGTGCTTTTTTTAAGCGGGAATATGAATGGTAAAGCGCGTGCCGGGAGGAAGACGGTCAACTTCGAGGCGCCCGCCCAGTTCACGCACCTGCATATTGACGATGCTCATGCCTAAACCGCGTGACCGGGCTGGGTCAAAATCGAACGGCAGACCAGCGCCGGCATCGTCGACACTGAGAAGATATTCATTGTCCTTGCGGATCAACTCGACCGCCACTGCCCCCCGCTCGTCAGGACGATAGGCGTATTTACATGCATTGGTGACAAGTTCTGAGACCGCTAGCCCGATAAAGGCCATACGATCGGTCGGGAAATCGAGATCGGCGACAGAGTCGAGCGAGAGTGTGCGGTGAGTATTATCATCACCGGAAAAAAAGCCACGCCGTAATTCCTGACACAAGCCTGTCAGGTACGTTTTGGCATTCACACTCGCAATATCGGTTGCAGTTTCGTAGAGGCGACGATGGACAAGAGCCATCGAGAGCACGCGCTGCGCAGCTATACCGAGCTGCTGGCGAACGCGTTCGTCTGGCGACTTGAGCGCCTGCACTTCCAATAACCCTGAGATCAGATGAAAACTGTTGAGAACGCGGTGACTGATTTCCTGCAACAGGATATCTTTATTGGCCATGGCGGCCCGCAACTGCCGTTCCGTTTCCTCATGCCCTGTAATATCCTCGGTAAGATCGAGGATGCGTTGCCGCTGGGCCGTGTCATTATTATAAATGGTCATGAGGTCTTTCTGAGACCTCATGAGTAGCATATGTAATGACGATTACACCAATAAATAGCGCTATTCGCCCTAATTGCTGACAATCACCTTAAAACCGCCATAGCTCATGCGTTTCATATCAAACGGCATGGGATCACTGCCCATTTTCATGCGCTCGTCTTTCATAACCTTGGCGTTAACTTTGTCGCGATGGGCGCGCGACTGATAGGTGATCCAGGAAAAAATTACGGTTTCGCCACGTTTGGCCTTGGTCAACTGGGTGAACGGCAGCCCCCATTTGACCTTGAGATCGTCGCCAATAGTTTCTTTATAGTCGAGCGCACCGTGCTCCATCCAGACCTTACAGCCAAGCTTCGCCATTTTGCGGTAAGCTGGCAATTTCTTGGTCGGCACGAGTAATACGAAGCCATCGACATACGCTGTACGAGGTTTTGCTTTGGCCATGATGTTATCTCCTATGGTTTTTCACAAATTGCTTTGAGGGTAGAAAGCCCGTTTTCAAATTCGGCCCCGACCATCGCATCACAGTTGATGATGACGCTGAAGATCTTGCCGATAAAGGGCGTCGGGCCGAACATGGCCCAGCTGACCTCGGTATAGTCACCGAGTGGAACGAGCGTGTATTCAACTGTATTCACGCCTTTCATCGGGCGAAAAAATTCCAGCTTCATCACAACCTTCTCAGGCGTGATGGAAAGGATTTCGAGTCGGCCCGCACCAATCTCCTTATTGCCATCCCATTCATAGGCAGACCCGACACCGTGTTCCGGACCGCTGAATGTTTTCTTCATCTGCGGGTCTTTCTTTTCCCACGGCGACCATTCCATGCCCCGCTTGAGATCGCTCAGGTACGGATGGATTTTTTCGGGGGCAGCCTTAATCGTAACTTTACGCACGACGCGAAAGACATCCGGCTTGGTCGAGGCAAGGCCTATCAAAACAGCCAAGGCGCCGATAATAAGTCCGGCGAGTACCAATATAACAACGGAAAATAAGCCCATATTTTATTGCTCCTTCTGAGTGGCGATATACGCATCCAGCTGATCGAATGTCCCGCCAAAGCCCATGCGCATCGACTGGTGCATCGCTTTGAAAGTCTGCAATTCTATTTCTGAGGCATTCAACGGATAGCCCCGCAGCGTAACAACCGTTTTGCCATCCCGTTCTTCAAGGGTCAATGTGTTATGAACTTCCAGCGGCCAAACGGGACTGAACGGTGCGCGAATAACATTACCCTCAGCATCGGCGAAGGAATTGATAAAGACGATTTTTTCAGGCGCCACGATGTCCCCATAGACAAAGCGTCCCCACATCTCTTTCCCATCGGGCGAGCCCATGGCGTAATGAAACATACCGCCCGGTTTAAATTCGAGCTTACCAACGCGTAAGCTCAGCCCTTTCGGCCCCCACCAGTGAGAGAGATGCACGGGGTCGCTCCACATTTTCCACACCAGCGCACGCGGTGCATCAACGGTGCGGGTAATGATAAAATCTTCAGTGTCGGTCATCGGGATTTCCTTTCTGGATGGTTTGCAAATACGTATCGAGGCGATCAAAACTTTCATCCCAGAAGCGGCGATAGTGACCAAGCCAACCATCCACCTCCCTCAAGGGTTCCGGGGACAGGCGGCAAGGCCGCCACTGCGCATCACGGCCCCGGACGATCAGGCCTGCGCGCTCCAGCACTTTCAGATGTTTGGAAATGGCGGGCAGGCTCATCGCAAAGGGCTCAGCAAGCGCCGTCACCGAGGCTTCGCCGTCAGCAAGTCGCAGAAGAATGGCCCGGCGAGTAGAATCGGCCAAAGCCGCGAGAGTTGCGCTTAAAGGATCTGGGTTCATGATGTTACTTTATTTAACTATCTGGTTAAATAAACCGTTCAGCCGAATTTCGCAAGTTATAACTTTGCGCATTATTCATAATTAATGTAGTCTTTGGGCTGGCTTAACGTTTTAGGACACAAAAATGACCGCTTTTCGCCACGTTGGCAGCATAGTTAGAGTGACAGATCCCGGTCAGGTTCAGGCCGCCTTTAAGTCATCTGGCACCTGTGGCGGTGTGCTCCTTAATCTGCCGCAACCGGACTGCGTCAAAACCCAGTTGGCCGATCTGAGCCCGGTTCTGGCGTGGAAATACCGTCATAGCCTGAGCGGCACTACCGATACTTTGCCAGAACTCCACCGTGCTTTCAGCAACGTCGCGGCCTATATGCGCGATGTCACGAGCGTATATGAAACAGTTTCTCTTTCGACTTTGACCGGTTATCCGGCGCGCGGCGAACCGATGGTCTATGTCGGCGACAGCCTCGCGGCCCCGTGGCATTTCGATGCATCAGAAGAGCCTTTCGCTATCGCCAATCCGGGCCATATCCATCTGATTGGCCACGCGATGCGCCTGATGTCAGTGGAAGGAACTTACCAACTGCCCTTACATGATCACCCAGATGATGCCTCACAGCTCGTGACCTTTGAAGATGTCGACGTGATGCGCAAATCTCCCGGACTGATCGTCACTGAGATTGATATGCTGGAAGGTGATCTGTTATTTTTTAATGATACCTGTCTGCACATTTCAGGAAAAGCTGCAGGCGCGGATGTTCTCAAACTACGCGCGTCACTCAGCATGTATAGGGTTCAGGCTGATCGCGCACTTGGCGCACAGCCT
>CAYJDG010000029.1:21966-26516 GCA_964368875.1 uncultured Pseudobdellovibrionaceae bacterium
ACAATCTCGTCACCCACATCTATCCCGCACGCTTGCGTGATCATAACGACCCCGGTCGGGCTGGTGATATTGATTTCAATCAGGCGGTCGCCGATCACATCTATACCGGCAAAAGCAATCCCGCGCTCGACCAGAGACGGGCCGACTGTCGCGCAGATTTTTTTCTCAACGTCATTGATCGGACGCACTGTCCCCAGACCGCCGACTGCGATATTGCCGCGGATGCTGCCTGCTTTGGGCGTGCGCACCAGCACCTGTTCGAACGGCTGGCCGTTGATCATGATGATCCGGATATCACCCTGCGCGATTGCGGGCAGGAACGCCTGTACCATCGCCGGGTAGGTGCCCATGGCAGTCTGTAATTCCCAGATGACCTCGAAATTGACATCCCCTTCATCGACCATAAACACACCCGTGCCGCCCATCGCATCGAGCGGCTTGATGATGATTTTCTTATGGGTGCGCAGAAAATCGCGCATGACATCTAGGCGACTGGTCACAACCGTCGGTGGGCACAGTTCAGGAAAATGGGCGGCATACAGTTTTTCGTTAAGACCAATCAGACTGGTTGGGTTATTCAGCACCCGCACCCCGGTCCGGGCTGCATGCTCCAGCATAAAACAGGCATGGAGGAAGCGCTTGTCGACCGGGGGATCCTTACGCATCCAGACCATGTCGAAGTCATTCAGAGGGACTGTTTGCGCGGCTTCGGTGCGGCACCAGTCGCCCGCCCCTTCCAGCATGGTCAGGGGTGTGGCAAGCCCCATAACGCGGTTGCCCTCGACAAACAGATCGTCAACACCCATATAGAAGAGCGTGGCGCCCCGATTTTGGGCGGCGCGCATCATCGCCAGCGTGGTATCCTTGGCTGGCTTGATGCTGGCGATGGGATCCATCACAACGCCAATTTTCAGGGTTTTATTTTTTTCGGGAGCCATCGTGCAAAATTCTTTCTCTCAAACTGACCAAAGCATGCTGACATATGAAGACCTTGTCAATGATATGGCCGCTGGTTGCAAACCCCGCGAAAACTGGCGTATCGGCATCGAGCATGAACAGTTTCTCTACAACCTGAAAACCGGGGAACCGCTTCCATATGATGGCAAGCCGGGCATTAAACAAGTCCTTGAAAATTTTGCGCGCATGCCTGGCTGGGTGTTGGTTGAAAAGAACGGCTATCTGATCGAGCTTCAGCGTAACGGCGCAAGCATCACGCTTGAACCCGGTGGCCAGTTCGAACTCTCAGGTGCGCCCTATCGTACGCTTGCCGAAATGAAAACTGAGGCCGATCAGTTTTATTCCGAACTTCATAAAGTTGCCGAAAAACTTGGCATTGGTGTGCTGCCGCGCGGATTTCATCCGACCTGGCGGCGGGACCAGATTCATTGGATGCCAAAAGAGCGCTATGAAATCATGGGGCCGTATATGGCGTCTAAGAGCAAGCACGGTGTCGACATGATGATCCGCACATGCGGCGCGCAGGTGAACCTCGATTTCGGCTCCGAAGCAGATATGATTTTGAAGTACCGCGTCGGACTTGGGCTACAACCCCTGATCACCGCATTGATGGCAAACTCCGGCGAGGTCGAAGGACAAAAGACCGCGTATAAATCCTTCCGCTCTTTTATCTGGACCGAGACCGATGCCGACCGCACGGGCGTGCCAGCTTTTATTTTTTCTGATGAGATGAGTTTCGCCCGCTATGTCGACTGGGCTCTCGACGTGCCGATGTATTTCATCATGCGCGACGGCCACCACGTAAATGTTGCCGGACAATCTTTCCGCGATTTTATGTCCGGAAAGTTGAAAGGCCACGAAGGCGATTATCCGTCGATCGATGATTGGCATGATCATCTGACCACACTGTTCCCCGAGGTGCGCCTCAAAACCTATCTTGAGTTCCGTGGCCCCGACAGCACTGAGCCCGCCAAGGTTTACGCCATGGCAGCGTTCTGGGCAGGCATATACTATAATGAGACCGCACTGCAGCGCGCCGCAGACCTGATCAAAGGCTGGACCGCTGCCGACCATGCGCGCATCCGTGCTGATGTGCCGCGGCTGGGACTCGAGACACGGCTTCCCGATGGAAAAACATTACGTGATCTCGCCCCTCGCGCGTTAACGATTGCCGCTGAAGGCCTTGCCGCCTTCGAACCTGCGGCAGTCCGCGACCTTGAGCCCTTTCATGCCCTGACGCGGAACTTTTAGCCGCCTGCATCGTTCTTTCATGGCACTAGAATTTCATGAGAGGTTTATAATGAAAACAACATATATGCTCAGCGCTGCAATCCTTGCGGCTCTCTTTCTTGCTCCTGCCGCAGCGCGCGCAGAAGCCCAACGGACTGTCGCTGTTGAAACCAACCCAGACGGTTCCACAACCACCACAACCACAACCCGCTATTTCTACGACCGTGATGCCAACCATAACGGCATTCTCGATGATCAGGAATTCCCGGCTTACGTCTACAGCCGCTTTGACCGCAATGGCGATGGGTTCCTTGATGACAGCGAATGGCAGGTCAGCTCGACCCGCTGGTACGGTGTCCAGCCACAATATAAAACCTACACGGCGTGGGATAAAAACGGTGACGGTCGTCTCGACCCAACCGAATTTGATGTCGTCGTCGCCGATGCCGGTCTCTATAAGACATGGGACGTGAACGCCGATAAAACACTTGAAAGCAATGAATATGCTGAAGCCACGTTCCGTCTATACGATGAGAATAAGGATGGCAGCCTGAGCCTTGCTGAATGGAAAGCTGCTCAATAGTCGCCACCAAAGAATAGAAAAAACCCCGCCATCGTGCGGGGTTTTTTAATGCGGGGATATCTGAAGCCGACTGTGCTGTTCGGGATGCAGAAAGACATCGGCCCTATCCGAGGGGAGAGCCTCCCCTGCAGCAGGTTCAAGCCGGAGTTGCGTGGCAACCTGAGCGAGCGAAGAGCACAACAGTTCAAGTGAAACGCCGCTGCCGAGACAATTATGCGGGCCATGGCCAAACGGCAAATAGGCATGTCGATCCCGCGCGCGCATCTGCTCCGGTGACCAGTGGGTTTCGGGGTCGAAAACCAAAGGGTTCTCATAGAAACGCGGATCTCTGTGGACCATCCATGGTGGTATCACAACGGTCGTGCCCGCTTTCATCTTTAGATCTGCATCTGAGGTAAAATCCTGTTTGATTTCTTTAAGATAGACAAAAGCTGCCGGGTGAAGGCGCATAGTTTCAAGGATAAATTTTGCTGCTGTCGGCATCGTCCCATCGGCACTAGGGCGAAAAGATGGGAGCCCGTTCTGGCTCTCAGCGCGAATTTTTTCCTGCAGTGCAGGCTGGCGGGCGAGATGGTGGAGCGCCCAGTAGAGTGATGTGCGTGTGTTAAGATGACCTGCGACAATCAGTTCGCCCGTCAAGGCACGCGCCAGCGTAGAGGCTTCAAGGGATTTGTCATCCTGCTGAGCGGCGTCGAGGATCCTGGAAAAGACATGGCGTTCGCGAATCTCAGGAGGGGCTGCAATATATTCGGCAACAATCCGGTCAATGATCCTGTCACCTGCGGCTGTGAATGCATTGACGCCGCTTGCACTTTTGATCCAGTCCTTCGGAAGTTTGGCAAACGTTCCAACTCGCCAGAACAGGTATTTATGCACTCCGGATGCGCTATTAATCAAAGCATCAGCTTCATCGCCCTGAACGCGAAGGTTGAAGATTGAACGAAACATATATTTGAGCGTGATATGGGATGCGACAGCTTCGACATTGAATGCAGGCTGGGCCTGCAAAGTAGCGATATAAGCCGCAACATCCCCTTGTGCAGCTTCGGTAAAGCCTAATTTCAGGCCCTTTTGGCCCATGAACGACGCATAAGATTTGCGTAGAGCCTTCCAGTCTTCACCTTCCGAATTCGTGATAATTTTTTCGCCCGAGCGAATTCCGGTCGTTGATTTTTGGTAACGTGAATGCCCAACCATATGCGTCGGCGATGAAACCACTGCTGCGATATCCGCTGGATGACGCAGCAGCGTGAACGTGCGGCCTTTACCTTCGATGGTCAGGCGATCAGCATCGTATGTCGCCAGAAAGTCGAGCGTCTGAAGAATGGCACCGCGATCAAATGGCGCGCGTACAGCAAAAGGCAGTAGCCGCATGAGGTCGCGTAATCCTAGTATATGTTCTGCAGGTGGCTTCGTCTTCTGGAGCATGGGCGGCTTATTTGGCCGGTTGAAGCTGGGCTAGAAACTTGGCGCTCTCTCCGTTGTCTGCGCGAATTTGGGCGAGCATTGCCGTGCCGATTTCGCGGTTGACTGGGTATGAAGCTCTCGACAAATTCAGCGCCTGACAGGCTTCGGTAAAGGACATGGCTAAAGCACGATCACCCGATACGTCGGCAGATTTACCAAGCTGGGCCTCGCAACGGATCACTATCCGGGCGCGCTCCTGTTCAGCCAAGCCATCCTCTTTTTTCGTTTGTGCGGATTTGTCCGACCAGATGAGCGCGAGCGTACCAGCGCCAGCCACAGCAATGGTTGCACCTGCAATCGCGGCGATTACTCT
>CAYJDG010000030.1:0-25923 GCA_964368875.1 uncultured Pseudobdellovibrionaceae bacterium
GCTTCATAGCCCTGACTAGCGAAAGAAAAAGCCTCTTCCGCTCCCGGCAGAACCGTACTTTTAAGTGACGTTGCCGCCCGATATGCACTGACTAGATTTTGATAAGTTTCAGTCAGTTCTGCGTCGCGGGAGAAATAGGCACCTTTCTGGTCGAGCTGTGCAGCCGTGACTTCATGACCAGCCCGTTTGATCCCGGCCCGGTTGAGGTTGAAGACCGGAAACGGCACAGAAAGTCCGGCCACCAGAGCTTGTTGGTCATCTTCCTTGAACTGCCGGACCCCGACTGAGAAGGTCGGATCGGGCATGGCATTGGCTTTTTCCAGTGATAAAGTAGACTGCGCCTTCAGCACATCCGCATCTTTGCTTCTGGCCTCCGGGGTCTGACTTAACCGGGAGCGATACAGCTCAAGCGTTTCCGGTTCGATCAGGGCGGGCAGACTCTCAGGTTCAAGTTTTAGTGTTCCGGCTTCCTGCCCCATGAGGGATGAAAGGATACGGGTCTTGGTAGTCAAGTTACGCTCTGCCTGCTCAAGCGCAATCTCGCTCGACGACAACTCGATTTCAGCTTTGTTTTTCTGGATCGGCGGCTCTTTTCCAGCCTCAACCTTGGCCGCGACACTATCCCTGACGATTGCAGCCAGCTTGCGTTGTTCGGCAAGGATGCCGAGTTGTGCCTCAGCAAATATAGTTTCGGCATAGGCCACAGTAATATCGCGGATGAGATCGAGCCGTGCTGCGTCTCTCTCAAAATGAATCAAGGTTTTTTCGTTGTCGGCGACACTGATCCTGCTGGAGCGTTTTCCGCCGACTTCAATCTGTTGTGAAAGCCCATAGGTAATCTCGGCAGCATCCGTGCCCTCATACGGCCCATCCCCGAAGACGTTTTCGGCTTCGATAGATAGTTCAGGGTTCGGAAGGGCCTCCGCCTGTGACAAGCTGGCCGTCGCCGCATCTGCCCGGCTTGAGGACGCGCCCAGAACCGGAGATTGCTTGAGGGCAGTATTGACGGCCTCTTCAAGCGTGACGACACGGGCAGTTTCGACGGCGACTGGTGTAGCCTCTTGCGCCGACGCTGTCAGCGAACGCAGAGAAACAGTTACAAGCAGACCTGCAAGCAGCAGGGTTCGGGAGGTGGCCATGTCAACGTATCCTTTGGTTGACGGATTTAAAGATGAATAAAGTACGTCGCTGGCTTCTCAGGTCAGAGAAGCGCGTTCACCGCATTAGAATGCGGTTCAAACTAGGCGAGTATACGAGGGGGACGTAATTGAGGCGGTGGCGTAGCGCCATCAGCCGTCTGGTCAAAAAAGGCCAGTGTTGTTCTTACGTTGGCATAAACCTGCGGGCTAACATTGTTTGCTGGCATGCTATAGCTGACGCAGCAGGAGTGGCAATCCATACATTTTGATTTATCAGAATGATGATCTTTGCCGCTGTAGGGCTGTTTTGTATCAGAGTCAGGACAATGCGCAGCTTGAGACAAGCTATCACAATTCAGATCAGTATATGCACTCGCAGCGGCTGAAAAACCGCTGAAGTTAAAGGTCACGATTAAAAGGATGACAAGTAAGCGCATATGAGGGCTTTAACATTTCTAAAGATTACAAGCAATCAGAAATTAAGTCATTTGTAGAGTTCATCAAGGGCTTTGATAATTTTAACTTTTTATTGCAACTTTCTTGAGAAATGAACGCTTCGCCTCTCTTTTATGCGTCTTACATTTTGCATGGTCGAAAAGTACTTCGATGACATGGCAATCAGATACCTTTCCTGTACTGCAATGTCCTAACATGCGCAGAAGTTCTTTTTGTAGAGTTTTAAGACTGGCGATTTTCTCCTCAACTGTTGCCAGATGACTGCGTGCAATGCTGTCTACTTTTTCACATGAGGCATCGCCTTGTTCGGTCATAGTTAAGATCTCGCGGATTGCCGCTACTTCAAACCCAAGCTCGCGTGCATGCCTTATAAATGACAATCGCTTAATGTCATTGTGACCATAGCGGCGCTGTTTGCCGACCGTGCGTTCCGGTCTGGGCATTAATTTGACGCTTTCATAGTAGCGGATCGTCTCAACCTTAACACCGCTCTCTGAGGCCAATTCACCAATTGTGAGAAACATCTTGAACCTATAGTCGCTATAGGTTGTAAGGTAGATTTCACCACCTGATAAATCAAGGCGCTTCCATGAACGAAACTATTTTTTTCTCCATCGCGGCGACCGGCTTTACAGTAGCCTTTGCCCATGCCGCGCTGCCAACACATTGGCTGCCCTTCGTTCTTGCGGGCCGGGGACAGAACTGGGCTAGATCAAGAACACTGTGGATCACGGCACTGGCTAGCCTTGGCCACGTCCTGTTCACGACCCTGCTGGGTATTTTGGTTGTCTTCCTTGGTATTCAGGTAGAGGGCTGGCTTGGCGGTGCTTTTCCACTGATCGTCGGTGGATTGCTGATCGCTTTGGGTGTTTTTTACCTTTTGCGTCATATGCGAGGTGGGAGTGGGCATCATCACTGGCAATTGCCGTGGGTCAAGAAACATGGACATAGTCATGCTTTTCATGGGCATGATGATGAACGCCGCATTTATACAGGCCACGGCGTGGTTGTACTGTCTGTTTTTGAAGATGGCGTGCCACCACGCTTTCGGGTACATCTCGAGGATCACGGAAAAAGTATAAATCCGCCGAAAGGACAAACCATTGCAATTGAGACGGTCCGTCCAGATGCAACGAGACAATTTTTTTCGTTCATAGATAAAAACGATTACCTTGAGTCGCTTGAAGAAATTCCCAAGCCGCATGAATTCAAGGCACGACTGACTATAGCGCACGGCCATCATGGCCATGATTACGACGTGGAGTATACTGAGAATGATCACGGTGACGATCACGAGGGTCATGAAAATTGCGCAGATAAGCCTTTTGTATCGGGACGCTCCAATAAAGCCGTCATTTTAGGCCTGCTTGCCCTATTAACATTTTCGCCTTGTGAAGGCTTCCTACCCGTTTACCTCTCAGGCATCCAGTATGGCTGGAGCGGCTTTGCGATCCTTAGCCTGATCCTTGCCACCGCAACGATGGCTGGCATGATCTTCTTTACGTGGCTGACCCTGGCAGGGCTTGAGCGTATCAAGCTTGAGGTTATTGAGAAATATGAAGCTGCCATTCTCGGCAGTTTATTAATTTTACTCGGCATCATCGTCATTATATTTGAACATTCGTAAAAGGACTTAAGCCATGAGTACCCATCTGCAAAAAAATACCAGCGACTCTGTCCGTTTCAAAGTGGAAGGGATGGACTGTGGCAGTTGTGCTCTGAAGATTGAGACAGCCCTGAAACGTGTGCCGGGTGCAGGTGAAGCCACCGTCAATGTCGCAGCAGGCACTGTCACGCTTGTAACCTCACAAGGCTTTGACCGGGAAACGGCAGCAACAGCTATTCGTAAATTAGGCTATTCCGTTCATACAGAGAAAAGCGAGCAAGCCTTAGACCATGATAAACATGACGATCACACCCATGACACTCCTGAAGACCGAGGTAAAGTATGGTGGCAGACCGCTAAAGGCCGTCTGGTTATTATCTCTGGGGTATTGCTGATAGTATCCTTTGCTGCTTCAAAAGTCTTCCCAGTCCTCGGTCTATGGCCATTTGTTGCGGCCACTCTGATCGCATTGTTCCCAATTGCCCGGCGTGCCATCGGTGCCGCACAGTCCGGCTCGATTTTTACCATCGAAATGCTGATGACGATTGCGGCTATCGGAGCACTCGCTATCAACGCTGCCGAGGAAGCCGCCGTTGTAGTCTTTCTTTTTGCAGTAGGTGAATTACTGGAGGGTGTTGCCGCTGCGCGGGCGCGTAAAAGTATTACGGCTTTGGGTGATTTGACTCCAAAGACAGCACAACTTGTAGAAGGTACTTCTATTCGTGAGGTACCCGCCGATAGCCTAACACCGGGACAGATCGTTATAGCGCGACCTGGCGACCGTATTGCGTGTGATGGACGTATTGTTGAAGGTAGATCTGAAATTGATGAAGCACCTGTGACAGGAGAGTCTACGCCGAAAGGCAAAGATGTTGGTGAGGCTGTCTTTGCGGGAACTATTAATCTTAGCAGCGCTATCAAGATAGAAGTAACAAGAGCTGCGGCTGACAACACCATTGCGCGAATTATCAAATTGGTAGACGAGGCTCAGGCATCTAAAGCCCCCGTCCAGCGATTTGTCGATAAATTTGCGCGGATTTATATGCCGATTGTTGTCGCTATTGCAGTTCTAGTTGCGATTATTCCGCCTATGTTGCTTGGCGGGCTCTGGAGCGTATGGGTTTACCGAGCCTTATCACTTCTGTTAATCGCCTGTCCCTGTGCTTTGGTTATCTCTACTCCGGCGGCTATCGCAGCAGGGATGGCAACTGGAGCGAGACGTGGTCTCCTTATCAAAGGAGGAGCCGTGCTGGAAGCATTAGGTACGCTACGCATGATTGCGTTTGATAAAACAGGGACTCTTACCGAAGGCAGACCGCAGGTCACAGACATTAAAGGGTTTACCATCAGCGATGATGAGACTTTACGTATCGCGGCTGCTCTCGAAAGTAATTCAAATCATCCGATTGCCAGAGCCGTTCTCTCTCATGCTACGAACCGTAGTCTTGCGATTACTGCTGCTGAAGATGTGGCCGCCATCGCCGGAAGAGGATTGTCAGGTAAGGTAGAAGGCCGGACTTTCCTATTAGTCAGTCCGCGTGCTGCCTTGAGTGATGGTACGTTGCCCGAAGAGATTAAGAAACTGACGGATACACTCGAAGGTGAAGGCAGAACAGTTGCCGTTCTGATTGAAAATAAATCTGCACTAGGTCTATTCGCCATTCGTGATGAAGCCCGACAGGACGCACTTGAGGGATTAGAGGCTCTCAAAAAACTGGGGATTACCCCAGTGATGCTCACTGGTGACAATCGCCGCACGGCAGATGCGATAGCAAAAACCCTTGGCATTGAAGCCTTTGCAGAGTTGATGCCTGAAGATAAAGCAAAAATTGTCCGCGATCTTGAAACTTCTAATCGTGGTCCCGTTGGTAAAGTTGGCGACGGCATCAATGACGCACCCGCTCTGGCGGCAGCCACCGTTGGTATCGCGATGGGCGGTGGCACGGATGTCGCGCTGGAGACAGCCGACGCAGCCCTGCTCAACAACAGTGTGATGGGTGTAGCCGAGCTGGTTGACCTGTCACGGGCCACCCTTGCAAACATCCGCTTGAACGTTGCTATCGCGCTCGGCTCCAAAGCAATCTTTCTTGTCACAACCGTTCTCGGGATGACTGGCATGTGGATTGCAGTGATGGCTGATACAGGAGCCACAGTTTTAGTAACGCTAAATGCGTTGCGGCTGTTGCGCTATCGCTTCAAGAATTAACTAGTTTAGCTATGTAAAAATCTGCTTTTTTAGGTCTGATAATTGAATGTTAGCGGCGTAACTGAACAGAACCCCAGTGGCAGCGTCCATTGCCATCCACGCCTCTTTCGACATGTATATGTTGACGACCGGATTGAAGAGGATAGCCACCGTGCCCCAGACCCACGGCCAGCTCCCGCGATCTTTAGCTTTACAAAGTTGGTAGCACATGATCCCGGAGCATCCACAGACGATGATGCGGGCGAAGGTGTAATATCCATAGGGCAGGGGTGCGATTGCTATGAATAATAGCATAGCCGTCAGTGCAAGTGTTTTATAGGGCACGTTCATATTTTCCATACTGGTCAGGCGCAGAGGGGATTAACGATTTTGTATTGATGGGCGTTTGATCGAATATCTGACCAGCGGGCTTCGCTGTTGATGTGCCATTCCCGTGCAATCGTCTCGAAGGTATTTTCCGCATTCAAGGTCTTCTGACGCTTCTGCTCTTTTCTGGTAAATGAAGGATCGAGACCTTTTGATAGAGACTTTCTCGCCTCAGCCCTTTTTTCGCGGGCCTCTACCAGTGAAACTTCATTATATGATCCAAGAGCCAGCCGCTTTTCCTTGCCTAGATACCTGTATTTGTAGCGCCAGAGCTTGCTGCCGTGGGGCATGATTTCAAGGCCAGTGAGAATAGGTATCGAAACACTAACCTACTGATTTTTATACTTAAAATTTGTTGACAGCTGCCGTCATGCCCCCAATCATGCCCCCAAAATATTTAGATTGAAGGAATGATTGGTGGACGGCATTGGACAATAACGACTTGAGACTACTTAACATTCACTCCCAGAGGAATGAAAACGTTCTGCCCAGCGCGGTTGATCTGAACGTATATCTTCAAAAACCCTGCCTTGGCTGGCTCTAGATGGAACATCAGGTCAGGCCCGCCGCGCTGGGTGTCAGCAGTCGGTTCAGCACCCATCGGATGCACATGAGCAACAGTTGCGAAGTCATCGTAGAATGCCACAACGTGCGCGAAGGCTCCCATGACTGGCTCAAGGTCGGCGACAGGCTTACCGTCTTTATCGGTAATCGTCACTTTTCCCATAGCGGCAGAGCCGACAACCAGTGGTTTATCAAATGTCAGGGTTGCTGTTAAGCCAGCCGTCTCACCTTTATCCGATAGTGTCTTTGTAACGCATGGCTCGGTGCAGGGTGTCGTGCCTTTCAACTCGACTGGGAGAAATTGCTGAGACCCGTCAACCGGGGTTACGTCTGTCCAGACCTTATAGGTTCCTGATTTTTCGGGCGTGAAGGCGGCGACGTAGGTTCCGGCCTCTGATCCGGCGACCGGGTGCAGATGATGGTAATCGCTAAGAGTTTCATCGACGACCAGCCAGTGAACTTTCTTTGTATGTACTTCCTGTAAAGCATCAAGCGGCACAGGCTGGCCCTCTGCGTCAGTCAGTTTCAGGGTCAGGGTATTCTCCTGACCGCTTTTAAGGGTATCGAAGCCAACCGCTGCGGCATGGAGGCTGGACGCACCCCCATGATCGTTTGCGCCATGCTTGTCTGGCGTGCCATGATCTATCGGCGCAGGCAGGCGGGCTTTGAGAACTGCATCAACGCCTTGCAGCTTTTTCAAAACGCTCAGGGTTCCCGGCAGATCACCTGCATCGCCGACGGTATCGAGGGATTTGGCGACTGGAATGGCCTGTGTCAGGGTACTGGCAACCAGTGGGTCTTTAGCCGCATCAGTTGCTTGCAGAGAGGTGAGCGCCTCTGCCATCGTTTCAGAGTATTTGTGCATGATTTCAAGGTTCTTGGCGGTAGCAGCTTTCTCTGCCTCAGCAAGGGCGGTTTCAAAATTAGTCAGAGGAGACGTCATAGTTGGCATTACCATGCCTTTCATGTCTTCCATTTTATGGCCTTCCTGAGCGTAGGCGGACGGAACTGTCAGAAAGCTTGCGCCGACCAACAGGCTTAATAAAGTTTTTCTCATAGATAGCTCCTTTTAGAGTTGGGGTGAAAACGCAGAGGGTAAAAGGGTACGAACCGTCTTGGCACTGAACATCCAGAAGATGAGCGGTGTGACGATCAGGTTCAGCAGAGTGCTGGTGAGTAGTCCGGAAAAGATCACGACGGCGACCGGATGGAGAATTTCCTTACCGGGCTGGTCTGCCGCCAAGATCAACGGGATCAAAGCCATGAGTGCGGTCAAAGCGGTCATAAGCACTGGAACAAGACGTTCCTGTGAGCCTCGGTAGAGCATGTCGAGTGTAAAGGCTTCGCCTTCCTCCTTCATCAGATGCAGGTAATGAGCAATCATCAGAATACCGTTCCGGGCTGCAATCCCGGTTAGGGTGATGAACCCGACCATCGTGGCGATGGAGAACACGCCGCCTGAGAGCCAGACCCCGATCACCGCACCGATAAACGCAAGTGGAATACCAAGCATGATCTGAAGAGCTAGATTTGCGCTCTTGAAATAGCTGTAAAGGACGAGGAACATCCCGATCAATGAAACGATGCCAAGGATAGAAATCATCTTTGCCGCAGACTCCTGTGCCTCGAACTGGCCGCCATAGACGATGTAATAGCCCTGCGGCAAATGAACCTTCGCGTCGATGCTTTTACGGATGTCATTGACTGCACTGACCAGATCGCGCCCGGCGACGTTCGCAGAGATCACGATCCGACGATGGACGTTCTCTCGGTTGATGATATTCGGTCCTTCGCCGGTCTCGATGTCAGTCACCAGTCCGAGCGGCGTAACCGTGCCGCGCACGTTATCCATCGGGATGCTGGAAATAGCCTCGATGCTGGAACGGCTGTCATCGTTGAGGCGAACCACTAAGTCCTGAATACGCTGGCCTTCGACAATCTGGCCTACAGTTTCACCCTGAAGGGCCAGTTCGCTCATATTGGCAATCTCCCCAGCCATCACGCCCTCAGCCGCAGCTTTGTCGCGGTTGATGCGGATATGGAGTTGCGGGGTCATGACCTGTTTTTCAACCTGTAAATCGACTACGCCCGGAACTTCAACCATCGCCAGCCGCACGTCTTCACCCAGATCGCGTATTTTGACCAGATCATTACCGAATACCTTGACGGCAATCTGGGCGCGAACACCCGATAGCAGATGGTCTATGCGGTGAGAAATGGGCTGGCCGATATTGACGACGATACCGGGTATGGTCGACAGCTTGACCCGGATGTCTTCCAGAATGACAGACTTGCTCCTGCCTTCATCTTTAAATTCTACCTCGATCTCGGAGGAATGGACACCTTCCGCATGATCGTCCTGTTCGGCACGGCCTGTGCGCCGTCCGGTCAGGGCGACTTCTGGAACCTGCATGATCAGATTTTCGGCCAGTGTCCCGATACGATCAGACTCTGCCAGCGATGTACCGGGAGCTGAGAGCAGGTTGATCGTTGCGCTACCTTCATTGAACTGCGGTAGGAACTCCTTGCCGAAGGTCAGCATCAGACCGCCAGATGCAACGAATGCCATCATACAGGCCCCAAGCACTAGCCAGCGCATCTTCAAGGCTCCTGATAAGAAGAATTTTTGAGTAGCCTTCAGGTTCCTGACCAGCCAGCCATCCCCATGCTCGCCAAGGTTCTTCATCCGGGGAAGCAGGTAAGAACACAACGCTGGGGTCAGCATGACGGCAACCAGCAGGGAGGCGAAGATCGACACGATGTAGGCGATACCCAGCGGCATGAATATCTTGCCCTCTATACCGCCCATCGCAAACAAAGGCACGAAGACCAGAACGACTATGATCGTGGCAAAGACGATAGAGCTTCTGACCTCGACCGAAGCATCGCGTATCACATCAGAAACCGGGCGGGGGTTGGCACTCTTGCGGTTCTCCCCAAGACGGCGATAGACGTTTTCAACCCCGACAATGGCATCATCGACCAGTTCACCGACCGCAACCGCCAGCCCACCCAGCGTCATCGTATTGATAGATAGGCCGAAGAGCTTGAAGACTAGCACCGTGACAATCAGGGACAGTGGAATGGCAGTCAGGGTGATAAAGGTTGTCCTGAAGTTCATCAGAAAAGCGAATAAAACAATTACGACAAGAATGGACCCATCACGCAGAGCCTCTTCGACGTTTGCGATAGCCCGTTCAATAAAGATGGCTTGAGAAAATATGTCCTGATGCAGGGTCACGCCCTGCGGTAAGGTCTTTTGAAAAGTTTTCAGCTCTTCTTCGATCTGCCGGGTCAGTGTGACGGTATCGGCTCCGGGCTGTTTCTGGATCGAGAGGATAACCCCCGGTTTGCCGCCGATCCCCGCATCACCCCGTTTACCAAGATTGCCACCTATTTTGACTTCGCCGACATCAGAGATGGTTAGTGCAGGCGCATCAGGCGCAACAGTCTTTGGCAGGACGGATTTAGCGATGTCTTCGAGTTTTGTGACCCGGCCTACGTTGCGGATCAGTCGCTCTTTGTAACTATCAAACAGGAACCCGCCTGTGGAATTGATATTGGCGTTCTCCAGCGCAGCCTTGACCTCCTCAAATGTTACCCCGTGATAGATCATTTTTTCGGGATCAAGCAGCACCTGATACTGTTTAGCATCACCGCCGATGACAGTAATCTGGGCAAGGCCGGGAATAGAAAGCAACCGTGGTCGGATGTCCCAATCCGCAATCGAGCGCAGCTCCATCGGATCGACCTTAGGCGTATCCGAGGTCAGGCCGACCAGCATAATCTCCCCCATGATCGAGGAGATAGGGCCGAGCACAGGCTGAACACCCTGCGGCAGAACTTCGCGGGTTTGTTGCAGTTTTTCAGAGATGATCTGGCGGGCTTTAAAGACATCCATCGACCAGTCAAACTCAACCCAGACGATAGAAAGGCCGATAGAGGACGCAGACCGTACCCGTGTCACTCCGCTAGCGCCGTTCATGGCCGTTTCAATCGGCAGTGTCACCAGTGTCTCAACTTCTTCAGGGGCAAGCCCATTCGCCTCACTGAAAATCGTAACCGTCGGGCGGTTCAGGTCAGGAAAGACATCGACTGGCAGCTTGTTCAGCGTCATCAGGCCGTAAGCCACGAGCACGACGGCCATGACGATGACAAACAGCCTGTTTTTCAAGGAGAAGCCGATGAGTTTATCAAACATCGTCTATTTCCCCACTGACTGGGTTACCGCAGGTTTGGCAACTGGCTTCAGATACTGAATTTGATAGTTCCCTTGAACGACGACGTCTTCTTCAGGCAACACACCGCTCATAATCTCGATATTGGCACCAGACTTGCGCCCGGTTTGTACCTCGCGGCGTTCAAACTTATTCCCTTCACGGACAAATACAAAAGAGAAACCGTTGTTTTCAAGGACAGCAGCTACCGGAACCACGATGGTGGGCGTATCGCCGCTACCTGTTTCTATATTCAGCGTTCCCCGCAGATTAGGGCGCAAAGCTCCGTCCGCGTTATCGAAGACAGCATAGGCGTGAAGAGTACGGCTATCCGCTTGTGGGCCAGCATCGACGCGCTCTAGCGTTCCTGTAAATACCCGGTCCGGGTAAATGCCTATCCGGGCCGTAGCTTTTTGTCCCGGCTTGATGCGGGATAAGGCTGGAGTTTCATAGAGTGCGCCTTTTAGCAGCATCCGGCTATCGTCGCCGATTTCAAGCATGATTGTCTGGTAGGAGACGGGCTGGCCCAGAACCATATTCTGTTGAATGACAGTGCCTGAAATTGGCGCTTTAAATGAAATCTGCATCGTGCCAAAGGCAATCGGTTCGACGGTGATTAAATCCTGGCCCTTGATTACTTTCTGTCCGGCCTTCACTTTAATGTCACGCACCAGCCCATCAAAACGGGTTGTTATATAGGCTTGCTGCTCAGGAATAAGCGTGAGTATTGCTGGCATTGAAATAGTTTCTGCCATCGGTTGCAGCACAACCGGAACAGTTTTAACTCCAAGGTTAGCGATACTCTCCTTGCTGAGTTCTACCGGGGCATTTGTCGTGCCTGCGCTGCCTGTTAAGGCGCTGGTGTCATCATGCCCCTCATGCGCCAGAGCAGGAGCAATTGTAAGCAATAGAAATAGGCAGATGAATGTAATCTTCATAAAAATCTCCGCGTGATGGATTGGCGGGATCGCAGCGGTCAAGGCGCAGTGCGGCCTTGGCTGAAGCGATCAACCGTTCAAAGATCAGGCGGAAAGTCGAGGGGGACGGAACTGGTGGTCTGGATCAGACGGGAGCAGCGCATCTGACTGAGACGGGTTGTAGGCATCCTTTAAACTACGCGGATAACCAAGGTCAAAGCTTAAAGGCAAAGCAGCAGCACTGACGCAGCAGGACATAAACTTTCCGGAACAGCATCCGCCATTGCAAGGGGCTTCGTTCTTAATATCTTTGGCTGTCACGGATATAGCCGCATCCTTATAAGCTACGTCCTGATGGTCAGAAACAGATGCCGAAGTGCGGGGCTGTGCTGTGCCATGTGACTGACCGCCATGTGCCTGAGCCTGTCCGGGTGTCATAAAGACACCCAGAAACAGCAAGGTCAGGCAGGCGGCTAAAGCGCGTTTCATAGGCAGCAGAATATCCCAGATTGAGTATAAAGCAATCGTTTGAGTCTATTCGAGGATAGGCTTGATTAGGTTACAGGGTTTTGAATTTCATAATCAGATATAAAAGAACAAGGTAACGCCCTGTTTTGCTCAGTGAGACCAAAAGTAAGAAGAGCAGGAACTTTGTTCGCATCACGCCTGCTGCGACCGTGATTGGATCGCCTATCAATGGAACCCATGCCAGCAATAACGACCATACTCCATATCGCTTATAATAAGTCTCGGCCTGAATGAGGGTCTTAGGGCTGACCGGGAACCATTTCTTATCTTTCAATCTTTCGATTGAGCGACCAAGTCCCCAGTTGACGCATGATCCGGCGATATTGCCGATGCTGGCGATGGTGATGAGAAGCCATGGCCATAAGTCGGTTGTGAGCAATAAGGCAGAAAGCAAGGCTTCAGATTGTAAAGGCAGGATCGTTGCCGCGATGAAGGCGGTAAAGAAAAGTCCTGAATATGCGGTCAGGTCGCTCATCTTAATGCAGGAGAGTCATCACGCCATGATAACCGATATAAAGGCCGATCAGGATAATTAGCACACTTGAAAAATATGGCGCACGGCGGGCGAATGTCCCGAAGCCTGACCATCTGCCGGACGCATACTTAACGCTGAGAGCCGCCAGCACTCCTGACACGACCATAGTAACTGCGAGACCGATGCTAAAGCACAGCACCAGTGTCGCGCCCAAGGCGATCTTTTTCAGTTGCAGGCAAAGCAGCAGGACGGTTATCGCTGCAGGGCAAGGAATAAGACCGCCCGTTAAACCGAACACGATGATCTGTCCTGTCGTCACGTTTCGGTTGGCAAAGCGTTTTTGAATATCGCTGGCGTGGGCGCGTTCATGCGCGTCCTGATACTCACCATACCCGACGCTCAAGCCGTCATGGGCATGGCCGTGCTCGGTAAAGGCGATGTCATAGTCATGGCTATGGCTGCCATGCACCATGCTAAGGCGGGCTGTAAATTCATGGGGTTCAGGGATCATTTGATCTGACTCCAGATATACGCCTTTATGAACCAGCGCAAAAACCTGTGTGGTTCCATCTGGGCGGGTGGTTTCAATGCTGCAGGTTTCATGGGGCGATGGAGTAACTGGACGGCCTTGTTTTTCAAAGGCAAGCCGGAACCGAGGCGGCACGCCGTCTTCCTCGACGCTCAAGACCGCGATCAGGCCGTGGCCCGTGTCGACACGGTGTGTCTCATCATGATGGTGGTCGGCTCTCCGGCCTTCCCGGACTGCCCGCGCCAGCATCCACAGGGCCACGCCGATAATCAGGACTGCCGAAACAATCTGAAAATATGGCTCAGAGGTCTCGGCACTCCAGTTCTGACCGAGATAGAGGCCGCCCATCGCGATCAACCACACAATCAGCGTGTGCGAGAGCGTAGCGGCCAGCCCCAGCATAACGGCTTGAGCAATCGTGCCGCGAATGGCGACAATAAACGCCGCCATCATGGTTTTAGAATGTCCAGGCTCGAGGCCGTGCAGAGCGCCGAGTAAAATCGCGCTCGGGATAAACAGCCACGGGTTCATCGTGCCTTGCCGCATCATTTCGGTAAAATCGAGCATGGTTAATCTCCGGCTATAGATATTTGGTAATGTCTTTGAATTCCTGAATAGCCTCTTTCGCGGCGCGAGAACCTTTCTCGACCGTATGCTCAAGGCAGTGGTCGATATGATCGCGTACGAAAGTTTCCTTGGCGCTGCGGATTGCCTTCTCGACAGCATGGAGCTGCTGCGCGACCTCAAGACACGGACGTTCCGCCTCCAGCATTTTGAGAACACTCTGCAAGTGGCCGTCGGCCCGTTTCAGGCGTTTGATAATGTCAGGGTGAGAAGTATGAACTGTCATAGGGTAGGTTATATCCTAGGGGGGAGGATATGAAAAGTAGTTTTAGCAATAGCTAGGACTGGGATTGCTTCTAGATTTTTAAAGCCTATATACCCCTATAGGGTATATTAAGGAGAGGCACATGGTTTTAGATAAGCACCCCTCGCACAAGGCTGAAATCCAGCGTTTGAACCGCATCGCCGGGCAGGTCGAAGGTGTCAAAAAGATGATTGAGGATCAAAGGTACTGTCCTGACATCCTCATCCAGCTCCGGGCAATCCGTTCAGCCGTGAAAGGTATGGAAGCCGAGGTCTTGCGCCGTCACCTTACGTCTTGTGTGACGACCGCCTTAAGAGATGGCGATGACTCTAGCCGGGCACGCTCAATTGATGAAGTGACCCAGCTTTTTTCCAAGTTTGATGAGTAAGTCCGATAGTCAGAAAATACTTTAAGGAGAACGTCATGGATCATACAGAAAATTGTCAACCTCAAGGGATCGTAAAATGGTTTCTGTCATGGCGCGGGGTTGCGCTGACGATAGTTCTAGCTGCTATTAGTTACTATCTTTTTACAATGCATCTTCAGCATCTGGCGATAGCTTTGCCATACTTGATCCTGCTCGCCTGCCCACTGATGCACATCTTCGGGCATGGGAGTCATAAACATGGAAAAAAAGATAACAAAAATGAATAGTCAAAAATCAGCATGTTGCCATGGCCATAATCAACATCATCCCCTTAAGGAGACGCTAAAAGAGGTCGCGGTAGGTACGGTTTATGTTTGTCCGATGCACACACAGGTGCGTCAAATCGGCCCAGGTAATTGCCCTATTTGTGGAATGGCACTTGAGCCTGAAGTCGCTTCTGGCGATCAAGGGCCGAACCACGAACTAATCGACATGACACGGCGTTTCTGGATTGGGATCGTATTAACCATTCCGGTTTTTATGCTCGAAATGGGCGGACATCTTTTTAACCTTCATCAGTTTGTTTCTGGGACAGTTTCAAGCTGGATACAGCTTGTGTTTGCTACCCCAGTTGTACTTTGGGCCGGGTATCCATTTTTTGTGCGTGGACTTCAGTCGCTCCAGACTAGAAATCTCAATATGTTCACGCTGATTGCACTTGGGACAGGTGTGGCATGGCTGTACAGCATCGTGGCAGTCTTATTACCGCATATTTTTCCTCCGGCTTTTCGTAAGGAGGATGGCTCAGTCCCGGTTTATTTTGAGGCTGCGGCTATCATTACAGTTCTGGTTCTGTTAGGGCAGGTTCTGGAGCTACGGGCACGCGAAAAGACAGGTGGAGCAATACGGGCACTTTTAGACCTTTCGCCTAAAACGGCTCGTCGTGTGAATGAAAACGGGTCTGATGAGGACATTGCGCTGGCTTTGGTCGAAGCTGGCAATCTCTTGCGCGTCCGTCCTGGTGAAACTGTTCCTGTGGATGGCATCATTATTGAAGGGCGCAGTGCCGTTGACGAGTCGATGGTGACTGGCGAGTCTATGCCGGAAATGAAAGATAAAGATAGCGCGGTCATTGGTGGGACTATGAACCAAACGGGCAGCTTTATTATGAAAGCCGAACACGTGGGGCAGGACACTATGCTTTCACGCATAGTCAAGATGGTGGCCGAAGCCCAGCGCAGTCGTGCGCCCATACAGCGGCTTGCCGACTTGGTGGCCTCATGGTTCGTGCCTGCTGTCATTCTGGCTGCTGTGCTTGCCTTCGGAGCTTGGCTCGCGTTCGGGCCCTCTCCAGCCTTCAGTTACGCTCTGATCGCTGCAGTGAGCATTCTTATCATCGCATGTCCTTGTGCTCTCGGTCTTGCTACGCCGATGTCGATCATGGTGGGCATCGGGCGCGGTGCGCAGGCCGGGGTGCTGATAAAAAGCGCAGAGGCACTGGAACGGATGGAAAAAATAGACACTCTGGTTGTCGATAAGACTGGGACACTCACTGAAGGCAAGCCGAAGGTGACTAAAATTGTCACAGCGTCAGGGTTCGATGAAGATGAGCTTCTGTCACTTGCTGCCTCGCTTGAGCAGGGAAGTGAGCATCCGCTGGCACACGCCATCATGATAGCAGCCAAAGACAAGAAGCTATCAATTTCCCAAGCAGAAGAATTTGACTCTCCTACAGGCAAAGGCGTGGTGGGTAAAATCAAAGGTCGTTCTATTGCGCTTGGCAATATCAGGCTGATGACTGATCTGTCTATAGATGTTTCCTCGGTGAAGCTACAGGCTGACGATCTTCGGACGAATGGAGCAACTGTTATATTTATTTCAGTTGATAAGAT
Organism: uncultured Pseudobdellovibrionaceae bacterium; assembly: GCA_964368875.1. GTDB lineage: Bacteria > Pseudomonadota > Alphaproteobacteria > Micavibrionales > Micavibrionaceae > CAYJDG01. The sequence continues at coordinate 16,131 of CAYJDG010000030.1, forward strand.
AGCTGCTGGGCTTCTTGCCATCGCTGATCCGATCAAGGCCACAACACGTGATGCCATTAAAGAACTACTTAAAAGTGGTATTCGTATTGTCATGCTGACAGGCGATAGCAAGATTACCGCTCAGGCTGTAGCGAATGAGCTTGGTATTCAAGAAGTTGAAGCTGAAGTGCTGCCAGAAGACAAAGGGCGTATCATCAAAAAACTACAGGCAGAGGGACGTATCGTGGCGATGGCTGGTGATGGTACAAACGATGCACCTGCGCTGGCAGCAGCCGATGTCGGTATCGCCATGGGGACTGGGACTGATGTCGCCATGGAGAGCGCCGGGGTAACTCTGCTGAGGGGTGACCTGATGGGAATTGTAAAAGCTCACGCACTTTCTACCGCAGTGATGACAAATATACGTCAGAATTTGTTTTTTGCCTTTATCTATAACCTTGCAGGAGTTCCAATTGCAGCGGGTTTTTTGTACCCGTTCTTCGGATTGTTGCTCAGCCCTGCCGTTGCAGCCGCTGCGATGGCTCTTAGCTCTGTATCAGTGATTGGTAACGCTTTGAGATTAAAAGGCATCAGGTTATAAAAAAACCGCCATCACAGCGGTTTTCTCAATCTAAAAAGATACTGTAATTATGCTGCTTTTTTGCCGGGCTGTTTCGCACTGCCACTCATCTGAGCACAGGTCTCAGCACATTTACGGCAAGTCTCGGCGCAGTTCTTCATATCTTCGCCGCCGACTTTTTCACAAGAGTCTGCACAGGCATTACAGATTTCAGCGCAAGCAGCACAGATCAGGGCGTGATTATCAGAACCTCGTACCATGAAGTGGGCTGAGGTTTGGCAAATCTCGATACAGTCTGCCATCAGTTTAACGTGGCTTTGTTCAATATGGCTGCCGCCTTCTTTGAGGCAATGCTGATAAAGCGTGCTCTCGCATTCGTCACGACACTCATTGCAGGTTTCGATACAGCTTTTTACATTTTCGTCCATGTGGATCGTGTGGTGCATTTTGAAGTCTCCAGAGTAGAGGTTTTAGGGGGCACCGTACTAACAGGTGACGCCTCTTAAAGTTCCGATGCGCTTGGAACTTAGTACCTCCTGATTTGTTGGGTAGGCGAACTTAACCCGGAGAATTTATTATGAAAAAATTACTCGCATCAGTAGCTGTTATCGGCTGCTTAAGCGCACTGCCAACCTCTCAGCCACTGGCTGCTGATGCCATGCCCATGATGCAAAGCTCTCCGCAGGCCGAAACGCAGCCGTATGAAATTCAATATCTGGATACGATGGTCAAACATCACGAAGATGGTATTAAAATGTTTGAAATGGCAGGCGATAAGGCTGCTAGTCCTGCGGTCAAGGTTATGGCAGAAAAAATGGTTGCCGATCAGGAGAAAGAAATTCCTGAGTTAAAGGCACTGCGAGAAAAAATCAGCCCTGATGCCCCCGCAGCGATCAATATGAAGCTGATGATGGTTGGCAAGGCGGATATGAGCAAGATGGATATGTCTGGCTTTGAGAACGTATCCGGCATGGAGTTCGATCATAAATTTCTTGAAATGACGATCATGCACCACCAGTGTGCCGTAGATATGTCAGATGTAGCACTGAAGAAATCTAAAAATGTCGATTTCAAGAAACAAGTGCAGATGATCCATGACAAGCAAAAAGAAGAAATTGTTGGCATGAAGAAGCTGTTGGCTGATATGAAAAAAGTCTGAGTTGAATATAGATGATTAAAAAATGCTGCCTTGATCTAGGGCAGCATTTTTTTACTTAAGCTGAGCTATTCTGTTCTTTCTTTAAACGTCCATAGCCAGCGGAACAAGATCGTTGCCACGACTGCCCCCGTGACTTGAGCGATAACAAAGACTGGCATATCGACGAACCTAATCCCCGAGAATGTATCCGTTAGGGTGCGGGCTAGGGTAACTGCGGGATTGGCAAAAGAAGTTGATGAGGTGAACCAGTATCCGGCGGTGATGAATAGGGCAACTGTATAAGGGACTGCTTTGGGTTCCGTTCTGAGACAGCCAAGAATAGTCGCCAATAGTCCGAAGGACGCTATAAACTCACCAGTCCATATGCCTAGACCTGTGCGTATATGTAAGGATGCCTGAATGAGAGGTAGCCCAAACATGATATGAGCAAGCATCGCACCAACAATACCACCTATGATCTGAACAGTGGTGTAGGCAGCAAACTCTCGCCACGGCAGCTCACCCTGCATAGCAAACGATAGGCTGACGACCGGGTTGAAATGTGCCCCCGATATTTGACCGAATATAAAAATTAGGACGACCAGTATAGCCCCGGTCGCAAGCGTATTTCCCAGCAAGGCGATAGCTGCGTTTCCGTCTGCCAGTTGCTCGCCCATAATGCCGGAGCCGATGACAGTCGCAGCAAGTATCGCAGTGCCCAGCCCTTCCGCCACCAATTTGCGGCAGAGGTTGAACTGGTCAGGACTGGCCATTGATCAAATCCTCAATCCGGCCTTTAAGCATAAAGAACGCCTGATCGAATGCGACCTCGATTTCGGAGTCTGCCCCAGTCGCTTTAGCGGGATCGGGGGTGCTCCAGTGCAGCTTCTTAGGCTTTCCGGGGAAAAATGGGCAAGTCTCACCAGCGGCCTGATCGCAGACGGTAATAACCAGATCGAACGGTTGGCCGGTAAACTCATCCCACGACTTGCTGCGTGGCTGGCCGGGGTCTATGCCGTTCCGTGTCAGCGTTTCAACAGATTTAGGATGGATATAGCCTGCCGGAAAGCTGCCCGCGCTTACAGCCTGATACTCGCCCTTGCCAAGCTGGTTGATAAGCGCCTCTGCCATGACTGAACGGCATGAGTTTCCGGTACAGAGGATGAGGACCCGTTGAACCATTTAGCAACAGCCTGATGTTTTTTCTGAAGGAGTGCAGCAGCTCGCCTGCCCCTTTGTCTCTGGAACACAACAAGCTCCGTCTTCAGACTTATCGTTGCTGGAGAATATCTGCGCGTCTTCCATGGTATGGTATGCCTCCCAAGCCACCCCGTTCGGGTCTTCGACCCATGATTTTTCAGACTTGGAATAACAGCACGTCGTTTCCCCGTCACTGTGGGTAGAGATATTTGCGGCTGACATCTGATCCCGCAAAGCGTTCAGTTCATCAGCGTTATCAACCTGAAGACCCATATGATCCACACCGACCTTACCTGCGCGGGTCGAAATGGCGAAGTTGATCCGGGGGTCTTCGAGCATCCATTTTGCGTAGTCTGGCTTCTGTTTGACCGGGTCAGCGCCAAATAGTGCGCTGTAGAACCTGACGCTATCGTCGATACTTTTTACGCCGACATGGATGTGCATACGTTTCATGATCTTTTTTCCTTTTTGGGGGGTGGGCAGCAATTCATAAGCTCGATGACAGAAGAGCCTTTTTTCTTGTCGTTGCGGATGCTGGCGAACTCTACCCGGCAGCAGTCCTCGATCATAAAACGGATGAGGTCGGTAATATGTGCGAAGTTTGCGCTGTATATGATGGAACGCCCCTCACGTCGGGACTCGACCAGCCCTGCGTTGCTCATATGCGAGAGGTGAAAAGACAGCGTATTGTGGGGTACACCCATCTTTTCGCTGAGTGAGCCAGCCGGAGCACCTTCTGGCCCGAATTCAACCAGAAGACGGAAAACCCTGAGTCGGGTTTCTTGCGATAAAGCATCAAATGCTATGAGGGCTTTCTGTATATCCATATGTCTAGATATATGGATATGATTGGAAATGTCAAGGTTTTCTGAAGTTATAAACGTGCTAAAGATTTTTTTTATGCTGGATGTTTTGATGACGTTCAATAGAGCGTTTTAACTACCTGAGAGCGACTGCTGTTTATATCGTGTGCAAGCAGCGTAACTGAACAGAAGCCCAGCGGCAGTGTCCATTACCATCCAGACTTCTTTGGTCATGTATATGCTGATGACCGGGTTGAAGAGGATGGCGATCATGCCCCATACCCAAGGCCAGACCCCCTGATCTTTATCTTGCCAGAGGTGGTAGCACATGACACCAGCGCATCCACAGACAATGATACGGACGAAGGCGTAGTAGCCATAGGGCAGCGGTGCGACTGCTATGAATAATAGCGCAGCCGTCAGTGCCAGTGCTTGATATGGTATATTGATATTTTCCATACAGGTTAGGCTCAAAGGGGGTCAACTATTGTGTATTGAGGGGATTTTGAACGGATGTTTTGCTCAATCTCTTTGAGGTCTGTCCTCATTTTTTTCATCAGTGATATGATTTCGTCTAGCTCATGCCAGCTTAGGCGCTTAATTCCGTAAATTTGCTTATCAAAATCTTTTCTCATTTCTTTGATCTGTTGATTTTTTTGCTCTTCTGTCCATCTCAACTTCAGGATTCTCTTTTCTGCAACATCAAAATCTGCTGTGTATGCGGCAATGATGATGTCGCGCTTAATCGCATGGTGGGGAATTAGTCTACGCTCAGGTATCTCCCCACGAGCGAGTATCTCGGCATCCTGAGTCATTAGGTTCTGCATCACACCCTCAATACTAAACCTACTATTTTCTCTGACAGAATTAGTAGTTTGGGGAGGCTGGCTCGTTGGCAGATGCCTTTTCTTTGCTGCTCTTATTTCCTGTGGCGTTGGGTGAGGACTCCCGGTAATCATGCGATCAAAAACGCCCCTTATTTCGGGAGACAAGTCTGAAGATTTTTTGTCTTGTGAGTCAAAATATGCGCCTAGGCCTAGTAAAACTGCTGCCGTAGATATGCCTCCAACTGCAGCCCCCACAATCGAAAATGATATTTCTAAAATCTCCCCGCCAGCAAGGCCACCGATAATTATTGCTACCAAGATGATGCCGAAAAATAGTTTCATATTATGTAGCTCCCAAAAGAAAAGTCACCAGAGTGTCCTCTCTGGTGACCGGGGATTAGAAACCGCTTACAGTAGGAAAACGGCGCGATAGCCTTTACCCTTGCGGGTTGGACATACGCTACCGCTCCCCGATCAAAGATCGAGAAGCGGCATCCTGACGCCGATCATAGTTTGAAAGGCATCATGACGGTTGATGCCAACCGCCTACTGTAAAAGAGGTTTCTACGCCTCGGCATGCCACAAAGGACAAGTTAATCTATTCATATCTGGCAACGTCTGGCTTTTCAATAAAAAGCGAAGACTTTTACCTTGTAAGAGTCTCTAATTGACGCATGATCGCGTCTAGTTTGTCCTCTTTTTCATCATTGCGCCCGATGCTCTGTATGACCTCACCCTGCCTATCTGGGCTGATATGCCCATAATTGGTAAAGGTGGTCAGAACGTCGTCGTGACCCATATTCTGGCTCCACGCCTTGAACTCTTCCGGGTTTTTGCAATGCCGCTGGCCGAAATCTACCAGCGTTTTCCGGAATGAGTGGGGATTGAAATAGGGCAAGCCCGCTGCCGTGAATGCCTGCTGATAAATCTTACGGATTGGGGTGGTGCTAGCCCAGAAGTTGGGACGTAGCCCCTCTGCTACAAAGCAGTGGTCTTCGTTGGCAGTGGTGCGGGTCTGTGGAAAAACAGGATCATCCGGGCCGTAATGCTTTACGATTCGCAGATATGTCACCCAGTCGCGAACGATCTGGGTCAGGTCATCGCCAACCGGGAAGAAGAAGCTATCAATGCGTTTGCTGAACTTAGTTTTGACCTCTTTGGGGTCCTGAGTGACGAGGTGGCGTTCAAGGTGGATGTGTTTCAGACGAATGCTGGCGATGGCGCTGTCGCGCATCCCTGTAACGATACCAAAGGCAATTAGGGCGCGGTTGCGTCTCTGGATGTCCGAGATATTCGGCATGGAGAATATGACCTTGCGGATTTGTTCCATCGTCGGCCAAGAGCCATATCTGACGGCCCGCGCTGCCCGCGCTTCTTTATCCGATAAGCTGAGATAATCAATATCAGTTATGATAATTCGGCTTTTGAAACCGGGCTGGCAGGCAAGCCACCGGAAAAACTCTTTGAGGGCATTTAAAGTATGCAGCATCGTGGCCTTGCTCAGAGGTTCGTCTGTGCGATGGGCTTTTAGGGTGAGAAGATGGTTTTTGAAACCAATGGCCTGTTCCTTATTAAAGCCTGAGAAATCTTTGTACCCAGCGTACTCCTCAAATCGGGTCAGGGCTTTCCTAACCCCGTCTACAGTCGAGATTGCCCGCCGACGCGCCTCTTTGACATGACGGAGATAATCACGCTTTATGCGTTCGTTTTTCGGGTTAGGTTTCTGGGATGTATACTTAGTCATTTTGATGATGCTCCTTGAAGTCACAGTTCACGCTGGGAATCTGGGTATCGAATATGTGTTGTTTCCCCAGCGTCGCGGAATCGAAAATCTGGTGGTATTTATCGAGTTTTTTTATGCTACCGATCTTGTGGATGGAGGTTTCGCAAGTCCCACAGATAGCTGACAGATTTAATGTCAGGCGGTCGCGTGGTCGAATATTTACGGTTCCGTCCAATGAAGTCCGGGCGCAGCGACATTTGACGCAATAAAATTCGTGGAGTGCGAGACTGACTTGATGTGTGGTCTGGCGGTCACGCAGGAACGCGATCAGGGATGCTCCGTGAATCAGTAAAGGTCGCTTGCTGTCAATAGTTGGCAAACCCCCTCTGATCCATTCCCTCACAGTGTTGGTGTGAACGCCCAGACAGGCGGTCACCTCTTCCACAGTGTAGGACAGGTCACGCCGGATCAGGCGGACATTATAACGGCCTCGTTTCGCTGCCATGATGCAGACCCTTGAAGCAGGTTAAGCTTTGAAGCTGTCAATCAGGGTGCGGATGTCCTCAACCCGCCATGCGGTAATGCGGGGACCGAGCTTGGCACCTTTCGGAAAACGTCCAGATTTTACCCCGGCCCACCATGTAGATTTGCCTACAGGGATGACCCGCAGGACATCATAAAGGCGGACGTACCCGGTTTCAGGAAGTATGTTGCTGTTATCCATTTTGCTTTGTCTCCGTTCATTGTTGAGCGAAGACATCCGAACAGGGCTTACATACTCCGTGGCCGTATTCGGTTTTGGTGAAACCGAATACGGTTATCAATCCTGATTTTTCAGAGCTTCATGAGGGAGAAGGGCGATGGCTTCTTGCAGCCACTTGCGGATGGTGTCCTGATCGACTGACAGGCCGAGCTGTTGAATGTCGCCAGCTATCTCAGAAACTGCTGTATTCTTTTTAGCTTGAGGATCATAGGCATATCCTTTGATAGCCATGCCGAGAATAATTTTACAGATCGTATCTCTTTCGCGAGTTTTTAGTGGTTTCTCGGCAAGTGCTTTTTCCAGATCCTGCATGAGGTCTGAGATTTTTGTCTCCTGCTCTGCGATTACGGCACCGGTGCTCTTTGTCAGGTCTTCATATCTGGCCCGCCAATCAACTGACTCCGTGCTTCTCATTTTTATAATCTCCTTCAGCCTGTCAGGGAAGGTGATCCCGTTTTTATCAGCCCATGCGATAAAAATTTCAGGTTTGATAGGGTCCGTCAGGTTTTTGGCCAGAACCGACCTTTTAATGATGTCCCGCATATCATGGTATTTTGAGGCGAACGGCGAAGTATAAGATAGAATAGACTCGATCCTGCCCCAGTCTACAACTCGCGGGTCTTTACCGAAGCTGAGGGCCGTTGCCTCATCAAGTCCCCAGACATCCATGCGTCCCCAATGTTCATAGTCGCCACTGGCTTTGGCTTCATTAAAAAATCGTCTTTCATCATCTTCGGCGTACTGTTTTTCCAGCTCAATCTTATAAAGAGCTTTAACCTCGGCCAACGGCAGCTTTGACAATTCCTGTCGATATGCCGCTATCCCCTGTAAGGTCTCGGTAGAAGGGGCTGGCGGAGCCTCGTCATCAGCATCGCAAACGATTCCGTTTGTGCCGCCGTATTTCATGGCGAAACGCGAAGGTGGTTGTCGTAATTCTTTATATCTGCGTTCGACGAGGAAGCTGATATAGTCTGGCATCGGAACGGTAATCATGCTCTTTTTCCTCGCGCTGTGCCGAATTTCCCGGCAATGATCTTACCACCAGCGGCGGCAGTATCCAGATAGTCAGCCCACTCCTGCATCATTTTACGTCTTTCATCTAGAAACTGTGCACGGTCATAGGCTGCATCGACCTTGTTTTGTGGAGCATGGGCAAGCTGCCTATCCACGACCTCATGTCGGTAACCGAGTTTTTCTTTAATGGTGGACATGGCGATGGCGCGGAAGCCATGACCTGTAGTTTTTCCTTTATAGCCCATACGTTCGAGAGCCTTGAGAATTGTATTATTGCTCATATGCTTGCGAGAGTTGATCTGGCTGGGGAAAATCCAGTCACGGTTACCAGCAAGCTCTTTCAGTTCTTTAAGAATAGCGACCGCCTGAGTTGAGAGGGGAACGATATGAGGACGGCGCATCTTCATGCGGTCTGCCGGAATATTCCACTGTCCACCCTCAAGGTCGATTTCATCCCATTTTGCTTGAATAAGCTCGCTGGTTCGTACAAAGGTCATAGCCATGAGTTTCATACCGAGGCGGGTATGGCTGAACAGGCGGGCATCATTGCGATCCAGAGCTTGCAGAAATGCAGGTAGTTCATTGCTCTCAAGGGCGGCATAGTGGCCTTTCTTGACAGATTTGAGAGCGCCTCTGAGGTCGGTCGTCGGGTCGCGCTCTGCTCTGCCTGTTGCTACCGCATAGCGGAATATCTGACCACAGGTCTGCATGGCGCGATGAGCGATTTCATGCGCTCCACGTTTTTCAATTTTTCTCAGGACATCGAGGACTTCAGGCGCAGTGATTTCTTTGATGGGTCTACCTTTTAATCCGGGGAAAATATCTTCTTCAAGGCGATGCAGCGTGGTCTTGGCGTGTTTATCTGACCAGCGGGCTTCGCTGTTGATGTGCCATTCCCGTGCAATCGCCTCGAAGGTATTTTCTGCATTCAAGCTCTTCTGACGCTTCTGCTCTTTTCTGGTAAATGAGGGATCGAGACCTTTTGATAGAGACTTTCTCGCCTCATCCCTTTTTTCGCGGGCCTCAGCCAGTGAGACTTCATTATATGACCCAAGAGCCAGCCGCTTTTCCTTGCCCAGATACCTGTATTTGTAGCGCCAGAGCTTGCTGCCGTGGGGCATGATTTCAAGGTACAGACCCAGCGAGTCCGCCAGTTTATAGGGTTTATCTTTGCCGTTGGCTTTTCGGCAGGCTGTATCGGTGAGGGGCATTTGGGGGCATCCTTTTTCGAGCTGTCCGATAATGCCCCCAATCATGCCCCCAGAACGTCTGGATTGATGGGGGCATCGCTGGATGACATGGGACGAAATATACCCAAAAAACCCTTATGATGTCTAATATATTTGGACTGATAGGAATTCTATTGGACACGAAGATGGCGGGCAGGGGGGGATTCGAACCCCCGATAGGCTTGCACCTATACTAGTTTTCGAGACTAGCGCATTCAACCACTCTGCCACCTGCCCGGTGCTGGCATCGTGCCAGTTTGTGGTCGGGTATCTGTCTAATCAGGATGCCGCAAAAAGGCAAGGCTTAGGTGGGATTTAGCCCCCGGAGCGGATGACATTCAGGAAGATTTCCCCATATTTATCAAGCTTCGAGCGGCCAACGCCGGGGATTCCGGCCATCGCGTCGAGGTAGACCGGGCGCTGGGTGGCCATGGCGAGGAGGGTTTTGTCGTGGAAAATAACATAGGGCGGCAGGTTGTGGTCCCGGGCCAGTTGCAGGCGGGTCGCCTTGAGGCGGTCGAAGAGCGCTTTGTCTTC
>CAYJDG010000031.1:0-25470 GCA_964368875.1 uncultured Pseudobdellovibrionaceae bacterium
CCACTGCCGCATCGACTGCTTTGGACACCGCAATCGGAAACATCTCGACCTACCGTGCAACGGTTGGTTCGCTGCTGTCCCGCTTCGAGTTCCGTGGTGACGTTATCAATGATGCCGTCGAAAACCTTACGAGCGCCATGTCCGCGATTATGGATGTGGATATCGCGGCGGAGCAATCTGAACTGGTCAGTAAACAGGTTCTGACGGAGGCTTCGATTGCAGCCCTCGGACAGGCCAACCAGATGAAGTCTTCACTCCTGTCGCTCGTTCGGTAGAAGTTAAGAACTCGTTAACTAAAGTAAATTAGACTTTTTGCGGGAACCAAGGCCGAAAGGCCGAAAGTTCCCGGGTTCCGAAGGATCGGGATCACTAAAAAAATAGGCAATGATCTCTAGAAAGGAGACAAAAAATGCCAGTTATAGCAACCAACACGTCTGCCAATACCGCTCTTATCTACCTCAACTCAAACTCGCGCGCACAAGAAAAATCGTTGGCCAAGTTGTCCAGCGGTACCCGTATCGTTCGTGCTTCCGATGATGCTGCCGGCCTTGCTGTCGGTACCCGTCTGAAGTCCAACGTCACGGTTCTGAAGCAAGCTGCAACCAACGCTGTTCAAGCCCGCTCGGTCCTTCAGACCGCTGACGGTGCACTGTCCCGTGTCGGTGACATTCTGCAACGTATGAAATCTCTGGCCGCCCAGTCGAACTCCGGTTCGGTTGATGCGACTGCCCGTGGTTTCATCAACACGGAATTTCTTCAGCTCCGTGCCGAGGTTGACGCTATTGCGACTGCCACCACTTTTAACGGCGTTGCCCTGATTGACGGTAACTACAACCAGAACTTCCAGGTTGGTATTCTTGCGACCGACACGATTGTCGTCAACATTTCTGCTGTTGATGCGAACATCGCCGCTCTCGGTATCGCCAACGCCGCGGTTGATACGGTCGCCAACGCGACTGCTGCCTCTGCGCTGCTCGACACCGCAATCGGGAACATCTCGACCTACCGCGCAACGGTTGGTTCGCTGCTGTCCCGCTTCGAGTTCCGTGGTGACGTTATCGCTGATGCGACAGAGAACCTTACAAGCGCCATGTCCGCGATTATGGACGTGGATATCGCGGCGGAGCAATCCGAACTGGTCAGTAAACAGGTTCTGACGGAGGCCTCGATTGCAGCCCTCGGACAGGCCAACCAGATGAAGTCTTCACTACTCTCACTGGTTCGTTAATAAATCCGATCTCTAAAAGCCCCCTCAATAGTGAGGGGGCTTTTTGCTATCAAGAAATTAGGTCTGGACAAAACGCTTGCCCCTTCTAGTTCGTTCATATGAATACAAAAAACGACCAACACAGCCAGGCGGGTCTGAAGGGATTTTTCACACTCGTCCGCGCGGCGTGGAAGTTTTATAGCGCGCGCAGCCCCAATCGATATCCGGACCGCCCTATTCCCGTACAGAAGATGACGCGCGAGCAATTGCTGGAGGTGCCAGATGGGACGGCGTACCGCCTCGGGCATTCCAGCCTGTTGCTGAAACTGAAAAACCAATTCTGGCTGACCGACCCGGTATTCTCCAAGCGCGCGTCACCTTTTTCCTTCATCGGGCCGAAACGCTTCCACGCGACTCCCCTCGCCCTTAAAGACTTACCGCCGATCACGGGGGTGATCCTGTCGCATGATCACTTCGATCACCTTGATAAACCAACGATCAAAAAACTGGCCGCGACAGCAGAGCATTTTATCTGTCCACGAGGTCTGGCCGAGATCCTGACCCGATGGGGCGTCAAGGCAGAGAAAATCCGCGAATGCACCTTAGGGCAATCGACAGAGGTCGCAGGCCTTCGCCTGACCTGCACGCCAGCCCAACATTTCTCGGGACGATCGCTGTGGAACCGCAACGAAACACTGTGGGCTTCGTGGGTGATCGATAGTGGCGACCTTAAAATCTTCTTCAGCGGCGATTCAGGGTATTTCGAAGGCTTTCGCGCAATCGGTGAACAACACGGCCCGTTCGATATCGTGTTCATGGAATGCGGCGCGTATGACGTGAACTGGCCCGCCGTGCATATGCAGCCGGAAGAAAGCATTCAGGCATATCGGGACGTCAAAGGCCGGACGCTGGTGCCGATTCATAACAGCACGTTCTGCCTCGCCCGCCACGCGTGGAACGAACCGCTGGCACGTATTACCAAACTGGCGGAACAGAACAACATCCATATCAGTACCCCGCAATTTGGCGAAGCGCTCAACATGCGCCAGCCGCACACGACACAGGCGTGGTGGGCTTGAAGGCCGTTATTCGGACAGATTTTCAGTTACAGTTGAAAAAATATAGCCAACACCACTGATAGACTGGATCAGCGTAGGTGTTATACCGTCAATCTTACGACGCAGGCGCACGATCTGCGTGTCGATGGCACGCTCGGTCACATTAAAGCCATAGCCCCGGCTGGCATCGAGCAGTTGTTCACGGCTAAAGACCTGATTGGGCGCAAGCGCGAAAACTTCAAGCAGGCGAAATTCCTTAGTCGTAAGCCGTACAGGCTGACCTTGATCAGAATTCAGCTGCATGCGCGCGCGATCCAGCACCCACCCGGCAAAGCGTATTTTCAACACCCGGCGATCCTGCAAAATCTCTGGACGGTTGCTTAAAGTACGGCGATAGCGCCGTGCATGCGCCGCCACACGGGCGAGCAATTCCTGCATCTGCACGGGTTTGACCATATAATCGTCGGCACCCGCCTGAAAGGCGATAACCTTATCGATCAGGCTGTTCTTTTTGCTGACAATCATGATTGGCGCGTCGGTATGTTTGCGGATTTTAGCCATCAGGGTCAGTCCGTTTTCTTCAGCGAGCAGAAGCTCAAGAATGATGACCTCGGGCAATCCCGCCTTGATCATCTTGATGATCTGCGCAGATTCTGTCGCTTGCAGAACCGCATAACTGTCGCGCTCGAGCGCCTGACGCACAGCTGCATCATCGCTATCGTCGATCAACAGCACGAGAGGCTTCGCCATGGGTCAAACCTTAATCAAACGTAAATGAAAAGAAGGATTTCGCGTGATCTTGTCACAGGACTGTCACAGCTTTGCGCTCGGACTGCCATAAAGACACCGTACACTTATTGAAGCTAAAGACCTACCACTTAAACTTTCTACATTCCGAGCATCGGAATGAACATCAACCTCCAGAAGGAGACAAAAAATGCCTGTTATAGCAACCAATACGTCTGCCAATACCGCTCTTATCTACCTCAATTCAAACTCGCGCGCCCAAGAAAAGTCACTGGCCAAATTGTCCAGCGGCTCGAGAATCGTTCGTGCATCTGATGATGCTGCCGGCCTTGCTGTCGGTACCCGTCTGAAGTCTAACGTCACGGTTCTGAAGCAAGCTGCCGTCAACGCTGTTCAAGCCCGTTCGGTTCTCCAGACCGCTGACGGCGCTCTGTCCCGCGTCGGCGACATTCTGCAACGGATGAAGTCCCTCTCCGCTCAGTCGAACTCCGGTTCGGTTGATGCGACTGCACGGGGCTTTATCAACACGGAATTTCTTCAGCTCCGTGCCGAGGTTGACGCGATCGCCAACGCCACCACATTCAACGGTGTCGCCCTGATCGACGGTAACTACAACCAGAACTATCAGGTTGGTATTCTTGCGACCGATACAATCGTCGTCAACATTTCTGCAGTTGATGCGAACATTGCTGCTCTTGGTATCGCCAACGCCGCGGTTGATACCGTGGCCAACGCGACTGCTGCCTCTGCCCTGCTCGATACGGCCATCACCAACATCTCGACCTACCGTTCCACGGTTGGCTCATTGTTGTCCCGTTTCGAATTCCGTGGCGACGTTATCAACGACGCCGTGGAAAACCTCTCAAGCGCCATGTCCGCGATTATGGACGTGGATATTGCAGCGGAGCAATCCGAACTTGTCAGCAAACAGGTTCTAACTGAAGCGGCCATCGCCGCACTGGGTCAAGCCAACCAGATGAAATCGTCGCTGCTTTCACTGGTACGGTAATAGTCTAGAGAAACTTAAGGCCCCCTCACGGTTTGAGGGGGCCTTTTTTTGGGCGATGACGAAATTATTTGGTGACGGAGGCCTTAAGCCGTTTGATCCACTCGACCACCTGTTGCGGCTCATAGGGTTTGGCCATGTGCGGCCCCTGTTCGCACAACTCGCCTGCCGCCTTGGCGGCGTTCTCGACGGCCCCGGTGAGAACTACTTCAAGCCCGGGTTTGTTTTTACGCACCCATTGCGCCAGGCCAAAGCCATCCATCGAACCGGGCATCTGGATATCGCTGAACACAACATCGACTTTGATGGTCTCTTCACTGAGAACAGTGACGGCTTCATCGGCGGAGGCGGCCTCCAGCACGCGGTAGCCGCAGTGACGGAGATATTCGGCAATCGCCGTGCGCACGAGCACTTCGTCTTCAACGACAAGCACTGTTTCCAGGTCGGTTGACTTTATTTCAGGGAGTTCATTCATCTTGTGGCCTTTGATCAGGTTCTAGCATCTGCGTGACATACGCATAAACGCTATTGAGATCATAAGGTTTCCTGAAAAATTTTACATTCGGTGCGTCAATGTGCTCAGCCGTATGGTGGCCCGAGACGACAATGACCGGCAACCCCGGCGCTTCCCGGCGCACGTGCTCAGCCAAGCCCAGACCATTCAGGACCCCGGGCATATCAACATCGGTAATGACAGCATCAATGTGAAGGAGGGATTTTAGAACCAGAACGGCCTCATCGGCGGTCGCCGCTTCATGCACGACCAAACCCTTGGACCTTAGCCATTCCGCCAAGGTAAACCGCAGGGCGACATTGTCTTCAACGACGAGAATTTTTTTGGGTTCTTTTTTAGCATCTAGCGCTACCTCGCCACTATTCAGCATGGTTTCAGCCTTTTACGCGTTCCCAGCCCGACAATACGCAGCATGGGTTTAAGAGCTTAAACGTAACATGGCTTAAAAAAGTTCCCAAGAGGGGCGTGGAAAGCGACTATTCGTCTAGATCTGGGTGTTCCGGCTCGGTCAGGACCTTATCCGTCCGGCACACCGACAGGGGCAGAACCCGGGAGCTTTCAATTTTAAGCAGAGTTTCAGTCGCGGCATTCGTCTTGACCTTCATGCACACGCAGCCATACCCATAGGACCCGCCATTGGTGTGCACCCAGTCGCCTTCACGCCCCTCAAAACTCGGCCAGTCACCCTCGACTTCGGACTCCGTCCCCTGCGTACTGATCACCCACTGCCCATCGGCATCAGTGAGCCATGCGTTACCGGGCGTTGGGTTTTCAAACCAGCCGCACCGCGTTTCGGCGTGGGCGGGAGAGGTTGCGCTGAGCAAGATGAGTAAAAGGGTGAAACTGAGGATATAGTTTTTCATGAATATTTTTGCTTCGATTTTATCAATTTAATCTGACCCGTTTGATTCATGTTTCATTCTAATCTCCCTTAATCATCCATGAGTCAAAACGTTTACGGGTATCTTCGTCGGCTTTTAAATGACCCTCCGCAGAATAATCATTGCGGAAAAACCTATAACCCAGCCAGAGATTTTTCTTATACAGATAATTAGTCTGACAAGAATCAGTCATGCTATATTCACCGGGCTTGCTTCCCATAGTTGGACAATTAAAAACTATAGGCTCCCTATCCTCAGTGATATCAAAAGATGGAAGCACGTAAATATATAGATACCCTTTTGTAATGAGCTCCATACCACCAGAAACCCGTCGGCTTCTGCCGTTTTTGCGACCTTCCTCAATCAACGACTTATCCTGCTGGTATTGTGATTTATAATCATTATAGCGAAGGTCGGCCATACCAGCATTTGGATAGTGAAAGTTTCGGATGCCATCTAAATGTTTTATTTCACATTGACGATCTAAATATTCACGACGTTCTCCCGATGCATCTATTACAGCCAGACCTGTACGCGGAAGAGCGAATTTTATATCGGCGATTGTGACTAGAAGCGGCTCCTCGCAAATTGGCCTTTTTAGCAATGCCTCATGCGCCTTCATCTCTGCAATAGCCTTATTTTGCTCACGAAGACCTGCTTGATGATATTCTGAGGCTAAGAAAGCTTGTTTTTTTTCATTCTTAGCGTAGACAATATAGCCAATGCCTAAAAGGGCGGCAAAAATAATGCCTATAAGGATTTTTTGAGGTTTCATTCAGGTAATCAATATCATCTGATTTCTTGGATTAGATATTATCATTCAATACTATCCCAATAATCATCTATAGACTTAAGATGCGCCTTATAAACAGGCTCTGTAATGAATTCGCTCGAACTATCATACGATTTGATGCCGCATGCATCGACAGAGTAGTCCGTAACGACGTATGAATCCTCATCTCCTTGAACGTGAGAATTAGGAAAATTTGTACGAATGAGATAAAAATATCTACCTGCAATTTTATTTAATATTTTGTCGCCTAAACTTAGGGACCAAGGCTCTCCGTCTACGCGGCAACATGATGGAAATTCGCCTCCCCTGGTTTCTTTAAGTTTCTGAGCCAGAATTATTTCAGATGATTCAGAGTTATCAGCGCCAAATAAAAAGTTCTTTACGAGTTCACGCTCACTTAGATAACGAAATTCGCTGTAACAGAATCCGGAAAAATTTAAAAATTGTAAAGTTAGAATACCAATAAAAAGAATGGCTAAAGAAATACTTAGATAAGTTATTTTTTTCTTAGGATTAAGACTGCGCAATTCAAGTTGATGGGACATTATCTAAACCATCCTTTTCAAGGCATCAGATATGCCCGACATCAGAAACTTCTTAGGCATGGCCACTGGTTATCCTTTATGAGAGGACATATTTACCACATTACGCATGAGCTGGCATTCCCAAGAACTGACTTAGTGGTGACTTCTGAGAACAGGGATTTTAGGAAAATCTAATAAACTATTGAAAGAAATGGCGCGCCCGGAGGGATTCGAACCCCAAACCTCCTGATCCGTAGTCAGGTGCTCTATCCAGTTGAGCTACGGGCGCACTGCTTGTGAAACCGTGGGTTTCAAAGCTGGCAGACCATAGGCGAAGCCTTTTTCAAAATCAAGACAATTAGTGTCACCCCAAAGCCACGGAAACCGTATCATTTTGGCCACCCCCGCGCATTGCGTATTGACAATTTTCCGTTAGAATTCCATAAGTTACAGTACTTATGAGCGAATCCGGATTCGGGTTTGGCCCAGATAGTATGTTTGTGATTCAATATATGATCCAAATGTGATTCATTTACACTGAGTTTGACTGTCGCCGCCCAACCCCGTCCTGAAGTTTTTACCTGGAATCCAAAAAGGGAACCTCCCCCAGATGCACACGTTTAAAAGAATGCCTACCATGGCTCTGATGATGTCAGTCTCGCTGCTGGCTGCGACCGCCGCCCACGCCCAGAGCGGCATGACCCCGGGTGCCGCCGGCAAAACCCCGGCTCTGGTCATCACCAACCAGCCTTTGCCCGCCGCCCTCGCCGGCCAGGTTTACTCCACCCCGACACAAACCCAGGTCATCAAGCCTTCCGACCTGATGGACAGCTACTACCAGCCGACCAACACGCTGGTATCGAAAAAGATTGGTGACATTCACCACGACCTCGGCACGCTGCAATCCGACATTGCCACGCTGTCGTCCCGCCTCGTCCAGCTGCAAAAAGGCGGCCAGGACCTCGCCGCTGATTATTACGCCAGCGTCGCGACCATCAACACCCAGCTGCAATCCGGCACCACCCCCGGCAACCCGCGCCTTGTGCAACGCCTTGCCACCGCG
The DNA here is from genome assembly GCA_964368875.1 of uncultured Pseudobdellovibrionaceae bacterium. Classification (GTDB taxonomy): domain Bacteria; phylum Pseudomonadota; class Alphaproteobacteria; order Micavibrionales; family Micavibrionaceae; genus CAYJDG01. The sequence continues at coordinate 7,794 of CAYJDG010000031.1, forward strand.
CAGGACAGCCTTGATAAACTGGCGATGAACGTTGCCAGCCTGAACGAGCTCTCGGTTGAGATCGCCAATGCGGCTTCCGTCTCATCGTTCCTGCTGGAAAGCACACGCTCCACTTACGGCCTGACCGGCGCGGTTGAAGAAGACCACGTCCAGCTCGCCCAGCTCGAAGACAGCATCAACAACACCGTCGTGATCATTGATCGCGTTCAGAATAACGTGAATGACGACATCACCCGCACCTCGTCCTACCTGACCACCGAGCGCAACAACCTGCGCACGATGTCGCTGGCGATTTCGAGCGGTGACCTGTTCGGCAAATCACTCGCCAACCGTCCGTTCTCATCTGAAGCCCGCCCGACTGCGACCGTCCAAGAAGCCATGGTCGCCAATCCGGCGGTTGCCCCTGCACCAAGCAATCCACGCCCGCTGGTCAAAATCCGTTTCGACAAAGCCGACGTGAACTATGAACAGCCAGTTTATATGGCGATGACCGAGGCGATGGAAAAATATCCTGATGCCCGTTTCGAAGTCGTCGCCGTTCACCCGGGCGCAGGTAACTCCGCTCAGGTCGCCATCGAAACCACACGGTCACGCCGCAACGCCGAAAGCGTTCTGCGCACGCTGACCCAGATGGGTTTGCCGATGGACAAAGTCGACGTTTCGTACGCCGCCTCGACCGATGCCCGCACCAGCGAAGTTCATATTTACATTCGCTAAACCGGCCCCGCTCCCCTTCCCCGCACGTCCCCGTAGCTCAGCTGGATAGAGCAACGGTTTCCTAAACCGCAGGTCGCACGTTCAAATCGTGTCGGGGACGCCATTTCCGAGCGGCACCCAACGTGCTCTTTTTATATGACGGCCCTTGCGGGCCTAGGGCGTTCAAATCGTGTCGGAGACGCCATTTCCCGCCTAGATCATGAACGTACATATTGGCCTTTCTCCAAGACATTAGAGTTGCATTAAATACATCCTGTGGCAGGATCACGGGATGTCGTATTTCAGATCAATCTGGGGGGATTATTTTTTCAGCGTTTTGGTGCTGATGGTCTGCCTTGGGATTTCGGTCGGGCTGGCTTGGAAATACCAAGAGATGTGGAACGACCGCACCCAAGAGGAATTCAGCGACGCGGCCGCTGACCGGATCGCGATGATCCGCTCCCAAGTTGCCCTGACGCGCGAAACCCTAGATACCGTCTCCGCTTTTTACGGTGCTTCGGATACTGTATCTGCTGAAGAATTCCACCTATTTACGAAGCGGCTGCTCACAGATCGGTCCTTCATCCGCGCGATCAGCTGGGTGCCTCTGGTCCCTGATGCAGAACGATCTGCATGGGAGAAACGTGCCACTGCATGGAAACCTGATTTTCGCATCATGGAAACCGATGAAGGCGGTCAACTGGCAGTGTCGGGTAAGCGCCCGGTTTATTACCCACTTTATTATGCGGAACCCCAGCGCGACGGAAAATTTCTAGGCTTCGATTACGCCACGGATAAAAGCCGCCACGACCTGCTGGAGCGTACCCGGACATTGCGGCAGATGTGCGTTTCAGAAAAGCTTACTCTGATGCGCACGGGCGAGGTCGGCGTGCTGTTTGCTGAGCCTATTTATAAAGTAACTGGCGCTAATGAAAGATTCGAAGGGTTTATCATCAGCACTGTCGCTCTCGGCGACCTACTTGGCGCTGCCTTGGTTCCGCTCAATCGTGAGGGCGTCAATATCATCGTCAGCGATGTTACAGCCGTGCGCGAAGAAGACCGCATTCTGCACGCACACTCAACCCGCCTGAAAGATATTTCAGAGCAGGAAATCCTTGAAGATTACAAAGCCCGCACCAGCCTGTCGGAAAGCGCCATCCTAAATATCGGTGGACGTCAGTGGGAGGTCACCATTCAGGCCGCGCGCGGCTATTACGAATCCAATATTCCACCCATGACGTATGCGATCATCGGTAGCGGCGTTATCTTCAGTACTCTGCTGTTCTTCTTCCTGATTTCGCGCATCAGTGAAAATGAGCGGATCGGGCGCAGTGTCAATGACCGCACCAATGAGCTGCAGCAAGCGAAAAACCAGATCGAGACGATCCTCTTTTCCACCAAGGACGGGATCATCGGTATGGACCGGGAAGAAAAGATCACCTTCTGCAACCCCATGGCTGCGTCTTTGCTCGGGTACTTTAAGCGCGATATCATGGGCGCGTCCTTCCGCAAGCTGATCTCCCCTTCAAATGAAAACGGCGACAAATCGGAAGAAACTGAAACCGTGATTCAAAAAGTCATCGAAACCGGCGATGCCACCACGGTCAGCGATCAGTTGTTCTGGAAGCGCGATGGAACATCCCTGCAAACCGAATATACCGTCTCACCTATTCTCGGTAACAATGACGTCGAGGGCGCCGTCATGACGTTCCGCGATATTTCCGAGCGCCGCCGGATGGAGAAAAAACTCGAACAGATGGCCCGCTATGATCAACTGACCGGCCTTTCCAACCGAGCAGCCTTTGTCGATCAATTGAAAATGGCTTTGGGCCGCGCCAAGCGCACAGGTAAAAAAGTCGGCATCATTTATATCGACCTGAATAATTTTAAACCGATCAACGACACCCTCGGCCACGCCGCAGGCGATATGATGCTCAAAGGTTTCGCCGACCGCCTGAAGAAATCCTCTCGTGAATACGACTTGCCTTCGCGTCTTGGTGGCGATGAATTTATCGTCATGGTCGACAATCTTGACGATAAAGAAGGCGCGATCCGCATGGCCGAGCGCCTGATCGAAAATCTGAAAGCACCATTCAAGATCTACGATAAATCATATCAGATGTCTGGCAGCATGGGGTTGGCGTTCTATCCTGACGATGCGGAAACGCATGACGACCTGATCACCCATGCCGACAGCGCCATGTATATCGCGAAAAAGGATAAGTCCCTGCCATACTATGTGTATGTGAAGCCGGACTAAACTTTGCTGAGAATTTTCCTGACCCCTGCTTCGACCATCTCAAAGACCTGTTCGAAATCTTTCATGTCGCCGTAATATGGATCGGGCACGTCCGTGCGTAATCCTTCAGCTTGGGTCATAAAGAGTGCAAGCTCCGCCGTGGCATCGGGCGGACAAAGCTGTTTAAGGTGGTCGAGATGACCAGCATCCATCGCGAGGATGAGGTCGAATTCCCTGAAGTCGGAGATTTTCAGTTTTCGGGCGGTCTGACCGCGCAGACTGATACCGCGTTGACGGGCCACCTCGACCGAGCGCGGATCGGGCGGCTCGCCGATATGATACCCATGGGTTCCGGCAGAGGCCGTGACGACCTGCAGCCCCTGTTCTTTGGCCAGATGGCGGGTGATACCCTCGCCGAGCGGAGAGCGACAGATATTACCCGTACAAACGTAAAGTATTTTCATATTCACAAGGATGCGGTTACAGTGACAAGAGTTCACTCTAGCCCAGCGTCTGAAGGGCAAAAAGAGCATAGATTTCTTGACCGGAAAGGCAGAATCCTTAGGATGCAGGCTGTGTTTAGAGATAATGACAAGCAGGGCATCAGCAGCATATGACCACCAGTGATCTGAGCAGCCAGCGCCCTGAAGATACGCCGAGCGGCGGCATTCGTGTCAGACTTGCGGAAACGCCGCTTGAAGTACAGGCCGCACAACGTCTCCGCTATAAGGTTTTTTATGAAGAATTCGGTGCCCGCCCCAATGAGGCGATGGCACGGGAAGGTCGTGATTTCGACGACTACGATCCCCTCACCGATCACATCGTCGTTATCGATGAAAGCCTTGGGAACACTGAAAATAATATCGTCGGCACTTACCGCCTTCTCCGCGACAGCCGCCTGCCCAAAGACCGTCTGTTTTATACATCACAGGAGTTCGATATATCCTCGCTGCTCAATAGCGGTGGCAAGCTTCTTGAACTGGGCCGTTCCTGCGTGCTGCCGGAATATCGCACCCGCCCTGTCCTGCAGTTGCTATGGAAGCGGATCATCACCTATGTGAACGATCACAACATTGATTTGCTGTTCGGGTGCGCGAGCCTGCACGGCACTAACATCGATGAAGTTGCTGAACAGCTGTCCTATCTCTATCACTTCCACCGCGCCCCGGAAGAACTTTGCCCGAAGGTCCTGCCGCATCTGGGCGTCGATATGAACATCATGAGTAAAGAAGAAATCGAGCCACGCGCCCGCAGAATTTTCTCTGATTTACCTCCCCTGATCAAAGGCTACCTGCGCATCGGTTGCAGCATTGGTAACGGGGCGTATGTCGATCACCAGTTCAATTCCATCGATGTCTGCATCGTCGGCGCAACCGCCAATTTCGCTGATCGCTACGTCAAGCATTACGACCGCGTCCTGCAAAAGACCAATGCGACACCGCCGGATTTCATCAGCAACCTGCAAGGCGCGATCAGCGTAACCTGACCCAGATATGATTGCCCCGCTGCGCGCCGTTCTCAAAATCATCCTGCTGATCCTGTGGTCTATCCCGCTGGTCATCACGCAGGTCATCGTCCTGCTTTTTCACAAAGGCCCGGGCGCTTACTTCGTGCCGCAATTCTGGCATCGCGGCGTTTCTTTTATCATCGGCCTCAAAACCGAAGTTGACGGTGTGCCGCCCACCACCGAGCAGGTTATTTTTGTCAGCAATCATCTTTCTTATCTCGATATCTTCGCGATCGGCAGCACCCTGCGCGCCTCATTTATCGCCAAAGAAGAAATCGCCAACTGGCCCGTGATCGGCTTTCTGTCGAAAGTCCAGCAGACCGCTTTCATCAGCCGTAGCTCCAATCAGGCCAAGAATGTCGCCAATTCGCTGGCCAATATGCTGAAAGAGGGGAAAAGCCTGATCCTGTTTCCCGAAGGAACATCAACCTCCGGCCATGCCATGCTGGCGTTCAAGTCGAGCCTGTTTTCACTCGCCTGGCAGCCAGACGGCTCGGCTCTGCCCGTTCAGCCGTTTACCCTCAAGCTGCTCAAACTCGAAGGCAAAACCCCGGACCCAAGCCCGACCGGACATGACCTTTATTCCTGGTATGCGGATATGGACTTCGCCCCCCATTTTTGGGATTTTCTGTGCGCCCGCGGTGCCACAGTCAGGCTGACCTTCCACCCGGTTATCCAGCCTGCCCCGGAACATGACCGCAAGATCCTTGCCCAGCTGGCTTTTCAGGCTGTTAACGCGGGTCTTACGTCTAACCCTTGATCCAGCCCAAACTTGGCGATAAGGTGCCCCCATTATCATTCAGGAGAACCCCATGAACTTCGAACGCGCTGAAATCACCAAACTCCAGACTTACCTGCAAAAGAAGTTCGGCCAGAGCGGGCTGCTGCTCCGTGACCGTAAAACCAATGATTCCCTTGAAGTTCTGCTCGATGGCGAATTTCTGGGCGTTATTTACAAGGATGCCGAAGACGGGGAAATTTCCTACGACTTCAACATGGCAATTCTCGATATCGACCTTGAAGAAGCGGCTTAACTGCCGCTTCCCTCTCTTTTCAGTGGCTTAGTCCGGCTTTTCCTTTGCCAACCCCCCCCAACTTCCTGTAAAATCTAGAATAAGCTCATTCTCCGGACCCTGTCCGGACCGGTGTCTGTTTTGTCGAAGAGGGTCATGATGATTAAATCAACGTCACTGAAGGTAATTGTTGCGCTCGGTCTGCTGGCAGGTTGGCAAGTTACTTCTGCCGCACCTTCCTTCGCCGGGCCAGCCTGTGATCCGAAAATCATGGAGGCCCTGAATTCCAAAGCATGGGCCGAAGCCCAGCGCGAAGTTACGATGAACGAGTCGTTCATTTACAAACCTGACAGCGTCTTCGCTCTAAGCTGCTTCCAGAACTCCTTGAACAGAACACCAAGCGCTTTCAGCTCGGGTAGTCCGTCGAACGCCGCGAGTACCGCCCTTGGAACCTACGGGAACAACTTTGCTCATGGATATACCGGCGCGACAGGTGGCAGCAATGCTATGACTGACACAGGCTGTACCGTCATGAGAGATGTCTGGAATAGAAGCCGTTGCTTTAACATTCCAAACGTCAGTGGTAACGCGAACACCGCCTTTAACGCATTTGCCTTTACGTCTTTGTCTAACAGCACACGCTCAGGCTACTCCTCGCCAGGGGCTGGTAACTACCCATCAAACTGCAGCACGACCTACCCAACCGCAGTTTACACAAGCTCTAATACGCTCCTTACCACCGTTGGTGTTGGTGCTACCTTCGATAATGCGAACCTGTTTCTCAATGTTACAGATCCGCTGGCCAGCCTTGCCGCTTCGACCAACTGTTCTCCTGGTATCCTGACCGGCGTCGAAATCGGTACTGCTTCGACCACCTATCAGGAAAAAGTCTGTCCGAACCCAGGCTGTGTGCCTAAATTCGTTTCGCCAAACATGAAGTGTTGTGACCAGAACAACCTCTCGTCTCGTTGCGAACCTTAGAACCTCTTTAAACAGTTGGTTTTCATGAAGGCAGGCTCTATAACGGAGCCTGTTTTCAATTGTACTGACGAGGTCGCCGTGAGCTGGTTGTGGCTCTATAAGAAAAGCATGAGCATGGGTGAGCCGGTGATCCGGTCGCTGCTCCAGCGGCGCGCCCGCATGGGCAAAGAAAACCCTGCCCGGCTTGGCGAAAGGCTCGGTATTCCGGGTCGCCCGCGCCCCTCTGGCCCGCTAATCTGGTTTCACGCCGCCAGCGTTGGTGAAGCCCAGTCGATGCTGACGCTGATCCAGATGATCCTCGATCAATTACCTGAGTCCCATGTGCTGGTCACAAGCATTACCACGACCTCCGCCCAGCTGCTTGAAGAACGCCTGCCCGGCCCCCGCGCATTTCATCAATATGTCCCGGTCGATCATCCTGACTGGGTGCGCAGCTTCCTCGATCACTGGCAGCCAGACATCGCCTTATGGGCTGAGTCAGAATTGTGGCCGAATACGCTGACGCTGCTCAAGAAACGTAATATTCCGGTCGCTCTGCTGAATGCCCATATGTCGGAAAAATCTTTTCGCAACTGGAGACGCGCCGGGCGTCTGGCTGAAGACATGCTTTCGGTTTTCTCTGTTATCCTTGCCCAATCTGAGCAGGATGCGGATTACTACCGCCGCTTAGGCGCGCGCAGCATCGTCGTGACCGACAATATTAAATATGGCGCTGATCCGTTGCCGTGCGATGAGGCTGATCTGGCGGCGCTGAAAGCGGCGATCGGCAGCCGTACGGTCTGGCTCTATGCGAGCTCGCATGACGGCGAAGAGGCCCTTGCCTGTCAGATACACCGGATGTTGCAGGCGCAATTCCCGGATCTCCTGACGGTCATTGCACCGCGTCACCCGGCGCGCAGTGCTGCCATCAAAGGGATTATCGAGGATCATGACCTGACCTATACGTCGCGTGGTCCTGATAAACTTTTACCCGTAGCGGCAGATCAGATTTATCTGGCTGATACATTAGGCGAAATGGGCCTGTTCTATCGCGCAATCCGGCTGACCTGCATGGGGCGCAGCTTCAGCAAGGATGGCGGCGGTGGGCATAATCCGGTCGAACCTGCGGTGCTGCGATCAGCCGTGCTGACGGGGCCGCATGTCCAGAATTTTGAGGTTATTTATAGCGATATGGTCGCCGCGGGCGGTGCTGTTCAGGTTAAATCCCCTGCCGAACTTGGTCATAAAATAGCCGCTTTACTGTCTAATCCTGAAAACCTTAGCATGCTGCAAGAATCAGGATATTCTTTCGCTGCAATTAAAGCCCGCAGCCTGACTGTGATTGCGGAAGAATTGGAACCTTTATTCATTCTTGCTCATTTACCTGTATTGAAAGTTCGCGCATGAAAGCTCCCTCATTCTGGTATGGCCCGCAGCCAAATACATCCGCCTGCGCCACCCTACTCTCACCTTTTGCATCCGGCTATGCGGCGCTTGCCCGCATGCACCGGGAGAACAGCACACCGCATAAAACCGATCTGGCCGTGGTCTGCCTTGGCAATCTTGTAGCCGGGGGCACTGGTAAAACCCCGACCGCCATCGCCTTGATGAAGTTGCTGAAAGAAAAGAATGTCTTCCTTGCGCCGGGGTTCCTGACCCGGGGTTATGGTGGCAAGATCATGCAGGCCGAGCGCGTCGACGAAAGCCATGACCCTATTTTGTGGGGCGATGAAGCCCTGCTTCTGCACCGCTATGGTCCGACCTTTGTGGCGCGCAAGCGGTTTGAGGGTGCGCAATTGATGGCCGAGCATGGCTGTGACGCGATCATCATGGATGATGGCCTGCAACACTATACCCTGCGTAAAGATGTCTCGTTTGCGATCATCAACGGCATGATGGGTTTTGGCAACGGCATGGTTATACCCGCCGGCCCGTTGCGCCAGCCACTGGCCGAAGGCTTTGCCATGAGCGACGCTTTTATCCTGATCGATGAAGACGAGCGTAAGGTGCGCAGTAAACTGCCAGCCGATAAACCTGTTTTTACGGCGCAACTTGAAGTGCCGCCGACCTTTACGCTGCCCAAGGCAACGGCTTATGTCGGTTTCTGCGGTATTGGGTATCCGGCTAAGTTTAAATCCTCACTCGTCAAAGCGGGCGCAGATATCGCTGGCTGGCATGAGTTCGGCGACCATCATCCCTACACGATGGGAGAAATCGAAAAGCTGGTCAATGAAGCCCTCGAGAAAAAGGCGCGCCTTATCACCACCGAGAAAGATTTTGCCCGTCTACCGGACTTCAATAAAAAATCATTGATTGATGTCCTGCCGATTGAAGTGATTTTTGACGATCCGGATGGATTGTGCGACTTCATCAAAAACAAAACGGCAGCCAAGCGGCCATCATGAAACGTCTGCGCTACGCCTGCGAGGCGGGGCTGGTTGCGTGCCTGCTGGCACTTTTCAAAGCCCTGCCCGCACCGACAGCCTCCGATCTCGGTGGATGGATTGGCCGAAGCATCGGGCCACGACTGGCCGTCAACCGCCGCGCGTTGAAACACCTTAAAGCCGCCCTGCCCGAAGCCAACCATGCCAAAATCATCACCGGCATGTGGGATAATCTCGGGCGTGTCTTCGCTGAATATCCTCATCTCGAAACCATTGCCAAGGATCATGTCGAGTTTGTTGGCATGGAGCATGTGACGCAGAGGAACCCCGCTGTACTGATCGCAGGTCATATCGCCAACTGGGAGATGGCCGCGACTTCGTTTTATGTGCGCGGCATTCCCATCGACCTGATCTACCGCGCCCCGAACAACCCAGGCGTCGATACGATGCTGAAAAAATGGCGCAGCCTGAACGGCAAGATCAACACCTACCCGAAATCGAAAGCGGGTATGCGGCAAGTCGTGGCGGCACTCAGCAAAGGTAACAATCTCGGCATTCTAATCGACCAGAAATACAATCCCGGTTTGCCGGCGGCGTTCTTCGGGCAAACGGCGATGACCAGCCCGGCCTTCGTCCAGTTGGCACAGAAATACCGCTGCCCGCTCTATCCGGTGCGTGTTGAGCGGATCGCAGGATGCCAGTTTCGGGTCACGTGCCATCCCCCTTTGGACGCAGACCAGCCCGTCGAAACCGTCATAGCCAAGGCACATCAATTGCTGGAACAATGGATTTCCGAGCGTCCGGAGCAGTGGATCTGGCTGCACCGCCGCTGGAAAGAAGGCGCTGAACCGCCTGCAAATGATGCCGAAGAGGCTGAATCCCTTGCAGAAATTGCCACAATCCCCTAAATAATGGGGTTCATTATTACTGCAAAGCACAAAAGATTATGACTGCAAAACCATGGACTCCCGATAGCTGGCGCTCACGCCCGGTCAAACAGCTTCCGTCATACGATGACGCGAAGGGCCTCAGCGCTGCTGAAGCGGAACTGAACCGGATGCCGCCGCTGGTTTTTGCAGGCGAGGCGCGGACGCTGAAAGCTCAGCTGGCCGACGCGGCTCATGGAAAAGCTTTCGTTCTTCAAGGTGGAGATTGCGCCGAGAGCTTCGCTGAATTCGGCGCGAACAAAATCCGCGATACGTTCCGCGCCCTGCTCCAGATGTCGGTCGTCATGACCTTCTCGGGTTCGATGCCCGTCATCAAGATGGGCCGCATGGCCGGACAATTTGCCAAGCCACGTACTGAAGACACCGAGACGATCAACGGCGTAACCCTGCCCGCCTATCGCGGCGACATTGTTAACGGATACGATTTCACCGAAGAGTCGCGTGTGCCTGATCCGCAGCGGATGCTGCGTGCTTATAACCAGTCGGCAGCGACACTTAACCTGCTCCGCGCTTTCGCCAAGGGCGGTTACGCCGACCTGCACCAGATCCACCGCTGGAACCTTGAATTTATCAAGGAAGGTGCAGAAACCGACCGATACAAAACTCTGGCCGACCGGATTGAGCAAGCGCTCGATTTCATGACTGCCTGCGGCTTTACGCGGGAAACAGTGCCACACATGCTGCGCGAGACTGATTTCTATACCTGTCACGAAGCTCTGCTGCTGCCCTACGAACAAGCCCTCACACGCGTCGACAGCACGTCTGGTGATCATTATGCGTGCTCGGCGCATTTCGTCTGGATCGGCGCGCGCACCAATCAAGAAGACCATGCGCAGGTTGAATACGTGCGCGGGATCAAGAATCCGATCGGCCTGAAATGCCCGCCTAACCTTGAGCCGGATGCGTTGATGCGCCTTGTCGATACAATTAACCCGGAGAACGAACCTGGCCGCCTGACCCTGATCGCACGTATGGGTGCCGGAAAAGTTTTCGACAAACTTTCTCCGCTGGTGCGTCGCATTCAGCAGGAAGGCCGGATCGTCACATGGGTCTCCGACCCGATGCATGGCAACACGCAGAAATCTTCGAGCGGTTACAAAACCCGCAAGTTCGATGACATCATGAGCGAAGTAAAAGACTTCTTCGCGTTGCATAAAGCCGAAGGCACGTTCCCGGGCGGCATCCATGTCGAAATGACCGGACAGGACGTGACCGAATGCACTGGTGGCTTGCAGGATATCAATGATGAGGATTTGTCCGACCGCTATCATACGGTGTGCGATCCGCGCCTCAACGCCTCACAAGCACTCGAGCTGTCATTCCTTGTTGCCGATGAGTTGAAAACCCTGAGGAAAGACCGCAAACTTTCTTTGCTTCAGGCAGCGGAATAGCGCCGATGGGCAAAAGCCTTATCATCAGCATTGCGCAGACCAACCCGATCGTTGGCAATATTCAGCACAACCTCGATCTGATCATCAAGGCATGGGATAAAGCCCCGCCGAATTCTGACCTGATCGTTTTTTCAGAGATGGTTCTGACTGGATACATGCCGGAAGACCTGTTGTTGAAATCCGCGTTTATCGCCGATGTCGAGGGGGCTGTCGCCAAGCTGGTCGAAGCAAGTAAGACACGTCCGCAAGGCATCGTCGTCGGCACGCCGAGCCGGACTAAAACCGACCTTTATAATTCCATGCATGTCATTCATGACGGTAAAATTCTGGCGACACGCAGCAAGCATGAGCTGCCAAATTACGGCGTCTTCGATGAAAAGCGTTACTTTACGCCCGGTGAACTTCCAGACCCGGTGATTTTCAACGGCATCAAACTCGGCATCATGATCTGCGAAGATATGTGGTATCCGGTGGTCGCTGATAATCTGAAAGAGCGCGGCGCAGAAATGCTGATCGTGCTGAACGGCAGCCCTTATGATGTGCACAAACATCAGGTGCGTATCCAGCACGCTGAACTGCGCGTGAAGAAAACCGGACTACCGCTGATCTACGTCAATCAGGTGGGCGGGCAGGATGATCTGGTTTTTGACGGGGCAAGCTTCATGCTCTCGCAGGATGGCCGCTTAATCATGCAGTGTGAAGAATTCGTCGAAGAATTTCAGGACATCACGTTTGAGCAATCTGCTCCGGGTAAATGGCTGTCATCGACCGAAATCATTCATGATCTTCATGGCGAAACCGAGGCGATGTATCAGGCCGTCATGACGGGCCTGCGTGATTACGTCGATAAAAGTGGCATTCCCGGTGTGATCATAGGTATGTCGGGCGGGATCGATAGCGCTCTCTCCGCTGCCATCGCTGTCGATGCATTGGGTGCAGACCGTGTCCAGTGCGTGATGATGCCATCGGCCTACACCTCCGAAAACAGCTTTTCTGATGCGCGCGATTGTGCGGGACGGTTGGGTATCAAATACGAAGAGATGTCGATTGAGCCGTTGATGAAAACCTATGGCGAGACGCACCCTAATGTGCGCGGTCTGGCCCATGAGAATTTACAATCGCGCCTGCGCGGCTTGATCCTGATGACGCTATCGAACCAGACCAATCGGATCGTACTTTCGACCGGGAATAAATCCGAACTCGCTTGCGGTTATGCAACGCTGTATGGCGATATGTGCGGTGGGTTTAACTGCCTGAAAGATCTTTATAAGACTCAAGTATACAACCTTGCGGCATGGCGCAACGGCGCGAAGCCAGTCAACGCGCTTGGGCCAAACGGCGAGATCATCAACCAGCGCATCATGACCAAAGCGCCAACCGCAGAACTGAAGCCCGGCCAGACCGATCAAGATACGTTGCCATCCTATGATGAGCTGGATCAAATCCTCATGTGCCTGATCGAAGAAGAGCTTGGCACCGAACAGGTAGTCGAGCGCGGTCATGATCGCCAGACGGTTGAGCGTGTGCGCCGCATGCTATATCTGTCGGAATATAAACGCCGTCAGTCCCCACCGGGGCCAAAAGTATCCCCGCGCGCTTTTACGCGCGAGCGCAGGTATCCGATCGTGAACGGGTATAAGGGTAAAGCGTCTTAAGCTAGCGTGGATGTGGCGCGATGCCACGCAGATCTTTGGCTGCTATTTTATAAAGCATATATCCCGGCTGCCCGTGGATGCTTGGCTCGGTATATCCCGAATAGACAAGCCCTGCCTTTTCAGCTGAACGGCGCGACGCAGCGTTTGCAGGCTGGATGCGCGCGACCATGTCGGCCTGCGGAGCATTGATCGCGATATAATCTCGCATAGTTTTGTAGAGGCGCGTCCCAATGCCATGCCCCTGATAATTTTTGGCAACTTCGAGAGTAACCTCAAGAGAGTTCGGGTAAGTAGAAATCGTACCGACCCGCCCGAGCGAAACGATTTCGCCTGCGTCATGGACGGCAAAAAATTTCCAGTTCGTTTGCGCGAGTTCAGCCTGCCATGTCGAGTCAGGCGTTTCATCAATTCTGGCCATCATGGCTGGATCGTACCCATGATGGATGCAAATATGCTTTGCCCAGCCGCGAAAGGCCTGCCAATCAGCAGACGTTAGAATGCGTATTTCTAGCGCGTCATGAGCTGCCGCAAAATCAGCATTGAGAATATGGGGCTTTTGCATGCGCGATATATTACATATCTGCTAAAGCCTTTCCAATAATTGTCATAGCCCATTGAAAAACCTAACGGAACGGGCTAAAGCTTAGGGCTTAAGAAAGATCCAAATATGACCACTCGCGTCCGTTTTGCCCCGTCCCCTACCGGCTATGTTCACATCGGGAACATCCGTACCGCCCTGATGACATGGCTATTTGCCCAGAAGACCGGCGGGTATTACCTGCTGCGCATCGACGACACGGATCAGGAACGGTCGAAACCCGAATACGAAGCCGCCGTCTATGACAGCCTGAAATGGCTGGGCATCACATGGGATGAACTGGCGCACCAGAGCAAACGCCTCGATCGCTACCAAGTGCTGATCAAACAGATGCGCGAAAGCGGTCGTCTCTATGGCTGTTATGAAACGGCTGAGGAACTCGCGCTGAAACGCAAATCACAGCTCGCACAAGGTCTGCCACCTAAGTACGACCGCGCAGCCCTCTCGCTGACGGCTGAACAGATTGCCAAATACGAAGCCGAAGGGCGCAAGCCGCACTGGCGCTTTAAACTGAATATGGCGCCGATTGAATGGAATGATCACATTCGTGGCCCAGTCAGCTTCGATGCCAATGATATGTCCGACCCGGTGCTGATCCGTGAAGACGGCACCCCGCTCTATCATTTGTGCTCGGTCATCGACGACATCGATTTCAAGATCACACATATCGTGCGCGGTGAAGATCACGTCTCAAACACTGCCATGCATATCCAGATGTTCGAAGCTCTTGGCGCGAAACCGCCAGAATTCGTGCACTTGCCGCTGATTTCGGACTCCGAGGGCGGCAAGCTGTCGAAGCGTCTGGGGTCGATGAGCATTCGTGATCTGCGAGATGAAGTCGGCCTTGAGCCGCTGGCGATCTCGAGCCTGCTGGCCCGCCTTGGCACGTCCGAGCCGATTGAAGCGTTCACATCATACAAGCCTCTGATCGATACGTTCGATTTCGGCAAGTTCTCTCGCGGCACGCCGAAGTTCGATCCGGACGAGCTGATGCGCCTCAACAAGAAGATCATTCACCAGATGCCATACGCTGAGGTCAAAGACCGCCTGGTTGCGATGGGTCTTGAACAACTGGATGAGAATTTCTGGAACGCGGTGCGCGCCAACCTTGAGAAAGTCTCCGACATCAAGGATTGGTGGACTGTGGCCAATGGCCCGGTATCACCAGTTGTCGCTGACGCAGAGTTCGCGCTGAAGGCCATCGAGCTCATGCCAGCGGCCCCGTGGTCGACGGCAACCTGGAAAGAATGGACCGAGGCCATCAAGGGTGCGACTGGCCGCAAGGGCAAGGATCTGTTTATGCCGCTGCGCCAAGCCCTGACCGGGATGGATCATGGCCCAGAGCTGGGTGATTTGCTGCCCCTCATCGGCCCGGACAAAGCCAAGGCCCGCCTGCAGAAAAAAGCCGCCTGATCGCTCTTATCAGACGGCTTCCTTCAACATCACAGGAGAAACTTGTTTAACCCTCGGTGTTCAACCGGCGGCGCAGAAAGCTTTCGAGCTTGATCACGTCCTTGTTGGACGATTGCGGCCACAGGAATTCAACCGTGCGTTTAAAACTGGAGGAATTGCTGTTCGCTGCCATCAGCAGATCGAAGAGCGCCATTTTGCGATTGGTTTCGAGAGCCTGAAATGCGCCGAGCACATCGAAGCTTCGGCCTAGATCACGAGCAAATTGAGCAGTACCTGCGGTGTCGTGCATTTCTATCCCCTATTTGAAATTATGGCCCCAGCCTAGCAGATTCCCACCTACTGTGCAAATTATTATGTAAATAGTTAATTCTCTGCTGGCCATTCAAGGGCTTAGGTGTGTAAGACAATCCTCTTAAGGAGTACCCCGTGCCCGTTCACCCGCTTCAGCCGGTTTTCGTCCTGGTCAATCCGCAGATGGGTGAAAACATCGGCGCGACAGCCCGGGCTATGCTCAACTTCGGCCTGACCGATCTGCGCCTCGTCGCTCCGCGCGATGGCTGGCCGAATGAAAAGGCCGACGCGATGTCGGCGGGCGCGATTGCAGAAATGCCCCCTGTCAAAGTTTTTGCAACGCTTGCCGAGGCCCTCGCCGATTGTACCTATATTTTTTCCAGCGCGGCCAATGAACGCGACATGATGAAACCTATCGTCACCGCCCGTTACGCGGCGCAGGAGATGGTGCCACGGTTGAAGAATGGGGAGCGCGTGGCGGTTGTGCTGGGGCGGGAGCGCACTGGTCTGACCAATGACGAGATTGCGCTTTCACACGCGATGATTTCGATTCCCGTGAATGTAGATTTTAATTCGCTGAACCTTGCGCAAGCTGCTGCGATCATCGCTTATGACTTCGCGCAAGAAGTGATGAACGCGCCGGACCGCACGCTGTCACTGGGTAAAACTGTGCCAGCGACTGCGGCCGAGTTCGATAATTTCTGCCGGAGACTGGAAGAGGAAATTGATAAGGGCGGATTTTTCCGCGCCCCGGAACTTCGCCCGAGCGTGACTCGCAATATCCGCACGTTCTTTATGAGGGCCGAGCCGACCTCTCAGGAAGTCAGCACGCTACATGGAATTATTACGGCGATCAAAGCCGGACGGGATTAGGTCGAAATTTCTTTCGTACGACCCCACGTCATATAGCCCTTGGCCATCAGCGCAATCAGGACGGCATTATAGGCGATAAAGCCAAACTGCCCCGAAAGCACTGCAACCGCGAGACCGCAAGCACACGCCACAACGTTGAAAGCGAAGCCGCGCTTATCCTGATTGGAAATAAAGTATGTGCCCGTCAGACCCAACACCATGGCAAGCCAGTCGAGCCCGTAAAACTGAAACAAAATCTCCAGAAATGCGTCCATTGAACCACCCTCTGGAGCTACATTACAGAAATTTAATTATGAAAAAGTTAAGAGCTGAATGTTGCTACTTCCTGGGGGCTTAAGAGACCGCATGCAAAAGCAGCCTTAGCTTATTTTTGCGTCCGCTGTTTATAAGCGGTGTCTCCTGCCTCAATTTCGGCGGGTGTCATTTTTTTAGTAATGGCCGTGACTGCTGATTTAACCCCGCTCAGGCTGTACCACATATAGGCCGTGCTGAGATTTTTTTCTACGCCCGACCCACTTTCATAAAGCCAACCCAGATTAAACTGGGCTTGGGAGGATTCCTTGTTGGCTGCTTTCAGATAGAGCGCCGCAGCTTCTTTAGGATCACGGGGAACGCCGTTGCCAGCCTCATACAAAGTCCCTAAAAATAACTGAGAATTCACATGATCCTGCGCCACAGCTTTTTTGAGTAACTCTACGCATTTGGCCAAATCCTTTTCGACACCTTTGCCATCGAAATAACGCACAGCCAATTCATATTGCGCTGCCGCCTGCCCCGCGTCGGCCAGCTTCACTAATTCAACAACTTCCATTTTTTTGGTGTCAGCAGGCTGCATGAGATCAAGCGCCTTCATGGAAATAGTCGTACTAACCTTAAACTCTTCGGTCAGTATTTTTGATGCCTTGAAGCGTTCATTCTGTTCAAGAAGATTCAAGATACGTGCCTTAGCCGGCTCTTTTAGATCCTGAACCAGTTTTGCTGCGGCGGCTTCATTTTTCTGATTTTCTATCATGGCTTTGGCTTTGACTTCTGCCAGCCACTCGACTGTTCCAGGGCGCGGACAAGGCAGAACGATAACCCAGACATCGTTTGTCAGCGCCACTTCGCGAATAACACTCATCGAACCTATATGTGATGATGACGAATCCGTGACCCAATCAATTTGAAACTGGTGCGTCGGAATAAGTGGGTAATCAAATTTATCCTTAAACATGGATGTCCACATCGGGGCACTGCCAGCAGGATTTTCCCTTATATTCGCTTTATACTGATCGGTGATTGTCATCGCAGAAAATTTATCCAAATCCTGTGTGAGAATGATTTCATTCTCATTTTTTAAACATTCAAGCGACTTTGGATAAATCAATTCCTTTAGCTTTGCTTTGTCGTGGGAGTTGACGGCACTCACAAAACGTTTTGAAAAGCTTTCCTGAGTTTCTGCAGCAAGGCTCGCATCACAAAAGCTCACACTTAAAATCATTGCGGCAGCTATTGAATAAATTTTCTTCATATTTTTATCACCTGTGAAAAATAAAAACTAATCTACACTAGCTCGCCGCCCTGTGCGCAGTCCAGACAGCAAAGGTTGTAAAAAAACAGCCTCTACCAAATGAATGGCAGAGGCTGTCATAAAAGCGAATTATCTAATACAGGCGAATTAACGGCTGTAGAATTCGACGACGAGGTTCGGTTCCATTTGAACTGGGTACG
>CAYJDG010000032.1:0-4411 GCA_964368875.1 uncultured Pseudobdellovibrionaceae bacterium
GTTGAAATCTTGTCGGCAATCGAGGCAATCCGCTCCGCGCCCTCTTCAAAGCTCTTCTGGTGCTGCAAGGTCGTCTGCATCGCGCCATCCAGACGGTTGGCTTCAGCGGCAACCGATTCAGACACGGTTTGCAGTTTCTGCGCATGCCCTTCGAACATATCGCTGGTGTTGGTGAATTTGCCGGCGAGTTCATTGATCTTGCCTGCGAATTCATCGGTCGTGCTGGTCAGTTGGTTCTCGATAACTTTGATCTGATCGGTCGCCTTGTCTGACGCTTGCAGTATCGTATCAGCGCCTTTCGCAAACAGAGTTTCAATCGTAGCGGCTTTGCCTTCCATCTCAGACACAGCCTGTGCCCATGCGGCGATCCCGGTTTCGGTGCCTTTTTCGATGGTCGAGGTCCGGGCTTCGATCTGCTCAGTCAGGCTCATCAGGTCTGCAGTGCGTTTGGTCAGCGTTTCGGCCAAACGGTCGATGTGGAATTCAGTCTTTTGCGAAACCCCTGCAAAATCACGAATTTCCGCGCGCAGACCCTGACGGGCGCGTTGAATGGCTTTGATCGCGGCGCGGGAGGATGAGGACATCTCAACTGCTTGCTGAACCAGTGTCTGGATATCAGCGTTGACGACGCGGGCCTGTTCCTGTGTTGGGAACAACAGGCTTTGCAGTTCACCGCGCAAGGCTTCGGCGTACATGCGTGCGTCAGCGCGACGTTGCCAGGTCGCGAGGCATAGCCACAGCAGGGCAATCGGCGCCAGCACGCTGGCAACGATACCGCCAAGCGTCAGAGGGGATGAGAGAATGGCAGCCATACCACCCGGCAAGGCCAGAACGTAAATCGTCGCATAGGTTGCCCAGGCAACCGTTGCAAATACAGCAATCGCCTGCACGACCTGCAGCCAGCCGGACGAGAATATGCCCATCGGACGTGCGTTTGCCGCTGGCAATTCCAGGATGCTGTCATCGCTGTATTGTTTTTCTTCTGATGGCGCCGTATCCGCTGAATTGGCGACAGGGGCGTTCTTGATTCGCCAGTTGCGCAGTGCAGGCTTGCCCTGAAAGACATGGCGGCTGACAACATCGTCGAACCCTTTGACATCATCTTCGGTGACGGTGGCGGAAGCATCATCCATAGCGGACTCTTTCGGTGACTTCGAATTGGCGGCGTTAAACGGGCTCATAGGCTAATAGCTCCCCTGCTAAATCGTGGCTTCGTTCAGTTCGATAGCTCTGCGCCCGCCCAAAAAGGGAGACGTAAAAAATGTATTTGGAATGAGGAAGTTATAGGCGGTTTATGAGACGCCAGTCAAAAGCTTCGTGACGAGTTATGCACAGGGCACACTCTCATTTGTCAGAAGATTATTACTTTGTGCAAAGAGACCTGGAAACCGGATGGCTCGGGAATATGGTTGATGCCCATTTATGCAAATCAGCATCATTCATTTTCGCGGCTTTGGCGATGCGCGGCGCATATACCTTGCAAAAACCGTCTGGACGCATGGTCGCAGCATCCTTGGAGATCTTGTTCGCGAAGTCGGTGCGCAGGGTGTTGAGCTCCATCACCGGGTCGCTTTTGCCTTCACTGCGGAAGAAATCAATTAAAGTCGTTTCATAGCCTGCGAAGATACTGGCATGTTTTGACGTGAATTTTCTGTATCGCGTATAAAGGTTTTCTTCCTTCTTGCTGCCAAGGTGCTGGCAGTTGAGGGCAATGACCATCAGCTCGGAATGAATGCGGATCCCCTGCTCGGCTTCAGCCTGCTTCATCGAATAACATTTTGCGAAAGCACTTGAAGAAACGGCGACAGTACTCAGTAAAACAATCAGAAAAAATTTCATCGTCTCTCACAAAGCAACAGGGGTCAAAAGCGGCTGGCCTTCGAAATGAGCCAGAATGTTGGATATCACCAGCCGGCCCATTTGCGCGCGGGTTTCAGCCGTTGCGCTGCCGATATGCGGCAAAAGGACCACATTGTCCATCGAAATTAATGCCTGCGGGATATTTGGCTCAGTTTCATACACATCCAGCCCCGCCCCGGCGATCTCGCGGTTGCTTAAGGCGACCAGCAGATCGTCCGTATTCACGACAGATCCCCGGGCGATATTGACCAGAAAGCCCTTCGGCCCAAGCGCCTTCAGGATCTTGGCATTGACCAGATGCTTGGTTTCCGGCCCGCCTGGACAGGCCAGAACGAGGAAATCGCTGTTTTCGGCCATCTGCCTTAGATCGGCGTAAAACTGATAGGACACATCGCTCTTCTCGCGCGGCCCGTGATAGGAAATCTCCATATCGAACCCCGCGCAGCGTTTGGCAATCGCCTTGCCAATATGGCCCATGCCGACGATCCCGACACGCTTCCCGGTCATGGACGTTGCCAATGGAAATGCTCCGTTCTGCCATTTACCGACGCGGACATACATATCCGCCTCAACGATCCGGCGGCTCACCGCCAGCATTAATGAAAGGGCGATATCCGCTGTATCTGGCGCGAGAATAGCTGGCGTATTCGAAATCTCGATCTGGCGCTCTTTGGCGGCAGGCAGGTCGATGCTGTCTACGCCCATCCCGAAATGCCCGATCATCGACACGTTCGGCAGCGCCTCAAGGATCCGGCGCGTCACTGGCATCCCCGCATAGGATGAGAGGATCGCCACAATATCGTTTTTATGGGTTTTTATGGAGGTTTCCGGGTCTGACTCTTTCCACAAGCGGATCAAATCATAATGCTTTTCCAGCTCGTCCATTTCGGCAGGCAGCAAAGTTCCGAGAGCTAGGATAGTTTTTTTCATGGGGGGACAATATCCACGCTTTGGGATGCCGTCAATTTGCCCATAAGAAAAGCCGGGGACTTTCACCGCCGGCACTAATTCTTAGAGAAAATTTTCCCAGTCGTATGAAGTCGTCAACCCCCGGGCTCACCGCGACGGACTTTCTCAACGTGAGACGGGTTGTGTCTAATCCCAGTCATGTTCGACCTTTCGTTGTGTATATATCCAGTATCTCACCCTAGTTATGAATAATTTATTACGAAAATAAAAAAGCAATAATCTTCCCTATTTTCGCAAATCATGATTAAACCCACGCCATGACAACCGCCGCCCGCAAGAAGCTTTTTATCAAGACCTATGGCTGCCAGATGAATGTCTATGACAGTCATCGCATGGCCGATGTCCTGCGCCCGCTTGGCTATGACATGGTTGATGCGCCCGAAGGCGCGGACATGGCAATTCTGAATACCTGTCACATTCGCGAACGTGCGACCGACAAAGTGTTTTCTGATCTCGGCCGTTTGCGCGAACACAAAATCGCCAAAGAAAAAGATGGCGGCCAGATGCTTCTCGCTGTCGCAGGCTGCGTCGCGCAGGCCGAGGGCGATGTTATTCTCGACCGCGCCAAATATGTCGACATGGTTTTCGGTCCGCAGACCTACTATCAGCTTCCAGAAATGGTCGCGCAGGTCACTGGCGCGTATGGCTCGAAACGCATTGTAAACACTGACTTTCCCGTTGATGACAAGTTCGACAAACTCCCCGGCGAGCATGCCAGCCAGAAAGGTGCAGCGGCATTCCTTTCCATTCAGGAAGGCTGCGATAAATTCTGCACGTTCTGCGTTGTGCCCTACACGCGCGGCTCGGAATATTCGCGCAACGTCTCGGCCATTCTCGATGAAGCCCGCAAACTTGCGGACAACGGCGCAAAAGATATCACCCTCTTGGGACAGAACGTAAACGCCTTCCACGGCGAAGGTCCCGATGGAAAAGTCTGGGGTCTCGCCCGCCTCCTCCATGCGCTGTCTGAAATTTCTGGCATCGAGCGCTTGCGCTATACCACCTCGCATCCGCGCGATGTCGATGACGATTTAATCAATGCCCACCGCGATCTACCGAAGGTCATGCCGTATCTGCATCTGCCGGTGCAAAGCGGCTCCGATGCGATTTTAAAAGCGATGAACCGCAAACATACGATTGATATGTACTATGGCATCATCGAGAAATTCCGTGCGGCTCAACCGGGTCTCGCGATTTCATCTGATTTTATCGTGGGTTTCCCCGGTGAAAGCGATGCCGATTTTGAGGCGACCTACAAACTGGTCGAAGACATCGGTTTTGCCTTTGCCTATGCGTTTACTTACTCCGCCCGACCAGGGACACCTGCGGCGAATATGCAGAACCTTATCCGTGAAGATGTCAAAAAAACGCGCCTGCACCGCTTACAGGATTTGCTCTGGTCGCAGCATGCCGCGTTTAACAAAGCCTTTATCGGCCAGACAATCCCTGTTCTGATTGATGGTACCAATGGCCGCAATGGGTCGGTCCATGGCCGTACGCCGCACAATCAGGGTATTCACATTATCGCCCCACCGCGCCTGCATGGTCATATGGTGGATGTTGTCGTGACTGATGCCACGGC
>CAYJDG010000032.1:4511-24451 GCA_964368875.1 uncultured Pseudobdellovibrionaceae bacterium
TGCTATACTGAAGTATCCAAGGAGATGACCTATAACCACTCTCGAATTTGATGATCTCTCGCTTCTTCCGCTTCTGTTTGGCGAGCACAACGCGCACCTCACCCATCTTGAAAAAGGCCTGAATATCCAGATCGTCGATCGGGGTAATAAGCTGTCTTTGACTGGCGCGCCTAAAGATGTCGAGGCTGGCGAACGCGTCCTCAACAAACTCTGGGAACGCCTTCAGAAAAATTTTGAAATTGCCCCTAGCGATATTGATGCCACGATCCGTTATGAACAAGGACACAAACCGCACATGACAACAACTGCCCGCCACACCGACCGCGATGCCCCTGACCGCAACGCCATCCAGACCAAACGCAAAAGTCTGGTGCCGCGCACGCCCAATCAGGCCAAATATGTCGAAGCCCTGCGCAATCACGAAATGGTCTTTGGGATAGGTCCGGCTGGTACAGGCAAGACCTATCTGGCTGTCGCTGTCGGCGTTGAAATGTACGAAAAGAAAATGGTCGAAAAACTCATTTTCTGCCGCCCTGCCGTCGAAGCTGGCGAGAAACTGGGCTTTTTGCCCGGTGATATGAAAGAGAAAATAGACCCGTATTTACGACCTATTTACGATGCTCTCTATGATTTCCTCGGCGTTGAGCTGGTTGAAAAAATGATCGAGCGCAATGAAATCGAAATCGCACCGCTCGCCTTCATGCGGGGCCGGACGCTCTCGCATGCCTATGTCGTTCTTGATGAAGCGCAGAACACCACCACCGCGCAGATGAAAATGTTCCTCTCGCGTATGGGCGATGGCAGCCATATGGTCATCACGGGCGATCCGAGCCAGACTGACTTGCCGGAACGCCAGACTTCGGGTCTTGAGGAAAGCCTCGATGTCCTGCTCGACATTCGTGAAATCTCGTTCATCCAGTTCAAGAACGAAGATGTCGTCCGCCACAAACTGGTCGGTAAAATCCTTCAGGCCTATGACGAATATCAGCAATAATGACAACGTCTAAAGTCCATATCGATTTGCTGATCGACGAGCCTGGCTGGAGCAAAGCGCGCCTTGGCCTGAAAACGCTTGTGCCAGCCGTGCTCGAAACTGCTTTCAAAACCTTGCCAGTTAAGCCGAAAGCCCCGCTTGAAATCGCGCTGACCCTGACCAACGATAAAACTATAAAAACCTTAAATCGTAAGCATCGGAACAAAAACAAGCCGACGAATGTTTTGTCTTTCCCTATGTGGTCGTCCGTAGAAGATATTCCGAAAATGAATTTGCCCATCCCGGCTGGTGACATCGTCATCGCGTATGAAACCATGGCGCGGGAAGCGCTGGAACAGGGCAAGCCTCTTAAGGCTCACTTCAGCCATATGCTGGTTCATGGCTTCCTGCATTTGCTTGGCTACGACCACATGACCGACAAAGAAGCGGTCACAATGGAAAGCCTTGAAATCAAAATTCTGAAAAAGCTTGATATTAAAGACCCTTACGCTGTTTGAGCCTGTGTGCTAAAGAGAATTTATGTCCGATCCAGCACCCCCACTTATAGCTCCGAAGCCCCGCGATCTGAAAGCGATTGCCGGGTGGCTCAAAAAGCTTGTGGTACGTAAAAGCGACGGCGACGACAGTCTCCGCGAAGCTCTAGAAGAGTATATCGAAGAATTATCTTCCGATGAAAGTCAGGGCGAAAACGGTCAGGAAAAAATCCTGCTGGGTAATATTCTCGAACTGCGCAGCATGACCGTCACCGATGTGATGGTGCCGCGCGTTGATATTGCCGCCGTCGATCTATCCAGCAGCCCGGATGAACTGGTCAAACTGCTCGCCGAAAAACAGCACAGCCGTATTCCGGTCTACCGTGAGACACTCGATGACATCGTCGGCATCATTCATATCAAGGATGTCCTTGTAAAACTGGCTCAAAATGAATCGGTTGTCCTCAAAGACCTGATCCGCGAAGTGCCGATCGTTTCACCGGCCCTGCCCGTACTCGACCTGCTTTTACTGATGCGTGAAACGCGCCAGCATCTTGTGTTTGTCGTTGATGAATATGGCGGCATTGATGGGCTCGCGACAATTGGCGATGTCCTCTCCAGCATTGTTGGTGAAATTCAGGATGAATATGAATCTTCGGGCTCACCCGGAATGAAAGATAACGATGACGGCAGTGTAACCGCCGATGCCCGCATCGCGATCCGTGATTTTGAAGAAAAATTTGGTACGATCCTAAACGATGAAGAACGGGAAGAAGTCGACACGCTTGGCGGGTTCTTATCCTTTTTGGCCGACCGCGTTCCCGCACGTGGTGAAATCATCAATCACAAACATTCCGGGCTGATTTTTGAAATTCTCGAAGCCGATCCGCGCCGTGTAATCCGTCTGCGCATCCGCGATACCCGCCCTGCTCCGGACAGCAGCAAATCTGACGAAGCAGCCTAAACCATGAGCATTCCCTTTCGTGAGCGCGTCTGGTGCAAGATGCTGGCCTGCCTTGCTCTTGGCGGCATCGGTGCTCTCAGCATGCCGCCATTTACCTTGCCATTCTTCTTGCTGATTGGGCTATCCGGTTACTGGATCGTCCTGACCTCGTTTGACAAAAAATGGCATGCGCCTGTGGCAGGCTTTCTCTTTGGCTTCGGCTATTTCGTCGCCGGGATCTGGTGGGTTGGTAATGCTCTGCTGGTCGGTGGTAATCCTTACCTCTGGGCTCTGCCGCTCGCTGTTGCAGGCTTACAGGCCTTGCTCGCTATCTTCCCGATGTTGGCTGCCCTCTGCTCGCAATGGCTTTATAAAGGCCGCAGCGTTGGAGCGTATCTGTTCTTCATTGCCATGATGGGGTTTTGGGAATGGGGACGTGGAACATTCTTCACGGGCTTTCCATGGAATATGTTTGGTATGACTTGGACCTATACCCTCCCGATGCTGCAAATTCTTTCAGTCGGCGGCATTTATCTGCTCAGCCTCCTGACCATCTTCATGCTTTCGGTGCCAGGTTTTGTGTTGGCCGGAAATGCCCCGCGCCACATTCGCTTTGGTATGCTTGGGTTGGCACTGGCGCTCTGCGCAGGCCTGCTGCTGTGGGGTAAATCACGCCTCGATGCCCACCCAACCGCCTATAATCCCGATACAATCATTCAGGTCGTCACCCCGAATATTCCGCAGGAAGAAAAATGGGACGATAAGCTGTTCTGGAAGAATTACACGAAAACCCTGCAAGCCATCGCCCCTGCCAAAATGGACAGCAGCGTTACTGGCAATACGCGTCTGATAATACTGCCGGAAACAGCATTTCATTTTGCAGCTCTGCAAGACCCGCAGGCACGGGCGGAACTCAAACGTATCCTCAGTATGTATACTGAGAAAACCTATTTGTTGACGGGACTGCTGCGCCGTAGCGAAGACCCTGCCACACATGAAGAATCCTATCATAACAGTCTGGTCGGACTTGATCAGAATGCAGATGAAATCTTTGCCTTCGACAAGTTTCATCTTGTTCCATTTGGTGAATATATCCCCTTTCAAAAATACATTCCGATTGGCCCGGTTGTAGCTTTCGCTGGTTTTGACAGTGGCCCCGGGCCGCGCACGGTGACACTTGAAGGGGCGCCGCCCTTCAGCCCGCTGGTCTGTTATGAAGTGATTTTTCCGGGTGCCGTAACCGCATCGCCGCGTCCTGACTGGATGGTGAACATCACCAATGACGCGTGGTATGGCGTCTCCCCCGGTCCCCATCAGCATCTTGGTCACGCCGTTTACCGGGCGATTGAAGAAGGCCTACCAATGGTCCGCTCAACCAACACGGGTATTTCAGCTGTGATCGATCCATACGGACGTATGCAGATGGCAAGCCCACTCTTTGAGCAGGCCGTACAAACCACACACCTTCCGCTGGCTGCAGAAAAAACTGTCTTTTCAAGCCTTAAGCAGATGATTTTCTTCATCTTCTTGATTGGGCTTTGCCTGCCTGCAATAGGCCACAGCCTAAAGTGTAAATCTAAAAAAGTTCCCTCGTCTGAATAATTTTTCCACGGCTTATACTTTTGGTCAGGTGTTGTTTTCCCTTCTGTGAATGCTATGGTAGGCACACAAATGAGGACTTCTCTGAGTGGCACCAAAACGTAAAACGTATAAACGGCACAACATCGCTGAAAGCGGCCCGAACCCTGTCGATGTTCACGTGGGGCAGAAACTTCGTAGCCGGAGGACTCTGATGGGCATGACCCAGCAGGACCTCGCCGATGCAACTGACATTACCTTCCAGCAAGTTCAGAAATATGAGACCGGAAAAAACCGTACGAGCGCGAGCCGTCTCTTCCAGTTTTCTCGCCTCTTGGAAATACCGGTCGATTCTTTCTTTGAAGGTTTGTCCTTATCCGATCTGAAAATTGGAATTCAGCCTGGCTTTGCGGACAACAAACAAGAAGGCTATGCGGCCGAAGACGATGTCATGTCGCGGAAGGAAACCATCGACCTCGTCCGGGTCTATTACGAAATCAAGGACGAAAAACTCCGCAAAGACTTCCTCAAAATGCTGAAACAGATGGCAAAAACCGTTAAAACTGGCAAAGCCAAAGGTTAATTTGCTTGTGCAGAGCAGAAACAGGCGATAGTTTGACCCCCTATATGTTCAAACGATCAACTGGATGATGTCTTCATTATGTTAGCAAAAATGTCAAAAGCTGCCCCTGCGCCCTCCCCGATGCTTAAAGATTTTATCTTCACAAGCGAATCCGTATCTGAAGGCCATCCTGATAAAGTTTGTGATCGTATTTCTGACGCGATCGTCGATGCGTTTCTGGCCCGCGACCCATACGCCCGTACTGCGGTTGAAACTGTTGCCACCACTGATTACGTCGGCATCATCGGCGAATTCCGCAGCAACCAGAACCTGTCCCCTGACGAAATCAAAGAAATCGCCCGCAACGCGATTAAAGAAATTGGTTACGATCAGAAGGGTTTCAGCTGGAAAACTGTAAACATTGACTGCCGTCTGCACTCCCAATCGCCTGACATCGCCGTCGGCGTTGACGCTGCCGCTAACAAAGATGAAGGTGCCGGCGACCAAGGGATCATGTTTGGGTACGCCTGCACGGAAACCCCTAGCCTGATGCCTGCTCCGATTTTCTACTCGCACGCAATCCTGCGCGCCCTCTCGGAAGCCCGCCATGCTGGCGCGGTTCCTGATCTGCGCCCGGATGCGAAATCGCAGGTCACCCTCGAATACCGCGATGGCCAGCCAATCAAAGCACGCTCGGTTGTTGTCTCGACCCAGCATGCTGAAGGCCTGTCTCAATCAGATGTAAAAGAAATTGTTCGCCCTTACCTGACCAAAATCCTTCCGAATGGCTGGATGTGCGATGAAGCTGAATTCTACGTCAACCCGACTGGTAAGTTCGTCGTTGGCGGTCCTGACGGAGACTCTGGTCTGACTGGCCGCAAGATCATCGTCGACACCTATGGCGGCTCTGCCCCGCATGGTGGCGGCGCATTCTCCGGTAAGGATCCGACCAAGGTTGACCGCTCCGCCGCTTATGCCGCTCGCTACGTTGCTAAGAACATCGTTGCTGCCGGTTATGCCGAGAAATGCCTGATGCAGCTCTCCTACGCGATTGGTGTTTCGAAACCGATTTCCGTTTACGTCAACACGCAAGAGACCGGCACCGTACCTGAAGCTGAAATCGTCAAGGCACTAAGCCAGCTTATCGATCTCAGCCCACGCGGTATTCGTGAACATCTCAAGTTGAACCGTCCGATTTATGCCCGTACGGCCGCTTATGGTCACTTCGGGCGTGAGCCAGACGCAGACGGCGGCTTCTCATGGGAAAAACTCGATCTCGTCGAGCCACTGAGAAAAATTCTTGGCTGAGACTCTCAACATACCACTGGGCCGCAAGGTTCACGGGCGTAAGCATGGGCGCCCGCTGAAGCGTATGCGCTTGGATGCACTCGATGAGCTTCTGCCGCGCATCGAAGTGTTCAAACCGTTTCTCAAAGAAGACGGCCAGCTCGATCCCAAAGCCCTTTTCGATGCCGAACCGTCTGTCCTGCATCTCGAAATCGGCTTTGGTAACGGAGAACATCTGACGGCGCTCCTCGAGGCAAATCCCGGGCATTTCGTGATCGGGGCTGAACCTTATACCAATGGTGTCTCTGCGTTTCTCAAATCGATCAAAGACGATCCGCCGTTGAAAACCTGCCGCATCCTGATGGACGATGCGATGAAGATCGTCCATAGCCTCAAGGATGCGTCGGTTGATTTTCTCTACATCCTCAACCCTGATCCGTGGCCCAAGACGCGCCACCACAAGCGCCGCGTCGTCAGCCCCGAGAACCTGAAGGCTTTCGCCCGTGTCCTCAAAGACGGGGCGACCATGATCCAGACCACCGATGTTGATGATCTCGCAGGTTGGATGATCACCCAGACCGCCAATTGCCCTGACTTTGAATGGGTCGCCGAGAGTGCTGCCGATTGGCAGACCCCTCCCGAAGGCTGGCTCCCCACCCGGTATGAGCAAAAAGGCGTCGCTGCCGGGCGCAAGCAGACCTATCTGATCTATAAGCGCCTAAATCGGCCTTAAAACAGTTCTGCACCGAAAAATTAAATAGCCCCACGAATTTTCTTTACATGGCCCACACAACGAATCTATCGTTTCTTACCAAAACACCAAGTTTTGGCTAATAAAAAAACAATGAGTTGCTACAGGGACTAATTAATGAGTACTGGGTTTGTGCAGTTCTCGAAGCCAGAAGATTTCGCGCGGGCTTCGGATCAAGGCTTTAATTATGCGTTTGATAAAGCTGCCTCTTTTGAGGCGAGAGCCGCGCATTTTAATGCTCAGGCCATGAGAACGCGCAGTCGAGATCGCGAAGTTCTCATCGCGTTAAGAACACAAGTCGGCAGAGAACTCGCTCTTTATCACGCCATGTTCCGGTCTACTCTCAAGCATTTCCTACCTGAAACTGTTGATGGAATTGCCAATCCGCACAGACTTGATCAGCAGGATGAAGCTCATATGCAATCTAGCTTTGCGCTTGCGGTGACCTGGGATTACGGGCGCGCGCACCTGATCAAAGCTCTCGATGAAATTGGTTTAATGGCCTTAGTTACGCCTGAGCTGCTGACATCAATTGGCCGCAAAGAAACCGTTATTGATGGGGAGCGTATTTCTGATGAAGCAGCTCATTCTCATGCTCAAATTCAGGCTAGTCGCATCATTCTCTTAGCCGAGAGGATTCGCCGCCTCGACCATTACGAGCCTGATCAGGATATTGTTACTTTAATACGCAATGAAGGTTTGCGCCGGATCGTCTTGGGAGAAGATGCGTCCGCTGATGATTTCCTGCAAATGGCGGCCACGATCCCCCTCAATTCCCCCGCCAAAGGCTTGGAAATCGAGTGGACTTAATAAATATGGTTATGTTAATGGAATTATCCTTGCTATCTAATCATTAAAGTCCTATAAAACCCTCACATTGACGCTCTGTATGACAGGGTGGGTTCTGAAAAAGAGCCCGCCTTTTTCGTTACCCGGAGCACGAAATTAAGAGTACGAATTGAAAGTAACGACGCAGGAACGTAAAATCGCCTCATTGATCCAGCCGGCCATCGCCGACCTTGGATATGATCTGGTGCAGGTGCGTTTGATCGGCAGCCAGAAGCTGCAAACTTTGCAGATCATGGCCGAAGACCCGAAGACCGGGAAGCTTGACCTGAATGGCTGCACCGCGATCAGCCGTGGCATCTCGGCGATCCTCGACGTCGAAGACCCGATCGCAAGCGCGTATCAGCTTGAAGTCAGCTCCCCCGGTATGGACCGGCCCCTGACGAAGGCTGCGGACTTTCAGAAGTACAATGGCAAAGAAGTTTCAATTGAAACTGAAATTGCCGACGACGACGGACAGAAGAAACATCGCGGCAAGATCGCCGGGTTTAAAGACGATGTCCTCTCGCTTGAAACTGATGGCGGCATGCTCGAAATCGAGCTTGGCAATATCGTCAAAGCAAAACTGGTTTTAACTGACGAGCTGGTGAAAGCCGCTCTCAAACGTGAAATTAAAGAAGACGAATAAGGAGCCTGTCTTATGAGCAAAATCGAAATGCTGCAAATCGACGCAGTTGCCCGCGAGAAGAACATCGACAAGAGCGTTGTTCTGCAGGCCGTTGAAGAAGCGATCCAGAAAGCTGGTCGCTCGAAATATGGCTACGAGCACGATATTCGTTGCCACATCGATCCTCGCACTGGCGATGTTGAGCTGAAGCGTTACCGCACTGTCACTGAGACAGAAGCGATTGAAAACGAAGCCGCCCAGATCACCGTTGATCAGGCGAAGCGCGAAAAGGGCGATGCCCAAGTTGGCGATATCCTGATCGACACGCTTCCAGCTTTTGATTATGGCCGTGTTGCTGCCCAGACCGCCAAGCAGGTCATCATGCAGAACATCCGCGAAGCAGAACGCGAAATCCAGTTCAACGATTACAAAGACCGCACTGGCGAAGTCGTCTCCGGTATCATCAAACGTGTTGAATACGGCAATGCCACGATCGACCTTGGTCGCGCCGAAGCCGTTCTGCGCCGCGATGAAACCCTGCCACGCGAACACCTCAAAAACGGTGACCGCGTTCGTGCATACATTTACGACGTGCGCCGCGAACCCCGCGGCCCGCAGATTTTCCTCTCGCGCACCCGTGGCGATTTCATGGCCAAGCTGTTCGCGCAGGAAGTGCCGGAAATCTATGACGGTGTCATCGAAATCAAAGCTGTCGCCCGTGACCCGGGTTCCCGCGCCAAGATCGCCGTTTATTCCCGCGACAACAGCATCGACCCAGTCGGTGCCTGTGTTGGTATGCGCGGGTCCCGCGTTCAGGCCGTTGTTGGCGAACTCGGCGGCGAAAAAATCGACATCATTCCATGGTCGCCGGATATCGCGACCTTCATCGTTAACGCCCTCGCCCCTGCCGAAGTATCCAAAGTCGTCATGGACGAAGTTAAAAAACGTCTCGACGTGGTTGTGCCTGATGAGCAGCTTTCACTTGCCATCGGTCGCCGTGGTCAGAACGTGCGCCTCGCATCCATCCTGACTGGCTGGTACATCGACATCCTGACCGAGGAAGAAGAACAGAAACGCCGCCAGGAAGAATTCACGCAGCGCTCTTCGCTCTTTATCGAAGCTCTCGATATCGACGATGTTATTGCCCGCCTGCTGATTGCCGAAGGTTTTACCCGCGTTGAAGAACTGATTGAAACGCCGCTCGACGAACTCGGCAGCATCGAAGGCTTCAGTGAAGAAATTGCGGCTGAACTGCAAAACCGCGCCAACACATGGCTGAGTGCAAAAGCCGTTGAACTGAAAAACCGTCAGGCTGAACTTGGCCTGCAGGATGATCTTCTGAGCTTCGAAGGTCTGAGCACAGATCAGATTATCAAGCTCGGTGAAAAAGGCGTCAAATCACGCGACGATCTCGCTGATCTGGCAGGTGACGAACTCGTTGAAATTCTCGGTACCGAGAACATCTCCGAGGGCGATGCCAATGCGCTGATTATGAAGGCGCGTGAACACTGGTTTGCAGAAGAAGGTGCCGCGAGCGGCACTGAAGCTGCAAACTCCAACGCGTAAAATGAGGAGCGGGAATACCCAATGGCCACCAAGCGGCCTGAATATTATTACCATCCAGCCGTGGGCGTCGTTTCGCCCGCGAGCCTGGCGCTATTCAGACTAAACGCGGCCAAAGCGCCCGTTGAGCCGCCTTCGGTTGTCTTGAGCGAACCCCCTGCTCCGGCCTCCCACTTTACCGATATCCCTGCACCTGTGCCTCCGGCACAGGTTAAAATGCAACCTATCGTATCTGCCCCAAATACTTTGCCGCTTCCTCCTGCAATTCCAGCCCCGAGGAGAGCCATGACTCTGTCCCGCACTGAAACCTGTGTCGTGACCGGGGAAGCCGTTCCCCTGCCGGACCTGATCCGCTTCGTCGTCAACCCGGATAAAGAAATCGTGCCTGATCTGGCTGAAAAGCTCCCGGGCCAGTATTTCTACATCACGGCCAATCTGGCCACGATTCAAAAGGCCATCTGGCGCAACAGCTTTGCAACCGTCGCCCGTGACAATGTCACGGTGCCGGAGAACCTGCTGAAAGTGCTCGAATCGAGCCTTTCACGGATGTGTCTTGAAACCATCAGCATGGCTAAGCGGGCCGGCCATCTTCTGGCTGGTTTTACCTCGGTGGAAGAGCAGTTGCGCAAAGACCCGGATGGCGTATATGTAGTCGCAGCCGATGCCAGTGACCATGGCCGTGCGAAGCTCGAAAAGCTCGCTCGTTCCCGGCCCGTTCTCGATCTTTGGACATCGGCAGAGCTTTCCGCCGCCATCGGCGAAGCCAACACTAATCACCTTCTGTTAGCCCCGGGTGGGCTGACGGAAAAACTTTTGCGCACAGCGAAAAAATTCAAAGCGATCAGATCGGATACATAGAAAAATGAGTGAAGAGAAAAAGACATTGAGCCTCGGCGGCAAAGGGACACTCAGTCTCAAGGGTGGTCTTCCCGGCCAGCAGGTCATTACGCAGACTTTGGCTCGTGGCCAGAGCCGTGGCGTTGCCATCGAAGTTCGCAAAAAACGCGGCACCCCGACAGCTGCAGAAGCCGCTGCCGCTGCTGCGGAAGAAGGTTATGCTGATCCAGATCAGCACCTGACGAATACCGAGACTGCCGCCCGTGCACTTGCCCTTGCGAAAGCCAAGGAAGAAGACGAACGCCGCCGCGAAGATGAAGCCAAGCGCCGCGCGCTCGAAGCTGCTGAAGCAAATATGCGTCAGGAAGCCGAGCTGACGGGGAACCGTCCTGGCAAAATCGACGCTGCCGAGCTGCGCCGTCGTGAACAGGAAGAGCTTGAGCGGATCAAGGAAGAAGACCGCCAGAAACAGATCGAAGCCGACAAACTCCGCGCCGCTCTTGATAAAGTTGCTGCCGAGAAAGATCCGACACAGGTTCGCGCCCGTGAAATTTCCGGTGAAGATGCTCTCAGCTACCGAGACCGCGTCAAAAAAGCTGGCCGCAATACCCGCGCTGAGCCTGAAGTGCCGGATGCCAACCGCAATCCACGCCGTATGACGGTTAATCAGGTTCTCAACAACCAGTACGAAAAAGGCGACGCTGGTCGCTCACTCGCTGCTGTCCGCCGCCGCCGCGAAAAAGCGCGGATGAGCGGGATTCAGCAGGAGCAGGTCAAACAGGTTCGTGAAGTGACGGTTCCAGAAACCATCACCGTGCAGGAACTCGCCAACCGGATGACTGAAAAATCCTCCGACATCATCAAATCGCTGATGAAGATGGGCGTTATGGCGACCATCAACCAGGCGGTCGATGCGGATACGGCCGAACTCGTTATCATGGAATTCGGTCATAAGATCAAACGCGTGACTGATGCCGATGCCGAAACCGGGATCGAAGGCGAAACCGATGTTGATGATGTACTCCTGCCACGCGCGCCTGTTGTCACCATCATGGGTCACGTTGATCACGGGAAAACCTCTCTGCTTGATGCGCTGCGCTCCACTGATGTGGTAGCTGGTGAAGCTGGCGGGATCACCCAGCATATCGGGGCCTATCAGGTGAACCTGCCATCCGGCGCGAAAATCACCTTCCTTGATACACCGGGTCACGCCGCGTTCTCGGAAATGCGCGCCCGTGGTGCCAACGTCACGGATATCGTGGTTCTCGTCGTTGCTGCCAATGACTCGATCATGCCGCAAACTATCGAAGCTCTGAATCATGCCAAAGCGGCCAAGGTGCCGATCATCATCGCGATCAATAAGGTTGATCTCCCTGATGCCAACCCAATGAAAGTGAAGCAGGATCTCCTGCAGCACGACATTCAGGTTGAAGACATGGGCGGTGAAGTTCTGGCCGTCGAAGTATCTGCCAAGAAAAAAATGGGTCTCGATAAACTCGAAGAAGCCATTCTCCTGCAGGCAGAAATTCTCAATCTCCGCGCTAACCCTAACCGGATGGCACAGGGTACTGTTGTGGAATCAAAACTGGAACAGGGCCGCGGCTCGGTTGCAACCGTTCTGATCCAAAAAGGCACTCTCCGCATTGGCGATATTTTCGTTCTTGGTTCTGAATGGGGTAAAGTCCGTGCCTTGCTTAACGATAAAGGCCAACAGATCAAGGAAGGTCTGCCGGGTCAGCCCGTCGAAGTTCTCGGCTTGACAGGTACACCGCAAGCCGGCGACCCGTTCTCGGTCGTCGATGATGAAGCTAAGGCCCGTGAAGTCGTCGCTTATCGTCAGCGCAAGAAGAAGGACAAGGAAGCCGCCGTTGTCGCGGGTACTACCTTCGAACAGCTTCTGGCTGCCGCCCGCGAAGGCAAAAAAGAGCTGCCGATCATCATCAAAGCCGACGTTCATGGCTCTGTCGAAGCCATCGCCAGCTCTCTCAAGAAAATTGCTGAAGACAACACCGAAGTGGGCGTTCGCGTTCTGCATGCCGGAGTTGGTGGGATCACCGAATCCGATGTTATGCTGGCACGCGCGTCCAACGCTCTGCTTATTGGCTTTAACGTCCGCGCCAACGCTCAGGCGCGCGATATGGCCAAGCGTGACCGTCAGGATATCCGTTACTACAGCATCATTTACAACATCATCGATGACGTAAAAGGTATGCTGAGCGGCATGCTCGCACCGGTCAAACGCGAAGAATATCTCGGTCAGGCCCAGATCCGTCAGGTCTTCAACATCACCAAGGTCGGCAAGATCGCGGGTTGTATGGTTACCGCAGGTCAGGTCAAACGCGGTGCGAAAGTTCGCCTCCTGCGTGACGACGTTGTGATCCATGAAGGCACGCTCAAGACCCTCAAGCGCATGAAAGACGAAGTGCGC
This sequence comes from uncultured Pseudobdellovibrionaceae bacterium, assembly GCA_964368875.1. Classification (GTDB taxonomy): domain Bacteria; phylum Pseudomonadota; class Alphaproteobacteria; order Micavibrionales; family Micavibrionaceae; genus CAYJDG01. The sequence goes on from CAYJDG010000032.1 coordinate 17,381, forward strand.
GAAGTCAAAGAGGGTATGGAATGTGGTATGGCGTTTGAGAACTACGAAGACATTCGCGAAAACGATGTGATCGAATGCTTCGAAGTCAAAGAGGAAGCGCGTACGCTCGCATAAAACATGGCCACGACCCCACTCCCTTCGCAACGCCAGCTCCGTGTCGGGGAGCAATTGCGCCACATCATTACTGAAACCCTGCAACGCGGGAAGTTTCACAATGAAGTGCTACTCGATTACGCCCCGTCAGTGACTGTCACCGAAGTCCGCGTTGCACCGGACCTTAAACATGCCAAAGCCTACGTCATGAAGCTTGGCGGCGACGGTATGGACATCATTCTGCCTGCCCTGAATGATTGTGCCGGTTACTTCCAGAAGGAAATCGCCCGCAACATCACCATGAAGTTCACGCCCCGCGTTCATTTCGTGGTCGATGAGAGCTTCGACACCGCCCAGAAGATCGAAACTCTTCTGCACAACCTGCCCAAAGCAGCCCCGGACGAATAATGGCCCGCAAACCTAAGAATGATATCTCCGGCTGGGTCAACCTGAACAAGCCGGCCGGGATGACATCGAACGACGCGTTGATGAAACTCAAGCGTGCTTTGAATTATCCCAAGATCGGCCATGCCGGGACCCTCGATCCCCTCGCTTCTGGCGTGCTGCCAATTGCCCTTGGCGAAGCGACCAAGCTCGTCTCCTATATGATGGATGACGACAAGGTCTATCTCTATACCGTGACATGGGGCGAACAACGCACCACGGATGATTCTGAGGGCGACGTCATGGTCTCGTCCGATGTCCGCCCAACCGAAGACCAGATCAAGGCCGTACTGCCTGAGTTTATCGGCGAAATCATGCAGAAACCGCCGACCTTTTCGGCGATCAAGGTCGATGGCCAACGCGCCTATGATCTCGCCCGCGCCGGACAAGAATTTGACCTCCCCGCCCGCCCAATCAACGTCTATGAGCTTGAATTAATCAGCGTCCAGAGCGACCGGGCGACCTTCCGTGCTGTCTGCGGTAAAGGCACCTATGTCCGCTCTCTGGCCCGGGATATGGCCCGGAAACTGGGTACTTACGGGTATGTCTCCCTGCTGGTCCGCGAGGCGGTTGGTCCCTTTACCCTAGAGACCGCGATTTCACTGGACATTCTGGGGGAAAATGCCGATAACAGCGCCTTGGAAAGCGCCGTGCTTCCGGTCGAGACAGTGCTAGACGACATCCCGGTATTGTCGGTCAACGACCTCGAAGCGTCCCGGTTGAAGAATGGTCAGAAATTGACCTTCATCGCCCGGCCCGATGTTCAGCGCCTGCTGAGTGCAGGACTGACAGTGGGACAAGGAACGGAGCCGGGCCTCGCAATAGCCATGTATCTTGGAAAGCCTCTGGCGATCCTCGAAGTGGCCGGAGTAGAAGCCCAGCCGGTGCGTGTATTTAACCTTTGACCGAATTTTTATAAGGAGACAACGATGTCGATTACCACTGAAAAGAAAGCCGAAGTTATCAAGGCTAACGCGACTGCCGCTAACGACACTGGTTCGCCAGAAGTTCAGGTTGCCATTCTGACCGAACGCATTGCTGCGCTTGCTGGTCACATGGAAACCAACAAAAAAGATTTCAGCTCCCGTCGTGGCATGCTCACGATGGTTGCCCGTCGCCGCAAGCTGCTCGACTACCTCAAAAAGGTAGATGAGAAGCGCTATAAAGGCCTGATCGAGAAACTCGGCCTGCGTAAGTAAGCCACCTCCAGATACAGAAAAGGCCGCAAGAAATTGCGGCCTTTTTTATTATTTGCGCTGTGGTGCAGGTGATGTATCCGGTATTACGGTGGCCTCTACATCAATCACGTTTGGGTCATTTTGTGGATGATAATCAGGCATCATGATGAACACGTGGGTCTCGTTCCCTTGCTTAAACATAAAGGCACCACCTCCTCTATGTTCAGCATTTCTGATTGCCGCGACGATCTCCTCTTTTCTCCCCGCGAGTGTGCGGTTTCCTTGAGCAGCGAACGCAAGAAGACCCGCCAAAGAAAACTGGAGCCCGGTCACAGACCTATTCTCTTTCATTAAAGAATAGGTCGCACTCCCCATCAGCATGGCCGAGGCCACCATAGGTGCCCATACAGACGCTTTAGAAAAATGGCTTGGAAACATGAAACTTTTAAAAGACATTTTGACCCTCTTTTCGTAGGGTTTTAATAGGCCATTCAAATTATGTCAATAAAATCAGGCTGGCCGTATTGTTGCATGATTTAGCGCATGAACCCGCTCTCATTTCTCATGCAACCGGCCTCCACAGTTCTGACTTCCGGCAGGATCTCCAGCAAAACTGGTGAATCCGTTCCTGCTCAATCCGGAACCTTCGTTGTCTCGATGGACAAAAATACCGCATCCAACCAGGCAATTATTGCCGCCCCGGTCGGAACGTCCACAGCGGCAACTTTATACAATGTTCAGGAAATCGCGCAGTCGGATGCGACGTCCCCCGCCAAAAGTGCTGAAGACCGTTTTCTGGAACTGATGGATAAATCGCCTGAAGAGCTGTTGCGTGAACAGATTCTCAAAGAACTTGGTTATACCGAAGAGCAACTGGCCGGAATGAGTCCTGAAGACCGCCTTAAGGCAGAAGAAGATATTCGCCAACGTCTGATTGAAAAGATCGAACAGGCGATGCGTGAAAAAGGGATTGATGCGACGATTGGTAAAGCTTCGCTCGCCCAATCTTTGACGGCATAAAGAAAGGCCGCTACAGCGGCCTTTTATATTCTCAAAACATACGCGCGATTATGCACTAGCCGTTGGCGACCGAACAGGCAGAGACGTTGACCTTTCTTGAGGTGATGAGACTGGGGCCGCAACTGTAGCTTGGGCTATGGCATCCTGAAAATTTGCAGCCAGACTAGTCAGTCTGCCACTGTTGATCAGGGCTACATTTTCAGGGCTCAAATAGCGGTTCAGTTCAGCCTGCGATGTCGGACGCTTACGACTTTCCCGCATCACGCTGTTGGTTTCCGTACCTGGTATGCCATCCATCAAACCGGCAATGGTAATCGAGCGCGACATATCACGCTTGCCGTCTTCTTTCAGACACCACTGGAGGGCGATGATATCGTCTTTAGTCGGCTTAGGCGTTGAAGAGATAATTCTGACATACCGATCCCGCGCTTCCGGATCGTCCATTTTTTTATCAAGCGCCGCATCAATCCCGGCTTTATCTTTAGGGTCCAGGCCATAACGTTTGGCAAAAATCTCGCGGGCCTTATCGGTTCTGCCACCATCTTGCCCATCCAGACCACCGCAATCGATCCCAGACATAAAGAGGGCTGCCTGACGTCTTTGGATAACGGGATCAGGTTGGACAGCCATAGGGAATCTCCACATTCACGATGAGTTTACCCTCAAAGAATATATGGAAATAACTAATATTATGTTAATCAAAAATGGCGGAATTGTGAGGTTTTTAGGCCATAAATTCAGGCTTAGGCGCTCGGCGCGGGTCCGCCACAATCGGCGCAGATTCAGGCTTCGAAACTGAGGGTAGCCGCATAGCACTCAGCACCTGCGCGGTCATGGCATCCATATCAGGAATCTGCGCAGCCGAAGTTTCGTACTTTTTCGCCTCAATCGAACCAGGCTTGGTTTTTGGCTCATGCGGCGATCCAACATCCAGCCCGCCTTCAGGGACGTAGACAAATCCTATAAATTGATAGCGCCCCAAATTTGCAGTTTTTGGGTCTTCTATTTTCTTTCCGTCCCGATCCAAGTCAGTCACGGGTGTGGTGCCAAATTTATGAGACCAGCCCCCCTCCTGATTTTCCCTCACAAAATGGTAATCATAAAGGCCGCTATCGCCAGAGGGCTTATCGTTATACAAAGTATAAACTGCAACCCGATAATATCCTTCTTTAGGGAGTGCATCTGGTCCGGCATCGCTTGCGCCATCGGCAACCAGCCCTTTCATGACAGCCTTTTGGAACGCTGGATAATCCCGTGCGTTTTCAGCTTCATTCATGGCCTGATCAACTGCAGCCCTGCTGCCTGGTCGCCCACTATCACCAGCCCACCAGGAATCAATTCCATCATTGTCATTCATGGCATATGTATAACAGGTGGCATATTTCTCATAGCCAAACTCCTCGCGAATTTGGGCGAAGGCTGCTTTGACTTTAGCGATCTCTTTGGGATCGATACCGTAATATTCGGCGAGCTTTACGTCGTCTTTAAATAAGCCGTCGTGGCGTCGTACCTCGTTGGCAAGACTCTCTACCTTACCGGCTCTTTCTCTATGGTCGAGCGTATCGAAGGCTGGACTTCCCGGATACCCCATATAGTTAGACGCATCGCGCTGAGTTACTTTGAGCACTGCCTGCATATTCTGCTCGAGAAAACCTTTCAGACGTGCAGGCGTGACGGAGCTGTTCCATTTTTCAGGCTCATACGCAGGCGCGGATGGTGCAACGGGTTTGTCAGTCATTGCGATTATAATGACTGAGATTTCCTAAGAATTGGGAAAAATTCGTACAACTATTTGATTGGAAAAGCTTTAAACGCAGGCCATTGCCGTCCTGGAAATCGTTTCTGCCTGAGATGCTTGCTGACGGGCTTCCCACAGATCGCCTTGGATTGTCAAAGCGCGATCCTGTTCAGTCAGACCCGCATGATAGTTTGCCCACTGGTTGTCAGATCTGGCAGCCGGGTGGAATAGATTAGCCAAGCTTCTTAAATGAGTGCTCATCTGCATATCAAGCCTACCTTTCATAACGTATGAAAGAGTACGCTTCTCATTTCTTAAACCGTAGAAATAACTGTGATGCACAGCAATGGCTGCCGTGCAGCATTCTCAGTGTGTGGTGGTTTTTTTGACGATTGGCCGATCAGGGCCGCTAGTCATATCCGCATATTGTTCGAACGGATTGATGATTTTGGCCGGGTCCTTCTGTGCTTGCACTGCAGCAGGCTTTTCTCCATCCGGCACAGGTTCCGGCTCAGGCTCGGCTTCAAGATCGTAAAAGATAGCCGTCTCACTTGTAGCTTCCGCCCGCACGTGATCGACAAATTCTTTGTTTTCTTCCAGCCACTGAACTGCCTCGCCGCAATTCATGTCAGCCGCCATCTGATAATGGGTAATGCCATCGATACGGTTCATGCTGGTGCCATCGCCAGAAAAGAGGCAATAGCCAAGCCAGTGGTGAATTTGGCCGACCAGATTGTATTCCAAAAATCCCAGCTGGGATTTCACAAGGCCCTCGATAAATAAGCTGTACGCAGTTGGCTTGTGCTGTGCCACCAAACCCAGGAAGCCATGGAACGCCATGGTGCCGATCAAAAGGTAGCCGCCTGAATATCCCATATCCATCGCGTCTTTGGCGTAGCCGTAAGCCTGATGATAATGCTCTTCAGGAGCCTCATCTTCGTTCTGAATATATCCGTCGATCAGATCGAGATAATGCTGGGCCAGCTCGTAAGTCGCATGGGGGAAGTTATTCTTGGCCAGTTTTTCAAGTAATAGAACGCCCTTGGCCTGACTGCGCATATATTCAGGAATATACGGATAAACTCCCTTATGGGCACGGTACAGTTGAATTCCCGCACCGGCGTGACCAAGCTGACAAGCCGTATTCAAATGGGCGAGTGCGTTCTGCGCAGGAATTTTAAAACGGTCGCCATCAGTCAGACCAATCAGTCCGACCAAATAATTCGCTTCAGGCGCGGAAGCTGTATCCTTCTCTTTCAAGGCCGCCATGGCTTTCTGAAAGACAAGCTTTTGCAACTCGAAAAACTCGATATCTGTAATGCCTTTGTTGATAGCCGCCTGTTCAAGTTTTTCTGCAAGCGCCGCCAGTTCGGTGGTGTCAGTCATGATCTCTCTCTATGTCAGGCAGCAATCTTTTCGCTGAGATAATATTTTGCGGTACGCACGCCATTTTCAAATTCGATTACCAAAGGGCTGCCCGTTGGAATTTCGGTCTGGTTGATATTCTCGGGCGTGTTTTCCCCAAGGATGATCAGCAAGGCGCGCAAAGAATTGCCATGCGCGGCGATCAGAATGTTTTCATCCTTGTCGATCAGCGGTTTGATCACGTTGGTATAATACGGGCGCACGCGCTTTTCGACGACATCCTGCAGGCTTTCACCGCCCGGCGGCTGCACATCGTAAGACCTGCGCCAGATATGCACCTGATCTTCGCCATATTTTTCTTTGGTTTCATCTTTATTCAGTCCGGTCAGGTCGCCGTAGTCGCGTTCACGCAGATCATCATGGCGGATCATGCCGGCGATCATGTTGCCTTGCCCCGCAGCCTCGAGCGCGATCTCGGCGGTGTTGGCGGCGCGTTTCAGCGTACTCGTAAAAACCTTATCGAATTTGATATTGGCAGCAGCGATCTGCTTACCCGACTGGGCGGCTTCATCGCGGCCTTGTGCGCTCAGTTCGACGTCGTGAAATCCGGTGAAGCGGTTTTCAAGATTCCATTGGCTCTGGCCATGGCGCAATAATACTAAATAACCCATCTGTCTTGACCTCTCATGCAGATAGGCAAGATGTCACAAAAAGGCTCTTTTAGAAAGCTTTTAGGGAGTCATTTTTGGCGCGGCGGAGGGGAATTGTGTCGCGCAAGCCGCAGTAGCAGGAGCAGCAATCCCAGTCACAACTGCAGCCATGGCATTCAACGGATCAGTTTTTGCCTGCGCCTGCATTGGCGTAATCTCGCCTAAAGTTACGAGCGCAGCGTTGATCATGCGCAAGGTCTTATCGGCAGCGGTACGCTCAGCTTGTGATTGTGAAAGAACAGAGCAGGATGCCTCGGTAGGCCCGGATGAGCGTATCTGTGCGGCAGTCCCCATGGTGATCTTGTCGTTTCTGACCATCGCCTCAAGCGCAGCATCCTCCTGCCCCTTTTTAACTTTGATTAGGGCATCAATTTCATCTGCTTCAGCTTGTGATCCAACAATCATGGGTGCTCTCTATCCGTTCTGACAACAGGGATATTATATAAAAAAACCATGAAATTAGATTTAAAGGGGCTATTCGCCGATTTCTTCGGGAACGTCGGTCGTTGGCGGACCCTGATTC
>CAYJDG010000033.1:0-12273 GCA_964368875.1 uncultured Pseudobdellovibrionaceae bacterium
GGTTTAACATGAACGAAACACTGAAAGATTTTTTCGGCTGGTGGATCGCCGTCGTGGAAATTCCCGTCATCTCTGCTCTGTTCTGGATGATCTGGAACGGACGGCGTGATTATGACCGAAGTCTCCGCGAGATATACGACGATCTATCAGACCACAAGCTGGATGTCGCCCGCAATTATGCCCGCACCGGAGATCTGCGCGAGCTTGAAGTACGGATCACCAGCCATCTTCTGCGCATCGAGGCGAAGCTCGATGTGACCGCCCTCAAAGCCGAAGCCCTGACCAAAGAAAGACATCATCATGACTGACCGACCTGTGCTGATCCCGCTGCAAGGAGGCGCTGCCGCAGCGACACCTGAAGCCTATAACGAGCTGACCATCGATATTCTGGCGCGCACACTGTGGGGCGAAGCGCGCAATGAAGGGACTGCCGGTATGCAGGCCGTGGCCTGTGTCGTGCTGAACCGCGTCAATACGGCGCGTGAGTTCGGCGGATACTGGTGGGGCAATACCATCATCGAAGTCTGTCACAAGGCCTATCAATTTTCCTGCTGGAACAAAACCGATCCGAATTACCGGAAACTGATCGCGGTCACGGATGAAAATATTCACTTTGCAACCGCCAAACGCATCGCGCGGCGGGCCGTACTCGGCTTTATCGATGACCCGACCTATGGCGCGGATCATTATCACACGCGGGCGGTGAAGCCTTACTGGTCGCGCGGCAAGACGCCTACCAACGTCATCGGCCAGCATGTCTTTTTTAAACTGGTCAAGGTGCCGACATGAAAGACGAGCAGGGACGTTATGGCCGCCTGATGCGCCCGACCTTCGGGTATGTGGTGGCTTTTAGCTGGGGCGCGCAGATGCTGGCGGTCGCGTATGTGATCCTGTTTAAAACCGACGAGGCGGCGGGCGTCATTAACGCTATGGAATCGTTGAGCACGACCTGGGCGGTCGGCTTATCGGTGCTGGGGATTTATGTGTACCGCAAACGCGCAGAAAAAAAATCGCAGGAGGGTGACGAATGATGACGACGTTTTTATCACTATTAAAACACTGGAAGGTTATGGGAGTGACGCTTCTGGCACTGGCTTTCATGGCCAGTGCCTATCTCGCGCACCACCGGGGCGAAGCGTTACGCACCATCCGGCATGAATTACAGGCCAAGGAGGCGCAATACCGCCTGACTCTGAAGTTATTGGAAGACGCTCGCAAGGCGAACCGCGAACGGATGAATTTCAGAACCCTGCAAAATCAAAAATTCAAGGAGGCCAAACATGAAATTATCTTGCTTGATCCTGCCTTGCGTACTGCTTATGAGCGGTTGCGCGAGCGGCAGGCCGTTGCCACTGCCCGCTGATCTGTATGTCTGCCCAGCGCCGCAGCCTTATCCGGCACAGGTGGATGTTACTACATTGATTGAGGCATTGAACGATACCTATCTGGTCTGGGAGGAGTGCCGCGATAATCTCGCGCGGCTTGAGAAGCTTAATCCCGCTCAGCCGTGATCCCGGTATTGACGATGGCGCGGGGTCGCTTGCGTTCAATCCAGATCATCAATAGCCCTCCGCCGATAATCAGCGAGGCACCAAGAATAGTGCTGAGGGTTGGGGTCTGATTGAAAAAGATGAAGCCATAGAGAATACCCCAGAGCATTTGAGTATAATACACGGGCGCAACGAGCGAGGTCTGTGGCGCTTTGGCGTAGGCGAGCGGAATGCAGATATGGCCGACGATGATGCACAGGCCAAAAAGCAGGAACATCACGGCGTGCTGGACGCTTTCCAGATGCCATTCGGCAAACGGGGCACACAAAAGAGTGATAGTTAAAAACGGAAAGAAGCAATAAACGGGCAGATAATCGTCTTTCCCTATCTTGCGGATCATCAATACGCTGACCGAGGTACAGGCGACGCAGCCGAACGCGAGAAGGGCGCCCCTGCCGAGCTGATCAAACTGTGTGCCAACGATAATCAAGATACCGATGAAACCCATGATCACCGTCAGCAGGCGGTGCGGATAGAATTTTTCATGGCCGAGCAGGGCCGCGAGCAAGATCACCGAGATTGGGGCCAGAAAAATGATCGAGTAAAAATCGGGTAGAGGCATCAGTTTGATCGCCCCGACGGCGCAATTGGAACTGACCGCTACGATCAGGGCGCGGCCCAGATGAATTTTCCATGTCGGCGGTTGAAACCCGGACCAGCCTTTGGCCTTATAAATCCAGATCGAACTTACAATCAGGCCGATCAGACCACCAAAAGTCAGGCAGGTTTGCACCGAATAGGTCGCGGTGAGGAATTTTGTCAGAACATCGCCGTGGCTGAAACTCGCATAGGCAATAAAAGCAATGACGATGGCCTGAATAGACTGGGAACGGGCGCGGAGCATTTCAGCTTCAGCTTCTAGTCAGAATCCTTTATAAAGGCAACATGCCTCTCCGACAAAAATTCTCTGGCCTCATAGATATGACCCGTCACTTCTTCCAGATGGAGGCAACCGGAGGACTTATCCTCATGGCCGCCGCTGCTGTGGCCCTCATTATAGCCAATTCGCCCCTTGGCCCGAACTATCAGCATTTTTTTGGAGCCTACACGGTAAAACTCATCATCAATGATGGGTTGATGGCGATTTTTTTCTTTCTGGTCGGATTAGAAATCAAGCGTGAAATCCTCATCGGGGAATTATCATCACGCGACCGGGCCTTGCTGCCTGTGGTTGCCGCTATCGGCGGGATGGCGGTGCCGGCCTTGATTTACTGGTTTGTCAACCGCGACATCCCCACCACCCAGTCAGGCTGGGCTATTCCTTCGGCAACCGATATTGCGTTTTCACTCGGAGTTTTGGCTCTGCTTGGATCACGCGCACCACTTAGTCTCAAAATTCTCCTCACGGCGATTGCGATTATCGATGATCTGGGTGCGGTGATCATCATTGCGCTGTTTTATACGAGCCATATTTCCCTCTTATATCTCGCCGCAGCTGCCGTTCTTGTCGTGGTACTTTTCCTTCTTAATAAATTCAAATGCAGCAGCGTTATGCCGTTTTTGGTGATCGGCTGTGTTTTATGGATTGCGATGTATAAAAGCGGGATTCATCCAACCATTGCCGGTGTTCTGACGGCCTTTTCTATTCCGTTGTCATGTCCTAAAAATCCTGAGCGCAAACCACTCGAGTGGCTCGAGCATCTTTTGCATCCCTATGTCGCGTTTCTTATCCTGCCTATATTCGCTTTCGCCAATGCGGGTGTGCCGCTGATGGATATGAGTGTTGCGAATTTCGGAGAGCCCGTTGTGCTGGGGATTGCGCTCGGATTGTTTGCCGGGAAGCTGATTGGAATTTTTGGCACGGTGTGGCTGGCGGTGAAGACGCGTCTCTGCCCAATGCCGCAGGGAGTTGGCTGGGGGCAGCTGTGGGGGCTGGCGCATCTGTGTGGGATCGGTTTTACGATGTCGCTCTTTATCGGTGAGTTGGCTTTTAGCGGCCCGCACCTGCAAGCTGATATTCGCCTGGGTGTGCTGAGTGGCTCAGTTGCCTCCGCGCTGGCGGCCTATATCGTACTGCGCAGACAGTCATTAACATAACAATTAAAAAATGGTTTTAGAGAGTTGTTAAGCCTTTCTGAGCTATGAATAAGGGTCTTTTGCTGCGTCAGCACACTCACCCTCTCTTTAATAAGGACACTGCCATGACCACGCCTTACAAAATCAACGGATCGATTGTCGATATGACAGGGGACGGAGTCTGGCCACATATGTCGACGGAAATCCGCGATCAACTGATTGCACCGTTTTTCGCGGTTGACTGGAAAGTGCATGACATTTCATTGCAGGCCCGCGATAAAACCGACGACGGCGCGCTCAATGCCGCGATCGCTGATCTTAAAATTCATAAAGCGGCCATCAAGGGTCCAACGATTACACCGAATAAAGAAGAGACCAAAGCCTTTGGGCTGTCCAAGCAATGGGATTCGCCAAACGGCATTATTCGCCGTGCCATTAACGGGGCTGCGATCCTGCGCAACACGATTGAAATCGAGGGCTTGGATAAATTTGCGCCGCTCATGAATGACGTAACCATCGTCCGTCAAGCGGTCGGCGGTATTTATGGCGCGCCGAACGTATCGATCCCCGGTCGCGGTAAACTCAAAGTAGTCTTTGAAGGTGACGATGGTTCAACTTCGACCCTGATTGAAAATCGTAAGGTCGACAGCGGCGTCGTGCTGCTGACCACCGAAACCGATAGCTCGATCCGCGATTATGCCCATGCGCTGTTCCAGCAGGCATTATCGATGCATAAATCGGTTATCTTCGCGGCTAAGAACACGATTCAACCTATCTATGACGGACGCTTTATCGATATTTTCAACGAAATCTTCAATACCGACTATGCGGCCAAATTCAAGGCCGCCGGGATCACCTTCAATGACAAGGTACAATTGATCGACGCCGTCGTTTCGAAAATCCCGCAAGGGAAACTGAACGGCACGATCATCGCGTTGAAAAACTATGACGGCGACGTCGTCTCCGATCAGGTTGCCGGAGAACATAAGTCACTCGGACTGATGGATTCGACTCTGGTGTCGGCCGATGGAACCTTGCTCGCCGATCCGCCGCATGGCACCGCGCCCGATCTTGAGCCTGCCTGGCACGAAAAGAAAATCCTCCTTGCCAACCCGGCCGCCCATATTTTTGCCTACGCCGAAGCCATTCGCCACAAGGCGGAACTCAACGGTCAGGACGAGGGCGTCGAGCTTGCCAAGAAATTGAAACTCGCGGTCGTCGCAACGATTGAAGCTGGCCTGAAAACCAGCAACCTCACCGGCGATCTGGCGATCGATAAGTCCAAATCGATCACAGGCCAACAATTTATCGCCAATGTGCGTGATACCTATGCAAAAATGATAGGTAACGTGCCCTTAAAGGCCGTCGGCTGATTAAAAGTTTAAACTGCTTGTTGAGTTAAATGGGGAGGCTTTGGCCTCCTCATTTTATTCTGCTTTGAAATGAAACGGATTGAAGTCCGTATCCCGGTCATAGACATCCAGATTTTCAGCACGCTTGAGCCAGCGCACGATCACCAGAGTGAGGGGTAGGGCGATCAGTTCCCAGAGAACCTTGAGCAGCCACATCGAGCCGATCATCGCCGGGAGCGTCGACCATGGCATGACGAATGTGAATGCGAGCAGAGTGAATACAGTGGTATCGACCATTTGTCCGAAGAGAGTGGACACGGCAAAACGCTTGGCCATCTGGGTGCCCGCCGAGGCGACCTTCATTTTCGCGACGATATAGGAATTGACGAACTCGCCGGTAAAATAGGCAATCAAGGAGGCGGCACTGATGCGCGGCACCTGTGCGAAGATCGTTTCAAACGCGGCCTGATTGGGCCAGTCGGCGGCAGGCGGCAGGAAAATCGCGATTGTGTAGACAATCACCATCAGCAACAGCGCGGCGAAACCCGTCCAGATGACGCGGCGCGACGCGGCATAGCCATAGACCTCGGTGAGAACATCGCCAAAAACATAGGCGAGCGGAAAGACAATCGTGCCTGCGGTCAGCGTCAGGCCGAACGCGGTGAACACCTTGGCCTCAATCGTATTTGAGATCAGTAGACAGGCAACGAACAGGCCCGTGATGATGGGGAGGTATTTTGAAGACACCCCTAGCGCCCGATGGCCTGAAAGAAGCCGTTTAAAATAGCTGGCAGTTTATTCGGGTCGCCGCTGCCCATGAATTTTTTATTGGCCACTTCGTAAAAGAAAAAATCATCTTCATCGAGATAGTTTTTGAAGGTCGGAACAACCAGCTTTTCCCACTCAGTGCCTTCGAGATCGATGGTGACCAGCCAGCCCGGATTGTCGATGGTTTCTATGTTGATACCGAACTGTTGTTCCCACTCGCCATCGCAGCGCTCTTTGTACCAGTCCTGCAATTTGGCAAAGGGATTTGTGCTCATTTTTTCTTTTTGGCGCTCTTGAGCGTGTTGCCCATCAGACAGGAAATCGTCATCGGGCCGACGCCGCCGGGAACCGGAGTGATGGCGCTTGCAACTTGGGATGCTTCGGCGAAATCGACATCGCCGCAGAGTTTGCCGTCATCCATGCGGTTGATGCCGACATCGATGACAACTGCGCCGGGCTTAAGCCAGTTGCCTTTGACCATTTTCGCGCGGCCCACGGCGGCCACGACGATATCGGCCTGACGGCACATGGCTGGCAGGTCTTTGGTTTTGGAATGGGCCTGAATGAGGGTGCAGTTCTCAGAAAGCAGCAACTGGCCCATCGGCTTTCCGAAGAGGAGCGAGCGGCCTATGACGATGGCGGTTTTACCCGTGAGGTCACCGAGCGTTTCCTTGAGCAGGATGAGTGAGCCTTGCGGGGTACATGGCACCATGCCGTCGATCCCGGCGACAAGGCGCCCGGCATTGATCGCGGTCAGACCGTCGACATCTTTATCGGGATGAATCATCTGGACGAGCGGATCGCTATTAAGCCCGGCGGGCAGAGGCAGTTGCAGAAGGATACCGTCAACGTCTTCGTCGCGGTTCAGCTCTTCGATCAGGAGAGCGATGTCCTCCTGTTTGGTGTCAGCGGGCAGACGATGCTCGAGGCTTTCGATGCCACAGGCGAGGCAGGCTTTGATCTTATTGCCCACATACACCTTCGAGGCCGGATCGTCGCCGACGAGAATCACGGCGAGGCCGGGTTTACGGGGAAGGGCCGCGACCCCGGCTTTTATGGTCTCGGTCAGGCGGGCGGCGGCGGCTTTGCCGTCAATGATTGTGGCGGTTGTGCTCATTATGTCGCTATACAGCAGCGAAATCCCGTTAACAAGCTGATTTCTTTATGCTATCAGCCTGTGCATGGCCAATCCTGTTTCCATGTCACCTTTTGCCACTTTCAGCGGCCCGCGCCACTGGAAGATTTGGGCTGTTGCTGCCGCTATGACGCTGGTTGCGGCTGGTGGAACATGGGTCGCAGGTCAGTACCGCATTGGCCGCCTTGATGCCCTCCTTAATAAATACGAAATGCCGATCACAGATTTCGCCCGCAGTGTCGCGCAGGCCAAGATCGGATCGATGGAAGCCGACCTGCTGGAAAGCTGCAAGCAGGCGCAGATCGGCACATGGCTGCAAACCACCGACGCGCTCGAGTTCGTTGATCCCGCCTCGGGCAATCGCATCATGGTGCGGCTCGATCCGGGCAAGGCGCAGATCGATCTCAATGGGCGTGAGCTCTCGGGCTGCGTAAGCGATGAAATTGAAAACCGCCAGTTCGATATCGGGTCGATGACCAACACGTGGTCGCTGGTGCTGTTCGTGCTTGGTCTGGGGCTTGGCGCGTGGGCGTGGTTCGGATGGGAATCGTGGCGTCGCCGCGTACGTGCAATGACAGTGGTCAGCGAACCTGCGACACAATCCGCGCCAGCAGAGGTGATCGAGGCAACTGTCGAACCACCTCCCGGAAATCCACCTATATAAAGATATGCCAGATAATGGCTTTTAGAATTTCGAGCCCGATGATCACGATCAGCGGCGTGAGGTCGATGCCACCAATCGGCGGGACATATTTCGCAACCGGTTTCATCACCGGATCGGTCACCCGTTTGAGCAGGTCAACAAGGTTGCGGGCCTGCGGGTTGTTGGTATCGAGCACCTTGAAGTTGACCAGCCAGGTAACGGCAACCCACGCTATGATCACCGCGATATAAAGGTTGATCACAAGGTTCAAGATTTGCGGGATAATATACATGGGGCCTCCAGTGGCGCTTATAAAACGCTCCTATCATAGCGCGGGAGGCAGGGGCTGACAAATCCTCAGTGTATGTGCGGTTTCCCCATGACAATTCTTTACGATTCTGATTCTATACTTGGTATGATGAGATTGCTTTCAGGGATTTTCTTGGTCGTCGGATTGCTGGGCTTTGCCCAGCCAGCCCATGCCGCGCGGGAGCGCACTGAATACAGCTGGTGCAAGGCCGACCGCGCCCCGACCATCAATATCAAAACTGCGACCGATGAAGTGAACTGGGATTATTCCCAGTCTGAAAAGCAGTTGAATAGATTCAAGATCGATACCATCAATCCTTACGGCAATAATATCATCACCGATGTCGGCGGGCTGATGCAGGGCGGGATCGAACTCTCAGAGAGAATGAGTTTCAGGAATATCACCAACAACCGCTTGCAGGTGCGATGCTATTGGTTTGATACGATTACCGTCACGTTACATATCAAACCGACGATCTTTATTGCCAGCGAGTTTCCCGTCGGCACCTGTAAACACAATGCTATTAAAGAACATGAACTCAAGCATATTCAGGTCGACCGCGAGATCGTGAATAAATATGCAAGCTTGATCGGACAGGCGGTTAAACAGGAAGTTGAGAAGCAGGCGGTTTTCGGACCGTATAATGTTTCGCAAAGCAAAGAGGTTGAGGCTTACATGACGGGACGTCTTGAGAGCATGCTCAAGTATTACAGCAACATGATGGGGGATGAGCGTAAACGCCGCCAGCAGGTTGTCGACTCCCTCAACGAGTATGAACGCGTCAATCAAACCTGCCGTTAGGAACCCCAAAAAACCAAACCCCGCTGCGAGGAGGAACAAGCAACGGGGTTCAATTCGGTTTTCGGTGTCGGGGCAAGGAGATGCTTAAACTCGTAAATCTCTTTTCCTGATATATTCACTATGGCTTATGAATATGGCGAAATTTTGGGCGCATTTTGCCTTAATTTGGCCATATTGACTCCGTATCGAAATCATTTTTTATATATGAATCAATGAATTAGGCAAAAACCAATCGTTGTCATAATAAATAATTATCCACAGGTTGAGGCCATTTTTGCGTTATGTGAACGAATTTTTTCTAGGTTTTTTCTACGAGTCGCCCGTACCATTCACCCACTAAAACTCAAACCAATAATGGAGGGTATCCAATGTCTACAAATAAAGCGTTTGAAGAAGCCGTCGTCCCTAAAGATGTTCCTGAAGCAGCCCCGACAGTTGTCGTGATTGTTCCTGCAGGTCCAACAAACGGTACTGCCCCGGCGTAAGCCTGCGGCGTTATCCAGAATTCAAATCACCCATGCGGGACGCTGCATGGGTGATTTTTTACCTTTTTTTATTACTTTCAAACCATGATAGAGTTCCTGCACTGCGTCAGGTCCCTGATCTAACAGGGGTTCACCCACCTTTATTTCATTCTTTCACCTGAGGTTTTTTCAAAATGACACGTCCCGGTCACGACACGCTCCAGACCCGCAAAACTCTGACCGTTGATGGGAAGGACTATGATTACTTCTCACTCAAGGATGCGGAAGCAAAGCTCGGCGATCTTTCTCGGCTGCCGTTTTCCCTCAAGGTCCTTCTTGAAAACCTTCTGCGCTATGAAGATGACCGCTCAGTCAGCGTCGAGGACGTGGAAGCCGTGCGCGAATGGCTCAAGACCAAAACATCCCAGCATGAAGTCGCCTACCGTCCGGCGCGCGTGCTGATGCAGGATTTCACCGGCGTTCCTGCCGTCGTCGATCTCGCCGCGATGCGCGAAGCGATGGGGGCCCTTGGCGGCAACCCGCAACGGATCAACCCGCTGACTGCGGTTGACCTCGTCATCGATCACTCGGTGATGGTCGATGAGTTCGGCAGCAACTCCGCCTTTCAGAAAAACGTCGATATCGAATTCGACCGCAACAACGAGCGTTACAAATTCCTCCGGTGGGGCTCTGCCGCGTTCAAGAATTTCCGCGTCGTGCCACCGGGGACAGGGATCTGTCACCAGGTGAACCTTGAATACCTCGCGCAAGCCGTGTGGGTCGAAGAAGACGAAGAGAACAAAGGCAAGATGGTTGCCTATCCGGATACGCTGGTTGGCACTGACTCCCATACGACCATGGTCAATGGCATGGGCGTGCTGGGCTGGGGTGTGGGCGGGATCGAAGCCGAAGCTGCTATGCTCGGCCAGCCAGTCTCGATGGTTATTCCTGAAGTCATCGGCTTTAAACTGACTGGTAAAATGAAAGAGGGCACGACCGCGACCGATCTCGTGTTGATGGTGACACAGATGCTCCGCGCCCGTGGCGTGGTCAACAAGTTCGTCGAATTCTTTGGATCCGGCCTTGATAACCTCACGCTCGCCGACCGGGCGACGATTGCCAATATGGCGCCTGAATACGGTGCGACGTGTGGCTTCTTCCCGATCGACGAAGAAACCATCCGTTACATGACCTTCACCGGGCGCGATCCGCACCGTGTGAAACTGGTTGAGCAATATTCGAAGGCGCAAGGGATGTGGCGCACCAAGGACAGCCCTGACCCGGTTTTTACCGATGTTCTGGAACTGGACCTCAGTGCCGTTGAAGCCTGTCTCGCCGGACCGAAACGCCCGCAGGACCGCGTGCCGCTTTCTAAAACAGTTGAATCAATCAAGACGATGGTGCCAGAGAAGCGTAAAGTCGCAGTCGAAGGCAAAGGCTACGATCTTGAAGATGGCGCAGTAACGATTGCCGCGATCACGTCATGCACGAACACCTCGAACCCGTCGGTTCTGGTTGCCGCAGGATTATTAGCGAAGAAAGCCAATGCGCTGGGCCTTAAAACCAAGCCATGGGTTAAAACCTCGCTGGCTCCGGGAAGCCAGGTCGTGACCGATTACCTCAACAAAGCCGATCTCTCGAAAGAGCTCGATAAACTCGGCTTCAACCTTGTCGGCTATGGCTGCACAACCTGTATCGGTAACTCTGGTCCGCTGCCGGATCATATTGCCAAAGCTGTTGAAACGGGCGATCTGACAGTTGCTGCCGTTCTCTCTGGCAACCGTAACTTCGAAGGTCGCGTCAATCCACACGTCAAAGCCAACTACCTTGCATCGCCACCGCTCTGTGTGGCCTATGCGCTCGCTGGCAACATGCACGTCGATCTGCTGAAAGATCCAATCGGTCAGGGTACGGATGGCAAGGATGTCTACCTTAAGGATATCTGGCCGACCAATAAGGAGATTGCCGATACAATCGAGCAGTGCCTGACCAGTGAAATGTTCAAAACCCGCTACGCCGACGTCTTCAAAGGACCGGAGCAGTGGCAGAAGATCGGTGGCGGCACAGCGTCTGAAACCTATGCATGGGACAATACCTCGACCTATGTTCAGAATCCGCCATACTTCGTCAATATGAACCGCAAGCCGGAAGACGTTTCTGACGTTAAAGGCGCGCGCGTACTGGCGATCCTTGGTGACTCGATCACGACCGACCATATTTCGCCTGCCGGTTCGATCAAGAAAGCCTCGCCTGCTGGTGCTTACCTGCTTGAACACAACGTCAGCGTCGCCGAGTTCAACTCGTATGGCGCACGGCGCGGCAACCATGAGATCATGATGCGTGGCACGTTCGCCAATATCCGGATCAAGAATGAAATGCTGAACGGTGTCGAAGGTGGCATGACCAAATTCATCCCGACTGGCGAAGAGATGCCGATCTATGACGCGGCGATGAAATATATCGCCGAGAAAACCCCGCTGGTGATTTTCGCCGGTAAGGAATACGGCACTGGTTCGTCCCGCGATTGGGCGGCCAAAGGCACCAAGCTGCTGGGCGTCAAGGCGGTTATCGCTGAAAGCTTCGAGCGTATCCACCGCTCGAACCTCGTCGGCATGGGCCTGCTGCCTTTGCAGTTCAAGGACGGTATGACCCGCAAGACGCTTGATTTAAAAGGTGACGAAATCATCTCGATCACCGGCGTTGAAAAAGGCATCACCCCTGGTATGGACGTAACGCTCACGATCCAGCGCGCAGGTGGCAAGACCGAAGAGCACAAACTCAAATGCCGTATCGATACGGTTGATGAAGTTGGCTATTACCTCAACGGCGGCGTACTGAATTACGTCCTGCGCGATCTGGCTGCACGGGCTTAGGATATCTCAAACAAGTTATAAAAATGCCGGACATATGTCCGGCATTTTTTTATTTCGGTGGCGCGATGGCTGGTGGTTGCGGTGCCGCGGGAGCGGCCTTGAGAAATGGCGCAAGTGTATCCCGCCAGTTTGGATCAAGATAAGGCAGGATCATAATGGCTCCAGTCTGGTTCAGCTGTGGAAAGCTTGCCGGATGCTGTCTGGTGCCTGCAGGAATTTGTTCATAGTGAAATGTAGCGGCGACAATTTTCTTCTGCATTTTCTCCCATGCATCGTCTGATTGTGGCGCATTGGTGACGAAGATGATGTCGGAGGCATGGCTGACCGACAGGATATGCAGATTGCGCGAGGGGATTTCGAT
>CAYJDG010000033.1:12373-17548 GCA_964368875.1 uncultured Pseudobdellovibrionaceae bacterium
TATCCTTTGAGCGAGGATATAGCCGTCTGAATTGATTATGTCAATTTTAAAGGGATTTTTGCAGCGTCTTCATCGCCGCAATTCGGTCATCCAGCATCTTCTTCAGCGCATCGCGGAGATACGGCTCAATCGCAATATCGCCGCGGGGCGTGGCAGAGACGATCTGATCATAGAGTAGGCGGGTTTCCGGGCTCACATTGAGGATGATGGTGTGGTCGCTCAGGCGGTCATCAATAGTGTCGCGAATGAAGCCGCTGACATTGATATCCATGTCCTGCAGTCGTTCATATTGATCCCGGCGAATGACCAGGCAGATGCTTTTGGTGTCTTTGGTCATGTGAACCTCTTACCTAATTATATATACGCAGCAGTAAAATGATACTTAAAATCTATGTAATTATATAATTGTTAATTAATAATATATATGATTATATATATCTATATATAATTATTAACTAGAGAGGGAAATTATAATGCTGTGGGATATTCTGCTGACCGTTTCTATCAGTGCTTTGGTCCTGTTTTTACTCAGTCGTTTTCTGGTCAATGTGACCTCAGACAGAATCGCCGTGACGGAGCAACGCTACATCGGTGCGTCGCTGGAGGCGGGGCGTGTCTTCGCCATGAGCAACCAGGTTGGCTTGAAAGCAGATTATCTTTCGCCCGGCCTGCACTTTGTGCTGTGGCCGATCATCAGCGTGGTTGCGAAGCCAGCGTTTCTGACCATCGGGGCCGATGAACTCGGCATCGTTGAAGCCACCGATGGCGCATCCCTGTCGTCGGGCCGCATTTTCGCCGATGATCCTGCTGGCGCTGCGCACAACAACTTCCAGAACCCTGTCGGCTTCCTCACCAGTGGTGGCATTCGTGGCAAGCAGCTGCGCTTCCTGACCAACGGGACATTTAAAATCAACCCATATCTGTTCAAGGTCACGAAGATCAAGAAGACAGTGATCGGCGAAGGCCAGATCGGCGTAATCACCGCCATGGACGGCGCTCCGCTTGATGCAAGTCAGCTTCTGGGCCGTAGCATCGATTCACACGCGTATTTTCAGCGCGCTGAGTCCTTTCTTAAGAATGGTGGGCAGAAGGGTCCGCAGATTGATTTCCTGCGCCCTGGTACCTACAACATCAACACCGAAGTCTTTAAGGTTGAGCTGCATAACGCCATTTATATTGGCGAAAATGAGATCGGTATCGTCGAAGCCCGTGACGGTTTGCCCATGGATGCCTCCGATGTCGTGGTCATGACTCCGGACGGGCATAATAATTTCCAAGATGGTCAGGCCTTTCTCACCAATGGCGGCTATCGTGGCCCGCAGGAAAAAATCCTCACCCCCGGCACGTACTATATCAATCCGTATCTGTTTACCGTGACCATCCGCGAGCAGATCAAGGTAGCGCGTGGCGAAGTGGCGGTGCTGATCTCGAATATCGGTAAGGACCCATCCGAGTACATGCCTGATGGTCAGGTGAGTGCGCAGGATGGCGCATGGGAAGAAGGCGGGCGCACGCGCCATGTCGTCCCGCGTGGCTTTCGTGGCATTCAGAAAGAGGTGCTTGGCCCCGGCGCGTACAACATCAACCCGCTCGCCTACACGACTCTGATCATCCCGACCACGACACGCTCGATTGACTGGAGTGCTGATCGTGCCCGTCGCGAAGATCGCGGCAGCATCGGGTTCGATCCGTTTCAGGTCGTGTCTTATGACGGCTTCCCGATGCAGATCGAGGTGCGTTGTCAGTACCGCGTCCTGCCCGAGCATGCCCCGTATGTCGTGCAAAAGCTTGGCTCGATTGCGGATCTGGAGGCGAATGTCATACACCCCCAGATTGACGGTATCTTTCGCGCCCAGGTCTCACGGTCTCCTGCCATTTCCTATCAGCAGAACCGCGCCGAGGAACAGAAGGGAGCGGAAGATGTGATCCGCGCCGATCTGTCCAAATACAAGGTTGAGGTCGTGTCGGTGATGATCACGAATATCCATCTGCCTGAAGCCCTGATGCAGACGACCCAGCAGAAGAATCTGGCCGAGCAGGAGAAGTCGATGTATGACGCCAAGAAAGACGCTGAACAACGCCGCATCGAGTTTGAGAAAACCCGCGCGGAAGCCGACCAGCAGCTGGCGATCATTACAGCCGAGGCCAACATCAAGGTCGCGCAGCACGAAGCCCGGCAGACAGAGGAACGCGCGCGCGGTGACGCCGCCCGTATCCGCATGATCGCCGAAGCCGAAGCCACACAGACGATGCAGGTCGGTGATGCCGAAGCCGGAGTGATCAGATCCAAGGGTGAGGCGCAGGCCAAGGCCTATCAGGATCAGGTCAATGCACTGACCGCGCAGGGTGTCACGACCGTCGAGGTGATCAAATCGATTGCGGCTGCGGGACTTAAGATCACGCCTGATATTCAGGTCAGCGGTAGCGGGCAGGGTGATATGTCGGGGCTGGTGCAGGTCCTGCTTGCCCAGATGGTGAAGGATCGCGAAGCGGCGTGAGTGCGTAAAGTTTGAATGAGAAAAAGGCGGCCACTGGCTGCCTTTTTTTTATGCGCCTCAGCCCTGAGCGGCTTCGGCCTTGGCTTGCAGGATGTCGTACATGAAGGCCTCGGCATCGGTGACGATCTGGGTGAAGTCGGGCTTTTCAGGGCGATAGCGGACATCGAGGCCGTTTTCAAAGGTACGGATCTCAGCATTGAGGCGGCCAAGGCGACGGCGGCCCGATTCGGCGCGGCGGTCATCCTCGCTGAATTTTTTCATGTACCCGAGGCGGACTTTTTCATTCGTCATGCCGATCTGGAACGCGATTTGAATACCCTCCAGATAGGCCGCGGCGACTGTCATGCACTGGGCGGCGGAGATAGTGCGTTCACCCTTGTTTTCGGCGATGAAGTTAAAGGTGGTGCGGCGGTTGGGATTGCGCAGGATTAGCCCGCACTTGCCGTAGCCGTCCTTGATGGTCGCGACCATCCCGATATTGCCCTCGTGATGGATGGTGACATCCTTACCGAGGCTGGCAAAGGATTGTTCGGCCATTTTAATGGCGTCTTCATAGTGGCCTGAATTTTTACTGTCGCATTTTTCGACCATATCAAGAAACATATGGTGATCTTCGCCCGCGTATATGACTTTGCCGTTGTTGTAGACGACGATCCAGCGTTCCGGGTTAAATTTCTTCTCATGGTCTTCGATCAGCGAATCCCAGGCCTCTTCAAAATTGAATTTTTCGTCGCGGGCCATCAGGGGGCCGCTGCGCATATAGGTCTGGATGATTTTCCCGGCCATGCGGATACAGGCATGCATGGTCTGGGCGCGCACCACGAAGGTCTCGGCAGGTTTGCCGTTTGCATCGAGAAGGGGCACAACCATACGGTTGCTGACAGCGATAATCGGGTGACCTTCGGCGCTCTCGCCGCGATTGTCACTGATCACGAATTTTTCCCGCAGAAGTGTGGTGCTGAAATCCAAGGCTGATGTCCTTTAAAGGTCAGAACATCCTAGCATAAACCATGCCAAAGGTTAACCCTTCGCCGGGTCTTAACAGGGAATTAAAGCGGGACGAAAACCTGGCTGATGCCGGGTGTTTGGGCCGGGCGGGAGCTGTCATTCGCCGTGCGGCGTTCAAGCCACAGCGTATCGATACCGTCAGCCACGTTGAACCAGTCGGTCGTTTGTGCCCAGATGGGCAGGAGCGGGCCAAACACGGCCCCGATAAAGGATTCGGCCAGCAGCGACCCGAGCAGGCCATCGCTATTCGCTGCGCTGGTCCTGCCGGAGTCTTTAGCTGGTTTAGTCGTATCACACCCCCCACGACATACGCTCAACCGTCTGTCCGGGAAGTTACGCGCAACGGAACTTTTGTTCTCGTTTATCTCTTGGGTATCTAACCACACGCCTTGGAGGAAGCTGTGTCCCAGAGTGATTTTTTTAGCTGTTTTTTTCTGCGTCGTAACCATGCCCTGATCATGCCAGAGGGCCATGAAGGGCTATTTAATTATGCCTTGCATTTGATGCATTTCGGGCAACTATCGTTTCGAAATTATTTCAAATTTTATCTATTTCTTTTTGGCAGAAAGGGCTTAATTCGCTAAGGTACAACCATGGCAGGAATTCGCAGATATATAGGCCGCGTCGTCAGCGGCTGGATCATGGCGCTGGTGATGGGCATTATCACCGCGCTCGTGAAAAAAGCCATGCGTGCAGCAGCAGCGCAGAACGCTGCGCGTCCGCCGTTTCAATCGCGCACCGTGAACACAGGCGCAGCTCCGGCCGCTGCCGCGCCGAAACCGCAAACGCAAATCAAACAGCCATACAAACAATGGGCCGTGCAGGATGCGATTTATCAGGGTATGCGCAAATCGGAATTGATTGCAGCCTATGGCCAGCCGGACGACAAGGCGCGCCCAACGTTCGATCAGGAAATCTGGACCTATCTGAAAGACGGATCTAACGACAATGAAACGCCCGCGATGACGGTCACCATGGATAAAGGGATCGTCACCGACTGGGCGGAAAAGTAGCGCGGGAAATTAAGCCGCTGGGGGCGCAGGTGGTGTTTCAGAACAGCAACCACCAGAACCGCAGCCGCAGGATTTTTTCTCAGTGCCATCAGCGTTGGGTGTGCCGCAGCTTTTCTTACAGCAACATTTCATCATTCCGGCCAGGGCACAAAATCCGATCAGTCCGCTAAAGAGCGGGATCAGACCGACGACGGCCACCCACATGGCCCCCGGGGTCAAAACACCAAGCGCAATCAGGACGACGCCCGCAATAATGCGGACGATTCTGTCGGTTTGACCAATATTGGGTTTGAACATGCGGGCCTCCCTGGCTGCGATAACTCTCTGCCAGTGAACATAGACCTTTTACAGGTCATGAACAGGGGAGACTGGTTTAGCCTTCGAGCGCGCCGGGCAGGTCTTCATATAAAAGGCTGTAAATCGCGTCCCCGAACAGGAAAATCGAGGCGGCGATGGTGAGTGCGATTCCGGCAGCAATCAGCCCGTATTCAATGGCGGTCGCGCCTTTGGTGCTCAGGCGGTAACGCAGAAGGAAAGCGGTCAGTTTCATCTCTGGCTCATTTCTCTATCTTTGAGGATACCATGGGAAAACTTGGCAAAATACTAAGAATAGGTAAAAACCCATCTTTGTGAGGAAGCCGGGGTTTGCTACTCTA
>CAYJDG010000033.1:17648-23192 GCA_964368875.1 uncultured Pseudobdellovibrionaceae bacterium
CCGGACGACCTCAAGGAATGGTCCGACCTCAACAAGGTCGTCGTTCTGGTCGGCAAAGAAGACATCGATAAAATGGTCCGCTCGGTTGAGGCCGATCCGGGCGCGGTGTCTCCGACCGGGTTGCTGTTCCTTGCCAAAGCGCTCGCCGAACAAAAGCGGATGGAAGAAGCTGCGCTCTATTTCTATGTCGGGCAACTGCGCGCGAATTTCGATGTCGCACGCTGGCCGCCGCGCCTCGATCCCGAAGACCTCAAGCGCTTGCAGGCGGAAAAGAGCAAAGCTCCCGACCAGCAGGGCCAGACGACCGGAGCATCGGAGCCGCGCCTGAAGAACCCGCATGAATCTGTGTTCAATGTGTCAGCTGCAATCAGCCCGCCGATCTCCAGCTGGCTGTTCGAAGATCCCGACCGCGCCGCCAAGCTAATGGCGAAGGTCAAAGCATGGGACGCAAGTGCGACCTATGCGTACAAGCCCAACTATGATCTGCCGGAACCGCTGCCCTTCGATCAGTGGCCGAAACTTCTGAGCGGCACGCGCGAGGGATTTTTCGTGCGCATGGATCAGTTCATCGCCGGGCTGAAAAAAGTCAAAGCCCAATAATCACCCAAAACCTTCTAGAAACCGGGGCTTAACGGCCCTCAAAAATAACACTTGAAAAGGCAACCAAATGGTTGCATAATGAGACATATGGATGAGGACAACGTATTCAAAGCTCTGGCAGATGCCTCGCGGCGCGACCTGCTTGACCGGTTGCGCCAGACAAGCGGCTTGAGCCTGAATGAGTTGTGCCACGGCCATGACATGACCCGGCAGGCAGTGACGAAACATCTCGCAATCCTTGAGGAGGCGAATTTGATCGCCACCATTAAGCGCGGGCGTGAAAAACTGCACTACCTGAACCCGGTGCCGCTGCATGAAATTTACATGCGCTGGATCGGCAGGTTCGAGCAGGACCGCATGCAAGCACTTTTCAATTTGAAACAAGCTCTCAAGGAGACGAAGACATGACCACCCCTGATCAAGTTTATAAAACCCATA
The DNA here is from genome assembly GCA_964368875.1 of uncultured Pseudobdellovibrionaceae bacterium. Lineage (GTDB taxonomy): Bacteria > Pseudomonadota > Alphaproteobacteria > Micavibrionales > Micavibrionaceae > CAYJDG01. The sequence continues at coordinate 18,687 of CAYJDG010000033.1, forward strand.
TCGACAGCACGCCCGAAAAAGTATGGGCGGCGATCACCAACCCCGAATTTTCGCGTCAGTATTTTTTCAGCAGCGCCCTGATCACGCCTGACTGGAAGAAAGGCTCTGCCTTTCAGATGAAGAATATGGACAACGGCGACGTCGTGCATGAAGGGGAAATTCTCGAATGCGATCCGCCGCGCCTGCTGGTGCTGTCGTGGCGTAATCCGGGCGATATGACCGATGTTTCGCGCGTGCGCTATGAGATTGTCGCCAAAGGCTCGGGTGTCGAACTCACCATCATGCACGGCGACTTTATCGAGAACTCGCCGATGGCAACCCGTGTCGCCGGCGGCTGGCCGACCATCATCGCGAACCTGAAAGCCTATCTCGAAACCGGAGTGGTCGCCGGACCAAAAACCTCCGGCGGGTCCTGCGCCGCCTAAAGTTCAAAAAGCCCGGAGCGATCCGGGCTTTTTTTATGGGGTGGGTGCGGCGTGCGCGCCCTAATCGTTATATCCGCCCGAGCCCTGACGCGGCGTCACATAGCGGCGCTCAGTCTCACGCAGGACAGGTGTCCCGGCGGCCGGGGGCGTGGTGGCCATCTCCTCAACCGGAACGAAGACCTCTTCCTCGGCATAGCGCGGTTCGCCATAGACCGGGGCAGAGGGCTGATAATAGGAATTTTTAACGCGGTACCCCTTCAGCACAGTCGTGCTCTTCGTCCCCGGCGGCACCGCGCCCGGGTCATGGGTAAACTCAGTGCTGCTGCGCAGAATTTGCTCCGCATTGGCAGAAACCGGCAGAACCAGCAGGGCGAGACTTAGGGCTAATAGAGTTTTGGCAATCATGATTTTTTCTCCTTAATAGAGATAGAACGTTTGAGGGGGGAGATACATTCCATTAATTTATTCAAAAGATGTATTGTTAGCGGGATTGTTAATAAAAGCCATAATATAAGAGGAATATGAGATTTTTGCCCATAATTAGAAAAGAATATTGTGATGATTCTAAAGTGGGTTTAGGTGAGTAAAGTTCATTATGGATGCTTGCGTTCAAAAACCTACATATAAAAAAATCAAGAACGACAGAGCGATTTAGAAATACTCAGAATATTTTGGATTTCTTAAGTGCGGTCGTAATGATTTCGAAGAGCCAATAGATTTTCGGGCTTCACTTCATGAAAACTACCAAAGAAGTTGGCTACCCATTTCATTTCTCTTTTGTTCAACTTTTTCCTTAAGTGCTTTTAAGATTTCTAAAAGCTCTGAGTGATTATTTTTTGGGCTGTATTCAATTACTCTCAGCGAATAATTTTTTCTCCATAGATCGATAAGATCTTGGTGCTGGCCTTTAGGCATCAAAGCATAATGAGGGGATAAATTTGAATGTGTGTAGTTATAGTCTTCCAACAAAAGATTCAGATCTGGATCAGTTAAACTACATCCAATAAATAAAAAAGTATTCGTGCATAAAAGGGCCTCAAAAATTTTGAAAAATGAAGGGTGCGAATTTCTTTGTCTTGCGTAATCTTCCTTGGTAAAGATCATTTTTGATTTATCATCTAAAGAACCATGTATTTTTAATATAGCCCTTGATTTTAGATCTCCTCTAGACAGTAAATTAAGATCTTCGTTAAAAAATTGTTTTGTTGAGATGCTACCGCTAGAAAGTTCTCCAGCTTTGGTTTCATAGATCCTGTCGAAATTAGTAGTAAGAACTAAGGCGCAGTCTAGTCCATAGATAGTAGTGTGGATTTCTCCCGGCTTAAAAGCTGGTGTACTAAATCTTTCATTAAGTATTCTAAACCAATCATCATCTAGTCTTGTTTTTAGTAAGCTGCAGGCAGTCAATAAATCACCTGCTTTAATCATATTTTTTATATGTGTTTTTGACTTTTTTGTGCCCGGACATTTGTTATAGGCAAATTGTAAGAATTCCAGCCAGTTGTCAGGCCGCATAGGCGCTCCAACTGAAGATTGTGAGTGCTTAGATACACCCGATCCTAAGTAAGGAATGCAGCGTCTTCTCGCTATGCTTTCGATTAGATTTTCAGGTAGATCGATCAATTTAAAGCTTCTGCATTAATAAAGACGTTTTTGGAAATGTTTGCAAAAATATCATGTGCTTCTGATACTTTTGTAAAATGTGCACCCACAACCCCATCTTTGGACTTCAATTCAAAAATTGGTTTCCGGCTACTTTGAGATAGCGGAATTAAACTGTGTAGATTAGGTATAGATCCCAGTTCATAATTTAAATTAGCATCATTTGATTGAAGTTTTTCAACTAACTCTTTTATAATTATTTTAGGAATTTTTCCCATTATTTTTTCATATGCATTAACTGCACGCTTTTTACCATCAGCGCCAGTTTTTGCGGTATATTGTTGAGTAACGTACCCTAAAAATTTTAATTTGAAATCAGTGTCCCCAAGTTCATTTTTGATGTCATCATTCTCCGCGGCCCTTGCTAAACCGTGAGTTAAATCTTTTTTCCAACTTGATATTGATAAAGAAATATTCTCAATTGCTTTCACGCTGAAAATATCAATCGACATAGGGCTTATGAAGTAATCGCAGGCTATCAGAATAGCGCGGTTGATTGCTCCCAAAGAGGGGCCCATATCAAAAAAAACATAATCGTAATTCTCGCACTTAGATAACATTTCACGAAATAGAAATGTTGTTCTTAGACCTCTTAGGGAACCGGCTGTCGCATCCTTCCAATCTCCGGCAAGTACATCTTCAGTCAAAGATAATCGAGGGTCTCCTGGTATTATATCAATACCAAAACTTGGCGCTTTTTCAGGGATAATATTTTCTGCATACCCTTTTCCCTGCTGAAGAGGTTTTATAATGCTATGAACGGTAAATGAACTAGAGGAGGAATAAATTTTTTCAATTTTTGTTTCATCGAAAATATTTTGAGTAGCATTACATTGCGGATCGGCATCGATGATTAAAACTGATTTGTGATCATACAAGGCTAATTGTGCTGCTAAATTACATAGCAATGTTGTTTTACCTACGCCGCCTTTATTATTAAAGAATGCTATCGATTTCATTGTTAGTTCTCCTAACTAATCAATTTATAAGAACGCTTAATAATAAGGTATAGTTACTCTTACTTCTCATCGCCCATCTTCAACGCCGCAATAAACGCTGACTGTGGAATCTCTACGTTCCCATACTGACGCATTTTCTTTTTGCCCTCTTTTTGTTTGTCGAGGAGCTTGCGTTTGCGGCTGATGTCGCCGCCGTAGCATTTGGCGGTGACATCTTTGCGCATGGCGGAGACGTCTTCGCGGGCGATGAATTTACCGCCCAGCGCCGCTTGAATCGAAACTTTGAAGAGTTGTTTCGGGATCAGGTCTTTGAGGCGTTCGCAGAGCTGGCGGCCACGGCGTTCGGCCTGGCTGCGGTGGACGATCATGGCGAGGGCGTCGACGGACTCGCCGTTGACCAGAATTTCCATCTTGACGAGGTCGCCTTCGATGAACTGATCGACGGCGTAGTCGAAGCTGGCGTAGCCGCGCGAAATGGATTTGAGGCGGTCATAGAAATCGAAGACCACTTCGTTGAGCGGTAGCAGGTATTCGATCATGGCGCGCGCGCCGACATAAGACAGGTTGGTCTGTTTGCCGCGGCGGTCTTCACAAAGTTTGATCAGCGCGCCGACATATTCGTCGGGGGTGAGGATGGTGGCTTTGATCCATGGCTCTTCGATTTTCGAAATGCGCTGGACTTCTGGCATATCAACCGGGTTGTAGATTTCCTGCTGGGTGCGGTCGGTGAGGAACACCTTATAGACCACGCTCGGCGCGGTCGGGATCAGGTCGAGATCGAATTCGCGGTCGAGACGTTCCTGAATGATCTCCATATGGAGCAGACCAAGGAAGCCGCAGCGGAAGCCCATGCCGAGAGCTTGTGAGCTTTCCTGCTCATAGTGCAGGGAGGCATCGTTCAGGGCGAGGCGGCCAAGGCCGTCGCGGAGTTTTTCGAATTCGGAGCTATCGACCGGGAAGAGGGAGCAGAACACCATCGGGATCGAGGGCTTGAACCCTGCGAGCGGGGTGACGGTATCGGCGAAACGCTCTTCGGTGATCGTGTCACCGACTTTGGTTTCGGTGATGTCTTTGATAGAGGCCGTGATAAAGCCCATCTCGCCGGGGCCGAGTTCATCAACCAATATATGTTTCGGCGTAAAGATACCAACGCGGTCGATCTCGCGCGTGGCGGCGGTGTTCATAAAGCGCACTTTCATGCCCTTGCGCAGATATCCGTCCATGACGCGCACCAGAATGACGACGCCGAGATAGCTGTCGTACCAGCTGTCAACGAGGAGAGCGGTGGTCGGCGCATCCGGGTTGCCTTTCGGCGGCGGCAGGCGCACGGCGATGGCTTCGAGCAGATCACCGACATTGAGGCCGGATTTGCCAGAGACGCAGACGGCGTCCGACGCATCGATGCCGATGACGTCTTCGATCTGTTCACGCACGCGCTCGACATCGGCGGCGGGCAGGTC
>CAYJDG010000034.1:0-22937 GCA_964368875.1 uncultured Pseudobdellovibrionaceae bacterium
GACCTCGTTGCGCGATCTGGGCTTGTCTGCGACGATGGCGGATCTTGATGCCGCCCTCGAAGAAGAATTCACCCGATGCATGTCCTCCGTTTAAATTGTTCCGATAAGCCCGGCATCGTTGCCGCTGTGGCCACGTTGCTGGCCAGCCATGACTGCAACATCGAAGAGTCGTCGCAGTTCAATGATCCGTTTTCGGGGCAGTTTTTTATGCGGGTGGTTTTTTCGACTTTGAAGGTCAGCAGTCTCGAAAATTTTATGGCCGGGTTGCCGGAGATCGCGGCGCGGTTCCAGATGCGCTGGGAGGTTTGCAACCTCGCGGAGCCAGTGAAGACGATGATCCTTGTGTCCAAGGCGGATCATTGTCTGGTCGATTTGCTTTACAGGCAGCGCACGAAGACTTTACCGCTCGAGATTACTGCGATTGTGTCCAATCATACTGATCTGAAAGATTGCAGTGACCTGCCGTTCCATCATCTGCCCGTGACACCCACGAGCAAGCCTGCTCAGGAAAAGCAACTGCGCGCCCTGATCGAAAGCACGGGCACCGAGCTGGTGCTGCTCGCGCGGTATATGCAGATTTTATCAGCCGAGATGTCGCGCGATTATCTGGGGCGGATCATCAACATCCACCATTCATTCCTGCCGGGATTTAAAGGCGCGAAGCCTTACACCCAAGCCTACGAGCGCGGCGTGAAGATGATTGGCGCAACCGCGCATTTTGCCAGTGAAGATTTAGACGAAGGTCCGATCATCGCGCAGCGCGTCGAGCGCGTCGACCATACCTACACGCCTGACAAAATGCAGGCGCTCGGGCGCGACACCGAGAGCGACGTGCTGGCGCGCGCGGTGAAGATGTATTGCGAACGCCGGATTTTCCTGCACGGGCAGAGGACGATTATTCTTTAAGTGGGCGTTTTCCCATATTTCTTGACATATTTATGTCTTATGTCTATCCATCCCGGCCATGGATATAGATATTTATTACGCGGGGCCAAATGCCCGCCAGCAATATGCCGCGATGGCACCTGTCATCAAGGAAGCGTTTCACCGCACCGCGTCTGCGGGGCAGTTGTGGGACTGGGATAAAAGCAGCAATACGCTGAAGCGCAAACCTGCGCCCAAAATGAACATCCTGATCTCGACGGCGAAAGATGTCGACCCGAGCGGCGAATATAAGCAGCACAACTGGAGCACCCTGATGGGGTGCGAACGGGAAGATACGGTCGAGTCGACCAAGGCTGAATATTACCTGTTCGAAATGTCGCGCAAGTTTCAGACGATCCTGCGTCATGCCGCGCGTCATGGCTTTTTATCGGCCCGTGCCTATGACCGTTTTACGCTGCGCGACCCGTTTACGGCGGGCGATCTGGTTGCAGGCAGCGTGAAGCAAATGTTCGCGCAAAGTAATGCGGCCGTTTATTCCGCAGACTTGCAGCAGCTTGGGCCTGCGGCCACCATGATCATCACACTTGCCGATGTTCCGGGTCAGCGCAATACGCTGCAAGCCTATTCACGGTTTACCAAAGACGATCTGGCACCCGTTGCGGTCTCTGAAAAAGATATTTTCACGTATGTGGTGGGACATGAAATCCTCGGTCACAGCTTCTATGGTCATTCCGTGAACATGTCGAAAATGGATTTCACCTGCGCTGTGCTGGATTATGCCGATCTCGATCGAAAAATGTATGACGAAGCAGAGGCAGATGTTGCCGGAGCGCAATTTTACACCATCGCCCGTTCAATGAAACTGGCTGAGCAGGTGGATATTCCTGAACTGGTCGAGGCAAGCCGTGCACTGGGGGCGCTGTATAAAAACCGTAACGCTTATTCAATCAAGAACGGCAAAGATATTGTTTATTATATGCCGACGCTAAAGCTCGACACGACCAAGCCGAATTTTGATTCAGGTCTTTCGCGGGCTATTCCTAAAGGCGTGAGCGCTTTGCCGATCCTGATCAATACGGTCGCCGATGCCATCGCGGGCAAGCTGGTTGTGCTTAACCGTAAGGCCGAAGTTACCGCCAATCCGGATGCGTTCAATGACACAGACAAAGAGGTTTTCAAGGTCGATCCGGCAGCGTTGAAACTTCTGCCGCATGTGTATGCGCTGTATGGATATTCCGCACGCTTTGGCATCAAGGTCGATCAAGAGCAGACACCTTTCCCACGCGACACGTCCATGCATGTAGCGAGTATCATGTACCTGAAAGAAAGCGGCGTGCTCGACCAGATTGCTGCGCGTCTGCAACCGCAGCTACGCACGATGCTTTATGATCTGGTTGGCGATTATCTGGCCGGAGTGGAAAAAATCGGTTCGGACGTTCTCAAGCAAAAAGCGCAGATGCATCTGGCAGGGCTGCGCACACGTGTCGCTCCGGAGATGGAGGCCATGCCAGAAATCCTGACTCAGTTGACGGGTATCGATGTGCAGGGCAATCCGGCGGAGGCTGAGATTCAACAAAGCAGGGAAGCGAATAAGCTAACCAAGGCATTGCCAAGCTACCTGTTCAGATAATCAATACGTCCCGGTGATCTTAACCAACCTCAGGCGGTCCCAGTCTTGCAGGGAGTGGGGCTGGAGATACCGGCGGAAGCGTTCGGGATCGATTTCGGTTGCGCTCCAGACGGACTGGATGCTTTCAAGGAGACCGAGCGTGGCCCAGTCGCGGGCTTTTTTATTGCCAAGCGTGTAGAAGCGTTCGATCTGGATGGCGAGGCTGGGAAATTCTTCGACATGACCCGCGCGGTAAAGTTCAAGCAAATGATTGGCGAAGGCTTGCGATAAGAGGCTGGGCGGGAGTTTTTCGTTTTCAGCGTCGAAGACCGGGGCAGAGGAGGGGCAAACTCTGACGAGTTCGTGATAGACGGTGGGGAACATGGGATGTGCCTGACGTTTTTCGGGGTTGCAAACTCAGAAGCAGAAATGCTGTGTCCTAACCAACCTGACTGAAAATAAAAAGTTCCTGATTCAATCTGCCGCCGCAGGAATTTTCATTTGTGCTACATAATCGCGCATAAAAACAATTAACGCGTCGAGGTGTGCTTTAAGAGTTTCGTAACCTTTATGAATCTCGTTGGCCTCCTCATCAAGATATAACGCCTTGCTGAGTTCGATCTGCAAAGAGTGACGATGACGCGTCGGTTGCGCGTAGCGGCGCAGCAGCTCAACACCTTTGTAAGGGTTGTTGAGCGAGACGCGGTAGCCCAGATTTGTCAGATAGGATTTTACTTCCTGTGCGAAGACCGGATCGCAGGTCGTGCCATCGCGTGTGCCGAGCACCATGTCGACACGGTTGCCCTCGAGCGGACGAAACACGGCACCAGGGCTGGCATAGGCGGAGGTTGAGGGCATGGAGTGGCAATTGATATGCCAGACCTGCCCATGCGCGGCATAGGTTTCATCGAGCAGCGTGCGGAGCGCAGTGTGATAAGGCACGTAATATTTTTCGAGGCGGTTCTGAATTTCGGCGACACCGAGCTTGCGATCATAAATCGGAAAGCCGGGACGGAGCAGGCGGCGGATCAGACCATGCCCGGCGGAGGAACGTCCATCACGGGCGAGCAGGCCGGGCCATGCTTCTGCGAGGATGCTGGGGTCGATATCGGTTTCCGTGCGGTTGACATCGATATAGGTACGCGGAAACAGCGCGCAGAGCAGGGGGGCACCATGTGAAGGCGCCGCCGCGAAGAGGTCATCGACGCGGGTGTCTTCGGCTTTGTGCAAAAGTTTGGTTGAGCACGCATAGCCGAAATCCGGTGGGTAGATGGTGCCGCTGTGGGGGGAGTCGAACACGAAAGGCCCGGCAAGGCCTGCGGGGCGGGTGATTTCATAGACATCTGGCAAGCGGTCTTGCATGAAGCCTTCAGGGGCGGCGAAGTTCTTGTTTCCTGCCCCTATTTTATATAAAGTCTGGCAAAAGCAAAGAGATACGAATTATGCACGATTTAAAAGCCATCCGTGACAATCCAGCTGCCTATGACGCGAATTGGGCGCGGCGCGGACTGTCCCCGCAGACACCTGCCATTCTGAAGATGGACGAGGAACGCCGGGCCGTGCAGACGCAGGTCCAGCACTTGCTGGCCCGCCGCAATGAAGCGTCGAAGGAAATCGGGGCGATCAAATCCAAAGGCGGCGATGCGGCTGCGCTGATGGCAGAGGTTGCTGGCATCAAAGAAAAATCGGCGGAGCTTGAGGCACGCGATGCGGCTCTGGCTGAAGAACTGAATACGTTATTGATGTCGATCCCGAACCAGCTGGCGGACGATACGCCGAACGGCAAAGACGAAGACGACAATGTTGAGCTGAGCCGCCATGGCGAACCGACACGGTCAAACCACGGTGTCGATCACGTTGTGATCGGCGAGGCACTGGGGATGCTGGATTTTGAAACGGCGGCGAAAGTTGCCGGATCGCGCTTTTCAATCACGCGTGGCGGCTTGGCCCGTCTGGAGCGCGCGCTTGGGCAGTTCATGCTCGATACGCATACGGAACATCATGGGTATACCGAAGTGATCGCGCCGTTGCTGGTCACGACCGATGTCATGTATGGCACGGGGCAATTGCCGAAATTCAAAGACGACCAGTTTGAAACCACTGACGGGCGCTGGCTTATACCAACATCCGAAGTCGTTCTCACCAATATGGTGCGCGAACAGATCCTGGATATCGGTGATCTGCCGCTGCGCTATACGTCGCTGACGCCATGCTTCCGCAAGGAAGCCGGATCGGCGGGGAAAGACACCAAGGGCATTATTCGCCAGCATCAGTTCTATAAGGTTGAGCTGGTCTCGATCACGCTGCCGGAAGAGAGCAACAACGAGCATGGGCGCATGACCGAATGCGCGCAGAACATCCTGACCAAGCTCGATCTGCCGTTCCGCACGCTTGCGCTGTGCACCGGTGATATCGGGTTTGGTGCCCGCAAGACCTATGATCTTGAAGTGTGGCTGCCGGGGCAGAACAAGTACCGCGAGATTTCGAGCTGTTCGAACTGCGGCGACTTTCAGGCGCGGCGCATGAAAGCCCGCTTTAAGCGTCCGGGCGCGAAGGAAACCGAATTCGTACATACGCTGAACGGGTCGGGCCTTGCTGTTGGCCGCACGCTGGTCGCGGTGATGGAGAATTATTATGATCCGACGGATGGCGGCGTATTTATCCCGCCGGTGTTGCGCCCGTATATGAATAATCTCGAGAAGCTGCTGCCCGACGGGATGACCCAAGAGGCCGGACAGGTAGAAACCACCGGACAGATCGCGGTTGATGTGGCGGTGGAAGAAGTCGAAGCGCAGGTTAAGCGCGGGTAAGGGGTTTACCACAGCGCACACAGCGGTCACAGCGCTGGTGATGATCTCAATCTTGAAATTATTTTTTGGAATGTCATCCCACGGCTTGGCCGGGGGATCCAGAAAATGGCAGGCATATTCATTTATCCCGACAATGGATCCCCCGCCTGCGCGGAGGATGACAAAAGAGACAGGGCGGATGAGAGTATAAACGGCAATCGCGCTGTGGTCGCTGTGGTGAAACCCTTCTTTTTTCAGAAGTTTATGAATAATCTTGAGAAACTGCGCCCCTTGAGCCAGAATGGGGGCAGGTTCACCACTTCACCTCGCCCCACTCGGGATTATCTAAACTATCATGTCGTTTCCAGACCAGGCCAAGATCAGGCTGATCATGCATCTGCGTCAGATGGGGATCAGCGACACCAACGTTCTTAACGCGATTGAAAAAACCGCGCGCGAAGCCTTTGTGCCACATTCCTTCCATGATCAGGCCTATGAAGACACAGCCTTGCCCATCGGTCTTGGGCAGACGATCAGCCAGCCGTATATCGTGGCCTACATGACGCAGGCGCTGGAACTTGAAGAGCGCATGACGGTGCTGGAGATCGGGACCGGGTCGGGGTATCAGACGACCGTGCTCGCGAAACTCTGCCGCCGTGTCTATACGATCGAGCGGCACAAACCATTGCTTGAACTGGCGCAGCAGCATTTTGAAAATTTCAAATTGCGCAACGTCACCGCGATTGCCGGCGACGGCATGCATGGCTGGCCGGAGCCGAATGAATTTGACCGCATTATCGTTACGGCAGCCGCAGCCGAGCCACCGTTGGCACTCCTCGATCAACTGAAGGTCGGCGGGATCATGATCATCCCGGTTGGTGATCAGGGCAAGCCGCAGGTGCTGCGCCGTTATAAACGCGAGAGCGAGGATATTTACGCCAAGCAGGATTTACTGCCGGTGCGCTTCGTGCCGTTGCTGCCGGATGTGCCGCGCGGCAACACCTATACCCGCGCCGATCTGGAAGAGATGACAGCATGAAAGCCGGACACGCCATTCTGCTGGGAGTTTCGTTGATCGCACTTGCCTCATGCAAGACCACGCGCACCGAGTCTGCCTCTACCGCGGTGCCTGTGCATACCTATGGCGCGTCGGCAGGCAACGGCAGCCTCGGCTATCATACGGTGCATACGGGCGAAACGGTGTGGACGATTTCGCAGCGCTACGGCCTGGTGCTGCGTGATATTCTCGATGCCAATGATTTGCAGCCGCCGTATAATTTACCTGCGGGAGCGCGCCTGACACTGCCTGCGCCGCAGACGTATAAGGTGCGGAGCGGCGACAGTCTTTATACGATTTCGCGCCTGTTCAATACGTCCACGACCGATCTTGCCAAGCTCAACCATTTGTCGGCGCCGTATAAAATGGCGGCGGGGCAGACGCTTAAATTACCGCCGAAATATGAAGCGCCCGCCGTGGTGCAACCAGTCGTCTACCGCCCTCCGGCCCCGGTGCAACAGCCGGAGCGGATCGAGACGGAGCCTTTGCCGCCCGTTGCCAGCGCAGGTGGCTATGTGCCGCCATCCTCCTCGCCGGATGAATATCAGGACGATCTGCCAGCAAAGGCCAAGCCTGTATCAGCGACAACCGCCAAAGCCATCGGCACACCGCCCGCGCGCGAAGGCAAATTCATCAAGCCAGTCGCGGGGCGGATCATTTCAGGGTACGGCCTGAAAAAAGACGGGCTGCATAATGACGGCGTGAACATTCAGGCCGCCAAAGGCGACGCGGTGCGTTCTGCTGAAACCGGCGTGGTCGTCTACACCGGCAGCCAGATCGAAGGCTATGGCAACCTGATCCTGATCCGCCATGCCGATCAGTATGTGACGGCGTATGCGCATCTGGATAAGACGCTGGTCAAGAAGGGCGATAAAGTGAAGCGTGGTCAGACGGTCGGCACGGTCGGGTCGACCGGATCAGTCGACAAGCCACAGCTGCATTTTGAAATTCGCAAAGGCACCAAGGCGCTCGACCCGTCGGGTCTGGTCACGCTTTAGAAAACACCTTTGGATATATTGCTTTTATTGACGTCCTTGAAGCGTTCCTGGCTCTTGATGTTATCGCGGGCCTGATTCTTGAAGTACTTATAAAAGTCTTTGGTGTCCTGATAGAAATCGGTGCGCACGAAGCCGTTTGAAAGACGGATGATCGACTTGTTGCTGACGGTTGCAACCTTGGCCGGCGCGCCGCCATAATTCAGGTTCATCACGAACGTGCCGAGTGAATCGAAATCGCGCGAAGCTTCGAGATCACGCAGCGCAAACCCGGTGATTGGCCGCAGGCCTTTGAAGAACGAGTTGTAGATTTTCAGTTCGTCCATCGTGTTGACGACCCAGATCGGGTTCGGAATGCTTTCGCTGATGTTATAGGTCACGACGATGCCGCGCGTACTTTTAGACACGGCTTCGGGTGAGAATTTTTCGTAGGAGGCGCGTTCTTTCTGTTCATCGCGCAGGAACGTCCACAGACGGTTCGCATCCGGGTAATACGCATGGACTGCACCACGCTTGATCGCCATGATGCCGAAGCCGTTGACGTAAATATCAAAACCAGTCAGGCCGTTGTCGTCGGTATGGCTGAAGACGATCATATCGTCGGTCCGGCCACTCAACGGGTCTGAGCCGCCGGAGTCATCCTTCGGCAGGTCGGGCAGGTAGTTGTAAAATTTCGCCCATTCCTGCGACGAGGTGATCGTCCAGCGCACCTTCTCGACATAGCCTGTCGGATTGGCCGCATCACGGACCATGTAGACCGCATTGACCGGGCGGAAAATAACGGTGTTTTCATCGGCGCGGGCGGGAAGGGCAGTGAGGACGAGAAGGGCGGTAAGCAGGAGGAAGGATTTGAGCGCAGTCATGGTCAGTCCGTCTTGATGTCTGTCTGTATATTCTTTTGTCCGGCTAAATCCCGGATAAATTGCCAGGCCACCCTCCCCGAGCGGGCTCCTCTGGTCGCAGACCATTCGAGCGCCATTTTCCTCAAGTCAGAAGCCTCTACCTTGATATTATACGCCATGGCATAGGCGGACACCATTTTTAAATATGTATCCTGATCATAAGGGTAGAAGCCCAGCCACAGGCCGAAGCGGTCGGAGAGCGAGATGTTTTCCTCGGCGGTTTCCGCCGGGTGCAGACGGTCATTTTCGGACGCATCCCGGGCCATCAGATGGCGGCGGTTGGAGGTCGCGTAAATCAGAATATTGGACGGCTGGCCGCTGACTCCGCCTTCAAGGGCGCTTTTGAGATTCTTGTAGCGGTCATCCGCGGCCTCGAATGACAGGTCATCGAGAAAGACGACGAAGCGCTGGGCAGGCTGGGCGGCGAGCAGGGCAATCAGGTCGGGCAGATCGTTCAAATCTTCTTTATGAATCTCAACGAGATGGAAATTCTTGCTGAGATCTTTTCTGATCTTGTGGAAGACGGCTTTGACGAGGCTGCTTTTGCCCGTGCCGCGCGCGCCCCACAGGAGCGCATTGTTGGCCGGAAGGCCGCTCACGAACTGGCGCGTGTTTCTTTCCAGAAGAGCGGATTGCGGCTCGATGCCCTGCAGCAGGGTGAGGGCCAGAGGCTGGAACTGGGTCGCCGGGCTTAAGCTGCGGGAGCGGGACTGCCAGACATAGGCGGGAGCTGACCAATCGGGCGTTTCCGGGGCGGTCGTGCCAGCCAAAGCCTCAAGGGCCGCGGCTATCCGCTCAAGGACTGGCTGAACCGCGGATTCCGTGTCTGGAGCCGTGGATAAGTCGCGCAGGCGCTCGCTCATCTGTTTCATTCCGCTTGCCTTTCTGTCTTCGGAAGTTATAGTCCTAACCGTTCAAAAAAGCCAATTTTCTGACAAAAGAAAGAGCTATAAATGCTGATCAATTCTGCATGGGCAAGCGACGCCCCGGCCACCACCGCAACGACCACGACACCCGGCGCCCCGGTTACAGCCCCTAGTGGCGGCGAGGCCTTCGCTCTGAACATGGCCATGGTTCTGGTTATGGTCGTGCTCTTTTATCTCCTGCTGATCCGCCCGCAGCAGAAACGCTTCAAAGAACACGCCAATATGCTCGGCAAGCTCGACAAGGGCAGCAAGATCGTCACGCAGGGCGGTCTGGTTGGCACCATCGAGAAAGAAATCTCGGAACATGAACTGCTGGTCGATTTCGGCAACGGTATCAAAATCACCGCGATGCGTTCCGCCATCATGGGCCGCTACGAAGACGCACTGCCAAAATCCAAGCCTGCCAACGATGTTGCTAAAGCCAATCAGGATAAAGCCAAGAAATGATTCACGTTCCCCGGTGGAAAATCCTTCTCACCGTACTCGTCAGCCTGATCTCAATCGCCTACTGCGTGCCAACCGTGCTCGACGCGCAGTCGCAGGCATGGCTGAAAGCCAACCTGCCGTCATGGATGCCGTCGCAATCGGTTCGCCTCGGTCTTGACCTGCAAGGTGGTTCGCACCTGTTGCTCGAAGCCGATGTCGATGCGGTGATCAAGCAGACCGCTGAAGACCTCGTCACCTCGCTGCGCACTGAACTGCGCGATGAAAAAATCGCCTTTACGTCGATTGCCGCCATCCCAAACGGCCTGAAAGTCACCGTCACCAACGCCGATCAAGCCAGCGACGCCCAGTCGCAGATGCGCAAGCTCGATAGCGGTCTTGTCACGACCGTGACAGGCTCGACCGTCGAAGGCGTTTATGATGAGCGCGCGCTCAAGACCCTGCGCGACCAGACCATTTCCCGCTCCATCGAAATCGTCAACCGCCGCCTCAATGGCAGCGGCACGACCGAACCGATTATCCAGCGCGAAGGCGACGACCGCATCATGGTCCAACTGCCCGGTGTCGAGAACCCGGAACGCGTGAAGCAATTGCTGGGTAAAACCGCCAAGCTGACCTTCCACCTCGTCGATGACGGCGCGGACAGCGCCGATTCCCGGATGGTGCCGATGCGCGAAGACCGCACCCGCATGATCCCGATCAAACGCCGCGCGATCATGACTGGCGATATGCTGGTCGATGCCCGCCCGGCTTTTCAGGATGGTGCACCTATCGTCAGTTTCCGCCTCAACAGCGTCGGGGCGCAGCGTTTCTGCGATGTCACCCGTAACAACGTCGAAAAACCGTTCGCGGTCGTGCTCGACAACGAAATCATCACCGCGCCGAACATCAATGAGCCGATCTGCGGCGGGGCTGCCCAGATTTCGGGCCGCTTTACGGTGCAGGAAAGCTCTGATCTGGCCCTGCTGCTCCGCGCGGGTGCCTTGCCGACGACGTTGACCGTCGTTGAAGAACGCTCGGTCGGGCCGACGCTCGGGTCTGACTCGATCAAGGCCGGAACGATTGCAAGTATCGTCGCCTTTGGGCTGATCATGGTGCTGATGCTGATCTGTTACGGCCTGTTCGGTGCGTTTGCATCGATTGCGCTGTTTATCAACATGACGCTGACCATGGCGGTCATGACGATGATCGGTGCGACGCTGACCCTGCCGGGGATTGCCGGGATGGTGCTGACCATCGGCACCGCGGTCGATGCCAACGTGCTGATTTTCGAACGCATTAAGGAAGAAATCCGCGCCGGGCGCTCGGTGATTGCCGCGATTGACTCCGGATACCAGCGCGCCATGTCGTCGATCATCGACAGCAACCTGACCTCGCTGATTGCCGGACTGATCCTGTTCAGCGTCGGCACCGGACCAATCAAAGGCTTCGCGGTCACCATGTCGATCGGTATCCTGACCTCGCTGTTCTCCGCAATCATGCTGACCCGCGTCATGCTGATCGTCTGGCTGAAACGGACCAAAGCCAAAACCTTGCCGATTATGAGTTAAGCGCCATGAATATTTTTAAGCCACTCGAAAACAAGAACTTCAACTTCCTCGGTCAGCGCTATATCGCGTTTATGATCACGGCGGTCATGATCCTCGGGTCGATCTTCCTGTTCGGGACCAAGGGCCTGAATTACGGGATCGACTTTACCGGCGGCGTGATGATGGAAATTCGCGTCCCAGAAGCGCCGAACCTCGGCAAGCTGCGCGAAGAGCTCAATAACCTCAATCTCGGATCGATCTCGATTCAGGAATTCGGTGAGCCGACCGATCTGATGATCCGCATTCCCCAGCAGAAGGGCGGCAACGAAGCCCAGCAGGCAGCGATCGATCAGGTACGTGGAGAGCTGGCCAAGGAATTCGGCGACAAGGTCGATTACCGCCGCAACGAATTCGTCGGACCGCAGGTTGGCGAAGAACTGAAATTCAAAGGCATCCTTGCCTTCGGTCTGACCATTCTCGGGATCCTCTCTTATATATGGTACCGCTTTGAATGGCAGTACGGCCTCTCGGCCATTGTCTGTCTGATCCATGATACGACCGCTGTGGTTGGGTATTTCGCCTTGCTGGGGTTGCAATTCGACCTCGCGGCGCTGGCCTCGGTGCTAATGGTGGCAGGGTATTCGACCAACGATACGGTTATCGTGTTCGACCGTATTCGTGAGAACCGCCGCAAGTACAAGAAAATGTCGATGAAAGAACTCCTGAACCTGTGCGTCAACCAGACACTGTCGCGCACGCTCATGACGTCGCTGACAACGCTTCTGGCGCTGATCGCCCTGTTTATCTTCGGCGGCGAGGTCATTCAGGATTTCGTCGAGGCGATGATCTTCGGGATCGTGGTCGGAACCTATTCGTCGATCTATGTCGCAGCATCGCTGCTCCTGTACCTGCCATTCGGTGACGATGCGAAGCGCACCGATGCCGAAGCGGTTGCGGAGCCTGCGGAAACGGCCGCGTAATGGATGTCACCCCGCTGATTCCACCGGATCAGAAGGTCATCCAATCCTACGCGGGCGGGCGTTTCCGCATCAGCGGCGAAATTTTCACCACACCCATCATCGTCGGGGCAGGATTTGTGCGCCCATGGGACGGACTGTCCAGCGCGACCTTGCCTGAGGCGGCGCAGTTTGCGTTTCTCGCTGGCGAGATCGATGTTTTATTGATCGGGGCGGGAGCGACCACCCCGCTGGTGCCGCCAGCGGTGCGCGCTGCGTTCAAGGCGCAGGGCCTGCAGGTTGAAGTGATGGATACGGGGGCGGCGTGCCGGACGTTCAATGTGCTCTCAGCCGAAGGCCGCCGTGTTGCGGCGGCGTTGATGCCTGTTTAGCATCCACCACAGCGTAAAATGCATTTCAATTTTCTAGCGTGATTAGTTGAGCGCCGCTTTTTTGCTCTCAGCCGCAAGGTCGATGGCGTAAAGCATGTCGGTGATGGCCTGAATGGTGCCTTTTTCGTGGGTCCGGACATAATTTGAACATTCAATAAAGCCAGCCCCAGCGCGGACATAGTGAGCGGTCGTATCATTGGTGATGCTGCCAGTTGCGACGCACGGGTGTTCGCTTTGGCCAGCCCACCAGCCGATGAGGGCAGGATCGGCGAGGATCACATAGTCGATATCGAGGGCGAGGGCGGCTTCAGCTTCAGTGCGGCCCAGTTCGCAGGACAGACCGATGATTTTTTCATCGCCCAGAATCCGGCGGGCTTCTGCTATCTGCGAGGCATCGGTCAGGATCACGCCGTCGGCCCCGAGATCCTGCGCGAGTTGCGCCGGGCTGCGCAGGATGGCGACCAGCCCCTGGGCCTGAATCAGTTGTACCAGCGTCGCGGTCAGGTCATCAGCAGCGCCCAAGGGATCGATCTCGAAGGCATGCATGTTCTGCTCGTATGCCGAACGGTTGATGACGAAGGCCGCCTGACGGATAAAGCGGAGCGCGTCTTCGGTCGGCATGCTGGCCGCAAGCTTCAGATAAAGCCCGCAGGGCGGGGCGGTGTCTTTGGTCATCTAAGTGTCTCTTATGCGCTTTTCAGGCCGCGCTCAATCGCGGCAGCGATACGGTCGAAGCCTTCCTGTTCATCAGGGGCAGGCCCGTTGGCATCGAACGCCGTTTTAATCAGGTGCAGGGCGTTCGTCCAGTGGGCAGGATCGCTTTTCGCGCCGAATTCAAGTGTGCGCTCAATAAAAGTCGGATCTGGCGCGCGCCCGCCACGGATCAGGCCGGAAAAAACGATGATGTCCTTCACCGCTTTATCGGCGAGCACATTGCCAGCTTCATCGGCCCAGAGGTGGCGCTGGACATCGTCGTCTTCGAATTGCAGATCGGACATGGATATCTCACGGGTTAGAAAAATCCCGGCCAGTGAAGCCGGGATTTTGTAATTTACGCGGCCAGTTTGACCGGGCCTTTTTCCAAAAGCTGTTCGACGTACTCCCAGTTGATGAGATTGTCGACGAAGGCTTCGAGGTATTTAGCGCGCGCGTTGCGGTAATCGATGTAATAGCTGTGTTCCCAGACATCGACGCCGAGGAGCGGGGTCTTATTCTGGACGAGCGGGTTTTCGCCGTTCGGAGTTTTGATGATTTCAAGCTTGCCATGCGTGTTACAGAACGCGAGCCACGCCCAACCGGAACCGAACTGACCGACACCCGCTTCGGTGAATTTTTTCTTGAAGGCATCATAGCCGCCGAGATCGCTGTCGATCATCGCTGAGACTTTGCCCGGCACTTTGGTGCCGCCACCATTCGGTTTCATCCAGTTCCAGAAATGGATGTGGTTGTAGTGCTGGCCGAGTTGATTGAAGAGGCCCGCTTTGGCCTTATCAGCATATGCGGCGATCATCGCTTCTTCGAGGGACTTGCCTTCGAGGCCGGTGCCCTGAATCAGTTCGTTGGCTTTGTCGACATAGGCTTTGTGGTGCTTGTCATGGTGAAATTCGAGTGTCTCTTTGGACATATACGGCTGCAATGCATCGTAGGCATAGGGCAGCTCGGGCAGGGTGAAAGTCATGGCATTTCTCCTTAATTAATTCTATCAATGGATGAATAAACTATACTCTTTTACACCCTTGGCAATACGGCTTTATTTTGAGCGAAACCCTCTCATATTGCGGAACTTTTTCGAAAAAGAACGATCCGGAACGGTTCTTTCTGAGCCTGCTTGCGCCTGTGCATGTGCAGGAGCGGTTATGGGCGCTGCTGGCGTTCAATCAGGAGATCGCCAAGACGCGCGAAGTCGTGACCGATACGACCATTGGCCTGATCCGGTTGCAGTGGTGGCGGGATGCGCTGGAAAAAATTTATACGGACGGCGAGATTCTCAAAAACGAAGTCGTGCTGGGTCTTGCCGAAGCGATCCGTGCGTCGACTTTGCCGCAGGAGCAATTCGAGACATTGATCTATGCCCGCGAGTTCGATGTCGAGGACCGTGCGCCTGCAACGCTCGAGGGCCTTGAGAAATATGCTGAGTTTACCAGCGTGCCGCTGCTGCAACTTTTGCTGAAGGTCATGCAGGTGGATGAAGATGTAACGGACTTGGCCATCGGGTATAGCATGACTGGATTGTTGCGGAGCGTTCTCTATCACGCGCGGCAGCGGCGGTGTTATCTGCCGGCTGATCTGCTGGAGCAGGCCGGGATTTCGCAAACGGCGTTGTTCGATCTGAAACCCGGAGAAAAATTTCCGCAGGTGATACGTGCGGTCGCAGCGGCGGCGGAAAAACATATTGAGGCCGCGCGGCCATCCTGTGCGTATACCAAAGGCATGAAGAAACTGGCGGGGCTGCATCTGGCTAAAATGAAGGCGTGCGGGTATGACCCCTTCAAACCGGACTGGATTACACAGCCTGCGTTCTGGCAGTTGCGGGTGGCTTTAGCGGCGAAATTCTAGGGGTATATCCATAATAACCCTTCTTTAATCCCTTTCAGATACTTTAGTAAAAACTCATCTAAAGAGGTTTTACGGGTGCCTGAATCAAAAGAAGCAAAACTGTTGCAAACTCTGGCTGCGAAGTCGCCGCAGGGGTTCGTCTGGGCGGTGGGGTATCTCGCAGCCCGCGAGGAAAATCCGAACACTGATCTTCAGACATTTTTGAAGGGGCACAATGTCCCTGACCAAAGATATATCAATGAAATCGGCAAGGCGACCTCAGCGCCCGGTGATGTGCTCGCTGCGATCCGCAAAGAGCCGGGTGTCGTGGCAACGCTGGGCGCGAAGATTACCTTGCCACTCACGCTTGCACCCGAGATGCCCAAGGCCGTCACCACCGGAGAAAAAGCCGTCACCAAACTCGCGCAGCAGGATCCCGCTGCCTTTGCTCTGGCCAAGGCCTATACCGAAGCCCCGAGTGGTGTGCCGCTGGATGCATTTCTCAAAAGCAAGGGAATCGATCCAGGAGAGTATACGACGAAATTACAAAAACTGACCGGCGTGTCATCGGGAGATATTTTCAAAACCTTGCGCGCCGCAGGTGACTTTGCCGAAGGTGTGGTCAAGGTAGTGGCACATAGCAAGATTGGTAAGATGATTACGACGGGCAGCTTGCTTCTGGGGGCTTTGACCGGAGCGCAGGCATCTACTTTGCCTGAGCTTGGCAAGAATTTCGCGATGGCGACCGCAGGGGCGCTTGATCCGACCGCCCTGGTCGGGCCGAGTATCGCAGAAAACGCTGTGGCTCATGCCTTTGGCCGCCGCAGCGAGATGGACGAGATGGGTCTCGATACGACCAAGATCGCTATCAAAAACGGCGCGATCAAAGCTGTTGAAATCAATTCACGGATCGAGCGTGAGCAGAAATTTATTCTGGGCAGTGATCATCCGGCGCAGCTTGGTGCCCTGACGATGAAGGACGACAAAGGCGGCACGGTCGATGTGGCGGCGGCTTTGCGTGATCCGGCGCGGCGCGGGCAGGTGCTGAGTGAAATCGAGCGGCGCATCGGGGCGGCGGAGTCGCCGCATATGAAAGAAATTTACCGCGATATGAAAGAGGCTGCCGTTGATTTCGCGGCTCTTGAAGATCGCCGGAAACCGATGCCAGCAGGCATCGCTGCGCCACAGACGGCCGGTGCCAAGATCACCGTTCAGGCGGCCGCGCTTAACTCTTAAATTTACGCTCATGCAGGAAATGCAGCGTCTGCCGGATTGCTGCGGGGCTGCAGAGGATCGAGTTGTGCGTGGCATGGACTTCGACGAACGGCGTGGAGTCATCGAGCCGCATGCGGTTATGCGCAACCGTGCCGTCATGTTTCTGATCATGACCAAACGCATGGTGCGCGAAAGGATTGCCGCTTTTGCCCCCGGCGATCACGCCCACAGGAATATCGCGGAGCGGCGGATGATGCACGGCGTGTTCCGTGGTCAGCTGCTGGCCAGCCGGGCCGAAGAGCAAGCGATAAAGGGGGCTCATCCAGCCAGTATTTTTGGCGAAATCAGCGACCTCGCTGCCCTGATTGGGCGGGTTGAGCATGACGATGCTGGCAGTTTTTTCACGCAAGGACGGGCTGCGGTCGAGCATATAACGCGTGATCAAGCCGCCCATCGAATGGGTGACGAAATGAATTTTGGTGGCGCGGGCAGTTTTCGGCGAGCGCATAATTTTCGCCTCAGTCAATTCGGCAATTTTGCCAAGATCATGACGTAGCGACGGGTATGTGACATTCAACACCGCGTAGCCCTGCCAGCGCAGCGCGAGTTCATAAATCTTCATGCTCCACGCCGTGCGGAAGATGCCGTGCAGGACGATGACGAGGGGGCGGGCGTCGGTCATGCGGCTTTGCTGGTTGCAAGTTGCGGAGCCAGCCACGCATCAAGATCGGTCAGGGCGCGTTGCGACAGAGCTTTTTTCTTTTCGCGGCCCCGTTCCTTGGTGACGATGTCCGGGAACAGACCGAAATTGACGTTCATCGGCTGGAACGTCTCGGCATCGGCCCCGCCTGTGATGTGAGATAAAATCGCACCCAGCGCAGTGGTCGGTGGTGGCATATCAAGCTTGATGCCGAGGCGTTCGCTGGCGGCAAGCCGTCCGGCGATCAGACCAACGGCGGCGCTTTCGACATAGCCTTCACAGCCCGTGATCTGACCTGCGAAGCGGAGGCGCGGCTGGACTTTGAGGCGGAGCGAACCGTCGAGCAGACGCGGTGAATTGATGAACGTATTGCGGTGCAGGCCGCCCAAACGCGCAAATTCAGCATTTTCAAGGCCGGGGATCATGCGGAAGACGCGGGTCTGTTCGGCGTATTTCATTTTGGTCTGGAAGCCGACCATGTTGTAGAGCGAGCCGAGCGCATTGTCCTGACGGAGCTGGACGATGGCGTGAGGTTTTATGCTGGAGCGGGGATTGGTGAGGCCGACGGGTTTCATCGGACCGAAACGCAAAGTTTCAATGCCACGCGAGGCCATCACTTCGACGGGCATACAGCCTTCGAAATAGGGCGTGTTGGTTTCCCATTCCTTGAATTCGGTTTTCTCGGCGGTCAGGAGAGCATTTACAAACGCATCATACTGGGCCTTGTCCATTGGGCAGTTGATGTAGTCCTTGCCTGTGCCAGCCGGGCCTTCCTTGTCATAGCGGGATTGGAACCACGCGATGTCAAAGTTGATGCTTTCCTTGTGAACGATCGGGGCGATGGCATCGAAGAAGGCGAGTTCTTTTTCACCCGTGACGTTTTTGATGGCTTCGGCCAGCGCACCCGAGGTGAGGGGGCCGGTTGCGATGATCACGCTCGACCAGTCTTCGGGCGGCAGTCCTGCGACTTCGCCGCGCTCAATGGTGACGAGAGGGTGCGCTTCAAGGGCTGCGGTGACACCTTGCGAAAACTGATCGCGGTCTACAGCCAGCGCGCCGCCCGCAGGCACAGCCGCTTTCGCGCCTTCGCGCATTTGCAACGAATTGCATTTGCGCATTTCTTCATGCAGCAAGCCAACCGCGTTGTAATCTTTATCATCCGAGCGGAATGAATTCGAGCAGACCAGTTCAGCAAGGCCATCGGTTTTGTGAGCCGCAGTCTCGACGATGGGGCGCATTTCGTGCAGCACGACGGGCACACCCATATTGGCTGCCTGCCAAGCCGCTTCGGTTCCGGCCATGCCGCCACCGATGATGTGAATTGGCTCAAGGGAATGTGACATGTTTAAGTCCTCCGTCCGTCGGACGGTTCAGAGAGTGGTAATGCGCTTTGATGGTATTGAAAACCAGATAGAGAAAACTGCGACGGTGATCGTCTACACGGGACAGATGCGAGAACATCTCGGCACGGTGCTGTTCGGCTGCGGCTTCGGCGAAGCGACCGCGCATATGATGCGGGGCAATCTGCACCAGGACGCCGAGGCTGACCAGCAACCCGCGGCCAATGCGCTTGGCGACACCCGCAGCGGGTGCGTGCTCGGCTCCGTCGTAACGAGCAAGAACGTAGGTATTAGGATTGGCCAGCTCGTCTTCTGAGAGGTGAATACCGGGGCCGTTGCCATAGCAGACATCGGCGAGGCGATGACCCCCATCGTCGCGGAACGAGATGCGGCGCAGGACGACTTCGGAAAAGCGGTGATCATCCTGCGGCGTAATCGCCTGTCCTTCGACCGGGCCGAGTGCGGTGCCGCCGATGAGGCCAAGGCCAGTGCGGGTTTTTTCTTCGCCAGTGCTGGTCAGGTAGCGAATGTCGTTCAGCATGTAATAGGTCGCCGAGCAATCGGTCCAGACGATCAGACCTTTGTTGAGTGCGCCCATGACGTTTTCCATTTCCTGTTCACGCAGGATACCCGGATATGGGCTCACTTCGCCGACGCTGCCCGGAAACACCAGCAGATCGAATTGCGATAGATCCGTGGTAGCGAGATCAATACTGCGCAGTTCATAGACCTGATCCGGGCCCCATTCTTCATGCAGCATCATGCGGATCGAGGTCGTGGCCAGATAGGGACCAGTCAGATAAGCGATTTTCATTCTGCAGCCTCTTCTCTCACCAATGGCTCAACGAGCGGAGGTATCAGCGCCGACCACAGATCGTTGGAGGGGCTCCACGCGCTACCGAATTTCACGACAGTCTGGGCAGACCACGCGGGAGTTGAATTTTTGTGGCCATACAGGGACGCCCGGTAGAGATCAGGGGTGTATTCAATATGCGGCCCGCAGAGCAGGGCGCGGCCAGCCCCAACGCGAATGCTGACAATCGCTTCTGGCGCATCGGGCAGATCATAGGCGGCAACGGTGTCATGATCGCTGCCGGGATCGGCATGGAAAGATGGCCCGGCGATGTAGATCGCGCTGGCAGGCCCATCAATGGTGGCGAGATCGGCAACGCCTGTCCAGTTGCGCTCGTAGCTTTCCATCAGGGGATGGAGTGGGCCGCGGGCGGTGCCTTTAAAAAAATTCAGTTCGCGGGTTTGAGCAATCTTGTCTTGCGGATGATCCATCGCCCATTCAATCCGGCGGCAGGCATAATACGCCCCAGCGCAGATACCGAGGTAATTGCCACCCGACTCAACCCAGGTGCGGATGGCGCGGTTGCCAGCACCGTTGAGTTTTTCACAGGTATAAAGATCAGCTCCACCGGGGATGATAAACAGCCTGACATCCTGTGTGAGGCAGCCCGCAAGAATATCGCCAGCATCGCAGAGCGTGACCTGATCCGCGCCGAACGTGTCGTGGAGGCGGCGCAGGAGAACGCCGTTATTGTGGATGTAATCCTGATACACATAAATACTGGTCATGGGGCCGGACTTTACCGCCTCGGCCCTTAAAAATCTATAGCGTCCAACTATCTGATTTTATTCACTAAATTCGGCCATTTCCGGCACGCGGTTGAAGGCGATCTTGGTGCCGACGAACCCGGCGCTGGTTTGCGGGGAGATGCCGAGATGGATGGTTTCACTGCCATATTTTTTGTTGAGGCCATCCATGACGGCCGAGAGCTTGTCATTCTTTTTCTGCAGCTGTTGGAAAGAGGGTGACGACTGGTCAAACAGATCGGGTGTGATCTGGCCGCGCTCACACAAGCCAGTCATGGTGACGGAGACTTTCTTGAGGTTGCGTTTGCCGAAAGTGGTTTGCATCACCGACCACAACTCGTCGAGCGCACGCAGGAACGTGAAGTTATCCTGCGATGGCGAGATCGTGATTCCTGCCGACCAGCGGTCTTCGTGATCGGTGCCGCGCACCGAGAGATCGAAATTGGTTGCGTACATTTCCATGCGGCGCAGGCGCGAGGCGGCCTTGATGGTCAGGCGGCGCGCGACGAGACGGGCTTGCGCAACGGGGCGCAGATCCGGATCGAGAATGCGCGAATGGCCGACCATGCTGCGATTGGTTTCGAGATCGGGAACCTCGAAGCCATGCAGATTATACCAGAAACGCTCACCACCGACGCCACCCCAGATCTGGCGGGCGTGCTTGGGATTGAGGTGCCAGAGCTGTTCGACGCTGCGGATACCAGCCTTGTGCAGGCGCGCTTCCATGGCGACATTGATGCCGCAGAGGTCGCGCAGGCTGAGCGTAAAAAGTTTTTCAGCCATCGTTTCCGGCTCCAGCAGGACAAGGCCATTTGGTTTCTGCATATCGGTCGCGACCTTGGCGAGATAACTATTGGGGGCAAGACCAATCGAGCAGGTGATGACTTCGCCAACATGATCGCGCAGGCCCGCTTTGAGCCGCAGGGCGAGGGCGGTCGCGGCTTCTGCCGTGCGCTTGTTCGGCGGCAGGCGGCTCGAGAGTTCGTCGACTGACCAGACTTTGTTGATGGGGGCATGTTTGATGACCTCATCGAGGACCTTGTGGTGGTATTCGACATATTTGTCGTGGCGGGCGAGCACGCAGCGCACGGAGGGGCAGAGGCGTTTTGCGTCATAGACCTTGGTGCCGGTTGTGATGCCGAATTTCTTGGCCTCACGCGAGGCAGCGATGGCGCTGGTGGCATCGGTCATCATCGGCACGACGATCACAGGCTTGCCGCGCAAAGCGGGGTTCTCCTGCTGCTCGACGCTGGCGAAGTAACTGTTGAGGTCGAGGAAGAGCCATTTATAGGGGTCGGTCATTTTTCACCACAGCGCACACAGCGAGCACAGCGCAGTTAGAGTACAATTCGGCGGATGCCGTCTTTGATCAGTTTTTCGTTGAAATTGATCAGGTAGCCGAGGCGGCACTTGGTGAGCTTCAGGTAGGTCATCAGTTGGGCCTGATGAACGGGGAGAAGTTTTTCGGTGGATTTGATTTCAAGGATAATCTGTTTTTCAACGAGCAGATCGATCCGGTAGGCCTCGGGAATTGTCAGGTTTTCAAAATGGATCGGCAGTGCTTTTTGCCGTTCTACTCTGAGATGCTGATTTTCTATAAGGTCATAAAGAAGGCATTGCTCGTAGGTGCTCTCGAGGAGACCGGGGCCGAAATGTCGGTGAATCTTAAAAGCAGAATCCCTGATTTTCCCTGATATCTGATTCAGGGGATGCTCTGGTTCATCAAGCTCCAGCCGCGCTGTGGTCGCTGTGGTAAAAATTCTTTCCTGCATAAATGTTTCCTTTATGTTCTTTTAGAACAAAAAAAGAACGATAGCAAGATATAAGGGACTTTATCTCCACTTACCCCATATTAACTCTCAAGCCCCATAATATTTACATAATTAAAACGATGGGGGCGGGTCGCAGATGAGCGAAAATTTGATGAGATTTTTAGTTGATAACAGAATCGATGAATATCGAGCTAGTGCTGCAGCCCTCGCCAATCAGTTTAATGCCCAAAGCGGGGCTTGCCCTATGGCACGCACTCCTACAATGGAAATGGCACAGTCTGTCGTAGACTCTCAGAGATATTTTCAAAGTGAAAATATGATGATTTTAAGATCTGTGGCCGGTGGAATGACGGGTGCGCAGACCGCATCGATCGATAATGCCAATCCGGTAGCAGATTATCTTCGGAACAACTGCGGGATTACGCCCGGCGGCATGAAAAGATAGCAATTACAGTCCCGATAAAATTTCCTCTTGCATTAATGTTCTCACTATGTTCTTTATAGAACAAATAAAGAACATTAACCCAGCAAAGAGGTACAACATGCTCAGTATCCGTCTCCGTTACATGCTCCCAAGCACCCTGATCCTCCTCAGCATGGTCGTATACACATACCATCAGGCGTGGTCGCAGTAGGGATCCGTTATTTGGCGGGTGGGACGTTCTTCATGACGACGCAGCCATATTTATCAATTGCTGCAAGGACATCCTTGTGGTCGCTCAGATCAAACTTGCGGATGTATTTCTCGGGCTTTTTGTACGGCAGTTCGAGCTCGCGAAAATCACCGCAGGTTTTGGGGAGTGAGTCCGTCATATAAATCGCAAAGGTCGGCGCTTCCTGATCGGCGCCAAGATTGGCCAGTTTTTCGACATCGATGGTAAAGGAGCCGGGAGAGTCGTTGACCACAGTCGCCTTGATGGCTTCGTGGGCCTTGGGTGAAACGGTGGCAATACCACTACCCGGTTTCTCTTTGGTGTCTTTCGTCTCTTGTTTGTCACACGCCGCTAAGCTGAGCGCGGCCACCATTAATAGTATCAAGGAAATATGCTTTTTCATGAACTCGCTCTTTTGCTGTGTCCAAAAAGAACGGATGGCGCGGCAAAAGGTTCGGTTGAGGCACGGGACTTAAGCGCGGACCGAGGGCAGGCGCTCCATATCGTGGGCGAGATCGGGTTCGGCGAAGTAGAGCGCAAGCAGGCGCTTTTTCTGGATCACGGGCATGCCGCCCGGAGTCTGTGTGTAGAGTTCGGCGGCATTGCGGTCGAGCGGGTCGTTGGTGTCTCTGAATTGTG
>CAYJDG010000035.1:0-22922 GCA_964368875.1 uncultured Pseudobdellovibrionaceae bacterium
GTCCAAATGTAATGCTAGTCCAGCCATCCTTGATGCGTCCAACTTCGGCGGTTGTCAAATTAACTGTGCCTGTTTGGCTGTCGCCTAACCCAAGTGTGGTGCCGGCACTGGATTGGACGATAGCTAGGGTACCAGTACCCGTTAGTGCATTGGCAACGGCCAAGCCTATATCTCCATCAGTTCTCAGAATAAGCGCGTTAGCGGCCATATTCAAAATATCGTTGATATTCAGAGCCCCGCTTCCTGACTGTATAGTTAGAGGATCTGTGAAGCTTAATGCTCCTACGTTAATGTCACCAGTGCCGTCCGTGCGCCCGATAGTGATGCTGGCCCAACCATCCTTGATGCGGCCAATCTCCGTTGTAGTAAAATTAAGCGTACCTGCTTGGCTGTCGCCCAGACCAACTGTAGTGCCAGTGCTCGATTGTTGGATGACCAAATTTCCTGTCGAATTTCCGGTTAGAGCGTTGGCAATATTTAATCCAAGATCAGCATCAGTGATGATCGTCATATTGTTTCCAGTGCTGACTGTCTGAACACCGTTTATGCTGATAATTCCTGTTCCTGATTTGAAAGTTACAAAATCATTCCACGTCAACGCGCCAACATTGACTGCTCCTGTACCGTCTGAGCGACCAAAAATCAGATTACCCCATCCATTTGTTATACGCCCTAGCTCAGTTGTATCGAGTAATAAAGTGCCGGTTTGACCTGTAGCTAATGCCATGGTCGTTGTTGCATCGGCCTGGGCGATCGTCAAAGTTCCTGTGCCTGTGAGGGCTGCGTTAAGTGCAAGGTTACTATCTGTAGTAATCGTCAGGTTATTCGCGCCAGTCGTCTGGACACCGTTGATGGAAATAATACCGCTGCCTGACTGCAGAGTAAGATTATCATTCCAAGTGTTGATCCTGATATCAACGGCACCTGTCCCGGTGGTGCGGCCAATGATTATGTTCGACCAGCCATCTATAATTCTCGCTTGTTCTGCTGCGGCGAGGTTAAGTGTGCCGACTGCAGAAGCCCCAATACCGATGGTGCCACTATCTGCCTTGGTCTGTATGGTAAGCGTGCCCGTGCCGGCAACATTGGCATTTAGCTGAACATCACCGCCAGCAATAAGGGTAAGGCTGCTGCCTGTAATGGCCTGATTGATTGTGATGGCATTATGCGCATCCAGTGTCAGGGCATTGCCGCTGGCCCACGTTAGAGCCGCATCAACACTAATATCTCCTGATTGTGATCCGGTCGCGCGTGTCTGCACAATCACGTTTGATGTAGCAAGTGCATTGAGCAGAGTAGTGACATTGAGATTCGATGTGACGTCATCAACCAAGGCGGTGTAAGGACTAGATCCACTCACGCTCCCATTTGCTGCTGATGATATGCTGATATTGGTCGGATCAAGTAGCAGTATACCCTGCTGGCCATACGCTGAGCGGGTGGATGTTTGCCCATCATAGATTAGCTGATTTTTGCCGGAGACTTCTACAAAGCCACCGTTACCGGATTCACTGCCACCTTCAGCTTCAACGAGACCACGAAAATTCATCAGGCGGTCTGCCCAGAGAATGACTTCGCCGCCATTTCCGTTTATCCCGCCGTTAGCCAAAATGATCGAGCCGACGTCTGCACTAACCCAAGTGGCAGTGGGTCGGTCGTTTCCGCCTTGATAGCTGCCGCCAATATTCACGCTTCCCCCGCCGCTAATACCTGACGCGTCTATAAGACTTGAGGAAGCAAGGTTAACACTATCGCCCAGAACTTCTATCGAGCCGCCCTTGCTACCAGACTGAGTTCCCTTGGCGATAATCGACCCAGAATTGCGGATTGCCGCAACGTTGCTTTGGCCACGAGATCCTGAATTATGTCTGTTGCCGCCAGCCGAAAGAATTATGCGGCCCCCACGATTACTAACAGTATTGGCACGCAGCGTTCCCGAGTTCACAATTGAGTGCTCTACGGCATCATGTGCTCTTGAGGCTGTGAGTGTAATCGTGCCGCCATCAGCCGTAATGGACCCAGTATTTAATACTTTTCCATCAATTTCGTTACTGACGTCGATAGAAATCAGGTTGTCTCCTGCAAGGTCAAGCGTGACACGTTCTGCACCTGCGAGAGTAATCTTGCCGAGATGCGCCTGTATGACGCCATGGTTTTCAACTGTTGGTGCTACCAGACCAACCAAACCTGCCTCTCGAGCTGTGATAGAGCCGTGGTTAATAATAGCAGCTAAGTGGTTATTACCTTCGGTTATCTGGATTGTAGTTGCGCCATTCATGAAAGCGGCATCATCAATTCTTCCAGTCGAGGCGACCAGTCCGGCAACATCAACACGCGATCCGGCGCCAAACATGATACCGTTTTGATTAAGCAGCATAATTTGGCCATTGGCTTCGATACGGCCATCGATTTGTGAAGCCTGCAAGTCATTGATGCGGTTGACTGTGATCGACGAGGCACCCGGCTGGTAAAAGTGGACACTTTCATTTGCGCCGACGTTGAATGATCGCCAGTCAATCACCGCACGTTGGCTTGACTGAGAAATATTCGTGCTTAAACCAGATTGAGAGATCGTCGCCGATCCTCCGCTAATAACTCCGTCCTGAGGCGCCGCCATTCCGTGAGATGGAATGGCGATACTCGCACAAGTCAGGGCGGTAGAGGCTAGGAGGATGCGGGGTAAACTTGTTCCGGCCATAATAAAATTATACAGCAACTTTATTAATATTTATGAATCTACACCTATAGTTAGCAGCTACTAAGTACTTCATAAATTTTGTATATTAGCTTTTTATTGTATTAAGTTTCCGTAACATGAAAAATATTTTATACATATGTACAATAAAGAGCTAAAGTCTAAAAAAGGGCAGAAATCTGCCCTTTGAGTTTAATTCCGCTATCTATCTGAAATATCACACTTTCTTATTAACGGCATCTAGAAGTGTGTCGTGCATTTCTCGGCCCGCGCGAATGGATTGGGCGTTGGCTTTATAGGCTTGCTCAGCAACTTTCAGATTGATGAGTTCTTCATCGAGGTTCACGTTGGGGGCGGCGACAAGTCCATCTGAATTGGCGAAAGGGTTGTCAGGCTCGAAACTTGGAACAAAAGCAGGTGTACGAGTGACCGCGACGGCCTGAACGCCGCCACCGGAAATGCTCTCCGTGACGACGGATGCCGCCTGATACGCGTTGGGACCAGTGCCATCAAGGCGGCCGGTTGTGCTGGCATTGGCAATATTCTCCGCAGCCACCGCTGCTTTTTTGGAGGCTGCCAAGAGTCCGCTCACGCCGAGAGAAATCGGGTTTATCATTCTGTTAATATATCATAGGATAACTTAAGAAGAATTTACTGGCCTCAAAGGGACTCCCGCCATGAAAAAAGCCATCCTGCTCTCCGCCCTCCTGCTGGGCCTGTTCGCACAAACGCCGGCACAGGCCGAGCCGAAATACATGGGCTACTGGTGGAGAGATTCTCACTGGGTCAATCAGGACTTCAAGCCATACTATCAGGAAGGCACCCTGCCGCAGCAGACCCAATGGGAAAATGAAAACTGGCAGCCGGAAGACTGGGTTCAGTTTGACGGCGGTAACGGCCTGGCCCTGATCGAGAAATGGTACAGAAACGGCATCATCTATGATCAGTATGTTGACAATGGCGCGCCGTATCTCGATGTCGGTGTCAATTTTTATCACCTGTCCGGTTTCGACAAGAAACGCATCATGGCAACTGTCGATCATGTCTACGGTGTCACCCGCAGTCAGCCCGGCATGTTCTACCTCAAGGATCACTCAACCGAAAAAGTCATCGGGTATTACACACCGGCTGCCGGCCTGATCCTCGAATAAAACCTTAAGATAATTTCTCCTCCTGTTGCAGCTGCCGCGCTTCATCCTGTGCGCGGTTGAGGAGATATTTTTCACGCAGCAGCATAAAGATATTGGAGCTGATAATAATTGTGCCGCCGACCCAGACCGGAAAAGTTGGCCAGTCATTCCACAACCACCAGCCAAACAGCGTCGCCCAGATAATGCCCGTGTAATTAAAAACAGTAACCACTGCCGCAGGCGCAAAGCGAAATGCATTCGATAAAAAGAACTGCCCCGCAGCCCCGGTCATGCCCAGCCCTATGATCAGTGGCAAAGTCTCAATTTTGGGCAGGCTGCCCATAAACGGCAGTGGTACAGCACTCATCACCGCACCGATACAAACAAAGTAAAACGTCACAGTCGTAGGCGATTCCGATTTACCCAGATGCCGCAGGATCGTTCCGAGAATGGCATGACACACGGCAGTGGTTAACCCGACAGCTATGCCAAGCATGTTCGCATCCCCGGTCGGTCGCGCCATGATCAAGACACCGATCATCCCAGCCGCTATCGCGGTCCAGCGGGTGCGGCTGATATGCTCCTTGAGAAATATCCGCGACAAAATGGGCATGAACAACGAGGATGTGAACAGAAGAACTGTGGCCTCGGCAAGTGGCAGCAGGGAGAAGGTCGCAAAGGTGAGCATCAGGCTGAAGGTGCCAAGCACGCAGCGCAGGATCAGCAGAAACGGCTTCTGCCGGATTTTAAGGACCTCGCGTTTACCGAGCACGAAGACAAAAAAGAGAAACGGCAGGGCGGCGATAGCATTGCGGTAGAAAGAGACTTCGACAACGTTATAGGTATGGCTGAGGATCTTCGAAAAGACGGCCATCATCGAGAGCATAAAGTAGGCAGTGGCGGCGCAGGCCATGCCAGTGAGGAGGTGGTCTTTGTGGGGGGCAGTCATAGAGACCTTAATAGTTCGTTTTGCAGACGAAAGGGAGAGTTGTTCAGTTCGTTCCGCGGTTTTATTTTTCGGAAACGGGCATTCATATCAGTTTGTTCGTCGTTTGAAATTTTCGGGAAACGGACCCTCATAATAGTTTGTTGTGTATCGCGCATCGTCATACCGCCCATAAAAAGACCGGCAGCGAGGGCAATCCCGCAACCGGTTTATGCAATTTAGTTACTTTATTATAGGAAATAATACGTCAAATGTCAATCAATATTTTCAGTTGTCTTGACAGAAGCTGCTTATTGTCATATTGCATTGACCACTTTTCATCTTCTAAGAGATATCCATCATATGCTGTCGCTAGCGTTCAAAGTTGCTGCCGCCGTTCGCAACGCCGATTACGGTTTTATCTTCCAGAGGTTTGCGATTGTCGCCCCCATCATTGCGACTGCGTGGCTCTCGTCACGGCACATAACACACGCCCATTTTTACGCTCAGTCCCCAACACCACTTCAGTTTGCCCGCTCACAAGGACTCACGCTCAAACCTGAGACTGAAGCCTATCTGCGGGAATTTGATAACATCAGAATCATTCCAGCGGGCTCCTCGCTTGCTGAACGCTATTGCACATTCACTGATGCGTGTAACCCTGCAATCCTAACAGGAGAGA
Source organism: uncultured Pseudobdellovibrionaceae bacterium (assembly GCA_964368875.1). Taxonomy (GTDB): domain Bacteria; phylum Pseudomonadota; class Alphaproteobacteria; order Micavibrionales; family Micavibrionaceae; genus CAYJDG01. The sequence goes on from CAYJDG010000035.1 coordinate 5,433, forward strand.
ATTTTGCCAATGTGCCAGGGAACTTGATCACGCGCCTAGGCGGTACGCGTCCGATGGTTTTCGTAAAGCCATACAGTGAAAAATTCTATGAAAAATTTCTCTACGGATCGACCGGTAAACTAGTTGATCATTCGGATGAAAGATCACAAGCGGCGTTTAAATGGGTTCTTCTGCACGAGGTTGGGCACATAAAAACGGCGCGCCTTCTTGGCTACGATGCATATTATGCTCTGCCGGAAGATGTGCGCGAGGCTAAGGCTGATGAAGAGGCGCAACCCCATCTCGAGCGCGAGGTCGGAGCGTCAGCGGCACAGTTTGCAGTCCAGTTCCGGGGCCTGACCCAGTTCGATACTGCGCATGATGTTCTGCCTTTGCTTTATGGCCACAATAAGGACGCAATAAAAACATCTTTCCAGACCGTGGTTGATGAATGCGGAATTAAAGGGGCGTTCGATCATGTTAATACGGCCCCAGCAAAAATCGATCAGCTTTATGCCTGCCTGACATCGCAGCCGCAGGCGACAGACGATACTGCCGAGATTGCCTTTCGCAAGCAGAAATACGTCGCAGCCTGGAACTGGTTTTTCAAACCACAATAAAAAAAGCCCCGCATCTGGCGGGGCTTTTTAAATTCGGTTGATCTAGTTCTTCGCTTTATCGACCAGCTTGTTTTTACCGATCCATGGCATCATCGAGCGTAGCTGCGCGCCGACTTCTTCGATGCTGTGTTCCGCATTGCGGCGGCGGGTGGCTTTAAAGCTTGGCTGGCCAGCAGCGCACTCCGTCATCCAGTCGCGGGTAAATCGCCCGGTCTGAATATCGGTGAGGACACGCTTCATTTCAGCTTTGGTTTCTGCCGTGATGATACGCGGGCCAGTGACGTAGTCGCCATATTCTGCCGTGTTCGAGATCGAGTAACGCATGTTGGCCATGCCGCCTTCATACATCAGATCGACGATCAGTTTAACTTCGTGCAGGCACTCAAAATACGCCATCTCAGGAGCATATCCGGCCTCGGTCAAAGTCTCATAACCAGCCTTGATCAGTTCACAAAGACCACCACAGAGAACAGCCTGTTCGCCGAAGAGATCAGTTTCGCATTCTTCTTTGAAGCTGGTCTCAATGATCCCGGAGCGACCACCGCCAACACCGGAGGCATAGGCCAGACCAAGGTCATGGGCTTTGCCGGACGAGTCCTGATGAACCGCGATCAGGCAGGGTACGCCGCCGCCTTTGACGTATTCGCCGCGCACCGTGTGGCCTGGGCCTTTTGGCGCGACCATAAAGACGTCGAGGTCTTTGCGGGGCTCAATCAGGTTGAAATGCACGTTCAGGCCGTGCGCAAACGCAAGGGCTGCACCTTGTTTCATGTTGTCATGCAGGTGTTTGTAATAAATTTCGCGCTGCAATTCATCCGGTGCCGCCATCATGATGACGTCGGCCCATTTCGCCGCATCATCAGGCGTCATGGTTTCGAAGCCGGCATCCTTGGCTTTCTTGTTGGTCGCGCTGTCAGCGCGCAGGGCAATGCGGACATTCTTAACGCCAGAATCGCGCAGGTTCGCCGCATGGGCGTGACCTTGTGAGCCATAGCCGAAAATAACCACGTTTTTAGATTTGATCAGGGCAATATCGCAGTCCTGATCCATATACACCTTCATAATTTTCTCCTTATAGTCGGGTGGTTTTAAACTTTATTCTGTGTCTGCATCGAGCGCAGCTTGCACCGCATCGGTCAGATTCATGTATTCGTTGAGGCCGCCGATCACATTGCCCTTGTCATCGCGCCCGATGATATCGGTGCCAATCGTGATGCGTTCAAGACGAGCGTCCCAGGCGATGTAGCCCATGCTGTAGGTTTCAGAAAAGATACAGCTGAAGGATTCTTCGCCTTCGTAGCCATAGGCTTTGTTCTTGATGGTGGTATCAAGCGTAACCTGACGTCCGAGGGTTTCCTTGCTGTAGGTAACTTTTTTAACTTTGGCGATCTGGCGGTCGTATTTTTCAGTGGCCAGCAGGGAGGTCACACCTGCCTCACAGCCCTTGGAAAGCTTGGCATCAGCCTCTTCCCTTGATGAGCAGCCAGTCAGCAATACGGAGGCACACAAAAATAACGCGGCATATTTTTTCATGGTCATTCCCTTAAAAATTAACTTTTTTCTTACCGCGCAGCATCGCAGCCACACCGGTGCGGCTGATCTCGATCAGGCCGAGCGGACGCATCAGTTCGATGATCGCATTGACCTTTTCAGTCGTGCCAGTGATTTCAAAAACGAAACTCTCGAGCGTCGAGTCGACAACTTTGGCGCGGAAAATATCGGCAACGCGCAGAGCTTCGATACGATTTTCTTTTTTGCCAACGACTTTTAGCAGAGCGAGTTCGCGCTCAAGATGCGGGCCTTCTTCGGTCAGGTCGGCGACTTCGTGAACCGGGACAAGGCGCTCAAGCTGATGGCGGATCTGGTCGACGACGTGCATGGTGCCGTTGCAGACGATGGTGATGCGCGAGAGACGTTTGGTGTGATCGGTTTCGGCAACCGTCAGGCTTTCGATGTTATAACCGCGACCGGAGAAAAGTCCGATGACGCGGGCGAGCACGCCGGGTTCGTTGTCGACGAGAATGACAAGGGTATGCGCCTCGATCGGCTTCTCTTTCGGAGCCGCACCGTAGACGCTGGTTTTATCCTGTACCGACACTTTAGAGGTTCGGGCCATTTTTATCCTCAATCTGGGTTGATATGCCGATCCAATTGACCACATCGCGAGCAGTGTGAAAAGGTTTCCCGGCCATTTTTTTAACGGCTTCGTCATAATTTCCGCCATTGGCGTTGATCTGCCGTTCAAGCATATCGTCGAGATTGCCCTGATCGATGTCCAGATCCTCGATCAGCCGGTCGCTGGGTAATAATGGAAAATCCGGCAAGCCCACTTGTATCAACAAGTCATCATAAATACGGCGTAAGCGCTCCTGTGGCCAATCGGGGAAGTCGGCCAGAAAATGCGACCAGCTGTCGACGCCATCACGTGCTGCCGCACGATTCTTGAGCTGGCGCAAACGTCGCTGATAGGTGATGAAACCTAGAGCGGAGCTGACCAGCATCATCAGTACCAACGCGATGCCGACAAAGAGAAGATTGCGCAGCATCTAGACGAGCGTCTTATCAAATTTCTCGGCGTCAGCAGCGAGGATCATCTCATTATGTGCCTTGCCGGACGGAATCATCGGGAAGCAGTTTTCCTTTTGATCGACGCAGACATCGACAATGGTGACGCGATCGGTCTTGAGCATTTCCTGAATGACGCCATCGAGCTGGTCGGGCGTTTCAGCGCGCAAGCCGATGCCGCCATAGGCTTCGGCGAGTTTGACGAAGTCGGGCAGGGACTCGGTGTAGCTTGAGGAATAACGCTGACCATGCAGCAGTTCCTGCCACTGGCGGACCATGCCCATCCACTGGTTATTCAGGATGAAGATTTTAACAGGCAGTTTGTATTGAACGGCGGTGCTCAGTTCTTGAATGTTCATCAGAATCGAGGCCTCGCCCGCAACATCGACGACCATCGCGCCAGGGTTGGCCATCTGGGCGCCAACTGCGGCTGGCAGACCGTAGCCCATCGTGCCAAGACCGCCAGAGGTCAGCCATTTGTTTGGCTTGTCAAACTTGAGGAACTGCGCCGCCCACATCTGGTGCTGGCCGACCTCGGTGGTGATGATCACGTCCTTGTGCTTGTTCAGGTGATGCTGCAAGCGCTCCAGTGCAAATTGCGGCTTGATGATCTTGTCCGATTTTTTATAGCTGAGACATTTGACGGCACGCCATTTTTCAATCTGCGCCCACCATTGCTTGAGGGCCGCCTGATCCGGTTTGTAGGCACGGCGTTTCCAAACCGCGATCATCGCCTTCAGGGCTTCAGTCGCATCTGCCGGAATGCCGATATCGACGCGGACGATTTTATTGATCGAAGATGGGTCAATATCGATATGGATTTTCTTGGATCCAGGTGAGAAGGCGTCGAGACGACCGGTCACACGGTCATCAAAGCGTGCGCCAATGTTGATCATGACATCGCAGTCATGCATGGCCCAGTTCGCCTCGAAGGTGCCATGCATGCCGAGCATGCCGAGATGCTGTTTGTCGCTGGTTGGATAACAGCCAAGGCCCATCAGTGTCGACGTGTTCGGATAGCCCGTCATCTGGACAAACTGGGTCAGAAGCTTGGCTGCCTCAGGCCCGGCATTGATCACACCGCCGCCAGTATAGAAGATCGGGCGTTTGGCTTTGGCGATCATTTCAACCGCGGCTTCGATCTTGCCGATATCCGGCTGGGTGCGGGGTTGGTAGCGCGACAGATCGGCTTTCTTTTGTGGCTTGTAAGGGCCGGGAGCGAACTGGATATCTTTCGGCAGATCGATCACGACCGGACCTGGGCGGCCTGATTTCGCGACATGGAAAGCTTCGTGGATGATCTGCGAGAGATCATTGACGTTTTTAACAAGATAATTGTGCTTGGTGCAGTGACGGGTGATGCCAACCGTATCGGCTTCCTGAAATGCATCGGTGCCGATCAGGAAGGATGGAACCTGTCCGGTTATACAGACCATCGGGATCGAATCCATCAGCGCATCGGTCAGGCCGGTGACGGCATTGGTCGCGCCGGGGCCGGAGGTCACGAGAACGCAGCCAACTTTCCCAGTCGAGCGGGCATAGCCTTCGGCTGCGTGGGCGGCGCCGCCTTCCTGACGAACCAGAACATGTTTGATTTTTTTCTGCTTGAAGAGGGCATCGTAGATCGGGAGGACTGCGCCGCCCGGATACCCGAAGATGGTATCGACGCCGTTTTCGATGAGGGCCTGAATGACGATCTCGGCTCCGGTCAGAGTCTGGACCGACTCTTTCGCTTTCGGGGCAGCTTTCGCTTTGGACTCTTTAACCAACGCAATCTTTGGTTTGGTCTTCGATTTGGCAGTCATCTACATCACCTTGGTTTTTTAAGTTTTATAGTCGGTTACAACAAAAAACGCCCTGACTTTCATCTGGGCGTTGCGGGAAAGATTTGACCTGAGTTTAGAGCAGGTTCCGCAACGCCTCGCTAAGAAGCACCACCACAAGCAGTAGCACGTTGCCGATGAGGGCAACGGGGTTAGGCGCTTGAATGGCTGCGGTTTTTGCGGTCATAAGAAGATTATTACGCCGGAAGCTTCGCAGATGCAATAAAAGATAAAAAGAATCTGAATATATTTGACATAATCATTAATCATGCGGTACGGTGTTGTCCATGAAAAGAGCATTTATAGCGACTGAGGCCAAAGCCGACCTCGCCAAACAGGTCGAGGCCCTTGGGGTGCGCATCGTCAACGATCATGACAATGACGCATTTGAACAGTATTTCTCGTTGAAAAAATCCAGCCTGCTACACAGCGCGTGGAAAGTCAGCCGCAACGACGATTATGCGGAAGAAGCCCTGCAGGATGCGATGCTGAAAGTTTTGCGTCTGATGGAAGAGCGTCGTCAGGGCAACTTCGAACATGCCTTCTGCCATACGCCCTCATATTTCAATACATGGATGCATAGCATCGTCATTAATAAGGCAAAAAATAATATCAGCCGTGAAGACCCGGATTCGCGAGTCTCACTCAGCACGACAGAAGAAGATCCTGAAGATGGCTACGGTCAGCGCGTGCATGCTGCGGTGGATTCGCCGTGGACGATATCTGCAACATTTCTTGAGCCAAGCGCCGCTTTGAGCCAGATACAACGTCGCGTCGCCGCGGCAGAATTTTTAGAACATCTTGAGCAGCAGGCTCTCACCGACCCAAGTCTGCGCGCCGTTCTGACCACGACCTATAGCGATGATTCAAACGAGGGCTTCCCGGCCATGAGTTATCAGGAACGTGCAGATACTGATGGCGTCGCGATCGGCACTATTCGCAGCCGTATCAACCGGGCCCGTGCTGTTCTGCGCGATAAACACGACCTCAAATTCGATTAAGCCTTCATCTGGTGCTTGAACCACGTGCACTGGCGCTTGGCGTAATGTCGCGTTTCGGCCTGTGCCAGCATCACCGCCGTTTCAAGCGGCATCTCTCCGCGGACATGTTGTTGCAGATACTGGAAGCCGAGCGCATGCGTGACCGGTGCATCAATAGGGACTTTTCCGCTCATCAACTGGTCATCAAAGGCGCGGGCTTCTTCGAGCGCGCCCATCTCAATCATTTTTAAAAATCGCGCGTCGCAAGTTTCATATAAATCACCACGCAGCGGCATGAGCAGCTCGACTGCAAATTCAAGATCCGGATCAGGCGCTATTTTTGGCAGGGTGTGCCAGTAGGCGAGACCTTTGCCAGTGTGCGAGAAAACTTCCCATGCTCGGATGATGCGCTGGCGGTTATGCGGGTCGAGTTTTGCGCAGGTTTCGGGATCGCTTTCCCTGAAGGCTTTAAAGAATGCCTCAATGCCGATTTTATCCATCAGCTCCTCGCCCAGCAGGCGGATTTCATCGGGAATTTCCGGTATCGGCGACAGGCCTTCCATTAGCGCTTTGAGATAAAATCCGGTCCCGCCAACGACGATCGGAGTCTGGCCGTTGTGAAGGGCGGCATGAATTTCAGTCAGCGCAAAGTCCCGCCAGATGATCGCCGAACACGCCTGCGCGGGCTCAAGCAGGCCATAGAGCCGATGCGGCGCACGGGCCAGATCATCCGCTGCGGGCCGCGCGGTGAGGATTGGCAGGGCGTCATAGATCTGCAGAGAGTCCGCATTGATGATCACACCGTTCCGTTTTTCGGCCAAAGCCAGAGCATGCGCTGATTTTCCGCTGGCTGTGGGTCCGGCAATGATGTGTACGGTTTGCATGGTTTATTGTAGGATATGTGCGGTGTGTCCGAAAGACTTTCTTCTCCGGCTTGGCGGTATGGTTCAATATGATCAGCTCTCTCCTCAATAAGTTTTCGACTCTGCGCGTCTCGTATGACCCGCTGACGATTTTCTCGGTTGTCTTTGCCTTTTACAGCCTCTTTCATATGCACTACGACCAGTCCAATGAACTGGCAGTGCGCTTGCCGATCCTAGTATGCGCGAGCTTGGTACTTTTCCGTCCGGCTGTGCCGCTATTCTTGGCAGCCCTCTCTGCCGCCTTGCTCTTTGAGCACTGGATGGGCATGCCGACCGGATCCAATCACACGATTATGAGTTTTATTTTCTCCGCGATAATTCTGATCGCCGTTTGTATTCAAGCGGTACAGAAGCGCGGCTGGCCGGACGACGCGCAGGAAATATTTTCGATCATCGCTCCAGCTGGGCGCGTGCTCTTGATCACAATGTATTTCTTTGGCGTGTTTCACAAAATCAATACGGATTTTCTCAATCCGGATTCGAGCTGCGCCTCAGCGCTGGTTAGTTTTTTCATTTTCTTCGGCCCGGACACACAGATCGAACGCTCGGCTCTTTATATTGCTTCTTACGGGGCGCTCATTGCCGAAACAATCATTCTCATCCTCTTATTGGTGCCGCGCACGCGCTATTGGGCTGTCTGCGCTGGTGTGTTATTTCATTTCCTGATCGCACTCAGCGCCTATCGCAACTACATCCCCTTCACCCTCTTTTGCACTGCGCTGCACATGCTGTTTCTCGATGGCAGCATGCTGGCGCGCCTCAAAGGCTCGTTGTGGTGGCAGGCCTTCCGCGCTCCGGCATTTCAGTCCTTGCGCATGGGCGTGCTGCTTTACGCAGCGGTGATGTTCGCCATCTATTCAAAGGTCGCCGCCGACGAACTTGATCCGGCGCGGAGCATCGTGCTGTGGCTCCCACTCGGCGTACTGCTCAGTCTGGTTATCCTGATTTACGATTATCCCGGCAAAGGTAAGTCATCGAGCAATACGCTCGGTACGCCGCCGACACGAACAGGACGAATCCAGCGCGGACTTTATCTGGGGGTCACAGGACTTTTTTTCCTGAGTTGTTTTAGCCCCTATATCGGCTTGAAATCGTCCCAGGCCATCGCCATGTTCTCAAATCTGCATGTTGAAAACGGCGTCTCAAACCATCTTATTTTCCAAAAGCAAATCCCATGGTTCGATAATCTGAACCACAGCGTTGAGATCGTGAGTGTTTCCGACCTCAACAATCCACTGATCAATTATCCAGCTCCCGACGTGCAGATGGCACGGTATGCATTCGAGGATTTCATGTCGCGTCACCCGGACCTGAAGGTGACTTACATCATCGACGGTGAGACCAAGACGCTCGATGGCATGACGCCTGAGCAGATCAAGGCATGGACCAAGAACCCGATTGCCCGCAAGTTCATGGTGTTCGAGCCGATTTATATGAAGCTGCCTAAAACCTGTTTCGAATCGTTCGACCGCTACCGCCTGGAATACCGCCCTGACAAGAACCGCTGGTTCAAAAAGACCGAAGCCCCGACCAAGGACGGGGCTTCGGTTGAACCTTATAAATAGGCCGGCTTACTTTTTAAAGCGCAGGGCTACAAAGCGGACGTCGCCTTTGCCCTGATGATCGACCAATAACAAGACCGAGGCCTTGCCGGATTTCTGAGCCTCATCAAGGAGAGCTTTGGCGGAGGCTGCATCTTCAACGGCTTGTTGATTGATCTCGACGATCACATCACCAACGATCATGCCTTTTTCAGCTGACTCGCTGCCGGATTTGACGGCTGTTACAACCACGCCTTTGGCATTATCCGGGATCTCATAGCTTTCGCGCAGAGACGGGGACAGGCTGGCGACGGTCACACCGACAGACGGCACTTCCGTGCCCTGACCGGGTTTGATCTCTTTGGTGACTTCACCCGTGTCGATCAGGCCGTCCTTCTCAGCTTTCTCCAGCTCACCGACTTCGACCTTGGTCGTATCGGTTTTGCCATTGCGCCAATAGAGCACGTCAGCTTTTGTGCCAATCGGCGTTTCAGCAACAAGGCGCGGTAACTGGCGCATGGCGTTGAGTTTCTGGCCATTGAACTCAAGGATAATATCGCCCGGTTCGAGCTTGGCCTGTTCAGCCGGACCCTCTGCCGTAATGCTGGCGATCAGTGCACCTTGCACATCTTTTAGACCAAGGCTTTCTGCGATCTCAGGCGTGACAGTCTGAATGCGCACACCAAGCCAGCCGCGGCGTGTACGACCATATTGGAGAAGCTGATCGACAATCGGCTTAGCAAGGTTCGATGGGATCGCAAAGCCAATCCCGACCGAGCCGCCTGATGGCGAGAAGATCGCGGTGTTGATGCCTATGACTTCACCTTTGAGGTTGAACATCGGGCCACCGGAGTTACCACGGTTGATCGACGCATCGGTCTGGATGAAATCATCGTACGGACCAGCATTGATGTCGCGCTGGCGGGCCGAGATAATCCCTTGGGTGACAGTGCCACCGAGACCAAACGGGTTGCCAATGGCGAGAATCCAGTCACCGACGCGCATTTCATCACTGTTGCCGAACGACACGCCGACAAGTGGTTTATCCGGTTTGACCTGAAGCAGGGCGAGATCGGTTTTCTCATCCTTGCCGATGATCTTCGCTTCGAGCGACGTATCATCGTGGAAGGTCACGCGCACTTCGTCGGCATCTTTGATGACATGGTTGTTGGTGACGATGTACCCTTTGGCAGCATCGATAACAAAACCGGATCCAAGCGACGCGACTGGCTGGGCTTCGCCGCCGTCACCATCACCGCCACGTTTATCCTGAAACTCTTTAAAGAAATCTTCGAACGGCGAGCCGGGCGGGAATTCCGGAAGCTCGGGCATATCTTCAGCCGGCGCAGCTTTCTGCGTGGAGGAAATGTTCACGACCGAAGGCAAAAGTTTTTCGGACAATTCAGCGAAGCTGAGCGGAACCATCTGGACCGCCGGCGCTGGGTCTTTTTTGCCAAACAATTCGGCTTGCGCCTGATCGTAGAGAACAGGTGACACAGCAAAAAGAGCGGTCAGAGCGACCGCCGCTAGATAAGGACGACGCATATAAATCTCCATGAAAATAGACAGGATCGGCCATCCCGGCCGAAGCTGGGAATAACCTATGTGTGAACACGCATATGGTCAACTAGTGTCGGTTAATTTGCCATGGAGTAGGCGAGATAGAAGATAATCAGGGAAAATCCTATAATCGTGCTCCCGACGATGCGGATTTTCTTCTTCCCGGCGGTGACGCTGCGACCAGTCATTTCGGGGCGGATGATGTAGACGATCCCCTGCGCCAGGATAAAAAAGGCGAGGCACCCGAGTACGATCGGCCCCAAGTTGCTGGACTCAACCGGGACGGGGGTCATGGTGATATCGGGGACGCGGGGTTCTGACATCTTAAAATCCGACTATTGCGAGGGTGAGGCACCCTTCAAATATTTAAAAAAAGCACTATCAGGAGACAATACCATAGTGGTTTCCGGGTCGGCCAGTGAATTTCTATAAGCCTCAAGCGAGCGATAGAAGGCGTAAAATTTCGGATCCTGATTGAAGGCCTTGGAATAGATGGTAATTGCTTCGTTATCACCCTGACCGCGCAGGATCTGGGCGTCACGTTTGGCTTCGGCGATGATCACGCTACGGTCTTTTTCAGCCAGAGATTTGATTTCGGTCGCGGCCTGGGCGCCTTCGGCACGGGCTTCGCGAGCTTCGCGTTCACGTTCCGAGCGCATCCGGGCAAAGGTCGACTGGGTGACCTGATCCGGCAGATCGGCGCGCACGATGCGTACGTCTACAACCTGAATGCCCATACGCTGGGTCTCAGCATTGACGCTTTTCAGAATGTTTTTCATCAGAACATTTCGTTTGGAGGAGAGGATTTCAGATAATGGCGCACGGCCAAGGCTTGAACGGGCGGCAGAGTTGATGATGGTGTAAAGGCGCTGTTCCGCAGCCGATTCCGTACCCAAAGTCTGGAAGAACATCAGCATATTGACGATCCGGTAGCGGGCGAAGGTGTCGACGACCAGACGCTTCTGGTCAGCCAGCAGCACCTCTTCAGCGGGCGGGTCGACGTTCAGGATGCGTTTTTCATACACCTTGATGTTGTCGACAATCGATAATTTGAAATGAAGGCCGGGGGTGTTGATCTCTTCCTTCGGGTTACCAAAGCGCAGGACCAGCACCTGTTCAGTTTCGCTGACGATGAACGCGGAACTGGTAATCAGGATAAGCGCAACCACGGCGGAAATCAGCAGGGCAATTTTCGTAGTATCTGTCATGACGGTTTCTTTCAGGTTATCTTGCTTGGACGGAGCTGTCGGGTTGGGACAGGCCTTCGCTCAAAGGATTGGTCTGAGATGTATCTTTCGGAGTTCTTTGTAATTCGTTGAGGGGCAGATATGGCAAGACATTGCCGCCTTTACCGGAATCCATGAAAATGATTTTGGAATTTTGGAGCACCTGTTCCATCGTTTCCAGATACATACGTTCTGCAGTCACGTCCTCAGCATTCCGGTACGCTTCGTATACCTTGGTAAAGCGGTCTGCATCGCCCTTAGCGCGGTTAACGACTTCCTGCTGGTAGCCGAGAGCCTGCTGGCGCAATTTTTCAGATTCACCTTTAGCACGGGGAATAATATCATTCCGATACGCTTCGGCTTCGTTACGCAGCTTCTCTTTTTCCTGACGAGCGCGTTGTACATCGTTAAATGCATCAACCACATCGGTCGGAGGGTCGACTTTTTGCAGCTGGACGTTATTCACGATGACGCCAGCCTTATATTCGTCGAGGATCGACTGCATCAGCTTGCGTGTATCGTCCTGAATCTGGCCGCGGGCCTCGGTCAGGGCGGACTGGATCTTGGTCTGACCGATGATTTCACGCATGGCGCTTTCGGCGACCAGTTTGATCGTGTCTTCGGTGTTGCGGATCGAAAAGAGGTAGTCCTTGGCATTGCCGATACGCCACAGGACGACAAAATCGATATCGACGATGTTTTCGTCGCCAGTCAGCATCAGGCTTTCATCAGTCGTATCCTGACTGCTGCCAACGCGAATCTGGGACGTTGCGTCGCGATAGCCGATCTGGATACGGCGTTCCGAGGTGACCGGAACAATCGTGGTCGACTGGATCGGCCATGGCATACGGTATTTAAGACCGGGCTGTTCATCGGTTCTGGTGTATTTACCCAGCGTCAAAACTACGCCGTTTTCATCGGGTTGAACAAAATAAAAGCCGCTGGCGAGCCAGAGCAGCACGACGGCGAGACCGCCAAGGGCTATCAGCTTGACCGGGCTGCCGCCACCGGGCATGGCATTATTAAAATTGGCTTTGGCCTTGCGAATGAATTCATCGAGATCGGGCGGACCGCTGTCCTGACCCGGGCGGTTGCTGCCCCATGGAGAATTGGGGCGGTTTTCGGGTTGTCCCCACGGATTGCGACGACCTTTGTCTTTTTTACCGTCTCCGCCGCCTTGACCATCGTTATCCTGCCAGGACATCCAGTGTCTCCTTCACTATGACTTAATTGTATAGACAATAGCTAATTTCGGGCTAAAAACAACCGAAACCGGACACGCTTTATGTTATTCAACCGCCGCCCGCCGATCCTGCCGACCCCCGATGCGATCAGATCCGCCCTGACCGGCATCGTCGATTCGTCGCTGCTTGGCATGGTGCATATCAACGACGAGGCACAGGCACTGGTCACGCTCGAGATTGATCCCTCAAATCCTGAACATAATGAAAGTCTGCGCCAGAGTGTTGAGAAAGCTGCGGCAGCAGTGAAAGGCGTGACGCAGGTAACTGTTGTGATGACGGCAGAGCGCAAAGCCGCAGCGCCGAAAGCTGCGCGCCTCGATGTGCCGGGTGTTGAAAAAATTATTGCGGTTGCTTCCGGTAAGGGCGGCGTGGGTAAGTCTACCGTTGCGGCCAACCTTGCTATCGCTCTCGCGCAAAGCGGAAAAAAAGTCGGCTTGCTCGATGCGGATATTTACGGACCCTCGGTGCCGCGCCTGATGGGGATTGCCGGAGAGAAGCCTGAACAAAAAGATGGTAAGCTTCAGCCGCTCACGGCCCACGGTCTTAAGGTCATGTCGATGGGATTTATGGTCGATCCCGAAACGCCAATGATCTGGCGCGGGCCGATGATCCAGTCGGCGCTGTTGCAGATGTTGCGTGATGTAACGTGGGGACCGCTCGATTTTCTGATCATCGATATGCCGCCGGGGACGGGTGACGCGCAGTTGACACTGGCGCAGAAAGTGACGCTTGCGGGCGCGGTGATCGTTTCAACGCCACAGGATATTGCGCTAATCGATGCACGTAAGGGACTGGAAATGTTCCGCAAGGTTGCCGTGCCTGTGCTCGGGATGGTTGAAAATATGTCCTATTATTGTTGTCCGGAGTGCGGACACCGCGCCGATATTTTCGGCCATGGCGGCGCGCAGGCTGAAGCGGCGAAGGCAGAATGCCCGTTCCTTGGTGAAATTCCTTTGCATGCCGATATACGCCATTTCTCGGACGCGGGGACACCTGTGATGGTGGCGTTGCCGGACAGCCATCAGGCGCAGGCGTTCCGCACGGTTACTGAAAAAATGATTGAGCAGCTTGAAACTGCCGGGCGCGCGGCACCGCGTATTGTAATCGAAGGTTAAGCTTTGCGCGTGAGCGTCACGAAGCTGAAGCCGGGTTCGCCGGGAAAGTTTTCGCGCTCGGTTTCTTTCCAGTCAGCCGCATCATACTCCGGAAATTTAGCGTCGCCGCGATAATCCTGATCGATCAGTGTCAGATACATTTTGTTCACGAGAGGCAGCGCCTGTTCATAAATACTGGCACCGCCGATGATCATGATTTCATGGCCTGGGAATTCGTAGCCTGCTTCTTCGAGCGCAGTTTCAAGATCGGGATAAACATCCACGCCCGGATAAGAATAGCCATTGCCGCTGATGACGATGTTCGGACGCTCGGGCAGAGGCCGCTTAAGTCGCGCTTCGATCGATTGGAAGGTCTTGCGACCCATAATGACCGGCTTGCCTACCGTGAGGGTTTTAAATCGGCGCAGGTCAGCAGGGATATTCCACGGCAATTCATTCTCGACACCGATAACGCGGTTGCGGGCCATGGCGACAATCAGGGAGAGGGGGGATTTCGGTACGGTGCTCATCCTTGAAGCCTAATGAGACACACGCTGTATGTCCATATGCTCAAAAAGTTCCGCGAAAATTATGGCAAGATTGCGGGATTAGAGGTTGATGATCAAGCAGTCATCTTTATATTGGCTTTCATGAAATACCTTTTATCCCTTGTGGTTTTGTTGATTCTATCTGCACCCGCCATGGCTGCTGAGAAAGCGGCTCCTGTGGCTGAGCCGCCTGCGCCAAGCGTCAATAAAGAGGAAGTCAAACAGCTGATTGAGACGCTCGAGAGCGAAACGGCGCGTACTGAGTTTTTGAGCAACCTTAAACTTATGCTTGATGAGCAGAAAAAGGAAGAAGACCCAGCGCTCGGGTCACTGCCGTTGACTGAGCAGATTGGTGTGCGCGGCTTTATTTCCGATCAGGTCGATCATTATGAGGGGTTTCTGGCGCGGCATAATCTGTCAGGCTCGTTAGTCAATCAGGTGCTTGGGTCAGTCATCGTATTGATTGTTGGACTGCTGCTTTCACTCGGGGAAGACCGCCTTAACCGCAAACTTACGACGTTAAGTGACCGTATTTCTGCGTTCTTTACGGCGAGCGTGACGCGGTTGCGTTGGTATGTGCGATTGATTCACTGGATTTCGGAGGGGCTTATCTTTGCAGTGGGGCTTTATACCCTCGCCATCATCTGGGGCGTCAAGGCCGTTGACCAGTTCTTTGAAAGTGAGAGCGTGCGGTCGGTTCTTTCCAGCACGCTAACGATCACTCTGGTGATTTTCCTGGCCGCTATTTTATGGGAGGCGATCAATCTTTATCTTATTTATGTGCTCCATAAAGCGGACAACGCCAATAACACGCGCTCTAAAACGCTCCTGCCGATCATCCGCAATATCTTCTTTATGATCTTCGGCGGTTTGTTCGGGCTTGTGCTGTTGTCTGAGTTCGGCATCAATGTCACGCCATTGCTGGCTGGCGCTGGTGTGATCGGTGTTGCGGTTGGTTTCGGCGCGCAGTCTATCGTTAAGGATTATCTGAGTGGGTTCACCATCGTGCTCGAAGATCTCGTGCGGGTCGGTGATGTCGTCAATATCGCCGGATTCAGCGGCACGGTCGAGCAGATCACGCTCCGCAAAATTCAGCTCCGCGACGTGTCCGGCACGGTTTTTACGATCCCTTATAGCGAAATCAAGGTTATCCAGAATCTGACCAAGGATTTCAGTTATTATGTGCTGGATATTGGCGTTGCCTATAATCAATCGATTGATCATGTCATCGAGACCTTGCGGGCAGTCGATGAAGATTTGCGCAAGGACGATATTTTCTCGTTTATGATCCTTGAACCAATCGAAATCTTCGGGGTCGATAAATTCGCCGACAGCGCGATCATCATCAAGGCGCGGATCAAAACGGCACCGCTGCGTCAATGGCGGGTCGGGCGGGAATTCAATCGCCGCATGAAAATGGCCTTTGATACCGCCGGGATCGAGATTCCGTTTCCGCAGCGCACGATCAACGTCAAAGCCGATCCGTCGATTGCGTCAGCGATCCTTGCCGAAGCGGCAGATTAAACCGCAATCGGCGCTTTGATGCCAGGGTGCGGATCGTAGCCAAGCACTTCGAAATCTTCAAATTTGAAATCGAACAGATTGGTGACATGCGGATTGAGATGCAGGTCGGGCAGAGGGCGCTCGTCGCGGCTCAGCTGCAGTTTCGCCTGTTCGATATGGTTGGTATAGAGATGCGCGTCGCCAAGCGTGTGGACGAAATCGCCCGGCTGGAGGCTGCACACCTGCGCTATCATCAGCGTCAGCAGAGCATAAGACGCTATATTGAATGGCACACCGAGGAAGATATCGGCGCTGCGCTGATACAGTTGGCAGGACAGTTTGCCGTTGGCGACATAGAATTGGAACAGGCAATGGCAGGGCGGCAGGGCCATCTTCCCAACATCGGCGACGTTCCACGCACTGACAATCAGGCGGCGTGAGTCGGGGTTGGTTTTGATCATGTGAATGAGATTAGCGATCTGGTCGATATGATGCCCGTCTGGGGTCGGCCAGTTGCGCCATTGATAGCCATAGACCGGGCCGAGATTGCCGTGTTCATCTGCCCACTCATCCCAGATCGAAACGCCATTCTCTTTCAGGTAAGCAATATTGGTATTCCCCTGCAGGAACCAGAGCAGCTCATGGATGATCGATTTGGTGTGCAGCTTCTTGGTGGTCAGGAGCGGAAAGCCGTCGGCGAGATTGAAGCGCATCTGGTGACCAAAGACACTGAGCGTCCCGGTGCCGGTACGGTCTTCTTTTTTTACGCCGTGTTCGAGCACGTGGCGCATCAGGTCGTGGTACTGCTTCATGGGGAATCACCTAAAAATTACTTTATTGAGATAGAACGATAGGATGGGGCCGCCAGAAGACGCCAGAGAAACCTAGAAACCACTCACAACAGGTAATAAAATTACCAAAACTGCTGTATAGGCACTAATTTGTTGAAAGCCCGAAATTCATATGGTTAAAGATAGTCATAATCAAGAAAGTAAGTTTGAGGATGTGACTATGAGCCAATCAACGATTCCCCCTGAGCAACACCCTTTATGGGTAAATTTTCGGATTGCTGTCCGTGATGTTGCGGAAGGCTACACCTGCACTTTGGAAGCCAGACAAAAAAGTGGCGGACTTGGTAATCACACGGCGGAAGAACCGCCCGCAGAGCGTCATTACGGTATGAGCCCTCTAGGAGCGTCCTTCTACGGCTAAGAATCCTTGATGCAAAGCACTATTCCCCAATTCGCAGAGGCAGTGGACTCAGTCGCGTTCACCAAACCCCAGCTGGTCGTAGCCCGCTGGTCGGGCGTGCTGTTGCAAAACGAGCAGATGTTCTGGCCGCTGTTTAAATATCTGAGCCTTGCGAGCGCAGCGGGACATGAGGTGTTCATCACTGAAGACTCACCGACATTGATGAACCGCGAAACCATGCGCGAGCGGATCACCTCGATGCTACGTCTGAGCGCTGAAGGTCAACTGGGACGTGCACCACTTTATTTTTCTTTTAAGGATGAAGTGCAGGAAGTTACACAGTGTCGCGGTTTCGAGCGGGCGCTGGTGGTCTTCGACAGCTGTGCCAGAAACCTGCAAGGGCCGGATCGTTATATGAACACCATCTTTATCGAAGAGGTGAAGGGTGCCAAACTGGGACCTGAAATCATCACCTATGCAGAGATGATGGGTTTTGCCGAGCGGTTTCAAGTGCTGCCGCGTAGCTATCAGCCTTTCGAGAGGAAGGTTTCCTGATGAAGCGCATCAAATCCTATAAGACATCGTTACGCAACAATGCACATAGCTTCAGCAACGCGCTGATCCTGTCTCATTTGCTGGTGCGGTATTTCACAAGACGCCAGCGGCAGGGCGGTTATCAATAAATTTAAATGC
>CAYJDG010000036.1:0-1388 GCA_964368875.1 uncultured Pseudobdellovibrionaceae bacterium
ACGCTTGCGGGTAAGGCAGGCCGGGACATGTTCCAGCACGGGGCGGGAGATGGTAATGACACGCTGACCGATTTTACCGCAGGCGCCATGGGCGATACCCTTTGGTTGAGCGGTTATGCAGGGCTGACGGATTTAAGCGGCCTGAATATGGTACAGCAGGGCAGTGATGTTAAGATCACCATGGGTGCTTATCTTCTTTATTCCGATACCATTCTTCTTAAAAATGTTTCGCTTGGAGCTTTGACGGCTGATAATTTTTCATTCTCGGCGCCAGCCGCACCGCAGACAGGTTATTCGATTACTCTATCCAGTCTGACCGATTACATTTTGACGGGTGATGGCAATGATACGGTTACAACCTATTATTCCGGCCTGACAGCGCTCGATGTTCTTCACCTTGGTACTGGCACTGATACCCTGAAAATTATTTCCAATGGATTTACGATGACGCCAGTGGCTCTGGTGAATGTCACGGGCGTTGAGGTGTTTGATTTCACAGTTTCACCTTACGAAAAAGTCACACTCGATGACCGCACGGTCGCGCAGAGCGATACTGGTGATCTGCTGTTACGGTATGGTGCAGGCGCGATCACAAAACTGGAAACCACATTGGTGTCATCCGATCATGATGTGATCCTTGAAGGTACTGGGGCAGTGCAGCTGACTGATCTGGGTAGCCGGGTGGTTCTGTCGGATCTGGGCAGCGGGGTTGTGACGGGCGGCAAGGGCAATGACACGATCGTCGGCGGTGCTGCCAATGACGTAATGCTTGGCGGCCTTGGCAATGATGCCCTGAGTGGCGGCAAGGGTGATGACGTGATGACAGGCGGCGGCGGGCAAGATAAGTTCCGCGTCGCGGCTGGTCAGGGTAAAGACACCATCACAGATTTCGTTGGTGGTTTGACAGGCGATACGCTGGTTTTAAGTGGTTTTTATCAATACGGCAGCTTTGCCGATTTACGCCTGACGCAGGTAGGAGCCAATGTTGTCCTTGCCCTTGATGGTGGCGATACATTGACGTTTACCAATACGACGGTACTGGCGTTTACGGCGGCGAATTTCGTTTTTGAAGCTCCGGCTTACGCGTTTCCTGTCAATACGACGGCAGGGCTGGATGTGATTGTAACGACCAGCAAGAACGACACGATTGTCACGTCGTCGGTAACGCTCAACCCTCTCGACTCGATTATCATGGGTCTTGGCGCTGACACCCTTAAACTCGTCGGCGGCAACTGGAATTTCAACTCTGCGAATTATGTTCTTCTTGGCATTGATGTTCTTGATGTCTCGGCGGCAACTGGCGCGGTGCAACTCAAAATCGGCAGCGCCATGGCGCTTGGGGCGGATTCATCCAAGTTCACGATCATCAGCGGTGCGGCAGGGATCAG
>CAYJDG010000036.1:1488-15415 GCA_964368875.1 uncultured Pseudobdellovibrionaceae bacterium
TTCTCTGCGATTGGCGGAATTTTTGAAAGCCGCCTCGAATTTAAAGGCGTTGGTGCGGGCCTCAACCTTGATCTCGATATCAGCAATATGACGCCGACGCAGGTCGTCGCGTTTGCGGAAAACTTGCTGGTTGATCTGGTTAGTACTGCCGGGCAATCCTACAAAATTGAAACCACCAGCAAGTTTAACGGTGAATTGCATGGCGGTCTTGGCAATGAGCAAATGACCGGCAGCAGCGGCATCGACAAACTTTATGGCGGTGACGGCAATGATATCCTTCTCGGGATGGCAGGGAACGATATCCTCAATGGTGGCGGGGGCAGCGACCGCCTGAATGGCGGGGCTGGGCTCGATAAACTGAGCGGCGGTGCAGGAAACGACGTGTTTGCTATTTCAACCCGCACTGATGGAGCCGACACGATCACTGACTTTAATGCGCTGGTCGGTGAGCAGGATGTTCTTGATCTGACGGCTTTATTTGCTTCGAATGGTCTGGGTGCGGTCAGTGCCGCTGCAGCTCTCGCTGCTGGATACCTGACGCTTACGGAGCAGGGCAGTAACGTAGTGGTTGGGTTTGACCGTGACGGAGCGGCAAAAGCAACTTATAGCGCCGCGACGATTACGACCTTGCTCGATACGTCCCTCAGTGACCTGACACCGACGAGCATCATCACGGTATAACCTAAGACAGCATCGTCAGGGCGGCCTGACGATCACCAGACTTAAGTTTCAGAAATAATGTCCGCGCTTTTTTTACATCCGCAGCCGACCCGCTCTCGGCTGCGGCTTTAAGCGCGAGCACTGTCGGATCATCTGCTTTCAGGATAAAGGTTAGCGCCTTGGCGAGTTTGCCCATGGTTTCCTGATCTATTTTGAGCTCTTGCATGAGAATGTCCTAAAGGGTTGTGCCGAAAATATGACCGATGCCTGCTGTAAGGGCAATCGCGAGCGCGCCCCAGAAGGTCACGCGTGCGGTTGCTTTCAGTATATTTGCACCACCTGCATGTGCGCCAATCGCGCCGAGCAAGGCCAGAAAGAGGAGCGAGGCAATTGCGACCGCGGGGATCAGGTAATTTTGCGGGCTGATCAGGGCGGTGAGGAGCGGTAGTAGAGCTCCGACAGTAAATGTAGCTGCAGATGTAAAAGCTGCCTGTATCGGCCGGGCCGTAGTGATTTCTGAAATGCCGAGTTCATCACGAGCATGCGCCCCAAGAGCATCTTTTTTCATCAACTGGCGTGCCACTTCACGTGCCAGCTCCGGTTCAATGCCGCGTCCAACGTAAATATTGGCAAGTTCAGTCAGTTCCGCCTCCGGGTCGGTTGCAAGTTCGCTTCGTTCCCGGTTCAGATCCGATTGTTCAGTATCCGATTGTGAACTGACAGAGACATATTCTCCGGCTGCCATGGACATCGCCCCGGCGACGATCCCTGCGATACCTGCGATCATAGTGTCGGAATGCGTACCGGAGGCCGACGCAACACCGACCATAAGGCTGGATGTCGAAACAATCCCGTCATTCGCTCCGAGAACGGCGGCGCGCAGCCAGCCAATCCGTTTGACGAGGTGATTTTCAGAATGGGTGTGGAGACGGCTCATGAAGGAATATTCCAGATTACTGCATCCCCACCCTAACCTATTCCTCAGGGGCTGTCAGTTTATAATGCCTTAGCCGCTCTTCTAATGTACCTGTATGCAATTCCAGAAGATGATTGTCGTAGTCATAAAAGTATAGCGAGTGCCCTTCGCCATAGATGCGGGGACGGGGCGCTTTTATTTCCAGGCCCAGATTTTTAATTGCTGTTTCGGCCATGGTTAGACCAGCTTCATCAATCTTGAATGCAATATGGTTATAGGTTTTCTCGGTGAGGGATGGCCCTTGCATGATGACGACCCATACACCGCCAACATCAAAAAATTTCTCTTTCGAGAGCGAGAAATTTTTAGCGGTGCTGTCGTAAATTTCTTTACCGCCCAATACCTCTTTGAAAAGGTGCGCGGTTTTATCCAGATCACTCACAACCAGCGTTATGTGACTTAGTCCCTGGATCATTTGAAAGTTCAATTTTAAAAAGGTTTCTACGAAGCCCTCGAACTGTACCAGAAGGCGAATTTATTAAAATAACAGTCTGGATCATCTTGGTAGTGAATCCCGAAAAATTGTAAAAACATGAGCTATTAGAATGGATTAGCCATGGAAACGCTACATAAGAGCGAGAAAGATTGAAAAAATTACATAATAGCTATACATAGACCCGCATAAAATATGAAAAACACGAGGGTGGTCTATGGCCAGCGAAAAACTAACGCAAAAATTGCAGGCTCTGCGGGATGTTGCGCATCTTGGGCACATCGCTGAGGTCATCACAACTCCTGCAACCGCTATGCGCATTTTGCCATTCCCGGAACGCTACGATGGGAACGGCGTCGGCAAATTTCTGCGCGCGCACTCTGCCAGCGCCGAAGGTGTATATCAGCATCAGTCTCTGGCCGCGCAGGCGCTGGGTGCCGGACAGGATGTTGTCATTACCACCCGCACCAATTCCGGCAAAAGCCGCAGCTTCACCGCCGAGGCGTTTCATACCATCCTGAATGACCCTGATGCCCGGGTGCTGGTTTTCTATCCATTAAAAAATCTTGGCATGGATCAATATAAACGCTGGATGCAGATGGCCGTCGAGATCGGGCTGCCCAAAGACTGTATCGGCAGGCTGGATGGTCGTGTCCCGACGATGGACCGCACCAAACTGATTGAGCGCAGCCGTATTTTGCTGGCTACACCGGATGTATTCCATGCCTGGGTGATGAGCAATCTCGCCCGACCTGAGATTCAGAAATTCGTTTCAAACCGGAAGATGACCATTATTGATGAGCTTGACACGCTCAATGGCGCATTCGGCACTAATATGATGTTCCTGCTGCAGCGTCTTGAGTACATACAGCGGGCCTTATCCGGGAAAAACTTCTCGGCGCACCGCTATATTGGTGCAAGCGCGACCTTGCCGAACGCGCAGGAGTTTTTCAAAACCCTGACTGGCCGGACCGCCACTGTCATCGGCGAACAGGATAATGGCGCACCGCAGCTGGAGCGCGCACTGGTGCACTATGCCGTCGAACCTGATAGCCAGTTCGAAGCCGTTGCCCAGTTTATTGGATTGCAACTGAAGGCTGAGGAAGCAGGGCAGGGAATTGTTTTCTTCGATTCACGCTCAAAAGTCGAAAAAATGACGAGTCTGATCAATGACTTGTGTGGAGCGGAAGTCGCAGTGGCGCAGAAGGCAGGCCATACGACCGACGAGCAAGCGCGTCTTGACGGCATGATCCGAAGCGGTGCGGCCAAAGTCGTGATTGCGACATCGGCCATGGAGTCAGGTATCGATTATGATTTCGCGTGGGGGATCAACGCCGGGATGCCCACCTCTAAACGGGCTTTGATTCAGCGTGTTGGCCGTATCGGGCGGCATCAGGAAGGGTTGTTCATCGTCGTTGATCGGGCTGATGCGTTCAGGTTGAAAGAAGATATTCAATCCATGTCAGACTATCTCGATAAAACACCTGCTGAGGATCCGATCCTTTATCCGCAGAATGAATTCATTCAGATCGCCAACGCAATGTGCCTGCTGGATGAAATCAAGCAATTGAAAAAAAGTAAGGTCACTTTGCATCCACTCGCGCTGCAAGGGTTTCAGTGGCCGCGTGGCTTTGTCAAAGCGCAGGAAATCGCCACCAAGCCGGAAGATCATCTGACCGGGGAGCGGAGCCTATTGGTTCCACCGGAAAACGCCAACGTTCATTATTTTCACTCCGTACGTCGTATGAGCGGATCGTCGTTTAAACTTTGCGAACATAAAAAGGGCAGGCCAGTTAAAGAAGCTGAGTTCATGGGAGATTGCAGCCTGCAACAGGCGATTCATGAATATGCGCCGGGCGCGATTGTCCGGCACCATGGCAAACGTTTCCGCGTTGACAGCTGGCAGATGGAGGGGCGTTCAAACCGGATCATCATGTCCATCTATGGTGGGCAAAATATCACCAAGCATCATATTCAAAAAGATATCCGGATTACGGTCGAGCCTGAAAACCTGGTCAAGGGCAGTTTCCGGCAGGAGCCTGAAAACACAGATGGTCACGATCCGAAACCATTCATGGCGATCGTGCGTGGTCAGTCGGTTGAAACGGTCATGTCTTTCGTTGAAATCGATCCGAATGGGGCGGCCTATCCGCATAGATTTTATGACGATTTCGAGCTTGCCGCAGCGAATATATCTGACACAGAGCGAGATTTTGGCCCACGCCGCCGCTCAAGAATTTCAACGACCGGAGTATTGCTCTATATTCCAAATTTCAGGATCAGCGATACCATGGATGTTGGCGATGAATTCAGAGCCAGACTCTGCGACCAGATACTCGACGAATACTGTGAAGCGCTCCGCATCAACCGCGATGATGTGGCCTATGCAAGCGAAGGCATCCTGCGCCATCCCGATAAAGGTTTAATCAGAGAAGGTTTCGTATATTTTTATGACACGACGCCGGGCAGCCTTGGCCTAACCCATGGCTTGCTGACCCATAAGCAGCATAATCTTGATGAAATTCTTGAAAGAATTCGCGGCAAGATCAGTGACACGAAGGAGCCGGGCTATTCCAGAGCGGCCAGACTATTTCACAAATCCTTCCGCGATATGGTTCCCGCCGATGCGGAAGCGGTATTGCAGAACCGCATCGCCACGTATCCTCTGCCAGAAGGACATATCATCGTCGCCCCGCCTGATAGCCTCGCCTTGCTCCATCAGGACAGCGGCAGTTCTGTCATGGTCAAAGTCGAGCGCAGTGTCGTCCATAGCGGTATTGCCGGATACTTCATTCAGGTCGCAGACCGCAAGGCTGCGTTCAGGGGATCGCAATGGGTGACGCTTGAGCGCGGAACCTTGGCACCGCTTCAGGGTGATGCGCCAAAAGTTGCACCCACGCTCACAACACGGTTTGTCGCTGCGAGCTTTATCAAGCCATATGGTATCAAAGCTCTGGCGATGAATGTGGAAACCGGCGCACTGTTGGCTCCGAACGATAACGGGACATGGAGTCCCTATGTTGAGGAAGCGAATCTAGTTTAGCGGTGCGGGCAGCCGGGCCAGCAACAGGGCCTGCGTTTACCATTCGGCAGATCCTCGCACATCCTCTGGATGCGGTGGGCTCTCGTTTCCTCTTTTTTTGCTGAGGTCACCCAGCAAATCCATTCGTTGCGGGCCAGAGGCGTAATGTCCTCCCAAGCCTCATGCACAGCATCAATGGAGAGGATTGCCTTTCGAAAATCCGCGGGCGCCTTGTGCACCACGCCATCGCTCATTTTTTTAGTCATGGGATGTTCTAATTCCAGGTCTTAGGAACAGGCATTTTTAGACTGTCAGCCAAAGGTTTTGAAACCCTGATGACGACTTCGTTAGAGGATATAACAGAGCTATTCTCTGACACAATAGTTCCCAATTCATCGTCTTCCGATTTTTTACCTTGGCCTTCGGAGCCTGTATCATCCCCGATCAGAAAGACAACGCTGCGGGTTGAGAAATCCAGCGGTCCGGGCGTCATTGAAAGGACCGGATTTTGCGAAATAAATTCAAAAGTTGAAGGCAGAGGTTGCGGCGTAGGCGGGGAACCAGGAGGAGCAGGCGGAACAGGAATTGCAGCTGCCGTGCTGTAAAGGAACCCATTGCCAGTTCCCGGAATGGCAGAGCAGGAGCCGCCATAGGTGCAGCTGTAGCGGTCAAAGTTGCTGGTCAAACCAGTAAGCGTATTCAGCGCAGGATCAGCAGAGTAAATCAGAAAACGCCCGCCGCCGCTTAGATTAAACGGGGTAAGCGCGCCATTGATGAAATTGCGTCCTGAGGCGAGCGTAACGGCTGTACCTGCACCCGATGCGGTGATCGTACGGCCTGCGCCCAAGGTAATATCAGAGCTTGCGCCAGTGGTTTGTACGAATACGCTGGATGCGTTGATGGTGGGAAGGGCGATAGAATTGACCGAGGTGAGATTGACGTCGCCTAAAGCAGTTCCGCCACCCCATGCTCCGTTAAAGCTGATGGAATTTCCCGTTGCATTTAAATTGGCTGCTGTGTTGGCTGTCCCATTGAACGAGATATCGCCTGAACCCGCATCAAAATTGTAATCAATGCCGGGCTGATAGGCGCTGTTGATCGAGCCGACGTTAATATCCCCACCACTGGTCGTGATATCGAGGCCAGTGCTGAGGACATCGCCGTAGAGAACCGCATTTGCAAATGAGACATCGCCGCCATTCGTCGTGATGCTGTGGGTTGTACCGAACATCGCGAAATAGCTGCCGTTCACGACCAGATTTCCGCCCTGAAGGGTCACGGCGTCATGAAGTTCCGAGCCTAAAGAGCCACTCATCGTGACATCGACGCCTGTCGTGGCGAGGAAAGTGCCACGCACGACGTCGTCCCACATCCGGAAATTGACCGAGTCGTTCCAAACGGTATTACCCATGATCAGATAATTATTAAACACTGTATCGGTGCGTCCAATATTGATCAGATTCCAGCCATCAGTCAGGTAGCTAAGCTCAGTCGTATCGAGATGCAGGATTGAGCCGTCATCGACGCCGTAGTTGATGAAGAAATGCCGGGTGGTCGAATGGGTTTGCAGTGTGAGCGTGCCAGTTCCGCTCAAGGCACCCCCCAAAGCCATTTGGTCGGCGGTCAGTGAGATATTGCCGTTTGTTCCGGTCGCTATGGCACCAGTTGTGGTCAGGGCATTGCCAGCACCAGTTACAGTGACATCGACGGTTTTTCCGGCGGAAGTCGTTATTGCAGGAAGCGTTAGCGAATTGACAGCAGTCAAAGTGACATTTCCGACAGGGGTTACCCCGCCGAGAGCGCCGAGGGTGATGGTCGATCCTGTCGCCGTGATGTCATTGCCACCATCGGACGTGCTGGCAACCGAAACTGTTCCAGTCCCGGCGTTCATAGTGATGCCGCTTGTCGTCAGATTGATCTGATGAAGAGAAATATTCCCGCCGTTGGTAACGATCGATTGATTGGTGCCGCCCGTATACAGGTAGCCTATGCCTCCATTAGAGAGATCGAAAGCCCCGCCTGCGGTCAGGACATTCCCATAGAGATCAGTCCAGCCACCACCAGCAATCGAGAACGACCCATTTCCGGTTGCGATCAGATTATTGAACGTCCGGCGGAACGCGTTACGGAAGACGACCGGATCGGAAAAACTCAAATTGCCTGCAAACATATCGTTGCTGCCGGCAAGGTTTCCGATATTGATCAAGCTCCAGCCATCCGTGAGAAGGGCGAGTTCGGCAGAGCTCAGATTGAAGTCCGCGCCACCAGTGTTCAGGCGGATAATTCTGTTGGTGCTGCTTGGTTGCAGGGTCAGGGTTCCGGTACCGCTGAGATTACCGCCCAAAGCGAGATCATCCGCGGTCAGGGAGATATTGCCTGCAGCGCCCGTTGCAATTGCGCCTGTCGTTGTGATGCTGTTGCCGGCCCCAGAGGCGGAGAGAGTGACGGATTTACCGGCTGCTGTTGTGATCGCGCCTGAAGTGAATGACTGGGCATTGTTCAGTGTGAAGTCACCAATCGTTCCCGATGTTGTCAGCGCAGTGATCAGATTGTTTCCTGTCAGGCTTACTGTGCCTAGGCCATTATCGTCAAAGATACCCGCCGTAATTACGCCAGTGCCGTTAAATAACGCTCCTGACGCAACCGATGTGGTTGCAGTGCCAGCACCCACATTCCAGCCACCCGTTAAAGTGAGCGTTCCCGCATTGATGTTGGTCGGCCCAGTATACGTATTGATACCTGAGAGGGTGACCGTACCGTTGCCTGATTTGGTCAGACCCAGCATGCCGCTGCTGAGCTGATTGCCGAGAATGCCAGTAATATTGACGGTATCGGTGAGAGAGGGCGTATTTATCGTCAGTTGTGTTTGACCGCGCACGATCCCGCTGATACTTGAGGCGCCTGTGGCATTTATCGTCGAGCTTTGGCTGTTGGCGAAATCACCCCATACATCGGCAGTCACGCCCATGCCAGAAATCGCGCCACCATTCAGATAGATCGTCGGGGCGAAAGTCTGCGCGACTGTTCCCGTGGTCATCTGATTGTTGAGCGCCCCGTCAATCGTCCAGGTCGCACCAGCAAAGCGTATCTTATTATAAGCGGCGGTGCCGGTGAGGTTAACCGCTGCGCCTGAAGCAATCGTCAGAGTAGGTGTGTTTACGAGGCTGCCGCTCAGGTTTATTACCCCTGCGTTGACAGTTGTCGCGCCCGCGTAGGTATTGGCACCGGAAAGGGTGAGCGTGCCGGCGCCAGCTTTGGTGAGAGAACCATTACCTGAGATAGCAGAGGCAATCGTATTATTAGAGCCGCCGTCGTTCAACGTCAGGGTCGCACCTGCGCCAATCGCGGTTGGGCTATTGATGCCAATGGCTCCACCGTTTGAGTTCAGGGAGAAATTATGATTGAACGCTATGCCGTTTGTACCTGTGAGGGAGATCGCCCCATTATTCGTGGTGATCGTTCCGGCGCTGGATGTGGTGATCTGATTGCCCGCCGTCAAGGTGAGGCTGCGCCCGGCGGTCGTAAAATTGAGTGTGTCGCCCTTGAGGTCCAGATCGATATTATTACTGGCCTGAAGCGAGACGTTGGCTGATTGCGACAGGCGTTCGAGATAGCGTGCCGAGAAAGCCGAATACCCATCAGCTGCAGTCGCTTTGGCAATTTCGGTGGCCCCTGTACCCGGCGGGGTTAAGGCAATTCCGAATTTGACCGATTGATATTGTTCCATTAAAGCAGTTTCGTTGACAGATAGTTTTCGGTTATAGGCGATGACTTCGCCGATGGTATGGTCGGTTGCGCCCAATCCAAGATTTAGGCCACCCCCGGTATTTGCAACGGTGATGCCTGGACTCACTGCAGAGAGTTGATTGCCATTTACTTGAAAGCCGTTGCGGCCAGCTACGGCATCTTTCCAGCCATTAAAAATCATCGGTACGCCAATACCCGGTCCGGCTGTTGTCGCGCGGTCGGTACCACAGCAACTGCCCGGATCGAAGTAGATATTGCCGTCATTCCATGGCAGGTGCGCGGAAAAGCGGCTGGCACTCGAGGTGTCGGTGCCATTGAAAGAGATACCGAAATTGGTTGAGGCAACGTTCTCACGCGAGACTGAGAACATGTTGAAATTCGTTGCAGATCCTCCTAATTGGTCGATTTCCGCAAAATTGTCATTGGTCAGGCGTACGCCGCTCAGGCCCCCGAGTGTCGTCAGGGCCGCATTATCCGTTGAGGTGGCAAGCAACCCGCTGGCTTTATCCCGCCACGATGCAATTACACCTGAAAATCCGTTATTTGCACCGCCGGTTCCGGTGGCAGCGTTATCACCATCGGCGTCATAGATGGTCGTAAGGTCCGTACCATCCAACCAGTAACGCAGGCCAGAGGTCAGGTTGATCGATCCGTCTGTGCTGACAAAAGTCGGATCGACGTTGCCGTAAATGGTGATGTTGGTCGGATCGAGAAAATAGGTGCCGCGATTGCCGCTGCTGGAAGTCAGGTCGACATATCCACCTGCATCCAGATGAGTGTGGCCAGAGGTTTCAACGAAGCCGCCCATGCCGCTGCGTTGTTGATCGGGTGTAAGGCTTTGGTTGCTAAGCGCGTTCCAGGTGAGGGGATTAATCCCAAGGCCACCGAGCGCGCGGGCATACACATTGCCATAGAAACTCGTGTTGTTATCCGACCAGAAAATCGTACGTCCGGCATCGCCTTCATAAAGTGAATCGTTGAGAACTAGAACATTCTGGTCGACATAAAGATTGAGAGCTGTCGGGGTTGAGCCCTGACCAAGATAATCGCCGCCAATCTGGATATCGCCGCCTGCAGCGTCGATGCGCTCGTCCGAGATACTGCCGCCGAGAGTTGTACTGCTTAAACCCTGATAGCCCGAGGCATCGATATAAGTTCCGGCGAGGAGGGCGACGTTGTCGCCTGTTACGGTCAGTTTTCCGCCGCGTTCTCCCGTTTTGCGTCCTGAGACATCGAGAGCGCCAGAGACGAGAACGGTGCTACTGCCTGATTTCTTGCCTTTGTTGATATTTCCAGCAACGGCGTTAGATCCCGCAGCACTGATCAAAATGCGTCCGTTATGAACGCCGACGCTCGGGGCCCGTAATTCGCCTGATGACGTAATCAGGCTGTTGACGATTTGAGAGCCTGCAGCCGCGGTCAGCGTAATCGTGCCGCCATCAGCCTGAATGCGTCCGGTGTTTTCAGCCAGTTGCGAAGAAACTTCGTCGCTGACACCCAGTTGAATCAAGCCGTCGCCATAAAGATCGATGGTTGCCTGATCCCCGGAAGCGAGCTGGACGCGGCCCATTCGCGCTGTGATCGTGCCGGAGTTCTTAACATTCGGAGCTACGAGGCCAACGAGACCCGCTTCACCCGCCGTGATTTGCCCCTGGTTTTCGACCGTGGCATCGGACTTGCCGGGACGGTCAAAGCGGAAATCTCCGGCAATGAATTTATCGTTGTTGATATCGGAGGACGTCGCAACGAGGCCGCTGACATCTACATGGCTGTTTGATCCGAACAGAACGCCGCTCTGGTTGACGATGAAGATATTGCCATTCGCCTTAAGTGTGCCGTCGATGAAGGACGGGGAGGAGGCGTTGACCCGGTTTAGCGTGACCGAGCGGCTACCCGGTTGATGAAACGTTGTAGTTTCGCCCTGACCAATATTGAAGCTGCGCCAGTCAATGATCGCGCGGTCGGTGCTCTGGTGAATATCAAGATTTGTGCCGCTGGTCGTGATCGACGCGTTGCCTGCGGTAACAACCCCATCCTGCGGGTTAGCCAAGGCAAGAGAACTCACTCCGGCGACCAAGAGGGCGCCAAGACAGGTCGAAGAGAGCAGGGTTTTGACAGAAAAGATGGGCATGGCGGCTTGTCTAGAATGTTAGAATCCTAGGATTCAAGTCACCAGCTTAGATCGTTAACCTTAAAATAAGGATAAAATGCTAGGTATATTGTTTGTTGGACCGCAATATTTGCTCATATTTAGTCTATCCAGCTTGTGAGCAACTGCAAAAATTCATAAGCGCTACTTAAAAAAGCTTATAATATCAACTTCATTCCCAAGCTCTGAGTACTCAATTTTATCGAAACTCAGAAGCTTGGCTTTGGCGATCCCTTTGCCGACATTCGCGGGCAACTCGGCGTCCATATATGACTTCCAGTCAAAGCCTTCCCCTTCATCACCGATGTGAATATTGATCTCAGATGCAGAGTGAGACAGTTTTATGGTCACCCGTTTGGTTTTATTCTCTTCAAGTTCAAGTCTTCTTTGTATCTCACTTTCAAGCAGAGAGTTCTTGAGCAATTTGGCTTTTTCTTCTAGGCCAATTTTCAAATTTCCATGTTCGATTGAATTTAGCAAAAGTTCATAGATACCGGTAACCGCCAGATCTGGACGCGGAAAAAGACTACCCAGCATAAAGGCGATATCGCCTGCCTGCTCAGGGGTTTGTATACTGAATTCACCTTTTTCAATTGTGCCAAAAGCGTTCTTCTGCTGCAAAAGGCGCGCTTCGAATTCTGCTGATGTTTTGCGGTCACGTATGGCCGCTTTGACCAATGTAATCAGTCTTTCTTTTGTGTAAGGCTTGGCCAGATAATAATTTATCCCGGCTTTTATACCCTCTGTGACTTCGTTCATCGACCGCGCGGATGTCTGCATTATGATGGGAATGCCGTGAAATTTATCATCACTTTTTATTTTTTTGGTGAATTCCAAGCCATTCATATTCGGCATAATTCTATCCAAAATAATGACATCGAAATGAATCGGACTTTTCTGAATAATCTCCCATGCCTCGACACCGTCATTGGCCTTTTCAAAAATATATCCGCTATCATGTAGATACTTGGATAAAATTTTCATGTTGACTGGATCGTCTTCGACAATCAGAACATGGTTGGCAGTGCGAATATTGCGGTTTGAAAGGGACATCCGTAATTCCTTCGATTAAGTTATGTCTTTGGTTCTATTTAAGAAAAATTCTTCAATCTCTTTGAGATAAATACGGAATTTCTCCAGGAAGATTTCTTTGTCATGAATTCTAATATCGTCAGCATGCTCAGCTTCTAAACAAAGCTGCGCCAGCTTTTCAGCGCCAATTTGAGCTGAGGAACCCTTAAGTTTATGCGTCGCATGTCTCCAGGTTTCATCTACACCCCCAGCCTTTAAGTGAGATTCAATGTTTTCCAGGGAGTCTTTAGCTACTTTAAGAAAGACTTCTACGATCATACGTTCTTGCGCATGATCGCCCTCAGTAAAGAGCTCCAGATGCTGCATGTTGACCAAATGAAGGTCATGATGATCTTCAAGTGAAGTCGTTCTGGATGTATCTTTGATATTCAGCCATTTAACCAAAGCGCTATGAAGTTTTTCTGGAGAGATAGGTTTGCTGAGGTAGTCGTTCATTCCTGCCTGCATGCACAACTCTCGATCACCCTGCATGGCATTCGCCGTCATGGCTACAATAGGGACGGGCGGTAAGTTTTTAGATTTCTCTTTTTCCCGGATCATGCGGGTCGTTTCAAATCCATCCATCTCTGGCATCTGACAATCCATCAGAATTAAATCATACGGAATTGGCGCGTGATTAATTTTGTCCAGCGCATCAAGCCCATCGACCGCGTCATCTACAACTGTAAAACCCATTTTTTTCAAAATTTTATTGGAAAAAAGCAGGTTAATTGGGTGATCATCAACGATCAATAATCTGAAGTTCGCAAATTTTTCAGTGGAGCCAAAAATATTGCTGGCATCACTGTTATCGTAGGATCTGGTAACCTTAACCGCGGATTTTTGTATCGGTAGAGAGAAAGAGAAAGTCGACCCTTTGCCAACGACGCTCGTGACAGTAATCTCCCCACCCATAAGTTCGGCCAGATTTTTGGAGATTGCCAATCCCAACCCTGTCCCGCCGAATTTACGGCTCATCGAAGCATCGCCTTGTGAGAATTTTTTGAAAAGAAGAGCCTGAATTTCCGGAGACATACCCATGCCGGTATCTTCAATTGAAAATGTATAGATTGGGTTCGGCATGTCCTCATTCTGTATGGATGAAACATGAAGCGTAACGCTGCCTTTTTCAGTAAATTTGATCGCGTTGCCGATAAGATTTGTGATGATCTGCTTGATCCGTAACTTATCACCGATCACATAAGGATAAATGTCGGGGGCAATATTACATTTGAGCGTGAGGCCTTTGTTGCTGGCGAGCGGTGACAGTAATTCCAGCAGGTATTTCATGCTTTCATTGATATTGAAGGGCACTTCGTCAAGAGTAAGTTGGCCTGCTTCAATTTTTGAAAAATCCAAAATATCATTCAAAAGAAACAGAAGTGTTTCGCCTGATCTTAAAACTGCATGAAGTGAATTTTTCTGGTCATCATCGAGATTTGTATCCATGAGAAGGCTGGTCAGGCCGATAATGCCATTCATGGGCGTTCTGATTTCGTGGCTCATATTTGCCAGGAAGTCGCTTTTTGCGATATTCGCCTTTTCGGCCTGTTCTTTGGCAATGCGAAGTTCTTCAACTGCCGCAAATTTTTTAGTCACGTCTTCGAAAATGGCGAGCAGGATTTCTGGCTGACCTTCCTTGTCGAAAATGGGCACTTTAGTCGTATGGGATTTAAATTCACCATAGGGTGTGGATACAGTCTCAACGTCAACGTCGACCAGAGATTTCCCGCCCATGACTTTCTGATCTGTGGCGCGGTAGAAATCCGCTTCCTCGACTGGGAACATATCGTAATCAGTCTTGTTGAGTAGAATTTTCTGCTCAAGACCCAATAACCGTTCGGCCATCTTGTTTATCATAAGAAATTT